>NZ_JACSMP010000030.1:0-376 GCF_018618725.1 Exiguobacterium sp. s80 | reverse complement strand
GCGTTTTGACGTTTGCGTGCAACGACGATTCCAGCTGCACCGAGTGCAAGACCGAAGAGTGCGAGTGCACCTGTTGTTGCGTTGTTGCTTGTGTCGCTCATGCCGCCGTTACCTGTGTTCGGCATTGAACCTGGTGTACCGTCCATGAATTTCTCAGGAGATTGCATGACGATCGCGTTACCGAGGTTTTCACCGACACCATACATGTAAGCATATGACTCGCGGAACGTGTCGACTGATCCTTTGTAGTCGCCTTCCGTGTACTGCATGAACGTGTCTTGGACATATGTTTCATGGCCAGCGACCGCTTCTTGTGCTGCTTTCGTCGGAAGGTTTTCTTCCGTTGCTGCTCCGAGGAACGCACCGAAGTCGTTCG
>NZ_JACSMP010000029.1:0-393 GCF_018618725.1 Exiguobacterium sp. s80 | reverse complement strand
TTTTTATAACCATGTCATTAGACGTGTGTTCTTAGAATACCAAAATGCTAGATCAAGGTATGAAGGGCGTACGGTGGATGCCTTGGCACTAGGAGCCGATGAAGGACGCGACGAACAGCGATATGCTTCGGGGAGCAGTAAGTATGCTTTGATCCGAGGATTTCCGAATGGGGGAACCCACCATCCGTAATGGGATGGGACATGTTACGTGAATACATAGCGTAGCGTGAGGCAGACCCGGGGAACTGAAACATCTAAGTACCCGGAGGAAGAGAAAGCAAATGCGATTCCCTGAGTAGCGGCGAGCGAAACGGGAACAGCCCAAACCGGAGAGCATGCTCTCCGGGGTTGTAGGACACTCTATACGGAGTCAAAAAGGAAGACAGTAGGTGA
>NZ_JACSMP010000028.1:0-413 GCF_018618725.1 Exiguobacterium sp. s80 | reverse complement strand
AGGTAGCCGTATCGGAAGGTGCGGCTGGATCACCTCCTTTCTAAGGAAAACGTCCCGTAAGGGACATGCCCATCGTTCAGTTTTGAGAGTCCGATCTCTCAACTGAATCATCCCATATTTGAATGGGCCTATAGCTCAGCTGGTTAGAGCGCACGCCTGATAAGCGTGAGGTCGGTGGTTCGAGTCCACTTAGGCCCACCATTCAATTTTAAGTTCATATCCTGGGGCCTTAGCTCAGCTGGGAGAGCGCCTGCCTTGCACGCAGGAGGTCAGCGGTTCGATCCCGCTAGGCTCCATTTGTCTTGTCCATTTCCATGGACAAGGCACTCGCACCTTGAAAACTGAAGACATCAACAAGACATCAAATTTTTTATAACCATGTCATTAGACGTGTGTTCTTAGAATACCAAAAT
>NZ_JACSMP010000027.1:0-433 GCF_018618725.1 Exiguobacterium sp. s80 | reverse complement strand
TCGTCTCCCTGCTCGTCGAGCAGGAGAGCAACGAAATGCCGAAGACGGGCTCATCCGTCGGCGTCGATGTCGGATTGAAGCACTTCGCCATCCTGTCGGACGGCACGGTGTACAAGAACGACCGTTACTTCCGTTCGCTTGAGAAAAAGCTGGCGCGCGAGCAACGCAAGCTTTCTCGTCGTCAACGGTTGGCCTTGGACAAGAACGGAAAACTTTCCGAGGCGAAGAACTATCAGAAGCAGAAGCGGAAGGTCGCCCGCATCCACGAGAAGATCGCCAACAAGCGAACCGACTTCCTGCACAAGGTATCGACCGAAATCGTCAAAAACCACGACGTCATCGGCATCGAGACCTTGCAGGTGAAGAACATGCAGAAGAATCGCAAGTTGAGCAAGTCCATCTCCGAGGTCAGTTGGTCGGAGTTCTTCCGCAT
>NZ_JACSMP010000026.1:0-504 GCF_018618725.1 Exiguobacterium sp. s80 | reverse complement strand
CCCGCTCTGTCTGATGGAAAGAGACCGCAAGCCGTCCTGTTTCCGTACTCTAGCTCGCTCCTCGTCGGCGCAAGGGTCATCAAAAAAAGCCGCTGCCGTTCCTTGTCTTCCTCCGCGTTTTGGCTCAAAGCAAAGCTTTTCGCTCGCGGGCTTCGGAAGCCTTCGTCCCGGTGCGCTGTCCGCTTTTTTTGATCTTTCCCTGCGGTCACCCTTGCGCCGTCTCGCGACGCTCGCTACGTTCCCGTCAACAGGACGGCACCGTGTCGGACTGCATCCCACTCGCGAAAGGAGCTTTTCCATGAAACTGACTACACTCGTTGAAATCACCCGTATCCGCCAAGAGGTCCGTGAACCGGACGTCGCGCTCGAGACGACACACATCACGTCCCCAGAGGACGCGTTCTGTGTCGCGAGACGCTTCATCCAGGACGATGACCGTGAGGTGTTCCTCGTCATCCTACTCAATACGAAGAACCGCGTCATTGCCGTCCATCGGGCACACGT
>NZ_JACSMP010000025.1:0-804 GCF_018618725.1 Exiguobacterium sp. s80 | reverse complement strand
AAAGTCACGTTGACGAAGCTTGCGCTTCATTCATTGTTTGTATCCGAAGATACGTTTTTTGCCTCATCGTTCAGTTTTCAAAGTTCGTCAAAGATAAAATTTGGTGGAGCCTAGCGGGATCGAACCGCTGACCTCCTGCGTGCAAGGCAGGCGCTCTCCCAGCTGAGCTAAGGCCCCATTAAAGGGATTAAATTGAAGATGGTCGGGAAGACAGGATTCGAACCTGCGACCCCTTGGTCCCAAACCAAGTGCTCTACCAAGCTGAGCTACTTCCCGAAAAAGTGCACCCTGAGAGATTCGAACTCCCGACCCCTTGATTCGTAGTCAAGTACTCTATCCAGCTGAGCTAAGGGTGCGGGGTATAATGGATCAAACAGTTATTAAAATTAAAAATGGTACCGAGGGCCGGAATCGAACCGGCACGGGGAAACCCCCGCAGGATTTTAAGTCCTGTGCGTCTACCAGTTCCGCCACCCCGGCAGGGTTTTAAAGGTAGAACCTAAATTCTAATTCAGAATCTTCGGTGATATTTAAATGAAAATGGTGCCGGCAACAGGAGTCGAACCCGCGACCTACTGATTACAAGTCAGTTGCTCTACCAGCTGAGCTACACCGGCAAGTGTAAATAAAAATGGTGGAGGATGACGGGATCGAACCGCCGACCCTCTGCTTGTAAGGCAGATGCTCTCCCAGCTGAGCTAATCCTCCATATGTACGCCTGGCAGCGTCCTATCCTCACAGGGGGAAGCCCCCAACTACTTTCGGCGTTCAAGTGCTTAACTTCCGTGTTCGGCATGGGAACGG
>NZ_JACSMP010000024.1:0-1058 GCF_018618725.1 Exiguobacterium sp. s80 | reverse complement strand
TGACGAATTGTAATATTAAGTGCAACACCTAGCTGAAAACACAAAAAAAACCCATAACGGCCTCGTGTAGAATAGAGTTACCACACAAAATTCAACGGAGGATTCGTTATGAGCTATGTTCATCTTACCACATCAGAAAGAGTCAAAATAGAGACGTATCTCGAGCTAGGTTTCTCTGTCCGAAAGATTGCTGGACGCCTGGGGCGTCAACCTTCTACGATTTCACGAGAATTGAAACGAAATCCTTACTATGATGCTTCCTGTGCTGACCAGCGTTATGTGGAACGCAAAAAGAAGTGCGGTGCACGGACGAAGTTTACGCTCGAAAAAGGAGTCCGTATCCTCGAAAAGTTACGCGAGACATGGTCCCCTGAACAGATTGCCGGACGATTATTCCAAGAAGAAGGACTCTCGTTCAAGACAATTTATCGCTGGATCTATACGGGCCTCGTCGAGGCCGATTCTGGACTCCTTCGACAAAAGGGAAAGCGTCAGAAACCACGTGAGACGCGTGGACGCTTTAACGTCGGACTGCCAATCAGTAAACGTCCGTCTGACGTCAAAGGGCGCCAAACGTTCGGACATTGGGAGGTTGATACTGTTGTCTCGGGTAGAGGGAAATCCAAAGCCTGTGTCGCAACGTTCGTCGAGCGAAAGAGCCGTTTTTATCTCGCTGTACCGATGGAAGATCGGTCCGCTCAATCGATGGAGTCTGCGATTCAAGCATTGCATCTTTACTTCCCGTTGGGAACGTTCCAAACTGCGACGACAGATCGTGGAAAAGAGTTTAGCTGTCATGAACGAATTCGTGACACGTTAGGCGTACCGATGTATTTTGCGGATCCGTATTCTTCTTGGCAGCGTGGGAGTAACGAGAACGCCAATGGTCTTCTCCGTGAATTTTTCCCGAAGGGGACAGATTTCGGAAAGGTCAGTCGTTCTGAACTCGCTCAAGCGCTCGCCTGGATCAATGGGAGACCGCGAAAATGTCTCAACTGGAAAACTGCATACGAGGTCTTCACGGAAGAAGTGTTGCACTTAATTTGACAAACCGTCAT
>NZ_JACSMP010000023.1:0-1177 GCF_018618725.1 Exiguobacterium sp. s80 | reverse complement strand
CCGTTCCCATGCCGAACACGGAAGTTAAGCACTTGAACGCCGAAAGTAGTTGGGGGCTTCCCCCTGTGAGGATAGGACGTTGCCAGGCATACTTTTTTAATAAAGTATTTGACAATTTTGACTGACTAATATAACATTATAGAAGTCGTCAAGTTACCACGGTCCTGTGGTGTAGCGGTTAACATGCCTGCCTGTCACGCAGGAGATCGCGGGTTCGAATCCCGTCAGGACCGCCATTTTTATTTACCGATCTTTTTCTTTATGGCTTTGTAGCTCAGTCGGTAGAGCAGAGGACTGAAAATCCTCGTGTCGGCGGTTCGATTCCGTCCAAAGCCACCATTTACACCTGCCGGTGTAGCTCAGCTGGTAGAGCAACTGACTTGTAATCAGTAGGTCGCGGGTTCGACTCCTGTTGCCGGCACCATTTTTCATTTAATATGGCGGTTGTGGCGAAGTGGTTAACGCACCGGATTGTGATTCCGGCATTCGTGGGTTCAATTCCCATCAGTCGCCCCATTTTATTTTTAATTTAATACTAGTTTGTGTCATTAGCTCAGTTGGTAGAGCATCTGACTTTTAATCAGAGGGTCGCAGGTTCGAATCCTGCATGACACACCATTTTTATGCGGGTGTGGCGGAATTGGTAGACGCGCTAGATTTAGGATCTAGTGTCTTTGACGTGGGGGTTCAAGTCCCTTCACCCGTACCATTTATATTTATAATGCGGAAGTAGTTCAGTGGTAGAATACGACCTTGCCAAGGTCGGGGTCGCGGGTTCGAATCCCGTCTTCCGCTCCATTTTTTAAATAGAAGTAACAAAAAATAGCATAATTTGCGGTCGTGGCGGAATGGTAGACGCGCTAGGTTGAGGGCCTAGTGGTGGCAACACTGTGGAGGTTCAAGTCCTCTCGACC
Source organism: Exiguobacterium sp. s80 (assembly GCF_018618725.1). Taxonomy (NCBI): domain Bacteria; kingdom Bacillati; phylum Bacillota; class Bacilli; order Caryophanales; genus Exiguobacterium; species Exiguobacterium sp. s80. Next base: position 263 of record NZ_JACSMP010000023.1, on the reverse strand, counting down.
GCACTTATTATGCACCCTTAGCTCAGCTGGATAGAGTACTTGACTACGAATCAAGGGGTCGGGAGTTCGAATCTCTCAGGGTGCACTTTTCGGGAAGTAGCTCAGCTTGGTAGAGCACTTGGTTTGGGACCAAGGGGTCGCAGGTTCGAATCCTGTCTTCCCGACCATTATTGTTATCGGACTTTGAAAACTGAACGATGAGGCAAAAAACGTATCTTCGGATACAAACAATGAATGAAGCGCAAGCTTCGTCAACGTGACTT
>NZ_JACSMP010000021.1:0-2580 GCF_018618725.1 Exiguobacterium sp. s80 | reverse complement strand
AATCATCTGCTAGAACAAGGCCTCGACCGATTAGTATCACTCAGCTCCGCATGTCACCATGCTTCCACCCGTGACCTATCTACCTCATCGTCTCTGAGGGGTCTTTCTTGATTACTCAAAGGGAAATCTCATCTTGGAGGGGGCTTCATGCTTAGATGCTTTCAGCATTTATCCCGTCCGCACGTAGCTACCCAGCGATGCTCCTGGCGGAACAACTGGTACACCAGCGGTGCGTCCATCCCGGTCCTCTCGTACTAAGGACAGCTCTCCTCAAATTTCCTGCGCCCACGACGGATAGGGACCGAACTGTCTCACGACGTTCTGAACCCAGCTCGCGTACCGCTTTAATGGGCGAACAGCCCAACCCTTGGGACCTACTCCAGCCCCAGGATGCGATGAGCCGACATCGAGGTGCCAAACCTCCCCGTCGATGTGGACTCTTGGGGGAGATCAGCCTGTTATCCCCAGGGTAGCTTTTATCCGTTGAGCGATGGCCCTTCCATGCGGAACCACCGGATCACTAAGCCCGACTTTCGTCCCTGCTCGACTTGTAGGTCTCGCAGTCAAGCTCCCTTCTGCCTTTGCGCTCTACGAATGATTTCCAACCATTCTGAGGGAACCTTTGGGCGCCTCCGTTACTGTTTAGGAGGCGACCGCCCCAGTCAAACTACCCGCCTGACACGGTCCTCCAGCCGGATTACGGCTGCGAGTTAGAGACTCTATGCATGAAGGGCGGTATCCCAAGGGTGACTCCTCCGAAGCTGGCGCTCCGGTCTCGACGTCTCCCGCCTATCCTGTACATCATGCACAAAGCCTCAATATCAGGCTGTAGTAAAGCTCCATGGGGTCTTTCCGTCCTGTCGCGGGTAACCTGCATCTTCACAGGTACTATGATTTCACCGGGTCTCTCGTTGAGACAGTGCCCAAATCGTTACGCCTTTCGTGCGGGTCGGAACTTACCCGACAAGGAATTTCGCTACCTTAGGACCGTTATAGTTACGGCCGCCGTTTACTGGGGCTTCGGTTCAAAGCTTCGCTTGCGCTAACCCATCCCCTTAACCTTCCAGCACCGGGCAGGCGTCAGCCCCTATACGTCATCTTGCGATTTAGCAGAGACCTGTGTTTTTGCTAAACAGTCGTTTGGGCCTATTCACTGCGGCTCTACTCATGTAGAGCGTCCCTTCTCCCGAAGTTACGGGACCATTTTGCCGAGTTCCTTAACGAGAGTTATCCCGCGCGTCTTAGAATTCTCATCCCGCCTACCTGTGTCGGTTTACGGTACTGGCACCTTCCACCTCACTAGAGGCTTTTCTTGGCAGTGTGAAATCGTGACCTTCGTCCCTAGGGGACTCCGCGTCGTTCCTCGATCTTGGTGCCTGACGGATTTGCCAATCAGACAATCTCGAAACTTACACATGCACTTCCATCCGCATGCGTCACTATCCTCCTGCGTCCCCCCATTGTTCAAACGGTGGATCGGTGGTACAGGAATATCAACCTGTTATCCATCGCCTACGCCTTTCGGCCTCGGCTTAGGTCCAGACTAACCCTGAGCGGACGAGCCTTCCTCAGGAAACCTTGGGCTTTCGACGGAGGGGATTCTCACCCCTCTTTTCGCTACTCACACCGGCATTCTCACTTCCAAACGCTCCACTGCTCCTTCCGGTACAGCTTCACAGCGGTTTGGAACGCTCCCCTACCATTCCTTACGGAATCCGCAGCTTCGGTGGTATGTTTAGCCCCGTTACATTTTCGGCGCGGCGCCACTCGACTAGTGAGCTATTACGCACTCTTTGAATGGTGGCTGCTTCTAAGCCAACATCCTAGCTGTCTAGGCAGCGCCACATCCTTTTCCACTTAACATACACTTTGGGACCTTAGCTGGCGGTCTGGGCTGTTTCCCTCTTGACTACGGATCTTATCACTCGCAGTCTGACTCCCGAGTATAAGTTGCCGGCATTCGGAGTTTAACTGAATTCGGTAACCCTGTGGGGGCCCCTAGTCCAATCAGTGCTCTACCTCCGGAACTCTCAACCTCGAGGCTAGCCCTAAAGCTATTTCGGGGAGAACCAGCTATCTCCAGGTTCGATTGGCATTTCACCGCTACCCACACCTCATCCCCGCACTTTTCAACGTGCGTGGGTTCGGACCTCCAGTCAGTGTTACCTGACCTTCATCCTGGACATGGGTAGATCACCTGGTTTCGGGTCTACGACAACGCACTATGGCGCCCTATTCAGACTCGCTTTCGCTACGGCTCCGCCTCATCAGCTTAACCTCGCGCGCTATCGTAACTCGCCGGTTCATTCTACAAAAGGCACGCCATCACCCATTAACGGGCTCTGACTACTTGTAGGCATACGGTTTCAGGATCTATTTCACTCCCCTTCCGGGGTGCTTTTCACCTTTCCCTCACGGTACTGGTTCACTATCGGTCACTAGGGAGTATTTAGCCTTGGGAGATGGTCCTCCCGGATTCCGACGGGGTTTCACGTGTCCCGCCGTACTCAGGATCCACTCTGGAGGGAAAACAGTTTCAGCTACAGGGCTGTCACCTTCTTCGGCCGACCTTTCCAGGTC
>NZ_JACSMP010000003.1:0-251644 GCF_018618725.1 Exiguobacterium sp. s80 | reverse complement strand
TTTGTGTGGTAACTCTATTCTACACGAGGCCGTTATGGGTTTTTTTTGTGTTTTCAGCTAGGTGTTGCACTTAATATTACAATTCGTCATATAATTAGGCGAGCTTTTCATAAAAGCTAAAAAAAACATTATAATAGTAAGTTGTGGAATGTTTTTATCATGATTATTGATTAGTTTCCCAAGAAAAAACCTCTAATGATTTCAGGTTGTAAAGAACTTCATCATTTCATTTTTTTGATAACGCTTGCAAAGAGGTGTATGAAGAGGTAAAATATTTCTTGAGGCAAGTGCAATCGTTTGCGCAAATCATTCGATTTCTTGTCTTTCATGTACGATGGATGAAAGGATGGATGTCGGATGGCACCAACGATTGAAGCGGTTATTTTTGACTTAGACGGCGTGATTACCGATACAGCCGAGTATCATTACTTAGCGTGGAAGCAACTCGGAGAGGAGCTTGAGATTCCGTTCGACCGGGATTTCAACGAAACACTTAAAGGTGTAAGTCGGACCGATTCGTTAGAGCGGATCTTGGCGCTCGGTGGAAAGCAGCATGCTTTCACGGAAGCCGAGAAAAACGCGCTTGCGACGAAAAAGAACGAGCACTACGTCGAGTTGATTCAACATATCTCAGAACAAGATCTTCTTCCGGGAATTATTTCGTTCTTGGATGAAATTCGGGCTGCTGGGCTGAAAATCGGTATGGCGTCGGCTTCGAAAAATGCGCTGACAGTCGTTGAGGCACTAAAGGTCCGACACTATTTCGATGATATCGTCGATGCGGCAACAGTTGCTCAGTCTAAACCACACCCTGAAGTGTTTTTACAGGCAGCTGAAGCGCTTGACGTCGACCCGAGTCGCTGTATCGGTGTAGAAGATGCAGCAGCCGGTATTACGGCCATCCACGCGGCAGGCATGTATGCTGTCGGCGTTGGACCGGAAACGACGTTACATGAGGCAGACTATCGTGTCGATTCGACAGATTTGCTTTCCCTTGAGCAAATCTTAGCTAGTCGCTAACGACAACGTGCCATTCCCTGATGGTTCGTTGTTTCATCTGATTGATCTCTTTTCATGTGAGGAAAAGGACCGCTTCCCTGAGCGGTCCTGTTTGTTTACCAGGAGCAGAAAGTAAAAAAGTGAATTGCGTCCATCTAATGGAAATTTTATAAAAGAGGTACCTTGCAGCTAAGCTGCAATCAGATGACTTGGATATTGTACAAAACCTCATATAATTTTAAACAGAGGAGCATCGTCCCGAAGGGGCTGATGCTCCTCTGTTTTTATCTTTCGATCGATCACCCTTTTGACACGCCGCTGGGCACCGGGATGGCACTGTAATATGCTATTCCGGAATATACTGGCTGTAACTAATCTATATTTGAAGGCGATCTGGATGATAACGACCTTCCAAATATGCCACCAAGCCCTTACACGGTTCTCGATGAACTGTTGATTCCGGCCGACGATGAGTTGAGACTCATCATTGACCTCTTCTCTTTCTATTTCATCACGGAGTTACTCGGGAAAACTTATTGCTATGACAACGGACGGATGGCCTGATGTTCAAATACTTTTTCTTGAAGGCCTATTTGAACCTGTCCGATGTTGACTTGGTCAGACGGGCGACCGGTACTTCCTTTGTCTGCTAAATTCTCTTTCGCGGCATGAATTTTGCATTCCGATGTGCATTAAATTGCCCGGTCGGATACAAAAACGATATTTGAATTCGACTTTAAGACGCGGTGGTGGTGTTCATTGAATATAATTTTACTTACATGATCTCCTCTCCTCCCGTCCAAGTTAGCTAAATTTAATATACCGAGGTCTGAAAACAGAAAAAATCCCAAAGTGAGTCACTTTTTTTAGTGTCTACCATTTAGGGAGCAGTTCATCTTAGATGAGGTACTTACTTTTTTGACTGTGTGTAAATCTAATCAGATAGGTTAAAGTCTCACGAAAGAAGTCCCTGTGACGACTTTCTTTAAGTATGTTCCTAGCACGTAACCCGTCTTTCCTTGATAAGAGAGTTTGTACCAATTCCCTTTACGATAAGATGAGCTGATCTGTGTATTTTTCGGAATCGTCGTCAACTTTTTCGACGTAGTTGTATTGGATGTCCGAAGATTTAAAGAATCTGTTGTTTTATAAGTCGTTTTCGTAAAAGAAGTACCGCTAGCTGCCGATACTAAAGAAGACGGAAACGCAACCGTGAGTAGAAGCAAAAGTACTAGTGCAAACGACAATATTTTAGTTAATTTGTCCATTAATTTTCCAGTCTCCTTTTGTGTAAAATCAATAGTTAGAACGTCTTTTCGAATAAAATAAGTGCTTTTGAGATAGTTTAATTTATAATTTATATGTTCCGTTCTAGCTCCTTTCTGTTAATATGAGGTGTAACCATTATATCGGGTGTTTAGTGAAAATATTACAGGATAATTAAATATTTAAAAAAATCATATATTACACAGACAATTTATAGTCTGTAATATTTCAATAAACATACAATTGAAACATAATTGAAATATTTATGTTTAATTTTGGAAGGTAGGGTAAACATGGGAACGAGTGAACACATTTATCGTGAGTTGATGGAGATTGAAGAAGAATACCGCCGTCTTCAACGGCGTGCAGAATACTTGATTGCAGAGTTGAGTCGTGGTGCTGGAGATTATTCAAAAGAAGTCGCCGTAGCACAAGAACGCCCTCTAAAACAACGGCGTGTCAATCAGCGTTACCCGCTTGAAGTGTACGTCCACCAAATCAGTGATTTGATGCGTGAACGTGAATCGATGTCGGCACGTGACATTCAAATGGAACTTGAATTACGTTACCGTCACCAAATCAGTAACATCTATCAATTGATGGCGAAAGTCGAGCAAGCGAACCCGGCAATCAAAAAGGTTGGCCGTGGGATTTATACATATGATCCGTCTGCTGAAGTCCCGATCTTCATGTGAGCCGCTCGTCGGCTCTTTTTTTTTATGATATAATTCGCGCAGGAGCGTGATGTTATTATGTTATGGACTGCGTCCATCGTCTGTTTTATCGCGGCCTTACTGATCACACCCGTCGTAAAACGCTTTGCGATTGCAGTCGGTGCCGTTGACAGTCCGGACGCGCGAAAAGTACATGTGCGAATCATGCCACGTCTAGGTGGTTTGGCGATTTATATCGCGTTCATGATTGGCTATTTTATTTTGCAACCTTCGAGTCCCTATGCGACTCATATTCTAGTCGGAGGATTCGTCATCATTTTGACGGGGGCCTTCGACGACCGATTCCAATTGAATGCCCGTTTGAAACTGATGGGGCAAATTGTTGCTGCCGTCATCGTCTTAAATGGAGGTATTCGAATCGAATTTATCAACTTGCCGTTTGACCAGCAGTTATTTCTCGGTTGGTGGAGTGTGCCGTTGACGTTTCTTTGGGTCATCGGGATTACGAATGCCGTCAACTTGATTGATGGACTGGATGGACTCGCAGCCGGTGTCTCGAGCATCGTGTTGTTGACGTTGATCAGCCTCGCTGTCATCCAAGGAAATGTTTACGTGACGATCGTCGCGATTTTACTCTTGATGAGCACGCTCGGCTTTTTGTTCCACAATTTTTATCCGGCGAAGATTTTCATGGGGGATACAGGGGCCTTGTTCCTTGGATACATGCTTGGTGTCTTATCGTTACTCGGTTTTAAAAACGTGACCTTGTTCTCGCTTGCCGTTCCGGTCATCTTGCTCGGGATTCCGATCTCCGATACGTTGTTTGCAATCGTCCGGCGTGTTCTTCAAGGGAAACCACCGTTCGCACCAGACAAAGCCCACCTTCATCATCGTCTGCTCGATCTTGGATTTACGATGCGCCAAGCTGTGCTCGTGATTTATGGGTTGTGTTCGATTTTCGGTATGACAGCGATTTTATTTTCACAAACGAATTCCATCGGGGCACTCGTTTCGTTAATCATGTTATTGATTGTGCTCGATATCTTAGTCGAATCCCTCGGACTACTTGGCGAACGCTATCGTCCATTATTGAATTTACTCGAACGACTTACATCAAAATGACCAATCAGCCGCTCAAAATTTGATTTTTGGGCGGCTGATTGACGATTAAGGAGACTATTATGAATCCGATAGCGGAAAAAGAACGGATTATTTATTTGGATGTCCTCCGTGGTTTTGCACTATGTGGGATTTTGCTCGTCAATATGCCGAGTTTTCTCGGGGAACGGTTCGTGTCCGATATGGGACAAGTCGACCGATTGCTCCGGCTTTTCTTTGATTTGTTCATTCAAACGAAGTTTTATACGTTGTTTAGCGCGTTGTTTGGTGCTGGCTTTATCCTCTTCATCGACCGGCTCCGTCAAAAAAAGCGTTCGCTGTGGATTTTTGTTCGCCGTTTGACGATTTTATTTGCGATTGGTCTCATTCATTTATTGTTTTGGGAAGGTGACATTCTCCAAACGTATGCGTTTTGCGGATTCCTTTTGTTGCTCTTCGTCAAAACACGACCGCTGACCAAACTCTTCATCGGTCTTGCCCTCCAACTGTATACGGTCTCTCTCTATCTTTCAATTTATCTCTTTGCTCAATCAGAAGGCGATCGTTCCATCATTGAACCGGACGGTCGATTGACCGATCTTGTTGCCGAACGTGATCTCGGAGGTTATTTCATTTATCATGCGACCGTCCAATTGCCGGATGCACTCGGAAATACGTTGATGCTTTGGCCGGAAATTTTATCTCTCTTTTTAATCGGCGCCTATTTGATGGAACGCTTTTCAGTGCGGCCACCGACAACACGATTGCTCATCATAGGGTTCCTCGTAAGCTTGATTTTGTCGCTCCCTGCACTAACGCAAATTATTCGCGTTCACCAAGGGCGGGTCGCAGATGGACTAATCAATTACTTTTTCGTCTGGTTGTCCGGACGAACGCTCGCCATTACTTATGCGACAGCCATCGCCTTGGCCGTTCGGGCCGGCCTGCGAATGGAAGGGTTCCGCTTGCTCGGACGGATGGCGCTAACGAATTATTTGACGCACACACTCGTTTTTACAGTCCTTGTTTTCTTATCCGGGACATACGGCACGATTCCGCTGTGGCAAGGGACGTTAGGAGCTCTCATCTTATTAGCCTGCCAAACGTTTTTCTCGCGTTGGTATTTACGACACCATCACCAAGGACCAATCGAAGCATTGTGGAGAAAGGGGACATACGGAAAACAAAAGTCGACTGAACTGTAAGCTGTCACAAAAAATTTACAAACGTTTCGTATACTAGGTGTTGGAGGTGGAGAAATGAGTAGATGGATAGAAATCTTCATCGTCTCTTTGAAGCTCGGCTTGACATCGTTCGGAGGTCCTGTCGCGCATCTCGGATACTTTTATGAAGAATACGTCAAACGAAGGAAGTGGATTGACGAGAAAGGCTACGCTGATCTTGTGGCACTTTGCCAGTTTCTTCCCGGTCCGGCATCGAGTCAAGTCGGGATGGGAATCGGGTTGATTCGTGGTGGCGTCGTCGGTGCAATCATTTCCTTTATCGGGTTTACATTACCGTCGAGTCTGTTATTGATCATGTTCGCATTGCTTGCGACAACCTACGATTTGACCGATGCGGGATTCATTCACGGTCTGAAACTCGTCGCGGTGGCGATTGTTGCCGATGCTGTACTCGGAATGGGGATGAAGCTTGCTGTTGGACCAAAGCGGTTAGCGTTGATGTTGCTTGCGCTTGCAGGTGTCTTAATCTTCGATCATCCGCTTGCGCAAGTCGGTGTCTTACTACTGGCGGCATTGTTCGGATTACTCTTGTTTAAAGTTGAACCACAATCTGGTCAACCGTTAGCCATTCACGTATCACGCGTATGGAGCATCAGTGCGCTCATACTCTTTTTCGGTTTGTTGGTCGCGACACCGATTTTAGCAACGGTAGCGACGGGAAACGTGCAGCTCGCGAGCATCATGTACAATGCCGGTGCACTCGTGTTTGGTGGCGGTCACGTCGTCTTACCGTTTCTCAACCAGGCACTCGTACCAGGATTTATGGACGGAACGAACTTTCTAGCGGGGTATGCCGCGGCCCAGGCTGTTCCCGGTCCACTCTTTACATTTGCGACCTACCTCGGGACGGTCATTTCAGGTGTGTCGGGTGGTCTGCTCGCGACATTGGCGATTTTTTTACCCGGTTTTCTGCTCGTGATTGGCGTCGTCCCGTTTTGGGATCGCGTCCGAATGAATAAACAGGTCGGACGGATGTTGATCGGCGTCAATGCAGCGGTCGTTGGTTTGTTGTTAGCCGCCTTATATGACCCGATCTTTACATCGAGCGTCGAGACGAGTCTCGATTTCTTCGTCGCCTTCTGGCTCTTTTGTTTACTTCGTTTTTATAACCAGTCGCCGTTACGCATCGTTTTACTTGGAGCAGTGATTGGAATGGTGTTAAGCGGGATTGGTCTCGCTTAACACAGAGGAGTGTCTAACCGGCCGTTACTTCATCTAGGTATGATACAAACTAAAAACGCCCTGTCTTTCTAATAGACAGCGCGTACAGCGTGTAGACAAACTCTTATGAAGCGTCAACATGCGATAACGAGAGACAATCCGGTCGCGCTTCCCTGTCTCGCCTCGTCTTCAAAGCGGCAATCTTCCGCGCCGCTACAGCAAAGCTGCAGGGTCGCGACCGATTGCTTTTCGCTTTAAAAGCGATTCGAGACAGATTGCGCCCTAAACCGTCTGCATGACTGGATTTCCGTCATAGTGTTACCTAAAAAGCGTCACGTTTCGTTGACTCCTGCGGGGAGAAGTGCGTTTTTAACGCACTTTTAGAGGCAGGCAAGACCCTGCTTCTTGTCCGTTAGGATCAAGGAGCAACGGCTTGCGCCTCGCCCGAGGAAAGCAACGAAAAAAGACGCTTGATCTCCCGATGGCACTTTGTCTACAGCCTGAACGCGCTGTCTTTCTAATAGACAGCGCGTAATCGTTTTGGACAAGGAATGCGAACTTTTCCATATGTGACTTGGATAGGTTTCAAGACGGCATGAGCGAAAAGTACGGAAATAGAAATGGCCGATGATTCCATAAAAGAGAGAATCATCGGCCATTTGATTGTTGTCGGAAACGTACGACATAAGGATTGATTTTACTCTGACTTATGAGTCAGCTCCATTGTTTCCAGTCTTACGCTTGAGGTGGACGAGGGCGATGTCTTGCCGGACGGTCGTCGCGTCTTCGATGAAACCGAATTGATGATAAAGCGCAATCGCCGGCGCGTTCAATTTTGCCGTTGAGACGAACTGCAGATCCTCTGCTGCAAGCGCATGGTGCAGTAAACGAGAGGCGACACCTTGCCGGAAAAAATCGGGTGCGACGAGCAGACGTGTAATCGTCCGATCGGAATACGTCAGGCAACCGATGAGTCCGGATTCGGACGTCAAGACGTAACCGAGCGGAGCTTCTTGCGTCAATTCAGCCGATGTTTGGCGCAAAGGTGGAAAATCGGTCGTACCGATTAACTCCGCCTCTATTTGATAAGCACGTTTTTGTAATGCGAACAACGCCTCAAAGTCAGTTTGCTTCAGTCGACGTATCATCTTTTGTCCCTGAATCGTCAGCTGATGCCTCACTTGCCTGGTTCGTCGGCAGAGCGAGTTGTTCTTTTAACATGTTTTTTGCTTCTTGGAGCGACTCTTCATCCAGCTTGTAGTAATAGCCGCCGTTGATTCGGGCATCCGATCCTTCTAAGTCGATCCGGTTGACGGTCGCGAGTGACTTGATGAACGGCTGCAGCTGGAATGCTTCCGTTAACGACATGTTCGTTTGGAAGTTATCGCCGGTCGCTTGCATCAATTGATTCAACTTTGTGATTGAACCGAGCGAAGTCGATTCATCGATGATGGCTTGTAAAATTTGTTGTTGGCGTTTTGTACGGCCGATGTCACCTTCGGGATCTTCGTAGCGCATCCGGGCATAGGCGAGTGCTTCTTCACCGGTTAATGTCTGAACGCCGGGATCGAGCTTGACGCCGCTCTGTTGATCAGATGAATCGAGTGTGTCGATCGGCAACTTGACGTCGACGTCGACTCCGCCAATTGCATCGACAATCGCGACGACACCATTAAAGTTGATTGAGCCATAATAGTCGATTGGGATATCGAGCAAGTTCTCGACCGTCTCAATCGTTGAATCGATTCCTCCGAACGCATACGAGTGATTAATTTTATCTTCGTAGCCGACAGACGGAATCATGACGAGGGAATCCCGGGGGATACTCAACATGCTGACTTTCTTTTCCGCTTTGTTGAAGGTGGCGACAATCATCGTGTCTGATCGTGAAGCAGTGTCACCAGGGCGTTCGTCCGTCCCGACGAGCAGGACGGAGAAATGATCTTTCGTCAAATCGACGGCCGCTGGACGTTTTTCTGATTTTTCACCACGGGATAATTTTACTTCTGTTTTGTTGGCTGTTTGAAAGGTTTTATATGCGACGTAGGCGAACGTAGCGCCACCTGTGACTAAGACGATGAGAAATACGGTGACGAAAATCTTAAACCAAGAGCGTTTTGATTTTCGGTTATTAGAACGAGATCGTGTAGAATCCTCCACTGTTCATTGCCCCTAACTTTACTGAATAATTAAAAAACTTTTAAATTCTTTACAAACAGTATAGCAGGTCGAGACAGAATGTCACGTCAGGTCACATCGTGCTCGATGTAGCGAGAACCATTTTCGTGTATCTTCGCTTGCCCATTCGTCAAGTTCGTCATCCACTCGATGAATGGGGCGACATCGTCTGAATTGACGAGGACGTCGATTTGAACATGATCGAGGTAATGGATTTGGTCGATGAGGTGACGCGTCGCCCGGAGTTCATTTTCTAATTTTCCGAGCCATGTGTAATCGACCGTCACTTCAAGGAGGTCGTGGGAAACGCGTTCGATGACGCCGATTGTATTCAATCCTTCTGAGACACTTGTGCCGTAAGCACGGATTAAACCACCGCCACCGAGCTTGATTCCTCCGAAGTAGCGGGTGACGACGACAACCGTATTCCGGAGATTACGTTTTTTCAACACTTCGAGCATCGGAACGCCGGCCGTTCCACTCGGTTCACCATCATCATTCGCTTTTTGAATGTCATTTCGTTCACCGATGACGTACGCTGAACAATTGTGATTGGCGTCATGGTGTTGCTTTTTAATCGCCGTGATGAAGCCCTGTGCTTCTTGCTCAGAGGTAGCGCGTGCTAAATATGTAATAAATCGTGACTTTTGTATAATGATTTCATGGAAACCATTTTCTTTTACTGTATAATAATTAAATAATGACATAATCAAAAATGTCCTCCTCGTTAACTAGTTCTTTCTAGCATAACGACGAATCGGGAGAGAGACAACCACGGGGGACTGGAGGGAGTAGCATGACGAATGAGATGAGGGAGCGGCTGTCCTTGAATGATATCGTACAGAACATCATTGGTGTCGTAGAAGAAAGTCGGGAAGAAATCGTTCGAATTACAGAAGATTCAAGAGAACAATACGCAGAAATCCAACAGGAGTTACGGGATTTGAAGACGCGTGTTCATGACTATATTAAAGAAGCCGAACGACTGGAACGACTGATCAAGGATTCAAAAGCACGACTCGTCGTCGTCAGCAAGAACTTCGATCATTACTCCGAACAAGACGTCAGAAGCGCCTACGAAACGGCGAATGCCCTTCAACTCGAGTCGTTCATCAACCAACGGGATGAAATGAACTGCCGAAAGCGGCGGGATGAACTCGAGCGTCGCTTAGTCCACCTTGATGAGACGATTGAGCGAGCCGATATGCTGATCAGTCGCGTCTCGGTTGTCCTGAATTTTTTGACGGACGATATGCAGGTCATGAATGAAAAGTATGAAAAGGCGATGCAAAAACAAGAGATGGGTTTAAAAGTATTTCAGTCGGCTGAGAATGAGCGACGGCGCTTATCTCGAGACATGCACGATGGACCAGCACAAACGCTTGCTCACGTTTTGATTCGTGCAGATTTGATTGAAAAGATTCACCAGCATAACGGAGCAGAAGCAGCCTTTGAAGAAATACATCGCCTCCGGATCTTGATTCGTGACGGGCTCGCGGATATTCGCCGGATCATTTATGATTTACGTCCGATGACACTCGATGATCTTGGATTTGTTCCGACACTCGAGCGTTATCTTCGTCATATGCAGGAAATTTCGAACATTCCGATTCATTTTAATTATCTTGGCGGTGGGGAGCGGATTGAGTCGACGTATGAAGTCGCTGTCTTCCGAATTGTTCAAGAAGCCGTCCAAAATGCAGTTAAGCATTCCAAAGCGAGTGATATTCGTATTATCATAGAACAGTATCAACATTCTGTCCGTATTCATGTGAAGGACAATGGGATCGGGTTTGACTTTGATGAAATTTTTGCTTCGTGCGATGAGTCGTTTGGACTTGTTGGCATGCGTGAGCGAATTGAATTGATTGATGGTTCGTTTGAAATCGAAACGAAACCAGATAAAGGGACGGTCATCAAGGTAGGGATTCCGATCGAAGAATCCGAAGCGAGAGGGGAAACACAGTGAATAACGAGCAAGTAAAAGTAGTCATCATCGACGATCATCAGTTATTCCGGGAAGGCGTCAAACGGATTCTTGATTTTGAAGAAGAATTCATCGTTGTCGCAGAAGGGGCGAGCGGAGCGGAAGTGATTCCACTCGTCGAAGCCCATCAACCGGATATCGTCTTAATGGATATTAATATGCCGCAAGTCAATGGTGTTGAAGCGACAAAACGTCTCATGGAGGTCCATCCGGATGTCCGCGTCATCATTTTGTCGATTCATGACGATGAAACGTACGTCATGCACGCGTTAGGCGCAGGAGCGGTTGGTTATCTTCTGAAAGAAATGGCGACGGATGAACTCGTGAATGCGATTCGTTCCGTCTATCGCGAAGGGGGATACGTCCACCCGAAAGTCACACCAAACCTTTTGCAAGAGTACCGTCGTTTGATGAAGATGAAACAAACGATGTCTTCCCAACCGATTGAAAAACGTGTCGCGGAAGCGCCGTTACACGTCTTGACGCGTCGTGAGTGCGAAGTACTGCAGTTGCTTGCTGACGGTTTCTCGAACCGGGCGATTAGTGATACGCTCTATATCAGTGAGAAAACAGTCAAAAATCATGTTTCCTCAATTTTGCGGAAAATGAATGTACCCGACCGGACAGGTGCTGTCGTCGAAGCAATCCGACGCGGCTGGGTCGTCGTCGTATAATAAAAAGACGGTTGCCAAAGCGGCGCCGTCTTTGTTTTTGTATCGAAATGAACTATGATACACTTAATAACGATTGTGACGTGTCAGAAAATTACAAGTCACGACGGAACTCTTAAAAGCGAGGAAATTCACGGATGAGCCAGATTGTGATTTTAACGGATAGTACAGCCTATCTGCCAACTACCTATTGTGAAGAAAATAATGTTCATGTCGCACCGCTCAGCGTCATTTTTGATGGTGACGCATACCGGGAAGGGTTCGATATCTCAGTCCCTGAGTTTTATGCGAAGATTCAAACGGGAAGTCTGCCAACGACTTCGCAGCCGAACATCGGTGACATCACGGATGCCTTTGAACGACTACCGGCGGGAACGGATATCATCGGAATTACGTTATCAAGCGGGATTAGTGGAACGTATCAAGCTTTACATACCATTAATATGATGGTTGATCACGTTCAAGTTCACCCGGTCGACTCACGAATTTCATGTATGCCGCAAGCATTCTTAGTGAAGGAGGCAGTTCGGATGCGTGATGCCGGGGCGACGGCAACAGAAATCGTCGCACGTCTTGAAAATCTTAAAGTGATGATTCGTGCGTATTTCGTCGTTGATGATTTAGAGCATTTACAACGGGGCGGACGTCTCAGTATGACGCAAGCCGTCGTTGGTTCTTTCTTAAAGATTAAACCGGTTCTTCATTTCGTCGATGGGAAAATCGTTCCGTTCGAAAAGATTCGGACGTTCAAACGGGCGGTTAAACGGATTGAAGAGATGATGGAAGATACGATTCATAATGAGGGTGCAGGATATGTCATCGGTGTCATCCATGCCGAAGACGATGCCAAAGCACGCGCTGAAATCGAAGTGCTCGAGCAACGGTTCCCGAAAGCGCACATTGAAATGAGCGTGTTCGGTCCGGTTATCGGGACACACCTTGGTCCTGGTGCGATCGGGATCACGTGGTACAAAGCGGATTAATGAAACAAGTGTTGCACCGAGAAAGAACATCACTTCAATGGGATGTTCTTTCTTTTTTGACTCATCTTTACACTGCCGGCAGGAAGCGCACGCAAGACTGACGAAAGGAGGGGGAGTCTCATCAAGAAAGGGAGTGAGTCATGGATATTCGAGGACGCCTGATTCCGAGCGATCAAGTAAAGGTTTCGCTTGGTTCGAATGAACGTCGGTACCCTGCTGTGACATGGCGGTGTCAACGATGCGGGGGACTGCCGACACGCGGACCATGTACATGCGGGAAACGCTGTTACTATTGTCGGCACTGCCTCATCTTCGGTAAATTAAGAACGTGTGATACGCTCGTCACAGATGCCCGTCCGCTTGACTCCGTCCTGCCGAGTCGGCACGAGCCGCTCGCATTAACACCCGACCAACAACGGATTGCGACGGCGATTGAACGAACGATTGAGCAACAAGGACGTTTGCTCGTCCACGCTGTCTGCGGTGCAGGAAAAACACCGATGCTGTTTCCTGGCATCGAGACGGCACTGCGTCTGAAGAAACGTGTCCTCATCACGACGCCACGGGCGGATGTCGTCCGAGAATTAACGTTACACGTCAAACGTGCTTTTTTGGACGCGCGAATCGTCTCGTTGTTCGGCGGCTCGGAGGAACGTCTTCAGCTCGGAGATATTACGATCAGTACGACCCATCAATTGATTCATTACCGTGCTTGCTTTGACGTCGTCTTCATCGATGAGGTCGATGCCTTTCCCTATAGTACGGACCGGACGCTACATCGCTACGTCAAACGGGTGATGTGCCGCGCGGCATCACTCATCCTTCTCAGTGCAACCCCTTCCTTTAGGAACAAACGCCTGCCGACCGTCCGCCTGATGCGGCGGTATCACGGCTTCCCGTTACCCGTTCCGCAACTCCACTTTTCCTATACACCAGCCCATTTGATTGAATGGCTTCACAGTCACGCAGACAAACCACGACTCGTCTTTGTGCCGACCGTTGCCGTACTCGCGTTATGGCAGGAGCGACTCGAACAAGCGGGATTAACGGCTGAAACGGTCCACGCGGCAGATCCTGACCGGATCGTTAAGGTCGAACGCTTTCGGACGACAGCAACGATTTTATTGACGACGACGATTTTAGAACGTGGCGTCACCTTTTCGAATGTCCAAGTCGCGGTCGTCGATGCAGACGTGTCGTTTACGGCAGCGGCATTGATTCAAATCAGTGGACGTGTCGGGCGAGATGTCGATTTCCCGAGTGGGGACGTCATCTTTTTCGCAAATGATCGATCGAATGCGTTATACGAAGCAATCGCTGATATTCAGCGTGCGAACCGGGAGGGTTTCCGATGAATTGTCTGCTTTGCCAACAATTTTTTTTACCGAGCTGGTCATTGTCGAACGTATGGACTAGGCAAACGGTATGTCGAACCTGTAAAATAAAGTTTGTAAAAAGAGGGGAATGCACGGATTGTGGAAAACCGGGTCTCACCCTTTGCAGCGATTGTCAGCAGTGGCGGCGACTCGGTTATGATTTGAAGACGGACCCATTATTTTTATATGAGGCAACCGCAAAGGATTTTTTGAAGCGCTATAAGTTTTTAGGGGATACGGCGCTGTTGGACGTGTTTAAAGAAGAGCTGAAGAAGGTAAAAGTGAAACAGGATTTCATTGTGCCGATTCCGCTCAGTCGAGAGCGACTGAGCGAACGGCGTTTTAATCAGGCGGAAGGCATCGCCCGGATGATGCGTGGAAAGGTCACATTGTGTTTGGCACGTTCAGATGGTCCGGCGCAAAGTCGCAAGGCGAGGCGAGAGCGCCTGTCTCGGGCCAATCCGTATGAAGTGATCACTTCCGTCGAGGGGAAAACGATTTTACTCGTCGATGATGTGTATACGACGGGAACGACCTTGCATCAAGCGGCTTTGCGACTACATGAAGCAGGTGCAAAAGAAATTTCTGCCGTAACTTTATTTCGAAGTGTTTAAGAATTCTTCATTTCTGCCGATATTCATAATGAGGTGAAGGAAATGGATGTATTAAACTGCAAATCTTGCGGGAAATTATTTATTCGTCAATCTTCTGACCTGTGCATCGATTGCATTAGGAAAGATCATACTGATTTTGAGAAGGTGCGTGAGTTCCTGCGAGAACGGCGGAAAATCCGAACCTCACCTATTGATGTTGAGCAAGCGGTCGGGGTCAAACGAGAAACAGTCCTCCGGTACATTAGGGATGGGCGTTTACTGATGTCAGAAATCACACAGATGGAAATCACGTGTGAGAGTTGCGGGAAACCTACCCGTGACGGTACGATCTGTGCCGATTGTCGTGAGAAATTACGACGCGACCTCGCCCAAGCGATGCTAGATTCTTCTGCCCCTTCGAAACCGAGAACGTATCGAACATGAATTAAGAATCTTGTAATCTAGAAAGCAGGTGTTCACATGCGAATTGATTCTACGAAATGGGTGAATATGCCTAAAGCGTACGAAAGAAATCAAGCAGTAGAAGGAACAGAAGCAAAACGTACGAATCGGCCGGATGAAGTGACAATCTCGAGTGAAGCGCGTGCGCGTTTCAATGAGACACCAACATCACGGACCGAAAAAATCGAATCCCTTCGTCAAGCCATTCAGGATGGAACCTATAAACCAGACGTGAAAAAAATCGCGGAGCGTTTTTTGAACTTGTAAGAGGGACAACTATGACAGTAGAGGCGACTCGGGGCACGGATGCGCGGGTCGCTTTTTATATGAAGAGCAAACTGTGAGGAGGCAATCGGATGGAAATCCTTGAACAACTCGTAAGTGAGCACGATGCTTTATTGGATCTTGCAAAAGAAAAAAAGACAATTTTGATTCAAAATGATATGAAGCGACTCTCACAAATCGTCAAAGAAGAACCGGTACATCTGAAACGGATTGAACAGCTCGAACAACAACGGCTTGAACGGATGGGACAGGTGACGATGACCGAGTGGTTACAAGATCACCCGGAGGATGTCGCTTCATTACGCCGCTTGTTACAGACGATCGGTCAGCTCAAACGACTGAACGACTTGAACGCTGAATTACTCGAACAATCGCTTCATTATCTCGATTGGCACTTACAATTGCTGATCCCGGAAGCCGATGATTTTACAT
This sequence comes from Exiguobacterium sp. s80, assembly GCF_018618725.1. Taxonomy (NCBI): domain Bacteria; kingdom Bacillati; phylum Bacillota; class Bacilli; order Caryophanales; genus Exiguobacterium; species Exiguobacterium sp. s80. The sequence goes on along the minus strand of NZ_JACSMP010000003.1, from coordinate 236,235 downwards.
ATGGTCAGTCCGCACTCGACCGCACACACTTTAACCGGAATGCTTAAGGAGGTAGACGAATGGCATCAACTTTTATGGGGCTTGAGACAGGACGTCGGGCACTGACGACGAACCAATGGGCGCTCCAATCCACAGGAAACAATATTGCGAACGCCGGAACGGCTGGTTTTTCACGTCAGCGCTTAATCATGGCGACGACAGAGCAACTCTCAATGTCGATCGGAACGGGCAAGATGGGGCAAATCGGCACAGGGGTCAAAGGGGAATTGCTTGAACGGGTGCGTGACGTGATGCTCGATAAACAGTATCGCGACGAAGCGACGAAGACATCGTACTATGGTACGAAAGAAGCGGCATTCGGCCGAATGGAAGACATCATCAATGAACCGTCGGATACCGGTCTATCAAAAGCTTTTGATGGATTTTGGGAGTCGCTTCAAACACTGTCGACGAATCCGCAAGATTCCGGGGCGCGCAGTGTCGTCCGTCAAAAAGCAGAAACCTTGACGCAAACGTTCAACTACATGGCGAAGGCGCTTAATCAAGTGCAAGGCGACCTGAAAAGCGAAATCGACGTCTCGACGAAAAAAGTCAACGATTTGTTCAAAAAAATTCACAATATCAATGCGGAAATCCATACGGTTGAGCCGCTCGGCGTCTTACCGAATGCGCTATACGATGAGCGGGACCGTTACTTTGATGAGCTCGCTGAATATGTCGACTTTGAAAAAGTCTCCGTCGACAGCGATGCGATCCAGCAAGGGCAGCTCGGAAATACCGTCAAAACGGCAGAAGGACGAATCGATGTCCGGATTAAACTACCGAACGGCGATAAGTTGCTTGCAGTCGACTCGGATTTACCGAAGGCCGGGACACTCACGTTCACGACCGATGCGAACGGACTCTATACAGGGTTTAAAACAGATTCACAAACGATTTCATTTGACACAGCAGGCGGCTTCTCATCAGGACGGCTAATCGGTCTGATTGAGATGTATGGTCATGTCGAGAATGGTCAAGCAACGGGCGAATACGTCAACATGCAAGGGCACCTCGATGAGATGGCAGCAACATTTGCCGAAGCCTTCAACACAGCCCACGCAGGGAATCTTAAAAAAGACGGGACGAACGGGACAAACGAATTTTTCGGTTCATCCAACGGTCCGATCACAGCGAAGACGATCGCACTAGGAAGCGAAATCAAGAGGAGTCTCGATAACATCGCGACGTCGACGGATGGAAACATCGGGGACAGCGCCGGTGCCTTGAAGCTCGCCAACATGAAGACGGCAAGCATTCGTTTCGACCAGTCGGATACGACAACGACAATCGGTTCCTTTTATCAAAACGTCATCGGTGACATGGCGGTCGCGACCGACCAAGTCGCGCGACTCGGGCAAAGCTCGGCCGTCTTGATGGAAAGCGCGGAACAGCGCCGTATGTCAGTCTCGGCTGTCTCAATCGATGAAGAGATGACGATGATGATTCAGTACCAACATGCTTACAACGCGGCAGCGCGTAATATCACGACGGTTGATGAGATGCTCGATAAGATCATCAACGGTATGGGAATCGTAGGACGGTGATGACTAAATGAGAGTAACGCAAACGATGCTGACGAAAACGAATATCGGACACTTATCGTCAAGCTACCAAAAATTAAGCACATTACAAGAGCAATTGATCAGCGGTAAAAAAATCCAACGTCCCTCGGAAGACCCCGTCGTCGCGATGCAAGGAATCCGTTACCGGACAGAAGTCCGTGAAGTCGAACAGTTCAAAAAGAACGTCAACGAAGCGACAGGTTGGATGGACTTAACCGATTCGGCACTGAACGAAGTGACGTCAGCGATGAGTCGTGTTCGTGAATTGACGACGCAAGCAGCAACGGATACGTATGACGCGACACAACGAAAAGCAATTCAAAGTGAGGTCGGGCAGCTGATTGAACACATCGGGACACTCGCCAACACGAAATACAATGAAAAAGTCATCTTCAACGGAACGAAGACGGATCAACCGTTCGTTTCGATGGAAGGTCTAAAAGAGTATTTAGCGACGCCTGGTAAGTCTGTCGATACGGTCTTTACGGACGGAAACCCGGGCGGTAAAGACAGCGAAGTAATCCGCTATGAAGTGTCGTCAGGAATCGAAGTCCAGGTCAATGTCTCGCCGACGAGCGTGTTTAGCGCAGAGACGTTTACAACACTAAAAAAATTATATGATGCGCTTGGTGGTGTCTCAGACACGGGAGCCGTCGATAGCTCAAACAATGGAGCCGAGTTGTCAGGGATGCTAAAGGATTTAGACACGATGCTGAATCAAACGGTCGAGACACGAGCGGATCTCGGAGCACGCGTCAATCGTCTTGAACTGAATGCGTCACGCCTTGAAGATCAAGAAATCATCGCGAAATCCGTCATGTCGGATAACGAAGACATCGAAGCGGAAAAAGTCATCATGGAACTCAAATCGTACGAGACGCTTCACCGGGCCGCACTCAGTGCCGGTGCGCGAATCATTCAACCGACACTACTCGATTTCCTACGTTAAGGAGGTGACGGGAGATGAACCTTCCGCATCTTGAAATGCGTCAAACGTCTGCTAAAATCGGTATCAATACGACACGGGCGACGCTTGAACAACACCAACAACAAGCGTCCTTGTCAATCGAGCAACCGAAAGGCGAGCTGTCGCTCGAAACGGTCGCGGCACGACTCGAAATTGATTCATCCCAGGCATGGATTGAAATCGGACGAATCCCGGCATTTGAATCCGTTCAGCGTTATGCTGATTACGGACGACAAATGGGACAACAAGCAGTCGGGCGGGCAGCAGCTGAAGGGGATCAGTTGATGCGGATCGAGCAACGGGGAGATGCCGTTGCTCGCATCGCGACATCCCGGCAAGCACCACCGGCAGAAGTGACGACGCTCGGCTTTACGCCACGCAGTCTCGACCGGGTCAAAATCAATTACACACCGGCAGAGGTGCGTGTCAACTATACGGCGCAAAAACCGCAAATCGATGTTGAGATACATCGACCGGAATTAAACGTCACGCCAGGCACGACAGAAATTTACCTACGGGAACAAAATCAACTGGATATGTGGCCAGTCGGCGGCATATTCGATGGGGAAGGATAATCACATGCATATCGAAACAGATTTTTTTGGAACGGTTCAAATCGAGGAAAGTGAAATCATCACGTTCGCTTCCGAAGTACCCGGTTTTCCAGAGGCACGTCGTTTTATCTTATTACCGTTCGGAGAAGGCATTCCGTTCTGGTCCTTCCAATCGATTGATCAAACGGAATGCGCATTCGTCGTGACGAATCCGTTTTGGATTGATCCGGAGTATGTCTTTGAATTACCAGAATCAGCGAAAGAACAACTCGGTATCCAAGATACGGCACAAGTCGCTGTCTATACGACGGTCACGTTACGTGAACGGTTCGAGGAGTCGACGACGAACTTACGCGCACCGTTCGTCATGGAGACGAAACGTCGGCAAGCGAAACAAGTCATCCTTGATGAAACGTATTCAAACCGGCATGTGATTGGTAGTCTAACGGAAGTAGGTGGTCGCTGATGCTCGTCTTAAAACGTAAAACGGGGGAAGCGATTCAAATCGGGGATGATATCGAGTTGACGGTTCTTGCAATCGAAGGGGACCAAATCAAACTCGGAATCGATGCGCCGCGTCACATCGACATCCATCGGAAAGAAATTTATCTTGCAATCCAAGATGAAAATGCGGAAGCATCTCGAAGTACCGGATTGATGAGTCAGTTGTTAAAACAGCGTTCTGAATAATGAGGTGAACTTCTTTTGTGCGCACGCGACCAAAAGAAGTTTTTTTCATTTCTACGAAAAAAATGCTCATTCCTTTCGAATCGTGTATAGTAATGTAGAGAAAAGAAACCTTTTTAGACAAAGAGGGAGTGTAAGCAATGAATGAGACGAAGCAGCTGAAAAAAGATGCGAATCGTGTACTAAAAGCGACGAGCCGAACCTTTTATATACCAATCAGTCGCCTATCGCAAGAACTGCAAGAGGCAGTCGGGTCTGCCTACCTGTGCATGCGTGCGATTGATGAGATTGAGGACCATGAAGACTTGCCGACAGACGTCAAGACGACGCTCCTTCGGGAGACGGCCCTCCAGATGCGTGGAACGTTTTCGGGAGCTGCTTATCAAGCATTGATTGCGCCGTATGCAAATCAGTTGCCGGAAGTGACCCTTCGTCTTTCAGAATGGATTGCCTACTGCCCGAGTGGTATCCGAGCGAAAGTTCTTGAATCGACGGCAGAGATGGCAGAAGGGATGGCCGTCTGGGCAGAACGTGATTGGACGGTCGAAACGGAAGCGGATCTTGATGAGTACACGTATTATGTTGCGGGACTCGTCGGTGTCATGTTGTCAGATATTTGGTACTGGAAAGCGGGTATCGTCACGGATAAACAACAGGCGATTGGTTTTGGTCGGGGACTCCAAGCAGTTAACATCTTACGGAACCAACAAGAAGATGCAGAACGCGGTGTCGGATACTTCCCACCCGGTTGGACGACGGAGACGATGTTTACGTACGCGCAGGATAACTTGGCAGAAGCGGATTTGTATCTCGCGTCGATTCCGAAAGAGACGACGATCTACGAGTTTTGTAAGATTCCACTTGCCCTCGCACATGGAACGCTGGATGCGCTCGCTCGGGGAAAAGAGAAGCTCAGTCGACCAGAAGTCTTGAAAATCGTCGGAAGTGCGGTTTTAAAACGATAATGAACTGACTAAAAGAGAAACACTTACACATGACGCTTGGCAGGATGAGGCGTGTGGGTAAGTGTTTTTTGTCGTTAGCAAGAGTCCGGAACTTTAATGTTCTGCCGCGGTTTCTGAACAGTGTAGTAGGTGGGTTTAAACGTGTGGACAACGTGCAATCGGGAGAGAAGGCGTCTTCCTTGTTCGTTGTTCCTTAATCCCCACGGACAACGAGCAGGGTCTTGTCTGACTTTGAAAGTGCGTTAAAAACGTACTCAGACTGTAGACAACGTGCAATCGGGAGAGAAAGCGTCTCTTTTTTCGTTGCTTTCCTCGGGCGAGGCGCAAGCCGTTGCTCTTTGGTCCTAACGGACAACGAGCAGGGTCTTGCCTGCCTCTGAAAGTGCGTTAAAAACGCACTTTTCCCGTAGGAGTCAACGAAACGTGACGCTTTTTAGGTAATACCGTGACAGAAATCCAGGCATGCAGGCGATTTAGAGCGCAATCCGTCTCGAATCGCTTAGAACCGCGAAAAGCAATCGGTCGCGACCCTGCAGCTTTGCTGTAGCGGCGCGGAAGATTGCCGCTTTGAAGACGAGGCGAGACAGGGAAGCGCGAATGGATCGCATCTCGTTATAGCATGTTCACACGTCATAAGCGTAGTCGCCGTGTTTTTCTCTACTTCGAATCATTTTAGTGAAGTCGTCCCAAACAAAAAAGAGTCTAACCTACTGATAAAAGATCAGCTTGGATTGACTCTTTTTTCTGGATTAAGAGATTGAAGGTACAGCGACTGTTCCTTAATTAAAGAGTTGCTGCGATTATTGATGTGAAATCATTTGATGTCTTCTAAATAAGATAGGACCTTGTCTTCATAGGCTTTGCGGTCATGGGCATAAGACTGGACATGTCCGCCGTTTTCCGTCACATAAAGCTCAGAATGTGGCGCCGCTTTTTGAAGGCGCATGCTTTCCGTGACCGGAATCGCATCATCGTCCTTGCCATGAATCATCAGGATGGGAAGATCAATCCGTCGAATCGCTTCAATCGGTTTGACACGTTCCGGGTTCAGCCCTGTCAGTGGAGGCGTCACTTGCAGGATGACGGGTGTGAACGGGAAGTTCGGCAACCCGCTCCAGACGGGGAGGTTCGTTTCTAAATAATTTTCTAAATCACTGAACGGACTATCCGCGATGACACCGGCGACATCTGCTTTTGGAGCCGTGACAAGGGCAGTCGAAGCGCCCATTGAGATACCATAAAGAACAACCGGCTCTGAAGCACGTGATTTGGCATAGCTGACAGCTGTCAGCAAGTCATCTTGTTCTTTTGCCCCGACCGTGACACGTTTTCCTTCCGAGATCCCAGACCCGCGGAAATCAAATGTTAAGACGTTATAGCCGGCATCATGAAATTTTTTGAAGAGCGGGAAGATGGGGACATCCGTCTGTTCCCGGTTTTTCCCATAGCCGTGAGCAAAGACGATTGTCAGTTTCGCATCCTCACTCGGAATCCACCAGCCGGATAGCCGCGTGCGATCTTTTAGCGAGCGGAAGGAGACGTCTTCATAAGCCAGTTTTTCTGCTTTTTTAGGATTCGTCGTCAATGCTTCCCGTTCCGGTTTCGTTAAGGACGAACCGACATAAGCAGAAATTCCGACGAGAGCAATCAACAAAAGAACGATGACGAGGATCAATCCCCCGATGATTTTCTTGCGATGTTTCTTCAACAACGGCGCGACTCCCTTTCTCGAACAACTGTGAATTAATGAATATCTTTTTTCTTGAAGCGGCCACCGTGGACGTCATGAATGTTGCCGATGGCGATGAAGGCCTGTTCGTCGAAGTCGCGGACGATTTCTTTTAATTTCGTTTCTTCGAGCCGGCTGATGACACAAAAAATGACTTTCTTATCATCTCCGGAAAAGGATCCTTCTCCGTGTAAGTACGTCATGCTCCGACCGAGCCGGTCCATGATGGCAAGGCCGATTTCTTCGTAGTTCTCAGAAATGATCCATACACTCTTTGATTGATCGAGTCCGTCAATGACGACATCAATTGTCTTGAAGGCAATGAAATACGTAATCAGCGAGTACATCGCCCGGTCCCAACCGAAGACGAATCCGGCTGCTCCGAGGATGAAGACGTTAAAGAACATTACAATTTCACCGACGGAAAAGGGGGTCGAGCGACTGAAGGAAACAGCAAGAATCTCCGTTCCGTCGAGCGATCCACTGGCCCGGATGACGATACCGACGCCAATTCCGAGAATTAAACCACCGAAGACGGTCGCAAGGAGATCGACGTTCGTCATCGGTCCGATGCCTTCGAGTAATTTCGTCGCGACCGCCATGATGAAAATTGCATAAAGCGTAGACAGGGCAAAGGTCTTACCAATCTGTTTATAACCAAAAAAGATGAACGGGATATTTAAAAAGAAGAGCCATAATGCAAGTGTCGTATCCGTCAGTTTTGACCCAATGATGGAAATTCCGACAATCCCACCATCGATGATATTATTCGGAACAAGGAATCCTTTCAAACCGATTGCGAAGACGATGGCACCAATCGTCAATAACAAAAGGCGGCGTATAAGTTGCCATTTCGTCGTTCGTCGGTGAGCTTTCGTTTGGATCGCACCACTCATCGAATTCCCCCTTTTTGAAAAGTGTTTCTGTGTTTACTATAACAAAAAAGCACTAAGGCATGCGAGAGCAACCTTAGTGCGAATAATTAGATAAACGGTCGAATTGATTGGAAAAACCGTAAAACGAGTTCTGCTTCCGAAGTGTTCGTATAGGCACCGATATATTGTCCATGTTCGAAACCGATGACGGTCAGTGTGCAGCTGACAAGTTGTAACCCTTCGGATAAACGGACTTCGAAGGTCGCTGTGTTTAAAGGCAGCGGGACTTCTGTTGTGAAATAGAGGTGGCGTGTATCCGTCTGATGCGCATGAATGTCCGAATAATCGAAATCCAGCGCCATTTCATGGTGCGTCAACATCTTAATTTTCCCTTCAATCGAAAAACTGGGAGTACCTTCACTTGTCAGGGCGCAGGCTTCAATCGGATACAAAATTTCCCGTAACAAATAACTTTGCATGATTTCTGTTGAAACAGGACGACTGAACAAATATCCTTGAATGTTCGGACAATTGAGGGCACGGAACGTTTCCAGCTGTCGTATCGTTTCAATACCTTCTGCAACGACGGAAAGATTGAAGACGGACGCCATATAAAGAATGCTTTTAACAATGGCCTGTGCTTTTGCGTCATCAGCAATGTGCGTTGCAAACTGACGGTCAATCTTGACGACATCAATCGGATATCGCTGTAAATAAACCATCGATGAGTAACCTTTACCAAAGTCATCCAATGCAATTCGAACACCGAGGTGACTTAAGTGTTCGAGCATACGGTTCGTGTTCGGGTCTTCCATAATAAGTGCTGCTTCCGTGATTTCGAGTTCAAATAAATGAGGGGATAAATTGTATTTTAGCAATGCCTGCTCAATCTGATGTTCAAAACCGGGAATCAAGAAACGTTTTGGTGAGACGTTCACTGAAATTGGAATAAGATTTGAACCGGCCCGTGCCCAAGAGTTCATTGCTTGGCATGCGGTCTCAATGACCCAGTCGCCAATTGCAAGATGAAGTGAGCTTTCCTCAGCAAGGGGGATGAAGTCATTTGGCGGAATCCGTCCCCATTCTGGATGTTGCCAACGGATTAAAGCTTCAAGTCCAATGATTTTTCCGGTCCAGCTATCGACTTTCGGTTGGTATTCAAGGAATAGCTCGTTGCGTTCAATGGCATAGTGTAAGTCTTGTTCGAGTCGGTAACGTCTGTAGTAATCGATGTCAAGATTCGAAGCGTAATGATGAAACGTACTGTGATCTTCCCGTCGTGAACGGCGTAAAGCAGTGTAGGAATGTTTTAGCAGTTCAATCGCATCCTGACTGTCTCCTGGGAAACGACTAACCCCAGCAGAAATACGGGCGAACAATTCATACGGTTCAATCAAAATCGGATTTGCCGAGAGTGCGAGCAGTTTTTCCGCACAGGAAGTAATGTCATCACTGTAACTGGAGGGTACGAGCATGGCATACTCATCTCCCCCAAGATGGCCAAGGAATACTTCTTCCGGTTTAGTGATCGACAGAATGCGACTCGTCGCTTGTAACCATTGATCACCGGATGCATGGCCGAACGCGTTATTGATTTCAGAAATCCGGTTGAAGGAAACCGAAAGAACGGAGAAAGATTGATCGTTCTTCATCCATTCCTCAATGGTGTCCGTTAATAATTGACGGTTCGGCAATTCGGTGATTGCATCAATCAATGCGAGTTGCTGCAGCCGTTCCTCATACTCTTTTTGAAGCGTGATGTCATGCATGATACTGTTTGAATAGGCAATGTTCCCATCCAGGTGGAAAACAGGTAACTGTTGATCTTCAATCCATTTCCGTCGTCCATCTGGAAAGCGGAGACGATATTGAATCGTTCCGGATTTTCCAGAAAGCAGTTGTTGGATAAAATGTTTCATCGCCAGGTGATCCCGTTCGTCTATTCGCTCGAATAGCCATTTTTGACTTAAGCACAAATCCTCTGGCAATTCTTCAAAAATTTGAAGAAACCCCTGGGAGTGGAAGAGGACTCGGCCAGTAGAAGGGTCGATTTGCGAAATGGCTGCATCAAGCGCTTCGTAAATTTCACGTGTCTGTTCCCGTTCAAGCGTTAATTGGCGTCGCGCTTCGTTGACTTCCGATAAGTCATACAGGATAACGGAAATTAGTTCATTGTTTTCCGGGCGGCGAAATGCTTTTAAGCGTAATAATTGATATCCGTTTGAGGCATTTAAGACAGAAACCTCTTGTTCAAACATCTCCACTTCACAATCAATGAGTCGCTCCATATTAAACAGAAGCGGGTCAAAATCGCGCGGGTGAATGAGGTTATGTAACTGTTCGCGTGATAATGTCCCCAACTCGTCAGATGAAACGCCTAAGTAATTCATCAAAGAGGCGGAATGTTCGATGCTCCTCGTAGAAGGATCGTAATGGAAGACAACAAGTTCTGGAATGTGTTCCGTTAGTTCGAGCTGTGATCGAATTTGAACTACATCTTCTTCAAGTTGTTTTTCTCGAGTGATATCACGTGCGATCCCGTATACACCAATGACTCGATTATCTTGAAGAATGGGCATGTTCGTAATCTTTAAGGTCAGCCGATAATGATCGTTATGGAGGCCTTGGGCGGTGTAGTGAACGGTCTCTCCTGTAAGAGCACGTTCAAAAAATGCTGTGACTGCATCAATTTGTTCAGGGGGATTAAATACTCCAAAGTGTTCATACAGTGTTTCCGTGGAATACCCAAGCATTGCAGGCAATTTTTCATTGAAATATATGATTTCACCAAGATGGTTAAAAAAGAAAATCGCATCCGCGTTTTGATGGAAAAAGAATTCTGCGCTATCGGGATGTGAGAGTTCTAATCCACCAATGAATAGAGGGGATGTCGATGAACGACTTAGTCGTTGCATAGCGTCGAAAAAAGTCATAGCTATATCTCCTCACTAGAATGTAATTCAAGAATCTGTAATCCTATTTCTAGTATCGGTTCTAAGTGGCGACAATTGCAATTAAAGTTCGAAAAATAGACTGTTTTTTCAAAAAAAGAGAATCGGAATATCAAAAAACAAATAAAAGAACAGGTACAGAAGCACCTGTTCTTTTTGAATGGATTAAATGGCAAGATCGACAGATGTCTCGCTTGCATTCGGGTCCGTTGATTGATCCGTATTCTTTTCGTTCATTCCGTGGTGACGTCCACCTTGTCCACCATCGCGTGGTCCTTGCTTAAGGTCGTCATAACTTGAGACCTGATCCGCACGTTCTTGCATCCGTTCCTTCATCGACGTCGCTTGTTTTTCTGTGATGGAACCGTCTGCTAGTTTCGCATCAATTGCAGCCGTTTGAGCGGTGAGGACCGCTTGCTCGAAGTCGTCGAAGGCGATATCGTTCGCTTTCGCAAATTCAGGAAGTGCTTGATCGGCAGCTTCGAATTTCGCTTCATCGAGTTTGAGACTCGCTAAGACCGTTGCAGTCGTGTCACCGAAGACGTCGCGTGGTCCGCCGTCACGTTTGCCTTGTCCTTGTTTTTCCCGATCCGGCAACTCGTCATAACTCGTCATGTCTGAGAACTCTTCCGTCATCCGTTCTTTAATCGTCGTCGCCTGTTTTTCCGTCATCTTACCGTCTTTGACGAATTGGTCAAGTTGTTCTGATTGTGAGGCGATGACCGCTTTTTTATAGTCGGCGAACGCGGCGAGTGATTGGTTCGCAGCATCGAAGTCCTCTTGATTTAAGTTAAGTGCGGCAAGGACATCTGCGACGAGTTCTTTATTAAAGAAACCGCCCTTGTTACCGTGACGTTGCCCTTTAGGCTGCTGTTCTTTCAATTCGTCATAGCTCGAGACTTTGCTGAAGCGCTCCGTTTGACGTTCTAACATATCAGCGGATTGTGTTTTCGTAAGATCACCTGACGCGACAAGACTAGCAAGTTGTTCTTTTGTTGCTGCAAGTTCAGCGGCTTTGTAGTCGGCGAACGAGATACCTTTTTCTTCTGCGAGCTCAGCAATCGATGTCTTCGCTTCCCGTGCTGTTTGTGCCTCGTCTTCTGTGATGCCGAGTTTATCTAAGAGGATTGTAACGTCCATTTTTTTCATACCTTCGAAGTGATGACGCTCGGATTTCGTTTTCGATGCATCGCTATCATTTGTTGCAGCGAGAGCAGAAGCTCCTCCTACTGTTAATGCGCTGATTGTAAGTGCGGTGATCCATTGTTTTTTGAATTTCATGGTTGATCACTCCTTTCACCTTGTATGTTAGCGTGAATCGAAAACGAAGTTGTGAGGAAGTTGCAAAGAAATTGCCAAGAAAAGCAAATCGGCTGGAAAAGGCGGTACACTAAGCATGTGGAGGGATAACGATGAATATTTTATTGATTGAAGATGAAGTAAAGTTAGCACACGTGACAGAACGTTTTTTACGGCACCACGGATATGAAGTGACACTCGCGATGTCGATTGGACAAGCGAAGGACGCCTTAAGCAAAACGACGTTTGACGCGGTCCTCGTCGATGTTCGACTCCCGGATGGGGACGGCTGGTCGCTCGTCCCGTCGATTAAAGCGGTCGCTATGCCGCCCGTCGTCTTCATGATGACGTCGCGTGGTGAAGCGGATGACCGTGTATTCGGACTTGAGCTCGGAGCAGACGATTACCTCGTCAAACCCGTCGTCTTGAAAGAACTGACGATCCGGCTCGAGCGGGCGCTGAACCAGCGTCCGAAAGACACCGCCTTCCGGTTGGGTGACTTAACGTTGGATCCGAAAGCGCGTCTCGTCAAAAACGGCGAGCAGTCGCTCAGTCTAGCGAAGATGGAGTTTGAGCTGTTGACATACTTCGTCGAACATATCGGTGAAGCACTCAGTCGCGATCAAATCCTGGATGATGTCTGGGGATATACATTCGGTGGCGATACCCGGACCGTCGATACGCACGTCAAACAATTGCGTGATAAGTTACCGACGATCAAACAACAGTTAAAGACGGTCCACCGGGTCGGATATCGACTGGAGGCGATGGAATGAGTAAATTGATGCGGAAGTTTTTACTGGCGGTCGTCGCACCGCTCCTCGTCATGGGTAGCTTGAGTTTTATCTTGACGGCGGTGCTCGTCAATCGGTTTGCGGAAGACGAACGCTACAGTCAACTCGCACGTGAAGCAAATATCATTCAAGAAGCGATCGACGGCAATCAACCGCTTCCCCGTGACATTCAAGGTTTCATCACGATCGACGGACAAACGCAACGCCTCGGTGGACGAGGACCGCAACCGGTCAACTTACCGGCGCTCGAGAAGTTGCAGCAACAAGACGTGATTGATGTTCAGAATCAACGTTTGTTGACCTATCAGCTGAAAGAGGGGGACACGGTCATCACGACGATTCGGAATGCACCGCTCGCGAGTAGTGCGTTGAACGGTGTCTACTTGGCGATTGGTGTCGCGCTCCTCGTGACCTTGTTGCTTGCGACAGGGCTTGCTTATTATATGGGACGACAGTTCACGCGACCGATCGTCAACTTACGGTCCGTCGCCCAGCAAATCGGAGCGGGAAAAAAAAGCGTCCCGCTACCTGAACGACCGAATGATGAAGTCGGTGAGTTGATTGCTGCCGTCGATGAAATGCAGGAACAACTCCTCCAAAAAGAAACGTTGCAAAAGTCATTCATCGCCGGTATCACCCATGATTTGCGGACGCCGCTCGCAATCATCCGCAACGAAACGGAGGCGCTCGCAGCAGGAGTGATTCCGCTAGACGAACTACCGGATGTCACGGACAGCATCATCGAGGAGACGGATCGCCTCGGCCTATTGATTGATGAGACGCTCGTCTACTCGAAACTTGCCGGAGGGATGATGCCGCTCGAACGGATTGAGACGCGACTAGATGACCTGGTGTTCGATACGGTCGGACGGTTGGAGGCGACGTTTGCGAAGGATGGAGTGGCACTTGTCGCTGAAGCTGTGTCCGTCACGCGTCGTGTTGACAGGCACATGTTCGAACGGGTCCTCGTCAACTTCCTGATGAATGCCCACGCGGCTGCTCCGCCTGATAGCCGGGTCATCATTCGGCTGACGGAGACTGAATTGACGGTCGAGGACGCGGGGCGTGGCGTCCCGGAGTCCGACCGGACGACGATTTGGGATTTGTACGTCAAACAAGACGGCAGTTCCGGGCACGGGCTCGGGCTTGCGATTAGCCGTTTGATTCTCGACAGCCATGAACTGGTCTATGGCGTCCGAACGAGTCCGCAAGGCGGAGCGTGTTTCTTTATTCGTCTATAATGTAAAAAAGCCCCGTTCCTCGTCGAGAGGAGCGGGGCTGTCAGTGCTTATTTTGATTCGTTTTCGTGGACGAGACTCGGTTTGACGAGTGTATAGAATTCATCACTCATGCCGACACGGCTGCCCATTTGGCAAGCGAGTTCGAGTGTCTCTTGGTAAAATTTCGCGACGAGGCTGTGGTTTTTGATGTGCATGTCTTTCATCGCTTTTTCGACGCCGAGGACGACTTTCGCGATTTGGTCATCTGCATCATTACGGACAGGGACGACGTTTTCCGGGAGGTCGACTTCTTTATCGTGTCCGTTGAAGCGGAACGAAGCGCCGAATCCAAGATGCTCGAGGAAGAAGTGCGGTAACAATTTGCCGGCGAAGAATTGATGCCATTCCGATTCTTTCATCGCGTCCATATCCCGTTTGAAAGAAGTCGTTGCGAGTGCATAGCGGTCATGTGTATCTTTCATGAACTTCTCGAGGATTGGTACCTGCATCGCGAATGAGTTCTTGAGCAGATTATCGAGCTGTTCTTGTGTTAATTGTTCTTGTTCAGCCATCCTTTTAACCCCATTTCGTTTCGTTACTCTTATCGTAAGAAATTTAGACAATTCCGTCAAATCTTTTTCGAGAATAAGGTTTACCTATTGTACGAAAGGGAATTTTACTATTATCGCATACATAAAGGAGGAATCAGCATGAAACGAATCGCAATGACAGGACTATTAATCGGGGCATGTCTGATTCCGGTGACGGCCTTTGGTGCGACGAACGTCTCTTATCAAAAAGGGATGGTTCAAAACAAACAGCTTGGTTATTCGGTCAAGGCGACAGAGACGCTGAAGAAAGCGATCGCGCAAGACAAAGTCGAGCTGATCAAAAACAAGACGGTCAAGACGAAGTACGGTACCGTGACACGAAGCGGAACGTTTTCGCTCTATTATAAAGTGAAGGGAAAAGATCAGTTGCTCGTCAACTTGAACTATGAACCGAAGAAACTGTCGAAAAAACAGTTCGATCGTCAAGTCGGGTACGGCACGTATCTTGGGACGAAGGACAATAAAACGTACTATTATGTCCAACCGACGGAAGCCGTTAAAGGTGCAGTCGGGAACAAAACAATCGAACGCTTGATCACATATCACGTTCCGCGGATGATGAAAACATTTAAACTGCAGTAAGCATTAGCTTTTGCTAGTGCTTCTTTTAGTGGTTCGCTATAGTAAAGGTTGAGGTGAAGAGAGATGGAATTTACAGTAACGAAAGTCTTACAAACGACAGATGTCTTGCAACTTGAGAAATGTGTCAACGATCATGATGGAATTGAATTGAAGGTGGCGGCAGATTATGTCGGCGAGAATGATTTTGCTGTCTACGACGGCTCAAAATTGATTGGCTACCTGCAAGCCTTCGCGTATCTACCGACAGAATGGGAAGTCAACGTCTTCGTTGATCCCGATTACCGGCAGCAAGGGATTTTTAAATCGCTCGTCGAAACGGCGGCTGGCGTAGCGCGCGAAACGGGCGCGGAAGCCTTTACGTTCGTGATTGATGATGCAAGTCAATCCGGTAAAGCAGTCTTGGGCAAGCTTGGGGCAGAGTACCGGATGACGGAATACAATATGGTGCTGAAAAAAGCGCAATTGTTCTTAAAAGCAGATCCTGATTTCGAATTACGCGAAGCGACGGCATCGGACCGTCCGTTCATCGTCGAGACGCTCGGACAGTCGTTCGGAAATACAGCGGACGAGGCGGAAGCGATTTATCAAGCGATTGAGACAGAGGATCGCGTCACGTATGTCGGTGTCGCGAACGGTCAGCCGGTCGGTGTCGTCCGTGCATATTTAGCATCCGAGACACAAGCGAGCATCCATGCGTTCGCCGTTCGTCCGGAAGCGCAGGGCAATGGCTACGGGAAGAAGATGTTGAAACTGATGGTCCAAGCGATGTTCCGGACAGGTCGAACGCAGCTTGAACTCGATGTCGAGACGGATAACGCACGGGCACTGGATCTCTATAAAGATGCCGGATTCGTCGTCGGTCGCGGTTATCAGTTCCACGTGCTTGAATTATAAGAAGTCTGAACGAAAGTCCACGGGAGTGGGCTTTTTTTGTGAAATCGTATAGCAAGCATAGACCTTAGGTCTTACTACTCTCTAAGAAAATAGAATATCGTTTCCGATCGTCCGCTGGCGCGCTTTCCTCGGGCGGAACGCAAGCCGCGATCGGCTTTTAGCCGACCGGGTCTCGCTTGTTCCTGACGGAAAGGACGAGCCCTTCCTTTTCCCGCAGGAGTCGCGCCCGGACGATAGGAGCATAAGCAGTTTGATGGAAAGTTCATGGGAGTGGGCTTGTTTATGTAATCGTTATAAAAGGCATAGGCGTTTGGGTCTTACTGATTTTAAAAAATAGAGTATCGTTTCCTATCGTCCTCGGGCGCGCTTTCCTCGGGCGGAACGCAAGCCGCGATCGACTTGCAGCCGACCGGGTCTTGCCTGTTCCTGACGGAAGGGACAAGCCCTTCCTTTTCCCACAGGAGTCGCGCCCGGACGACGGAAACTTTTTTGTTAGCAATTAAGGGACATGTAGCGAAGGAAACCACGTAAAAAAATAAGTTCATAATCTAAAGGAAGTCTGAAACCTCTCCCGTGTTTTGTCGTATACTAAATATATGGAAAAATAGAGGAGGCGACGACATGAATGATCGACAGGAATCATTACGGACGTTGAAGTGGGTGTCAGGTGGTTTAGAGGCCATCCTCGGGATTCCGATTCTCGGTGGATTGATTGTTCTCGGGTCAGGGTATAACGCGTTGTGGTTGATGCTTGCGTTTCACATCGTGGTTGTGGTGTTGACGGCGCGGGCCGGCAATGTCTCAAAAGGAAACATCGTCGGAATCGTCGCATCGACAGTCGGTGTCATTCCGGTCGTCGGGATGTTATTACACATGGCAGCAGCCATCACGATTTTACTTGACGCGGCATTTGGTAACCGGATTATTACACGGACCCACGTCGAGCGGGTCGAACCGATTCGTCCCCGTCCGGTCCGGAAAGAACAGGAGAAACAGGAAGATCATCCGTTTTGAGCACTTTTGATTGACAGTGAAATCCGAGCCGTGTAAAGTAAAGACCAAGTTAAGCCATATCAAACAAATCAACGACGCGGAGTAAGTACCGTCAACACTGCCGACAAAGCGAGTCAGGAAAGGTGAGAGCCTGACGCGGTAAGCTGATTAGGGAATGGACCGCTGAGAGCCTGTTGAACGATTGCAGTAGACAGGACGGTTGCCCCCGTTACAAGGCTAGCTGGTTGTTGGACCAGCGACAAGAGGAGATTTTTAATCTCAACTAGAGGTGGCACCGCGCGGATACAGGCGTCCTCTATGCAGCAGCTTTTGCTATGCATAGAGGGCGTCTTTTGTTTTACGTCAAGGAACGCCGAATCATCCAACGCACATTATCTTTAGGAGGAATTTTTTATGAAGAAGACATTGATCGCGGCGGCAAGCACGGCGTTCCTACTCGCAGGATGCTCGACGACAGACACAGAACAAGCAGCACCAAATGAAAATGAAAAGAAAGTCCTGCACACGATGGAAAGTTATGATCTCCTATCGGTTGACCCGGCAGATGCCATTACGTCGAACATCTTCAACCAGATTTATGAAGGACTATACCGTTTCGATGAAAACAATGAACTCGTCCCGGCAGCTGCCGCGTCACACAGCGTATCGGAAGACGGTAAAGTCTATACGTTCAAGCTTGACCCGACGGCGAAATGGTCTGACGGAAAACCCGTCACGGCAGAAAACTTCCGTTATGCCTATGAGCGCGTCATCGAGACGAACTCCCCGTTTGCGTACTTGCTTGAGCCCGTCAAAGAAACGAAAGTCATCGATGACGAAACGTTGCGAATCGAACTGAAACGGCCGACACCGTACTTCCTCAGCATGACGACGTTCGGGACATACATGCCGGTCCGTGAAGATATCGTTGAAGCACAAGGCGACAAGTTCGGGACGGATCCTGAGACGAATGTCTACAATGGACCGTTCACCTTCAAGAAGTATCAAGCGGAGCAAGGCTACACGCTCGCGAAAAATGCTGACTACGCCGACCAAAAACAAGTCAAGATTGACGAAGTCGACGTCAAAATCATCAAGGACCCGATGCTTGCGATCAACTTGTTTGAAACAGGTGAACTCGATGTCGCACCGCTCAACTCGGAAAACGTCATCAACTATAAAGATAAAAAAGAGTACAACACGTTCAGTGATTCACGGATGTTTTTCATCCGGATGAATCAAAAAACGGACGCCTTAAAAGATAAGCAGACCCGCCAAGCAATTGACGCTGCTTATAATAAAGAAGCGTTGACGGAAACGTTACTCGGAAACGGTTCGTTACCGGCCGATTATATCGTCCCGCAAGAGCTTGACCCGCAGTACGATAAAACACGTCAAATCACGTCATCATTCGACGAAGCACAGGCGAAGAAAGTCCTCGAACCGCAAAATCTAGAATTGACGATGATCATCGAGGACGATGACGTCTCGAAAAAAATTGGTGAGTACATTCAAGGAACGCTTAAACGTCAAAACCTCGACGTCAAACTCTTGCCGCTGCCGAAGAAGGAACGTCTTGCCCGTGAAGGACGAGGGGACTACGACTTGTCACTCGCGAGCTGGGCACCGGACTATCAAGACGCGACGACGTACTTGAACTTGTTCATGACCGGTAACCCGTTCAACATGATGGATTACTCGAACAAACAGTATGACCGTCTCTTGCAACAGGCAGAAAAAGAACTTGATCAAGATAAACGGTTGGAACTCTTGAGCCAAGCCGAATCGCTGTTACTCGACGATCAAGCGATTTCGCCGGTCTACCAACGCAAAAACGCCTTCTTGCAAAACACGGAAATCACGCACCTCGCCCGACACAACGTCGGGACGGACATCTCGTATAAGTACGTCGAAATTGACCGGAAGTAAAAAGATCAGCCGTCCGCCTTGTCATGATTAGATGATGAAGCGGACGGTTTTTTTGTGTGGATCTGTCATTGTCACAAATCAAATTGTTATTTTGTGACAAGTAAATCCTATAACCGACTTTGAAATCAGGTCAATTCTATTAAAGCGTTCTCATATCTTGCCGATAAGGAGAATGTTGAGAAAAGAATCAGGAAAGGAAGTTACGGATATGAGTAAGTTACGTAGCAATTTAAAGATTCGGTTATTTGTATGGGTTCTCGTGATTTCAATCATTACAGGCGGAATTTCTGCCCAGCTGACATTATTCCTCTCGCGTGGAGTCGACGTTGCAGAAAACCAAGCGATTTTATTTGGAGCGGGTATCGGATTAGTCTTGTCGATTCTCGGATCACTATTGATTCAATTGATTCTCCGTCAGCCGATCAAAGCAATCGAAAAAGCGACACAAACGGCACGTGAAGTCGCGAACGGTAACTTTGATGTGGATTTCGAAGAAGCGAAGCGTGGTGACGAAGTCGATCAATTGATGCATGAACTTGAAGTGATGGTAGTACATATCCGCAAGCAAGCGACACAGATGGGCAGCTCAAGCGATAAGCTGACGGCATCTGCCCAAGAAATCGCGGCAGCCGTTCAGGAAGGCAACGCGTCAGGTGAAAGCATCCGGACTGCGATGGCGGAGCTCTCGACGAAGATGAACGAGAACGTCGATCAAGCGTACCTCTCGATGGATGCACTCGGTGCCGTCAAACGGACGATGGATGAAGTCGCACAAGAAATGAATCAAGCTTTGAAATCAGCGACCGTCATGCAGACAGAAGCTGAAAACGGTAAGACACTCGCGACGGATTCCGTTGAAGCGATGCATATGATTTCGAGTAAGATGGAACAATCCGCGACACTCAATGGTCGTTTGACGGACATGACAGGTGAAATTTCACGAATCACGGACGTCATCAGTGACATTTCAGCACAGACGAACTTACTCAGTTTGAATGCCTCGATCGAAGCAGCACGTGCCGGAGAAGCCGGTCGTGGTTTCGCCGTCGTTGCGGCGGAAGTCAAGAAACTGGCTGAACAAACAGCGACGTCAGCAAAAGAAATCACCGACTTGATTTCCGGTGTTAAACGTCTCGTCAATGATACGGCGAATGCAATGACGGACGTCCAAAAAGAAGTCGCGACCGGTGTCGGACTCGTCGAACAAGCAGGGTCGTCATTCGAAGAGATTCACCATTCAACAGAACATGTGTATTCACGTGTTAAATCGGTTGATCAACTTGTCGTAAAATCGGACAAAGAGATTGATCAGGTCGGTTTGACGACGGCGAACATTTTGGCGATGGTCGAAGAAGCGTCAAAACATGCGGAGCAAGTCTTACAGGCTTCTAGTCATCAGGCAGCTTCACTCAGTGAAGTCAACGGTGCGATGGAAGAGCTCGTCTCAGTCGCAGAACAACTGCAAGAAGAAACGGGCGCGACGCGTCTCTAATTTAGGAATCGCAGGCGGAAGTCCCGTCTGCGATTTTTCTTTTGAATTTTTTTATTTTTTTTGAGAGAAACTGTTAAACATTTGGGCACGGCGACGATATATAGAGTGGAAGCAGTCATCGACTACAACCACCGCGCTACTCTTGGGCCGGCCAGGGGGCGCATCTCGGAGAAGAAGGATCTTCAAAGAGACAAAAAATTCATTCCTATGGAGGGAAACTTAAAATGATTATCAATCACAACATTACAGCACTTAACACACACAGCAAACTTTCGAGCGCTTCTGCAGCTCAAAGTAAATCAATGGAGAAACTGGCTTCAGGTCTCCGCATCAACCGTGCAGGCGACGATGCTGCTGGTCTTGCGATTTCTGAAAAAATGCGTGCTCAGGTTCGTGGACTTGACCAAGCATCACGTAACGCACAAGATGGGATTTCATTGATTCAAACAGCTGAGGGTGCATTGAACGAAACACACGATATTCTTCAACGTGTTCGTGAACTCGCGGATCAATCAGCAAACGGAACAAACACTGCTGATGATCGTAAAGCAATTCAAGACGAAGTTAAACAATTAAAAGAAGAAGTCGATCGTATCGGTAACACAACTGAGTTCAACACTCAAAAATTATTGAACGGTAACCTTAAATCTAGTGGTGCAGCTGTTGGACAAAATTCAACAGTTGGTGGAACTGTTGCAAAATTGAGTGCTGGTAATATTTCAGGAGCAGTCACAAACGCTGTTGCTGGTGATTTCGTAAAAGAAACGATTAACATTGACGGTGCGGATATCGATGTTAACTGGCAGAACCTTACTGCTGATGAAAAGAACGTTTTAAAAGCTGCTGACACAGATGCAAGCAGCAAACAAAAAGCAGCTGAATTGATTGGAAATAAAATCAATGAAGCAATCGACGCTTCTGGAAAAAATATCGCTCACGTTAAATCATACAGTGACGGTACAAACTTAGTAGTCGAAAGTGGTTCTAAAGGCGTAGATTCTAAAGTAACCGCTGGAACGGGTGTCTTAAAATCAATGACAGCAGATGCTGCTGGAGTCGAAACTGCTGGAACTACAAAATACAGTGGTACATCTGTTGCTACTACAGATAAATATAACGTTGAAATCGGCGGAGTAACTATGGAGGTAACTCCAGGTGCTGCATATGCAAATGATACTGCTATGTCAACTATTGCTACACAAATGCAAACTGACATCAATGCAGCCATCGCTACTGCTAACACTTCTTCAGGAGCAGCTTCTTCAGCTGATCCAGGTTACATTGCTGATGTGAAAGTAAACGTTACAAAAGAAGGTAAATTTGAAGTCTTGAGTGAGAGCGGTCCAGTTAATTTTTCTGATAAAGCAGGACAAACTGCTGTTTCGGATTTAGGATTATCTGCAGCTCAGACTGATGCATCAAGCAACGGTGGAATGACATTCCAAATTGGTGCTAACAAAGGCCAAACAATTACATTTGGTGTTAATGACATGCGTTCTGCGGCTCTCGGAATTTCTGGTGTCGATGTATCTAGTCAAGCAGGTGCAGCTTCAGCATTAACTTCTATTGATTCTGCTATCAAAAATGTATCTTCAGAACGTTCTAAACTCGGTGCTGTTCAAAACCGTCTTGAGCACACAATCAACAACTTAAAAACATCTTCTGAAAACATTACAGCGGCTGAATCACGCGTTCGTGACGTTGATATGGCGAAAGAAATGATGAACCAAACGAAGAACTCGATTCTTGCGCAAGCTGCACAAGCAATGTTGGCTCAAGCGAATCAAGCACCCCAAGGCGTACTTCAACTCCTTCGGTAATTTGATTCCACCGGGCGTCTGATTGGGTAACTGATCAGAGCATGACTGGGTGAATTGCTGGAACTCCTGAGAGCCTTGATGTACGACAACGTGGCTGGAAACGGAGAGCGTGACCGTTCTGAAAAACGTCAAGGATTGGACAATCAGCAGCCAAGCACCTGTAGGGAAACCTTGGTGAAGGTTCAACGACTAGGATAGACGACCTAATGGACATGTCCGATGGTTATGAAATCCGTACTCCGTAAACGGCGGGGGAAGCGCCCAGCTCCTAGCAACAACTAGGATGAAGATATAGTCTTATCATTAGCGAAAGCTAATGCGCGTAGCAAGCGAACCAACAGCCGCAAGGCGTTCTCCAATTACTCCGTTAATCGTAATTGGTCATACTTTTACTTCAAGGTCATGGACTCGTTCCATGGCCTTTTTCTATTGAATTTTAAAAACAGGTATTACAACTCAACAGAAGATGCCGATATACTACATAGAGAAGAAAAAGGAGTGTTTGTCTATGGATTCCATCAATACGGAAATTCGGCTTCACCTGCCTGCAAACGTCTTACCTTACGAAGCAACGCGGAACGTCTTCGTTGAAGCGAATCAAGAAGAACTGGCACAAGACGGAATCGTCATCTTACCGACGCCGCAACATGTAACGAAACTTGAGAGCGCGATTGATAAAGCAAATTTACAATTAGAAACGCAACGTACTGGTCTAAAGTTCGTCAAACATGAAAAACTGAATGAATTTTACATTCAAGTCGTTGATACGAATAACAATGTCGTGCAAGAAATCCCAAGTAAAAAAGAACTGGATTTTTTTGCGGCATTCATGGAATTTAATCAACTGATCGATAAACGGATTTAATGGGAAAGGACTGATTGGATGGCAGGACTTCGGATAAGTGGTCTCGCAAGCGGGATTGATACGGAAACGATGATTAAACAATTGATGCAAGCGGAACGTGCACCTGTTGATCGCTTAGCGCAAAAGAAACAAACCTTAACGTGGCAACGCGATGCCTACCGTGAGATGAACCGGGGATTACTTGATTTACGGACAGCAGCGAGTGACATGTTGTTATCAAAAAACTATATGTCAAAGACCGTCACGAGTTCTGATGCGTCGAAGGTATCGGTAACGGCAAGTCCAGCTGCGACTGCAGGTAGTGTGACGATTGATAGTGTCACGCAATTAGCTTCTGCTTCATCGCTTGTTCTTTCCAGTTATGATGCAACGACGCGAAAAACGACGAGTCAAACTAAACTCGATGCGAGCGGTCTGGTCGGAATAGATGGTTCTGGAAATATGGAACTTGAACTGAACACCTATCAAGTTGATGGGACATTAGGCACGCCGGTTACGATGAAGTTTGATGGAACGGCAACGATTGGCGATCTTGTCTCGAAAATTAATAATGACAAATCGCTTGGTTTAAGTGCTGTTTTCAATGACATCACGGGTAAATTAGTTTTGACCCGTCAAAGTACAGGAAAACTTTCTTCGAATGATGAAATCTCTTGGATCGATAAAAATCCTTTAGCCACTGCAGTTGCACCAAACAAAACAGCGGTGAAAGGGGAAAATGCGATTTATAGTATTGGGGGAACTGCGCTCGAACAGACAACCAATACCTTCACCCAAAATGGTTTAACGATTACGTTAAATGGGACATCGACGACAGCAACGACACTGAATACAAAAATTGATACGCAAGCGAACTTCGACTCAATCAAAAAATTTGTCGATAAATATAACGATATGATTGATAAGATGAACAAAAAAGTCAACGAAGAGAAGTATCGTGACTTCCAACCATTAACAGATGCTCAGCGGAAAGAACTGAGTGAAGACGAAGTCAAGAAGTGGGAAGAAAAAGCGATGAGTGGCGTCTTAAAGAATGATAGTTTCTTGCGTGACGGGATGAATTCATTCCGCAGTGCCATCTCATCGAAAATTGATACGGGATATACGTACCAGTCAGGGACGGATACAATTTCTTTGAACTATATGTCGCAAATCGGAATTACGACGACGAGTGATTTCCGTGACGGGGGAAAGCTCAAAATTGACGAAACAAAACTCAAGAAAATGCTTGAGGAACAACCGGAAGGTGTCTATAAGCTGTTTACGGCGGATGCCCCAGACCCAGTAAAAAATCCTGATGGCTCTGTTACTCCAAATCCTGGTGGACTTGATGGATTTGTCCGGCAAATCCAAGGATTTGCGACGACGATGCGTGATAAAATCTCGAAGGTTGCCGGACTCGACGGTGCTGTTGCAACGACATACCGGCTCGGGAAATCACTTGCTGATGTCGATAAGACTATTTTGTCATGGGAAGATAAGCTAACAAAAAAAGAAAATGCCTATTACCGCCGCTTCGCAGCAATGGAACAGGCGATGAACCAAGCGAACAGTCAATCAGCGACACTCGCTTCATACTTAGGACAATAAGGAGGACTTCAGAATATGAACCCATATGCGACATACCAATCGAACTCTGTGACAACAGCATTACCGCAAGACTTGACGTTGATGCTCTATGAAGGGCTGATTAAGTTCGCAATGATGGCGAAACGCAATATCGAACAGGGAAACATTCAGGATAAAAATACGTACATTCAAAAAGCGCAGGCGATCATCATGGAGCTCCAATTGACACTTAATAAATCGATTTCTCTATCAACTGATTTAAATAACTTATATGATTACATGCAGGGGCGGTTGATTGACGCGAACATTAAAAATGATGTGGCAGCAATCGACGAAGTGATTGGTTTCGCGGAAGAATTTCGTGAGACGTGGAAAGAAGCGATGAAGCTCGCGCGTCAACGATGAGTCCGCTTGATCCGCTGCGTCTGAAGACGAAACACTTAATGGACTTGCTTGAGCAGACACCGGAAGAGGAAGTCTATGACGAGTGGCTCAGCAAGATTCAAAACTTGCTGAACGAACGGGAAGCGTTTATTGCCGCTCATTCGAACTTGCTTGCCGGGGCCAATCAGGCGGTCATTCAAGAACTCGTCGCCGAAAGTCGGAAACTGGACTTGAAATTATCTGAAGAAACCGCTAAATTAGGGGTACAAATCAATCAACTCCGACAGACGAAAGTCAGCCGGAAATCGTATATCGACCCGTACGAAGAAGTGGAAGGTAGTTTTTCACCATATTTTGATTCTCGTCAGTAACTTTCTTATTCCAGGGAGGGATCTTGCGTGACTAAACGTGAAGAGAAAAAACGTACCGTGCCAAAACCGTTTTACCGATCGGATGGTTCGTATGATCAATTCATCGAACCGGACGTCGAGTCCGAATCTTGGGAAGAGGCGGAACGCCCGATCTCGGACGGACCTGACGTCTACGAAGAAGAAAAATATCGACGTGAGTCGTAACAAAAAGGGCATCCGTGACGGATGCCCTTTTTGTTATACCGTTTAGATTTGGTGCCGTTCCCGATACAGTTCCCAGTGTTCTCGTGCCTCTTTTTTGATTCGGTCCGAGACTTTTTTACTTTGAAAAATCAGGCTGTACCATTGTTTCGCGTCATCTGTCCGCTCGAGACTCGCATAGAGGTCGGCGATTCGTAACAATAAAACGTCATGCGGGATCCCGGTCCGGACAGCGTCGGTATAATCGAGATAAAGCGCTTCGTACTTCTCGACCGACCGCTCCATCCAGAGCACTTCCTGCTCTTTGTTTGCAAGCAAACGATTTAACCAGGCGATTCGGACGCCGAGCATCGCAAGGATACTCTCTTTTTGGAGTGTCACTTGAGCACTATAAAGACAGAGCTTATAAAGCTGGATTGCCTGCTCCGCTGTCCGCTCAGTCGTAGCGAACGCTAACACCGGTAAAGCGGGAAGAATGTCCGTCGTCAGTCGTTCCCGGACGTCCGGACGGAGCTTCTCGAACGCTTCATGGAAGATGAAGCGGCAATGCGTGCATTGAACCGGTTCGTAATAATAGACATTTGGTCCGTCATAGTGAATGAAACCGTCGAAGTCGGTCTGCGCGACACGGATATGCCGACTTAAGACGCGCTTCGTTTCTGTTTCCTTCAAGCAATACGGGCATTTACATTTTTTTGAGTAGATAGCAGGCATTAGATAAAACTCCTCGGGATCGATTTAGACAAAGACGTTGACGAGCATCCCTTTGATTTCTCCGACTTGGTCGAGAATGTCGAGACGGCGTGACTCACCGGAGATGACGGTGTTTGTCAGCTCGAGCAGCTTCGTGTCGACCTGTTCGACGACTTTGTAGATTTTCGTCCGTCCGCGCCGGTTGAAGCCGCGTTTTTCCTCGAGTTGCTGCGATTGATCAAGGGCATCTTTTAGGAAGTCCTTGATTTTCTCTTTGTAGCTCTCGAGGTTCTCGATCGTCTGGCTCTCGGCGAGCAATTGTCCGTGTTCTTCGACGAGTGTCAACTTTTGTTGAAGCCGTTCGTAGCCTTTATGCTCGCGTTTATCTTGCATCAACGCAGAAAACGTCGTCGACGCCTCGACCTCGCGTGGTCCGGTCTTCGGTGTCTGCAGGCGGCTCGTTTCTTGGATGCGCCGGATATCCATAGCTGTCGTCCTCCTTGATTAGTTGAGTAGTTGTAAGACGCCTTGCGGTAAAGCGTTCGCTTGGGCAATCATTGCCATTCCGGATTGATTCAAAATATTGTATTTTGCATATTCCATCATTTCACGCGCCATATCAGCATCACGAATCCGCGACTCCGATGCCGTCAAGTTTTCTTTACTGACGCTGAGGACGGATGTCATCGCTTCGAAGCGGTTTTGGATGGCACCGAGTTTCGACCGTTGCGCTGAAACCGTGTCGATTGCTTGCGTATAACGGCTGATGGCATCATTCGCGTCCTGTTCCGTCATCACGCTGAGGGCGTATTCGGGTGTGCCGTCGACGCTTGGGACATCGAGTTTGCGGACATCGGTGTTCAGCTGGGTAGTCGTGCTGATGCCGATGCTTTGCGCCCGCATATCGTCAATCGTTAAGGAAATCCCTTCGTTCGCCCCGGCATTCGTCTGGATGAAGATCGCGTTGTCTTCCGTGCTGAAGTTACCCGTCAATAAGTCTTTCCCGTTGAACTGCGTCGTTTGCGCGATTCGTGAGACTTCATTTGTCAATTGGTTGATTTCTTCCTGGATAGCCGACCGGTCCTCTGTCGCCAGTGTTCCGTTGCCGGCCTGGACGGCGAGCTCGCGCATCCGTTGTAATAAGTTATGGGTTTCGCTCATGCCGCCTTCAAGCGTCTGAACCATCGAGATTCCGTCGAGGACGTTTTGTTCCGCTTTATCAAGCGCTTTGAGACGGTTCCGCATTTTCTCCGAGATGGCGAGACCGGCCGCGTCATCGGCGCCGCGGTTGATTTTTTGTCCGCTCGACAGTTTATCCATCGTCGTCTTGACGTTCAGTTGGTTAGCACTTAAATTCCGGTACGCTTTCAGTGCCTGTACGTTATTGGTGATCCGCATTAATAATCCATCCCTTCATACCGTTCATGG
Organism: Exiguobacterium sp. s80; assembly: GCF_018618725.1. Lineage (NCBI taxonomy): Bacteria > Bacillati > Bacillota > Bacilli > Caryophanales > Exiguobacterium > Exiguobacterium sp. s80. Next base: position 208,758 of record NZ_JACSMP010000003.1, on the reverse strand, counting down.
TGTGCCGCCCGGACGAGCGGTCGTTCTTTTTTCAGACTTGCGGCTTGCCACGTGACGAGTAATTCTTCTGCGAGTTGGAGCAGTTCGTCTAACACGAGTGGCGTCCGGTAGGCCTGTAACGTCTGGTCTGCTAAGTACTGGTAAAGGGCGTCGAGTTGACCGGTGATGATGCCACCGTCGTCATGGAGCCCTGCTTGTAGTTTCGTTAAGAGTTGATAGGCTTTTTGCAACCGTTCGTTGATTTCATCGAACCGGTTGTCGTCGCGGGCGAGCAACGACCGGTCATATTGGAGGACGAGTCCCTGGAGCATCGTTTCCGTCAATTGTTGCGGTGTCATTTGAAACAGTTCCTGTTCTGTCATCAGTCTCGTCCTTTCGCGTGATCGAGTTCTTCAATCAATAACAATAATTCGGCCATCACGTCGTAGAGTTGTGGCGGAATCGCCGTTCCAAGATCGAGGTCGAGTAAGTGACCAAGCAACGATGTATCCTGTTCGATCGCGACACCACTGGCGCGCGCTTCCTGTAGAATCCGGTCGGCGGCTTGTCCGGTCGCCCGGGCGACGACGACGGGAGCGTTGCCTGAATGTTCATCATACCGTAGAACGGCAGCTGATTTTCGATGTTTTAAATCAATTTTTTGATACATGGCTCCTCCTTAAATCCGGTAATCGTAGCCAGCTGGTGTCTCTGCCGGTTTGACAGGTTCTGGCGTCGCCTGTTCTTTTGTAAATGGACTGAAGCGAATCCGGACATCTTGGAAGCCGGTCGCTGCTAACGCCTCGGTCGTCCGCTCGAGGAACGGGGTGGCCAGTCGCTCGAGAATCGGCACATCATTTTCAATCGTAATCTGCATCTTCCGGTTGACCGTTTCGACGCGGACGCCGATATCGCCGAGCCGCGGTGTCTCAAGCTGGACATAGAGTGTGTTGTTTTCCCAGTCAATCACTTCGTCCGGGCGTTTATTTTGCAGATGGACGTGCAACCCGGCTGTCCCTTCGACGAGTTGGACGGGCAGGGCGAGCAACAATTGTTGGAGTTGTTGACTGGCATCCGGTTTATTGACTTGTTGTTGTGTCGTCAAAAACGTTTGCAGTTTCGCTGCTTCCGGGTTCGCGGCTGGTGTCGCGAGCTTCAACTCGGCCGTCTGCAGTTGGAGTGTTTTTTGGACCGTCTCCTGTAAGACGCGCGGGCTGTTTTGGCTTGGTTCATATGGCAGCGGGCGGCTCGGTGCTTGTGAGGTCTGTGTTTGTCCGCTGACAGGACGAGCCGGTTGATTGAGCTCCGGTAAGTACGTCGTCCGGACGTTCGCCGGTGTGAAGCGGAACGCTTCGAATCCGAGCCTTACTTCCTGGAGAAGTGCTTTTGCTTCCGTTCCGCGACCAGTCGCGGCAAGATCGGCACCGCGCTCCAGTTTTGAGAGCCACTGAATCAATTGTTTTTCGTCCCGCATCGATGTATGGAGCATCGCATCCGTCTGTTGGAACGTTTGGCGAAGCCGGTTCGCCGTACTCTCGATGACTTGTGCCATCTGTGCCGGACGCCCTTCAACGAGCGGTTCAATCTGTTTGAGTTGCGAGACGATCGTTCGCTGATTACTCCGGAAGTCGTTCGTCATCTCGGCCAGCCGTGGCGTGACTTCGCGGACGACCGTTAACGCCGACCGGACGGGTTCCGTCGTCTGGCGCGCAGCGGTCAATGCCGTTAACTGCTCGAGCTTCGTCGGTTCCGGCGCTTTGAGCGTGACGGGGAAGTGCGGACGCAGTTGCTCCCGTGCCTGCGTCAAAGCACCACGTTCGATCGTTTCGACAATCGCGGCTTGCTCGTTTAGGGGCAGGTGGTTCGCGATTTGCCGAAGCCTTGGTGCATTCGCTTGCTCGATGTCTGCTTGTGTCGGCAAGGTCGTTCGAGCAACGTCGAGCGCGATGGCAGTGCCGAGTGTCGGTTTATCGACGACGGCCTGACGTTCCGGTAACAGGTCGACGAGTGAATCCGTTTCAGTCAGCAGGCTGCTGATCAACGCATCGACGTCCGTCGGCAAGGCACTGTCGGAAGGGCGTGAGACGAGAGCGACGACGAGATCTTTGTACGTTCCCTGAAGAGCGGCGACGAGCCGGGCGACGGTTTCCTTCGTTTGCGGCAATTGTCCTGTCGCAAGCAGTCGGGCGACAGCTTGTTTTAACTCTTGTGGCAATTCGTCGAGTAAGGTCGGATCGATGCCAGTTGCATCGGTTTTGACGGAGCCTGTCGGCGCTGTGTCCGGGGTATCCGTCAATTGTTCAATCAAATAGCCTTCTGCTGTCGCTCCCTTTACCTTAAACTGGAAGTCTCCTGTTGGGACGTCACCTGTGAACGTCATCTCGATTTGGTCGCGTCCGACTTGGACGAGCGCTGTATGCGGACCCGTTTTTTCAAGGACGGTCCCGCTATACGTCTTTTTGTCGGACAACGTCGTCGGTGGCGACGGAACGGCCGGACTATTTGGTTGCAACTGGATGTTCATCGAGGCACCTCCTGTTTCATAATTTCTTCATCTTATTATATATCGGCATAAACAAAAAAGGATTGAGCGAAATTATCGCCCAACCCGTTTTTTTTAATGTTTAATTGAATTAAAGCGTTCCTCTAGTGTCATCGCGTTCAATTGTTGGTAACGAGCCATCAGCTCGCCAGTTGCTTTCATTTGGTTACGGACGATGTAAGGAGAGGCGTTTACAGGAAGGATCATGCCATTACGAGTTTGGAGTTTCGTTTGTCCGTCTTCCTCGATGACGTCGGACATGTGGCTCCAGGCGTACCACTCGCAATCATCACGTTTTGGTGATTTGGTAGGGAAAAAGACAAGACCGAGCGTCGGTTCGATGACGACTGGAACTTTTCCTTTGACGGAAGCGACTCGCTTTGCAACGACGATCCGTTCTTCGATGGAACTGTTGTACTGCCTGCAAGACAACTGCAGGAGTTGATACGGACGAAGCGGGGTCTTGATCGTTGAGCCGTCTTCTAAAACGATGATAGATTGTTTCATCATGTCGTAGCAGGGCAAAATAGCAATAGTTCTTCTGGTGATTTTGTACTTTTCGTCATTTTGGAATGGTCGCATTCGACTACATCCTCCTCAATAGGACAATGGATAAAACAGGTAAATACTAAATATATAATACAATATTACAAATGTAATGACAATGTAATTTTTTGAAATGTATAACAATGAAATAGACATTAAGTTTTTTTTGAAATGTATAACAATGAAATAGACGTTAAGTTTTTTTGGAAATTACTAATGGAATAATCAGAATTTTCAATTGTCAATAATTCCTTCTTTTGATAGACTAAGCGGTAGAGAGCTTGCTCTCGAACTCTGGTTTGCGAAGGGAACGTGAATTCGAATGGAACAAGGTAAAGTAAAATGGTTTAATGCTGAAAAGGGTTACGGCTTCATCGAGACATCGGACGCAAAAGACATTTTCGTCCACTTCTCAGCAATTCAAGCAGACGGCTATAAGTCACTTGAAGAAGGCGAAGAAGTTGAGTTTGAAGTCGTTGACGGCGATCGTGGCCCACAAGCTGCGAACGTTACAAAACTTTAATCCGAATAGCAGCCGCCACCGTCTTTAGGCATTGTCTAAAGGCGGTTTTTTTGTTTCGATTTAGTTTCGTAAGGGTATATACGCTAATATCAACACGTAAAAAAATTATAGTACGCTAAAGATTGAGGAGGATGTTCAACAGAATGTCATCGTTTTCATTTCCTTGCATCATTTATCGTGGTATAATAAATACGAACCAAAAGAATTTTGAATCTTCAGAAGGAAACGACTGAAGTTTATCGAATTCATAGGTTCAACCGGTTACTTAAGGAGGAGTTTACATGATCTACAACATTCGCGGTGAAAACTTGGACGTCACAGATGCTCTCAAGGATTACGTCGAGAAAAAGCTTGAAAAGTTAACTCGTTATTTTACAACTCCTACGGAAGCGCAGACGGCTTATGTCAATCTCAAAGTCAATAATGAGAAACAAAAAGTCGAAGTGACGATTCCAATGCCAAACCTCTTGCTTCGTGCAGAGGATGTAAATGGCGACATGTACGCAGCAATCGACCTCGTCGTCGATAAGCTCGAACGTCAAATCCGGAAACATAAAACGAAAATCAACCGGAGAGGACGCGCCAAAGAAGGCGGCATTGGCGAATACTTCAAAACGCTCGAAGGACCGGAGGCAGAAGCACCTGTCTACGAAGAGGATGAAGCGGAACTCGAACTCGTTCGAACAAAACGTTTCACACTCAAGCCGATGGATACGGAAGAAGCGATTCTTCAAATGGACATGCTCGGTCACACGTTCTTCGTCTTCTCAGACGCTGAAACGGGTAACACGAACGTCGTTTACCGTCGAAAAGATGGTCGTTACGGCTTGATTGAACCAGAATAATGAATGTACAAGGGACTCGCTCTTAGGAGTGGGTCCCTTTTTGATATGTTAGAAAACTATATCTTAAGTCGATGCGTATGCTACATAGATCGAACAGGACGAGACGTCACGTCGTCCGCTTGTTGAAATTTGACGCTGTATTCGGTACACTGAATAAAGGAAAAATCTCGGAATTCTGTTCATATAAAGAATCGTTCGAAGTAAGGGGACTGTATGGCATGGCTAATTTTCTAAAAGAGTTATTCGCACCGACGAAACGTGTCCTGAAAAAAGCAGAAAAAGTGGCAGACGCCGTCGAAGCATTCGAGGAACAAATGGGTGCTTTATCAGATCAAGAATTAGAAGGTAAAGTGGTGGAGTTCCGGACGCGTCTTGCGGGCGGAGAAGATTTAGATGATATCTTACCGGAAGCATTCGCCGTATGTCGTGAAGTATCGACGCGTGTCTTAGGCATGCGCCATTATCGTGTCCAATTAATTGGGGGATATGTCCTTCACAACGGTGATATTGCTGAAATGAAGACAGGGGAAGGGAAAACGCTTGTCGCGACGCTTCCTGTCTATTTGAACGCACTCGCCGGCAATGGCGTCCACGTCATCACCGTCAACGAATACTTGGCGAAACGTGACCGTGACATCATGGAGCCGCTCTATGCGGCGCTCGGTCTATCGGTCGGTTTGAACCTGTCAAGCATGTCGCGTCAAGAAAAACAAGCAGCCTATAGCTGTGATATCACGTACGGAACGAACAATGAGTTCGGTTTCGACTACTTGCGTGACAACATGGTCCTGTATAAAGAAGACCGTGTTCAACGTCCGCTTTCTTATGCTGTCGTCGATGAAGTCGACTCGATCCTCGTCGATGAAGCACGGACACCGTTGATCATTTCAGGTTCTGCTGAGAAATCGACGGCCCTCTACTCACAAGCAGATACGTTCGCGAAGATGATGAAGGCAGATGAAGACTATACGGTCGACATCAAAACGAAAAGTGTGCTCTTGACGGAGCAAGGCATCGACCGCGCTGAAAAATACTTTGGCATCGACAACCTGTTTGGTCTCGAGCACGTCGCCCTCAACCATCACTTGAGTCTCGCGCTCCGTGCGAACTCCGTCATGCACCGCGACGTCGACTACATGATTCGGGAAGATGAGGTCATGATCATCGACCAATTCACGGGTCGTGTCATGGAAGGACGTCGTTACTCAGAGGGATTGCACCAAGCAATTGAAGCGAAGGAAGGCGTCGAGATTCAACGTGAATCGATGACACTTGCAACGATCACGTACCAAAACTTCTTCCGGATGTATACGAAGCTTGCCGGTATGACCGGTACGGCGAAGACGGAGGAAGAAGAGTTCCGGAACATCTACAACATGCATGTCGTTCCCGTTCCGACGAATAAGCCCGTCATCCGTAACGATCAGCCTGATTTGATTTTCAAGACGATGAACGGGAAATTCGCTGCTGTTGCAGACGAAATCGAACGTGCCAACCGCGAAGGACAACCGGTCCTCGTCGGTACGGTCGCCGTCGAAACGTCTGAGCTCCTCAGCGGGATTCTCAAGAAACGCGGCATCCGCCACGAAGTCTTGAACGCGAAAAACCATGCACGGGAAGCAGAAATCATCGAGAACGCGGGACAAGCGAACTCGGTCACGATCGCGACGAACATGGCCGGACGCGGTACCGACATCAAGCTCGGTGCAGGTGTCATCGAAAAAGGCGGTCTCTACATTCTCGGGACAGAGCGTCACGAATCACGCCGGATCGATAACCAGTTACGTGGCCGGGCCGGTCGTCAAGGTGACCCGGGGGCATCCCAGTTCTATCTTTCACTCGAAGATGAATTGATGCGCCGTTTCGGTTCCGATTCCCTGCAATCGATGATGGATCGTCTCGGAATGGACGATTCGCAACCGATTGAAAGCCGGATGGTCTCACGTGCCGTCGAGTCTGCTCAAAAACGGGTCGAAGGAAATAACTTTGACGCACGGAAACAAGTCCTCGGTTACGATAACGTCATGGCTGATCAACGGAAAGTCATGTACGCGGACCGGGCAGCGATTCTTGACGCCCAGTCTGTCTCAGACATCGTTCGTCCGATGATGGAACAAACGATTGAATCAGGTGTCCATCAGTACACGCCAATCGAGTTCGTACCGGAAGAGTGGAGCATCGGTGCACTCGCGGATTGGTCAAACCAGACACTTGCCGTCGAAGAAAAAGTGACGGAACAAGAGTTGTTCGGCAAAGAACGCGAAGAAATCATCGAACTGCTCAAAGAGCGGACGTTCGCACACTACGAACACAAACGGTCGGAAGTACCGGCTGAAGCGTTTGACGAATTTGAAAAAGTCATCGTCTTACGTGCCGTCGACCAACACTGGATGAACCACATCGATCAGATGGATCAGTTGCGTGAAGGGATTCACCTTCGTGCTTACGGTCAAAACGATCCGCTGCGGGAATACCAGTCGGAAGGTTCAATGATGTTCGATACGATGAACGCGGCGATCGCGGAAGAAGTGACGCAATTCGTCCTTCGTGCTGATCTTGACCCGAACTTGAAACGCGAAAAAGTCGTCAAGGATGAAGTCGCCGTCTCAGGCAAAGAGGACAAGGTCGTCAAAAAAGCACCTGTCCGCAAAAATCCGAACGACCAAATCGGACGTAACGACCCATGTTGGTGCGGATCCGGTAAAAAATATAAGAACTGTCACGGCCGTCAGGCATAAGTGATGAATCGACTGAAAGAGGCGGGAGATTCCTGCCTCTTTTGACGGAAAGAGAAGGTGGAACACAATGGAATTAGCAGAAATACGCAACACCGCCGAGTGGATGGAGAAGAAACTCGGAGAATATAAGGCATCGCTTGATTTAGAAACGAAGATTTCCCGGATCGAAGAGCTCGAAAACGAGATGACGTTCCCGGACTTCTGGAACAATCAAGAAGAAGCGCAAAAAGTCATCGATGAGTCGAACGGTTTGAAGGCGATGGTCGATAAGTACCAACACCTCGCCGATGGACACGAAAACATCGTCTTGACGTATGAATTGATTAAAGAAGAGCCGGACGTCGAGTTACAAGAAGAACTCGAGTCGGAACTCGGAGACATCAAACAGAAGTTCGACGAGTTTGAATTACAAATCTTGTTGAACGGCGAATATGACGCAAACAACGCAATCCTTGAGCTGCACCCGGGTGCGGGTGGGACCGAGTCGCAAGACTGGGCTTCGATGTTACTCCGGATGTATCAACGTTTTTGCGACAAACAGGGCTGGAAAGTCGAGACGATGGATTATCAACCAGGTGACGAAGCCGGTGTTAAATCGGTCACGCTCCGTATTCAAGGGCACAATGCCTATGGATACTTGAAGGCGGAAAAAGGAATTCACCGTCTCGTCCGGATTTCACCGTTTGATTCGTCAGGCCGCCGTCATACGTCGTTCGTTTCATGTGACGTCATGCCGGAGTTCAACGATGACATCGATATCGACATTCGGACGGAAGACCTCCGTGTCGATACGTACCGGGCGTCAGGTGCCGGTGGACAGCACATCAATACGACCGACTCAGCCGTCCGGATCACGCACGTGCCGACGGGCGTCGTCGTCTCGTGTCAACAAGAGCGTTCGCAGATCAAGAACCGTGAAGCGGCGATGAAGATGTTGAAAGCGAAACTCTACCAACGTGAAATCGAGGAGAAACAAAAGAAACTCGATGAAATCCGTGGCGAAAAATCAGATATCGCGTGGGGTAGCCAAATTCGTTCATACGTCTTCCATCCATACAGCATGGTCAAGGATCACCGGACGAACTATGAAGTCGGGAATACGCAAGGGGCAATGGATGGAGACATCATGGGCTTCATCGATGCCTACCTTCGTTTACTCAATATGTAAGAAGCACCTGCCGTCGACGGTCAAGTCGACGGTTTTTTTTCAAAAAGGAGGACATGAGATGATCATTCGTCAGGAAAAATTTAAGGATGCAGCCGCGATTCGCCGCGTGCATGAAGCAGCGTTCGAACAGGCGGCTGAAGCGGATTTAGTCGACGCCTTACGGGAAGATGACGAGGCGGCACCACGTTTCAGCCGGGTCGCCGTCGCTGACCGGGGCGAAATCGTCGGGCACGTCTTGCTGAGCCGGATTTACATCGAGGACGTCCCGTCGCTCGCCCTGGCGCCGGTCGGGGTCATGCCGGTTTGGCAACGTAAAGGCATTGGATCAGAGTTGATCCGCCAAGTCATCGAGGACGCCCGGGAAGCGGGGGAACAGCACATCGTCGTGCTCGGTCACGACAGTTATTATCCGCAGTTCGGATTCGAACGGGCGATCGATTACAGGATTGAAGCACCATTCCCGGTCCCGGCTGAAGTGTTTCTCGTCATGCCGCTCGTCCGAAATGGCTTAACGGGCGTCAAAGGGACGGTCCGTTATCCGAAACCCTTTAGTGCGGTATAAGAGAACCACTGCGAGTTGGTCGGACGGGCTAGTCGTCACTTCCCTTTTTGCGCTAAAATAAAAAACGGGTTCTAGATTTTAAGGTAAGGGGAAATGCAACGCCATGACATCAACGCGTCAGGAAGTCGTTCGCGACTATGTTTATTTATTATTAGGTTCATTATTCGTCGCCAGTGCGTTCAGTCTGTTTCTCGCACCGAATCAACTCGCCTCAGGAGGCGTCAGTGGGCTATCGATTGTCTTGAATGATTTATTCGGGATTTCACCCGGACTGTTCCAGCTCGCTGCGAACGTCCTATTGCTCGCGATCGGCTGGATGATTCTCGGGATGGGGTTCGGCGTCAAGTCACTCGTCGGATCGATTTTTTTGCCCGTCGTCATCTTGATTTATGAACGGTTCGAGGTCCCGGCAGCGACGATGAATCCGATGCTCGCTGCGATTTTTGGCGGGGCCGGCGTCGGAATCGGACTCGGTCTGATTTTTAAAGGTCGGGCGTCGACCGGCGGGATGGATTTAATCGCCCAGATTTTACACCGGTTTACGAAGTTACCGATTCATTTGTGCATCGCCTTGCTTGACGGGACAATCGTCATCAGTGCCGCGATTATCTTCTCGCTCGAAATTGGTCTGTATGCGCTCGTCGCCTTGTTCATCACGATTAAGATGATTGATGTCGTCCAGCTCGGAATCACGAACGATAAGCTGGCCTACATCATTTCTGATCAACGGGAAGCCCTGGTTAAAGAGATCTTCCAGACACTCGATCGCGGGGCAACGGAAATCGAGGCAGCGGGTGCCTATACACGGAAGCGGAAACCGATGCTGATGGTCGTCGTCCGTCAAGGTGAAATCACGACGTTGAAAGAAATCGTCAAACACATTGATCCGGAAGCGTTCCTTGTCGTCAGTGAGGCCCATGAAGTACTCGGGCTTGGCTTCACGGATGACAAACGGTATCACAATGTTCCGTAAACACATCGAAAACGTGAAGTTTTTGTGAAATCACGCTTAGAAAACATCAAGAACGGTTATACTCTAATAGGTAAGAACGTTGATTGGTATTTTTTAAGGGGGGTATACGGATGAAGTTAAAAAATCTTTTACTCGCGGCAGGACTTGGCGCGACACTCGTACTCGGCGCTTGCGGCAGTGATGATTCCAGTTCATCGGATACAACGAAAGAAGACACGTCGATGAATGACGATTCGTCAATGAACGATGATTCTTCGAAAACAGAATCAGCGGTCGACGCGGAAAAAATCTTCGCGAATAACTGTGCCTCATGTCACGGGAACAATTTAGAAGGAAATGTTGGACCAAACTTAACAAAAGTCGGTTCAAAGTATTCGTCTGAAGAGATCCAGGACATCATCAAGAACGGTAAAGGGCAAATGCCTGCCGGAATCCTGAAAGAGGACGAAGAAATCGTTGCTGTTGCTGATTGGTTAGCAGAAAAGAAATAATCATAACTATGTGAAAGTATGGGATAAGAGATGACAGACACGACATGTGTTCGTCATTTCTTATCCCTTTTTTTATGAAAATCAGCCGGAATTGACATTTGATTGTAATGTGGTTTTTTTTCATGCCTGTTATAATGGAAATCGGTAGGTTTTAAGACCTAGCTGATCACCCCCAGTAATCAAATAAGGATGTGAAGTAAGTGATCAAGATGCAACAAGTTAGTAAAATATACCCGAACGGAGTCACTGCACTTCGTGAGGTCAATTTGACGATCAATCAAGGTGAGTTCGTCTATATCGTTGGACCTTCTGGAGCCGGCAAATCAACATTCATGAAGATGATGTACCGCGAAGAGAAACCGACGAGCGGTTCATTTTTGTTTAAAGGAATCGAAGTCGGTAAATTAAAAAACCGTCAAATTCCAGAACTCCGTCGCCAAATCGGCGTCATCTTCCAAGACTTTAAACTCCTCCCGTCACTGACGGTGTATGAAAATGTCGCATTCGCACTCGAAGTTGTCGGAGACGATAAAGCGCAAATCCGTAAAAAAGTAAACGAGGTCCTCGATCTCGTCAAACTCAAACATAAAGCACGGAACTATCCGGATGAGTTATCGGGTGGGGAACAACAACGGATTTCGATTGCCCGAGCAATCGTCAATCGTCCGTCACTCGTCATCGCTGATGAGCCGACGGGAAACTTGGACCCCGATACGGCATTGGATATCATGGAGGTCTTCGAAGAGATTTATCGCCGTGGGACAACGGTCGTAATGGCGACACACAATCGAGACATCGTTAACAAAATGCGTCATCGCGTACTGGCGATTGACGGTGGAAAAATCGTCCGTGACGAAGAGAAAGGAATGTACGGCTATGAAGTTTAATGGATTCCGTCATTTACGGGAAGGGTCGAAAGGTCTTGTCCGAAACGGCTGGATGACATTCGCCTCTGTCAGTGCCGTAACCGTGACATTATTACTCGTCGGAATTTTTGCGATGGTCATGTTCAACGTCAACAAAATTTCAGACAACGTCGAAAAAGACGTCGAAATTCAAGTGTTCGTCGAACGCGAGGCCGATCAAGCAAAAATCGACGCCGTTGGTTCAAAATTAGAACAGATGCCGGGTGTCGCGTCTGTCCGGTACAGTTCAAAAGAAGATGAACTGAATCGTTTTAAAGAACAGTTAGGAGAAGGATCGCAGGCGTACCAGTCGGTCGAGAAGGATAACCCGCTTCACGATCGCTACATCGTCAAAGCAACTTCACCAAATGAGACAGAAACTATTGCAAATACAGTCAAAAAAATGGAAAATATAGATAGTGTCGAGTATGGCGAAGATTACGTCGAGAAGATGTTCAACTTCCTTGAAGGGGTACGCGTCGGTGGAATCATCTTAATTGTCGGTCTGACCTTCATGGCGATGTTCCTCATCTCGAATACGATCAAAGTAACGATTTTCTCGCGTCGTCGGGAAATCGAAATCATGCGTCTCGTTGGAGCGAAAAACGGCTTCATCCGTGCACCGTTCTTCGTCGAGGGACTCTTGATGGGTGTACTCGGAGCATTGATTCCAATCGCTGTCGTCTATTTTGGTTATGAAGTGACATACAATGCCCTTCAACCACAACTCGTATCTTTAAATGCATCAATCTTTAACTTGATTCCACCAGGTGAACTATCCGTTCAAGTCGCATTGATTTTACTTGCGCTCGGTGCCTTCATCGGAGTATGGGGATCAACGACGTCACTCGGACGTTTCTTAAAAGTATAAGTTACGCAAAAACAAAATATAGAGGAGAGATGCTTCTCATGAAGGTTCGATTCTGTTCAGCTGTGCTCAGCTTGGCCCTGGTTGGTTCAAGTGTATCCGTTCACGCCGTGTCTAAAGAAGAATTGTTGAAGGAACAACAGGAGGTCGAGTCCCGTCTGCAAGAGACGGAACGATCACAGAATCAGACATCTGAGAAGTTAATCTTGACGAAAAAAGAACGCCGCCTCGCAGAGGAGCGTTTGGATGAAGTCAACGGCCGTTTGGATGATTTAGCGAGTGAAATTGCAGATCAACAAGCGGCTGTTTCTGCATCAAAAGAAGAGTTGCAAGCGATCGAAGAAGCGATTAAACAAACATTGTCCGAGTTACGGGCGCAGGAAGATTTACTTGGGAACCGGCTTCGTGCCGTTCAGCGGGATGGCGACATCAAATACATCGAAGTGTTGCTCGACTCAAAAGATTTCGGCGATTTAATCTCGCGTTTTAGTACTGTCAGTGAAATCATTAAACAAGATGATGGTGTTTTGAATGCCTATAAAGCAAATGTCACGGAATTGACGGAGCAACGCGCAAGTCAAGAACTCATCCTCAGTCAGCTTAAAAAAGACCAACGGAAACTGTTGATTCTGCAGACGCGGATCATCGCGGAATCTGAGTTGAAACGAAAACTGGTCGTCCAATTGAACGATCAGGTCAAACAATTGAAGCAGGAGCAGTTCACGAAAGCGGAAGAAGCCCAAATCTTAGCGGATCAGCAACAATTGATTAGCACGCAACTGACGGAACTCGAAGAAGCCGCACGTGCCGCTGAACAAGCAAAGATAAAGGCGGAAGCAGAACGTCTCGCCCGTATCGAGGCAGCGAAACGTGAGCAAGCGGAAGCGGACGACGCGCAGGCGGCGGACCGGACGGCATCGCCAACGACGAAAATGCAGCCGGTACCATCTGCGACGGATCATGCAAAGCCATTTCAATTACCTGTCTCCGGTTACGTGTCCAGCCCGTTCGGTCCACGGAACAATCCGTTGACCGGCAAGTCGGAGATTCATACGGGCATCGATCTCGTTAATGCTAAAGGAACACCGATTCAGGCAGCGGCAGGTGGTATCGTCCTGCGCGCCGGAAGTGCGACAGGATACGGGAATGTCGTGATGATCACCCATCTGATCGACGGGAAAGTCTGGACGACGGTTTACGGACATCTTGATTCCGTCGCCGTGGAGGCAGGGCAAACGGTCATGCCGGGGACGGTCATCGGAAAGTTAGGTTCGACAGGCTGGTCGACTGGTCCTCATCTTCACTTTGAGATTCACCAAGGGGAGTGGGCGGTCGGACAACCGAACGCGGTCGATCCAGCCCCGTACATCTTTTGATTGACCTATAGCTCTTTAGCGAAAAGATAGGGTAACCTATTTTTTCAGACTGTAGACAACGTGCTATCGGGAGATCAGGCGTCTTTTTCGTTGCTTTCCTCGGGCGAGGCGCAAGCCGTTGCTCCTTGGATCCTAGCGGACAACGAGCAGGGTCTTGCCTGTCTCTGATAGTGCGTTAACAACGCACTTCTCCCGTAGGAGTCAACGAAACGTGACGCTTTTTAGGTAATATCGTGACGGAAAGCCCGAACGGATTGTCTCTCGATATCTCCTGTTCACTCTCTATAAGAATTTGTCTACACGTTGAAAAGATAGGGTAACCTATCTTTTTTTGCTATACTGAAAAAAATAGCAGGTTTACACCGGAAACGAGGAATCAAGCGTGAAAAAATCTACAACGGCAGTCATAGCAGTCAGTACATTCGGACTTGGCCTAGGGGCAGGCGCAGTCGGTATGTTAGCAACAGGTGGTACCGACACGGTGACGACCAGTTCATCGGGCGAATCGGGGGACTGGAAAAAGGTTGATCAAGTCCGCCAGATGATTTCACAGTATTACCTAGAAGATGTCACGGATCAAGAATTGCTTGAAGGAGCACTCAGTGGGATGACGGAAGTGCTTGACGATCCCTACTCGGTCTACATGGATGAATCGGAAACGGCGTCGTTCAACACGAATCTGTCTTCATCGTTTGAAGGAATTGGCGCGACACTGGAGCAAAAGGGTGAGGCAATTGTCATCGTCGCTCCGATTAAAGGGGCACCCGCTGAAAAAGCAGGAATCAAGCCGGGTGACGTCATTATAGAAATCGATGGCAAGTCGACGAAAGGTCAAAAGACGGATCAAGCTGTCAAAAAGATTCGTGGTGAAAAAGGGACGGAAGTCGTCTTGACGATTCAACGCGGGGGACAAGACCCGATGAAAATCACGATTGAACGCGATACGATTCCGATTGAGACTGTCTATTCCGAAACAGAACAAGTGAACGGAAAAACGATTGGTGTACTCCAAGTAACTCAGTTCTCTGACCCGACTGCAGAAGAGTTCGAAAAGCAACTCGCTGCTCTCGAAGCGAAGAATATCGATGGACTCGTCATTGACGTCCGGGGAAATCCAGGTGGACTGTTGACGGCAGTTTCGAAAATGATTGCGCCATTCATTCCGAAAGATACACCGATTTTCCAGGTCGAAGACAATAAAGGCGACCGGACGCAGGAATTCGGGAAGGCGGACGCGAAGAAACCTTATAACATCGTTGTGTTGGAAGATAGCGGTTCCGCGTCAGCGTCAGAAATTTTAGCCGCCGGTCTGAAAGAAGGCGCCGGTGCAGAAGTCGTCGGTACAAAGTCATTCGGTAAAGGGATCGTCCAAAGTGCGTATGACTTAAAAGATGGTAGTGACCTGAAGCTGACAACGAACAAATGGCTGACGCCAGACGGGAACTGGATTCACAAAAAAGGGGTTAAACCGACCGTTGAAGTCAAACAACCCGCGTATTTCAATGTCACGAAAATATTGACGGATGACAAAGCGCTCAATGTCGGGGACTATGGAAAATCTGTCGAGAATGCACATCTCGTGCTCGAAGCGATCGGTTACGATCCGAAAGGGCAGGATGGGTATTATGGCGACACGATGAAACAAGCAGTCGAACAACTTCAAAAAGATGCCAAGCTCGAAGTCACGGGTAAGATTGACCCGGTGACGGCTTCCGAGATGGAGACACGTCTCTTGAAAAAGTTAGAAGACTCGAAAAATGATGTACAACGCATCAAGGCACTTGAAGTTGCTGCTGAATAAATCACGGAAAGAGGTCTGAATGGGCGTGGAATTATTCGATGGAATCGGTTGGACAGTGATTAGTCTTATCGCTAGTCCAATCCTGTGGTTAGCCATTCTAGTCAGTGTTGTAATCGGTATTCGTCGCGTCAGGCGAGAACGGAACTTGTTCCGCTCGAAATCACGCGATCAACGGACCGACATTTTTGAGACATTACTGCCCGGTCTGCTCGTCGGGATTGTCTTATCTGCAATCAGTTTGAGTTTACAGGTGACCGTCAGCCCGGTCTTCATTGTCGCCTTTACGGCGCTCGCCGCCGTGACATTGGTGATTGGCGTCGTCCGGTTTAACTTGCCGCTTTGGCCGCTCAGCGTTTTGGCACTTATCGGGTGGTTCGTGACGGATGAACGGATGGACGGGATTAAAGAGGTCGACGCGACGACGTTGCTGTTGCTTGCGAGCTTGACGCTGCTGGCAGAATTGGCGCTCGTCGCGTGGCGCGGTCAAAAGCAGTTGTCCCCATCACTCGTCTTATCGAAGCGGGGGCGTTTCATCGGTGGGTTGTCCGCGAACAAACTGTGGTTGATTCCGTTGCTCGTCATTGTTCCAGGCAGTAGTCTCGAGGAATGGTTTCCGCGGTTCGCTTTTCCGGAGTACGTCCCGCTCGTGCTCTTTTTCCCGCTCGGCTTCAGTTTTCTGTTCACAGGAAAATTGCCGGCTGAGTTGATGCGTCCATTGATTCGGGGTCGCGTCATCACATTGTTACTCGCGGTCTTGTTGACACTTGGTGCGTACGTGACGAACCGGGAAGAATGGTTATTCGGTCTACCGCTCCTGCTCGTCTTGCACATCATCTTGCACCAACGGGTCAAACGTTTGAATCGTTCAGCGACACCGATTTTCCTCAATGGAAAACGGGGTGTCGTCATCCTGGGGACGTTCCCTGGATTACCGGCATCAGAAATGGGGCTCGTACCCGGAGAAGCCATCTATAAGGTCAACGGTGATTTTGTTGATTCCGAGACGAGCTTCTATGAAGCGATTCAAAAGCATAAACCGTACTTACGTCTCGAAGTGATGAATCATAATGGAGATGTTCGGTTTGCACAACGGGCTTTTTATGAACAAGATCATCATGAACTCGGCATCATGTTCGTCAGTGAGCCGGGGAATCGCCGGACGAAAATTCGAACGCTTCAATAATGAACATCCTCTATCACGTGAGTGGTAGGGGATGTTGTTGTTTCTTGAGTGAACTTTATCTTTTTCAGAGATAATCCGTACTGGGACTTTTTCTTTTTTGGAAAAACGGGTAACTTCCTAGAAGGAGCACTTCATAATCGAATGTTTGTTCGTAAAGTGATACAATAAAGATAGATTTTTTACGGAATGAGGGGGAAGTTAGCGATGGATTTTGAGTTAGTGTCACCATTTGAACCAGGCGGCGATCAGCCGGCTGCCATTAAACAATTGGTCACCGGCGTCAAGAACGGCGAGCGGCATCAAACGTTGCTCGGAGCGACCGGAACCGGTAAGACGTTCACCGTCTCGAACGTCATCAAAGAGATTAAAAAGCCGACGTTAGTCCTGGCGCATAATAAAACACTGGCCGGGCAACTGTACTCGGAGTTCAAAGAATTTTTCCCGAACAACGCGGTCGAGTACTTCGTCAGCTTTTATGATTACTATCAACCGGAAGCGTATGTCCCGTCGACGGACACGTTCATCGAAAAAGACTCGTCCATCAACGATGAGATTGATAAACTCCGTCACTCGGCGACGTCTGCTTTGTTTGAGCGTGATGACGTCTTGATCGTTGCGTCCGTCTCGTGTATCTACGGTCTCGGTAACCCGGAAGAGTACAATAATCACGTGTTGTCGCTTCGTGTCGGCAACGAGATGGGGCGTAACGAGATGCTCCGTCGTTTGATTGACATTCAATATGAACGAAATGACATCGACTTCCAGCGCGGGCGGTTTCGTGTCCGTGGTGATGTCGTCGAGATTTTCCCGGCGTCACGAGACGAACAATGTGTCCGTGTCGAATTTTTTGGTGACGAAATCGAACGGATTCGCGACATGGATCCGTTGACAGGTGAAATCATCGCCGACCGTGAACATATCTCAATCTTCCCGGCGTCCCACTTCGTGACGGGGGACACACGTCTTCAAAAAGCAATCGCGAACATCGAAGTCGAACTTGAGACGCAACTCGCGAAGATGCGTGAAGACGGGATGTTACTCGAGGCACAACGTCTTGAGCAGCGGACGAACTACGATCTCGAGATGATGCGTGAAATGGGTTACTGCTCAGGAATCGAAAACTATTCCCGTCATTTAAACCTGATGCCGGAAGGATCAACGCCGTATACGCTCATCGATTACTTCCCGAAAGACTTCTTGCTCGTCGCCGATGAGTCGCACGTCACGTTACCGCAAATCCGCGGGATGTATAACGGCGACCAGGCGCGGAAACAAGTCCTCGTCGAGCATGGTTTCCGTTTGCCGTCAGCGAAAGATAACCGGCCGCTTCGTTTTGAAGAGTTTGAAGAGAAGGTCAGTCAAGCAATTTATATTTCAGCGACGCCGGGACCTTATGAGCTCGAGCACTCAAAAGAGATGGTCGAACAAATCATTCGTCCGACAGGACTCGTCGATCCGACGATCGAGATTCATCCGATCACGGGGCAAATCGATTACTTGATGGACAACATCCGGGACCGCGTCGCGAAAAATGAACGGGTTCTCGTGACGACATTGACGAAAAAAATGTCGGAAGACTTGACCGATTATTTAAAAGAGCACGGTGTCAAGGTCAACTACATGCACTCGGAAATCAAGACACTCGAACGGATTGAAATCATTCGCGATCTGCGGCTTGGTAAGTATGACGTCCTCGTCGGGATCAATCTGCTTCGTGAAGGACTCGATATTCCGGAAGTGTCGCTCGTGACGATTCTCGATGCGGATAAAGAAGGTTTCTTACGGTCCGAGCGATCATTGATTCAGACGATCGGACGGGCGGCCCGGAACTCGGAAGGGCACGTCGTCCTGTTTGCAGACAAGATTACGGATTCGATGCAACGGGCAATGGATGAGACGGAACGTCGGCGCAACATTCAGCTCGCGTTCAATAAAGAACACGGCATTACGCCGAAAACGATTCAAAAAGACGTTCGCGGTGTCATCAGTACGACGATTGAAAGTGATGATACGGTCGAAAAACTGGAGAAATTCAATAAACTGAAAAAACCGGAGCGCGAAACGCTACTCGAACAGTTGGATCAAGAGATGCGACAAGCAGCGAAAGACATGCAATTCGAGCGCGCAGCAGAGCTTCGAGATCTTATATTAGAATTGAAAGCAGGTGCCTAAGTTGGGAGACAAGAAAAACAAGATTATCATCAAAGGCGCTCGCGTCAATAACCTTCAAAACATCGATGTTGAAATCCCGCGCGATCAGCTCGTCGTCTTGACGGGCTTATCGGGATCCGGGAAGTCATCACTCGCGTTCGATACGATTTATGCGGAAGGGCAACGACGTTATGTCGAAAGCCTCTCCGCTTATGCACGCCAGTTTTTAGGGCAGATGGATAAACCGGACGTCGATGCGATTGAGGGACTTAGTCCGGCAATTTCAATCGATCAAAAAACGACGAGTAAAAACCCCCGCTCGACTGTCGGGACGGTGACGGAGATTTATGATTACCTCCGTCTGCTGTATGCGCGAATCGGCAAACCGATCTGTCCGAACCACGGGATTGAGATCTCGAGTCAAACGATCAGTCAGATGGTCGACCAAGTGATGGAGTTACCTGAGCGGTCGCGGTTGCAGATTTTGGCACCGATCGTTTCCGGACGAAAAGGGGCGCATGTCAAAGTCTTTGAAGATTTGAAAAAAGAGGGCTTCGTTCGTGTCCGTGTCAATGGCGATACGATTGATTTAACGGATGACATCGCACTCGAAAAAAACAAGAAACACTCGATTGAAGTCGTCGTCGACCGTGTCGTCGTCCGACCGGACGTCGAATCACGGCTCGCCGACTCACTCGAAACAGCACTTCGCCTCGCGGAGGGACGTGTCATCGTCGATACGATGGATGGCAATGAGCTCCTTTTCAGTGAGCATCATGCGTGTCCCATTTGTGGTTTCTCAATCGGAGAACTCGAACCACGGATGTTCTCGTTCAATTCGCCATTCGGAGCCTGTGCCTCATGTGACGGACTCGGGACGAAACTTGAAGTCGATGTCGATCTTGTCGTACCGCATGCAGACAAGTCACTCAATGAAGGGGCAATCGTCGCGTGGGAACCAACGAGCTCACAATATTATCCGCAACTGCTCAAAGCAGTTTGTGAGCACTTTAAAATCGACATGGATACGCCGTTCGAACAGTTGTCAGACGAACAACGCGACATCATCTTAAACGGCAGCTCGAAAGAAGAAATTCACTTCCGTTATGAAAATGACTTTGGCATGGTCCGCAACACGGATCTGTTCTTTGAAGGTGTCTTGAATAACTTGCAACGTCGCTACAAGGAGACGTCATCGGATTACATCCGCGAACAGATGGAAGGATATATGGCGAAAAAAGCATGTCCGACTTGTAAAGGGCATCGTCTGAAACGCGAATCGCTTGCTGTCAAAGTATCCGGTATCCACATCGGAGAAGTGACGAAGATGTCAGTCAAGCAAGCCGTCATCTGGTTCGAAGAGTTACCGGCGAAACTATCGGAAAAAGATCAAACGATTTCGCGGATGATCGTCCGCGAGATTCATGAACGGTCGTCGTTCTTAGAAAACGTCGGTCTCGATTATTTGACGATTTCCCGTGCTGCCGGCACATTGTCCGGTGGGGAAGCGCAACGGATTCGTCTCGCGACACAAATCGGCTCCCGTCTGACAGGTGTCCTCTATGTCCTTGACGAACCGTCAATCGGCTTACACCAACGTGATAACGACCGATTGATCAGTACGCTGAAAACGATGCGCGATCTCGGAAATACGTTGATCGTCGTCGAACATGATGAAGACACGATGATGGCAGCGGATTATCTGATTGATATCGGACCCGGTGCCGGTGATCACGGCGGCTTCGTCACAGCGGCCGGTCGACCGGAAGAATTAATGAACGACGCGAATTCACTGACCGGACAATATTTGTCGGGGAAGAAGTTCATTCCTGTGCCGACTGAACGGAAACAACCAGACGGACGGGCGTTACGAATTAAAAAAGCGTCAGAAAATAACTTAAAAAATGTCGACGTCGATATCCCGCTCGGCTTGTTTGTTGCCGTGACCGGAGTATCAGGTTCCGGGAAGTCGACATTGATTAATGAAATTCTCTATAAGACGATTGCACATGAGATGAACCGGGCAAAAGAAAAGCCGGGAGCGCATAAAGGCATCACAGGACTCGACCAAATCGATAAAGTCATCGACATCGACCAATCCCCGATCGGTCGGACGCCACGTTCGAACCCGGCGACATATACCGGTGTCTTTGACGACATTCGTGATGTTTTCGCTTCGACGAACGAAGCGAAGTTACGCGGCTATAAAAAAGGACGCTTCAGTTTCAACATCAAAGGTGGCCGGTGTGAAGCGTGTCGCGGAGACGGGATCATTAAAATCGAGATGCATTTCTTGCCGGACGTTTACGTTCCGTGTGAAGTCTGTCACGGGAAACGGTATAACCGCGAGACGCTCGAAGTAAAATATAAAGGTAAAACGATTTCGGACGTTCTTGCGATGACAGTCGAAGAGGGACTCGAGTTCTTCGAAAAAATTCCGAAAATCAGTCGGAAGCTGCAAACGATTGCTGACGTCGGATTGACGTACATGCGTCTCGGACAGCCGGCGACGGAACTGTCGGGCGGTGAAGCACAACGCGTGAAGCTTGCTTCGGAACTGCATAAGCGGTCGACTGGGAAAACGATTTACATTCTCGATGAACCGACGACGGGACTGCATGTCCATGATATCGCCCGCCTGTTGAAAGTCTTGCAACGCCTCGTCGACAACGGCGATACGGTCCTCGTCATCGAGCATAACCTCGACGTCATTAAGACGGCGGATTACTTGATTGATCTTGGTCCGGAAGGTGGCGATGGTGGAGGTATGATTGTTGCAACAGGAACACCGGAAGACATCGTGCAAGTCAAGGAATCGTATACAGGACATTACTTGGCACCTGTTTTGGAACGGGACGCAGCCCGAATCGAATCATGAAACTTTTTTGACGGAGGATTCGTAAAAGGGAAGTAAGGGAAGTAGAACGAAAGAGTGAATAAGTTTTCCTGCGTCATAGCGTGTTCAGAAAATAGGAGGGGAATGTTCATGAAACAAGATATGCGTCAGTTGATACTTGAACAGGTAAAAGAAGGAAAGTTGACGATCGATGAGGCACTCGATAAGCTCGAACGCCTTGAAGCACTCGATCAGCAACAATCGACGACAGCAAGTAATCATAAGTATGTCGATGAACCGGAACAGTACGACCGCGTCGATCATTACACGGTTGATTCACTGACGTCGAAAGTGATGTCTGCTTTTGATGGTCTCGTCAACCGGATTAAAGAGAGTGATCTCTCATTAAATCAGACGTCCGGTCCGAACGTCACCTACGTCAAACAATTCCCATTCAGTGGAGAGACGATTCATTTGGATTTATTTAATGCCAATGCCGTCGTCGAACCAAGTGATTTAGAGGAGTGTGAGTTGACGGTGACGGGGCGTCCGCTTCGCCAAGTCAATGAGGAGCAAGCGCTCGAACAACTTCAAGCGTCGCTTCAACATTCCGTCTCCGCTAACACGCTATCGATTCGCTTGAAAGATAAACGCGTCCGGGCGACGATCCACTTAAAGGTTCCGCGTCGTCACTACGAGGCGTTCGTGTTACAGACGTTGAATGGTGAGATTACGTTGTCGTCGCTTGACGCAACGAGCGTTCAACTGATGACAGCGAACGGACGGATCCATGTCCGCGATCTTTACAGTGAGGATTTAAAAGCTTCGACGGCGAACGGTTCGATTGAAGTCGAAGAGTCAGAAGTCAAAATGTTAAAAGCGAAGACGGCGAATGGTCAAATCATCGCGAACGGGGTTTTTGAACGTTCTGAGCTGAAAACCGCGAACGGCAATGTCCGTTGTGAACTCAAAACAGCCCATGACGCGAAGATTCAAGCGTTGTCACTCGCGGGAAGCATCGCTTTGATGTTACCGCATGGTGCTGAAGTATATGGTGAGCTGGAAACAAACTTTGGTGGGTTGAATTGTAACCTCGATGAGATGGAAGTGATTCGCGACCAAAAAGATGTCGTGAACCGTAAACTGCATTTCGTCTCCGGTCGTGATCGGACGCCGAAGATTGAAGTCGAAGCCGATACGAAAACGGGAACGATTTCCGTGACGCACGGTGTTCACTTAAGTCCGCAAGCGTTCTAATCAAAAATAGGCGAGAATACGCCCACTTATAAACGATTCGGGTGAAGCCCGAGTGAAAGTGGGAGATGAATCGCTACCCTCTCTTTCGGGTATATCCTTTGTAAGGAGGTGAACATCATGTTGACTCACAAGGCCTACAAATTCAGAATCTACCCGACAAAAGAACAGGAAATCCTGATCGCGAAGACGATCGGTTGTTCGCGCTTCGTCTTCAACCACTTTTTAGCGAAGTGGGATGAGACGTATAAAGCGACAGGGAAAGGACTATCCTACGGGTCTTGCTCGAAAGAACTCCCGTCGTTGAAGCAGGCGTTCGACTGGCTGAAGGAAGTCGATAGCACTTCTGTGCAGACGAGCGTCAAACATCTTGCTGATGCCTTTGACCGCTTCTTCAAGAAGCAGAACGAACGACCCCGCTTCAAGTCGAAGTGCAACCCTGTTCAATCGTATAAGACGAACATTCAAGGCAAGTCTCAACTTCCTGAAGTCTCGATCGTCGGCACCAAAATCAAAATTCCAAAGCTGAAGTGGGTTCGTTTCGCCAACTCGAGGCAGGTCGTCGGACGCATCTTGAACGCGACCATCCGGCGGAACGTTTCAGGAAAATACTTCGTCTCCCTGCTCGTCGAGCAGGAGAGCAACGAAATGCCGAAGACGGGCTCATCCGTCGGTGTAGATGTCGGATTGAAGCACTTCGCCATCCTGTCGGACGGCACGGTATACAAGAACGACCGTTACTTCCGTTCGCTTGAGAAGAAGCTGGCGCGCGAGCAACGCAAGCTTTCTCGTCGTCAACGGTTGGCCTTGGACAAGAAAGTAACACTTTCCGAGGCGAAGAACTATCAGAAGCAGAAGCGGAAGGTCGCCCGCATCCACGAGAAGATCGCGAACAAGCGAACCGATTTCCTGCACAAGGGATCGACCGAAATCGTCAAAAACCACGACGTCATCGGGATCGAGACCTTGCAGGTGAAGAACATGCAGAAGAATCGCAAGTTGAGCAAGTCCATCTCGGATGTCAGTTGGTCGGAGTTCTTCCGCATGCTCGGATACAAGGCGGCATGGTATGGGAAGACCGTCGTGAAAGTCGGAAAGACCTTCGCCTCTAGTCAACTGTGCTCCCGTTGCGGACATCAACACAAAGACGTGAAGCATCTTGGCTTGCGTGAATGGACATGCCCGAGTTGCGGGATCCATCACGACCGTGATGTGAACGCAGGACTGAACATCAAACAAGAAGCTGAACGCATCCTAGCTTCTTCAACCGTCGGGACGACGGGGTTAGCCTGATCAATTTTCGACCGTTAGGTCGGATTACTCAGGAATCCTCCACCTCTAAGCGAAGCGTAGGTGAAGGTAGTTCAACGCTTCCTGATGAAAATGTATGATCAAGCATCGCAATCAAAAAATGATGTGCGTTTGTCTACAATCAAAAAGAAGGGGATGCGCATCATGTAGATGGCATCCCCTTCTTTTCGATTAGTAGTTATAGTCTTCATCCATCATTGGTTCGTCCCAGTTCATATTGTCGAAGTTGTTCATGTCGTACCCGAATGAAATGAACGTGATGACACCGATAATCGCTAGGACGATTGCGGCAATAATTAAGCCGATTCCCATCCAGCTTTTACGACGGACACGATTCCAATAAAAGATGATGGCAAGAATGAATGAAATGAACGATCCGCTTAAGAAGACACCGATCAATGAGATGATGAAAAATAAGAGCGATGTCTGATTTTGATCACGCGAATAGGACTTCCACATATCGATTAACGAGATGATGATGTAGACGAGTCCGAGGATTGCAAGGATCCCGCATAAAATCATGATGATGATCATTCCGATACCACTACCTGACATATTCATCATTATCAAAACCTCCTTTCTTGTTTTCTCTAACGTTATTCCTTTCCCAAGATTATCAGCTTCTAATCGAATTCATTGATTTTAGCAAAAATATGGTACAATACTTCAAGTGAAAGGGGCTGATTGAGCGTGCAAGCAAAAGTGCGAACAGCTGAAATCGTAAAGCAATTCAATTTAAAAATTGTCACCGGAGAAGAAGGACTACATCGTCCGATTTTGACGGCTGATCTCTGTCGACCCGGTCTTGTCCTCGCTGGTTATTATGCGTATTATCCGGCAGAACGTCTGCAAGTCCTCGGGAAAACAGAATTGACGTTTTTCAACAACCTGACGTATGAGGAACAGCTCGAACGAGCAAACGTCCTCTGTACAGATGAAACACCAGGGATTTTAGTGACGCGCGGGTTTGAGGTACCGGAAGCGATCATCAAAGCAGCTGACGAAACGAACGTACCGCTCTTGACGACGAAGGGACATACGACATCGGTCGAATCTCAAATCACGAACTTCCTCGAAGCGGAACTCGCCCCGACGACAGCGATGCACGGCGTCCTCGTCGATATTTACGGGGTCGGCGTCTTCATCAAAGGGGCAAGTGGGGTCGGTAAATCCGAGACGGCACTCGAACTCGTCAAACGGGGACACCGCCTTGTGGCGGACGACTCCGTTGAAATTCGTCAGACGGGTGACGGCATCTTAGTTGGGACAGCGCCGAAATTGATTCAGCACCTCCTTGAGATTCGCGGAATCGGCATCATCGACGTCATGACGTTGTTCGGTGCAGGTGCTGTACGGTCGCATAAAAAAATCAGCCTCGTCTGTAATCTGGAAATTTGGGATCAAACGAAAGTCTATGACCGCGTCGGTCTTGATCAAGAGACGTTACAAATCATCGATACGGAAATTCCGTTTTTGACGATTCCGGTTCGTCCCGGGCGTAACCTTGCCGTCATCATCGAAGTCGCGGCGATGAACTATCGTCTGAAAAATATGGGCATCAACACAGCAGAAGAATTCGCCGGACGTCTCGCGCAAGCGATCGAAGACGGGAATGGTGGTCTATGATGGGGACACTCGCAACGGTACAACCGACATTCGACCGCGTCGCGATTGAGCTCGGTCCGATTCCAATTTATTGGTATGGTGTCGTCATCGCCTTGGGCGCAATCGTCGGCTTGATGATTGCGATCTTCGAATCGAAGCGGATCGGCTTCAACGAAGAATACGCGGTCGATGTCGTCATCTGGTCGATTCCGATCAGCATCATCTGTGCCCGGATTTACTATGTGGCTTTCGAGTGGCAGTATTACGGTCAACATCTCGATCAAATCATCAACATCCGCCAAGGCGGAATCGCGATTCACGGTGCCATCATCGGGGCGATTTTGACAGTCATCCTGTATACGCGAAAGAAAAACATTTCGTTTTGGCAAATCGCGGATATCCTGGCGCCGTCACTCCTGTTCGGTCAAGCGGTCGGACGTTGGGGCAACTTCTTCAACCAAGAAGCGCACGGGGGAGAGACGACATGGTCGTTCCTGCAAGATACGTTGCACTTGCCGAACTGGATCGTCAATCAGATGTATATCGACGGCGTCTATTACGTGCCGACGTTCCTCTATGAGAGCATTTGGAACATCATCGGCGTCATCTTGTTGATTGTCTGGCGGATGAAGTTCAATCCGCGTCGCGGCTACGTCTTCCTCGGTTATCTCGTCTGGTACTCGATTGGACGTTACTATATTGAAGGACTCCGGACGGATAGTCTGTTGATGGGGGACGGACTGCGGACAGCACAAATCGTCTCGATTTGTTTAATCGTCTTCGGACTCGTCATGATGGTCATCCGGAAAAATGCTGTCCGCTACTTGGATGGAACGACACGGGAGGCGAAGTGAAACGATGATTAATACGATTCTATTTGATTTAGACGGTACGTTGATTGATACGAACCCGTTGATTCTAAAAAGTTTTGAACATACGCTCAGTTACTACTATCCGGAACGGACGTTTACGGAGGCAGAATTGCTTCCGTTCATCGGTCCGACACTGGAAAAATCATTTTCGGAGCTCAACGCCAAGCAGTGGAAAGAGATGGTCGCCTTTTACCGCAGCTATAACATCGCGATGCATGACGCACTCGTCCTTGAATATCCGGGTGTCCTCGACGGTTTACGCCGCTTGAAGGAACAGGGCTACAAGATGGCGGTCGTGACGTCAAAAAGTCGTCGCGTCGCCTTAAAAGGGATTGAACTGTTCGGACTGACGTCACTGTTTGAGACGATCATCGCAGCAGACGACGTGACGGAAGAAAAACCAGCCGTCGAACCATTTGAAAAAGCGATGGCACTTCTCGGTTCGACAACAGACGAGACAATCATGGTCGGGGATAACGACACGGATATCAACGGCGGGAAAAATGCCGGGTTGAAAACCGTTGCTGTCGGCTGGGCCATCAAAGGACGTCCGTATCTCGAAGCATTAGAGCCAAGCGTCATCATCGACTCGATGGAACACCTGAGTGACTGGATCGAGGCGCAAAATGGCACGGCGGACTGATCGCTATCACGTCGGGGCGACGAATCCGTTATGGCACATGTACCGGACGGTTTCGTTCTTCAAGGTCATGTGGTGTTTCCTCATCATTACAATCGGACGGTTTTCACCGTCGCTCCGCTTTAAGAATGGCTTGTACCGGACGTGTCTCCGGATGAAGATCGGCGACCGGACGGCGCTTGCCTTGATGGTGATGCCGGACACGATGTTCCCGGAACGGATCTCGATCGGCTCGAATACGATCATCGGCTTCAACACGACGATTCTCTGTCATGAGTATTTGACGACCGAGTACCGGATCGGCAACGTGACGATCGGTAGTGACGTCTTAATCGGCGCGAACGTGACGATTTTACCAGGGGTGACGATCGGGGACGGTGCTGTCATCGGTGCCGGTTCCGTCGTTCACCGGGACATCTTACCGAACGAACGTGTCTCGAGTCAGCCGCTTCGCCGGCATGAAATGTGACGAAACTGTGAGAAGGAGGTCGATTCGCAATGAATTATATTCGCTTCACCTATAAGACCGGAAAGTATTTCGGAAGATTATTCGCAGAACGTCCACAAGGTCTCGTCGTTGAAGTCCTCGCGGTCGAGAAACATCCGACGCAAGGTGATCTGCATCAACCGAACCAAGTTGACGTACCGCTCTTCCATATCCGTACCGCCTTACATCAACACGAAAAAATCACGGTTTCTCCAAGCGTCGTCTATGCATATGACGGAGAGATTCCAGCGTATTCCGACAGCTTACGCCAAGCATTCGAAAAAGATGTTGAGCGTCTGCAAAACAAGAATCCGCAAGAAGATGCTTTTGTACGAAAATGCTTAGAGAACTACAAGGAACTCGAAACCATTTATGCGAAACGCTGGGCGTAAACCCCGGCGTTTTTTTCTGTTGCAACGCTATCCGAGATAGGTTATTCTTGTCTCTGCAACTACGAAACTAGATTTATATTATGGGGGCTTGAATCACTATGGAATTAACGGAATACAAAGCAGACCCCTTTGCGATTACAACGCGCCAAGCGGAACTTTTTTATTTTCGCGGACGGAAGGCGCATCGGGAAGGGAGACTCGAAGAGGCGGTCTATCATCTTGACGAAGCGACGACGCTTCAACCAGAAGATGTCCGTTACCTACTACGTTACGCACGTGTCCTGTTCGAAACGGGAGAAATCAATCATGCGAACGACGTATTGAAACGTGTCCGTGCACTCGATGAGTCAAATACCGAATCACTCTTTTATTTAGCGAACAACTATGCGCACGTTTCTTTATATGAAGAAGCAAAAGAATATGCGCTCGAATATTTAAAACATGCGCCGGCAGGCAAACACGCAGAGGCATCGGCCGCACTCGTGGAATTGATTGATCTTGAGCAAGAGCTTGAGGATGACGATGAAGATGAGTTGATTCGTCTCCATGCACAAGCCCAGCGCCAAATCGATAAAGGGATGTTGTTTGCAGCACAGGACACACTCGAGTCCTTGATTGCGACGTACCCGACATTTTGGCCAGCCTACAATAACTTGGCAATCGTCGAATTTTATCTCGGTGAAAACGACCGGGCTTTCCATTCGCTTGAACGCGTCTTAGAAGGAAATCCGGGAAATCTCCACGCGCTTTGTAATACGCTCGTTCTCTTACATGAGATGGGGCAGGATGAAGAAGCGCACCGTCTGTCACGGAAGCTCGAACACGTTCGTTCCGTCAATCTTGAAACACGTTATAAAGTCGCATCGACTCTTGCGATTATCGGTCGTCATGACTTAGCGTACGAAGAATTGAAATTGCTCGAACGCCGTGGCTACCGAGGCGATCCATTATTCGGTCACTGGTTATCGATTTCTGCATTCAAAACGGGACATATCGAAGAAGCTGCAGCCTTCTTACAATCAAAAGAGGCCGCGAGCTTACGGGAAGAACAAGAGGCATACGACATTCGTCATAACCTTCAGTTTCGTTCAGCCTTGATTCAAGCGTTGAAAACGGAAGATGATGTCTCACGCATTTTCACGGCTTTGTTACTCGGGAAACTAAATGACGAGGAAGCACGGTTAGCCCTTTCGATGATGCCGGAAGTGACGGATCACGAAGATGTCCTGCAGCTGACAGAACAAATTTTGCATGAGATGAATGGACGGAGCGATATCGTCGATGAACGGATTCATCGTGCCTTACAGACGATTCGTCTCGCAGAACATTACGTATCTGACGAAGAGCGGATGAGCCTTGAAGGCGATTTTTATGAACGGTTTGCCCGACTCGTCCTCAGTGGCGAAACGTTCGACTCGGTCGAAGGTTCAGCCGCTGCATTAATCCATCTGTTTCACGAGTTACGGGAAGGGATGTTGATTGAAGAGTGTGCCGAACTGGTTGATGTCTCCTTTGACGAGGTGGCGATGACGATTCGTGCCTACAAACAACACCTGACACCTGCTCGGGCAAAATGTTAGACGTTTGCCATATTCTCACCTATACTCAAATTACAACGAAACTTAAGATGGGGTGGAAACATGACAGAAACTGCTGAAAAAATTTATGATGTCATCATCATCGGTGCAGGTCCTGCCGGAATGACGGCAGCACTTTACGCATCACGCGCAAACCTTTCAACACTGATGATCGAACGCGGTATTCCAGGCGGTCAAATGGCCAACACGGAAGATATCGAAAACTATCCGGGATACGACAGCATCCTCGGACCGGACCTTTCACAAAAAATGTTCGATCACTCGAAAGCATTCGGCGCAGAATATGCGTACGGTGACGTCCGTAGCATCGAGGATGGACGTGCTTTTAAAACGGTCCATGCACACAACAAAGATTATCATGCGCGGGCGATCATCATCGCATCGGGCGCACAATATAAGAAAATCGGTGTACCGGGCGAAGAAGAGCTCGGCGGCCGTGGTGTCTCGTATTGTGCCGTTTGTGACGGAGCTTTCTTTAAAGAAAAAGAATTGTTCGTCATCGGTGGTGGGGATTCAGCGGTCGAGGAAGGTGTCTACTTGACACGTTTCGCGAAAAAAGTCACAATCGTCCACCGTCGTGAAGAATTACGTGCACAAAAAATTCTTCAAAAACGTGCGTTCGATAACCCGAAAATCGATTTCATCTGGAACCATACCGTCAAACAAATCAACGAACAAGACGGTAAAGTCGGTTCGATTGATTTAATCAATACGAAAACGGCAGATGTGACGACACATCCAATCGATGGTGTCTTCATCTACATCGGAATGAACCCGATCACAGGTTACGTCCAAGATCTTGGTATCTTGAACGATCAAGGATATGTTGTGACGAACGAAGGCATGGAGTCAAACATCAAAGGAATCTTCGCAGCTGG
The DNA here is from genome assembly GCF_018618725.1 of Exiguobacterium sp. s80. NCBI lineage: Bacteria > Bacillati > Bacillota > Bacilli > Caryophanales > Exiguobacterium > Exiguobacterium sp. s80. Next base: position 178,234 of record NZ_JACSMP010000003.1, on the reverse strand, counting down.
AGACGTCCGTGAGAAAACGCTCCGTCAAGTCGTTACGGCAACGAATGATGGTTCGATTGCTGCTCAAAATGCACAGCATTATATCGAAGCGTTACTCGAGGAATTACAGGAATCATCACAGGTGTAAGACAGGAACCAGCTTTGTTGGAGGGGACTTCAATGAGGCTGGCTCTTTTTTTATGCTATACTGAATTTGGAATAAAAAATACACGCGGAACTGTTGTCTGGAGGGCGAAAAGATGGAAGAGAATCAACCGCAATTGGTCATCATCACGGGAATGAGTGGAGCTGGAAAGAGTGTCGCCATGAATAGCTTTGAGGACTTAGGCTACTTCTGTGTCGACAATCTCCCACCGACGTTACTGCCGCAATTGATTGAAGTGATTGGGCAAGTCCGTCCGAAAATTGCCGTCGCCATCGATACACGTGCTCGTGATTTTATTGATAGTTTCTTTGTCGTTTACGAAGATTTGAAAAAAACGAACCTGCAGATTCGGATGTTGTACTTAGACGCACGCAATGACGTCCTCGTGCGCCGCTATAAAGAGTCGCGGCGTTCGCATCCACTGGCGCCGACTGCGTCACCACTGATCGGTATCGAGCGAGAGCGGACGTTGCTCGAAGGATTCCGTGACAAGGCACAGATGCTGATTGATACGAGTGACATCAAACCGCTTGCACTGAAAGAACGCTTGCTCAAAGAATTTACGGAAGGGGAACGGATTCCCTTTACCGTCAATGTGATGTCATTTGGTTTCAAGCACGGACTGCCGCTTGATGCCGATCTCGTCTTTGACCTTCGTTTTCTGCCGAACCCGTTTTACATCCCGGAGTTACGTCCGAAAACGGGACTCGATCTCGAAGTATCGTCATACGTCATGAAGTGGCCGGAAGCAAAATTGTTCTATAAAAAGCTTGTCGACTTGCTCGAGTTCCTGATTCCCCAGTACGAACGGGAAGGAAAATCACAACTCGTCGTCGCCCTCGGCTGTACAGGCGGTAAACACCGCTCGATTACGTTTGCGGAAGCAATCAGTAAAGAATTTGAAAACCAGTATCACGTCGTCACGAATCACCGGGATTATGTTCACGCGAAGGAGGAAAAGTAATGAAATGGGAACGGAAAGTCGTCGCGATTGGCGGTGGAACGGGCTTGTCGACTCTTTTGCGTGGACTGAAGCATTATCCGCTCGACATCACGGCCATCGTCACAGTCGCGGATGACGGGGGGAGCTCGGGGCGCTTACGGACAGAGTTCAACATGTTGCCGCCGGGTGACATTCGAAACGTCATCGTCTCGCTATCGAAGTCCGAGACATTGATGGACCGGATCATGCAGTACCGTTTTGAAACGGGAGAAGGACTTCACGGTCACTCGCTCGGAAACTTGATGCTGACGGCTGCGACGCAGCTCTGTAACGGCTCGTTCGTCGAGGCGATTGGCGTCATGGGACAACTGTTGAATGCGGAAGGGAAAGTCTATCCGGCGACGGAGCGGACGATTACGTTATGTGCCGAGTTCGAAGACGGGACGATTGTCAAAGGCGAGTCGTTGATTCCGAAAGTCGGAAAGGTCATCGAGCGGATTTATTTGGAAGAAGAAGATGTCCGTCCGGTACCGGAAGCGATTCAAGCAATCCTTGAGGCCGATGTCATCGTCCTCGGACCAGGGAGTCTCTATACGAGTATCATCCCGAACGTCTTGATTGATGAAATCCGGGAAGCGATTAAACAATCGCTTGCACCTGTCGTCTATATTTGTAACGTCATGACGCAACCGGGTGAGACGACGGCCTTCACGGCAAATGATCACTTGACTGCGCTCGAACGTTTTCTTGGTCAAGGTGTCGTCGATACAATCATCGTCAATAACGAATCAATCGATGCAAGCTATTTGCGAAAATACCAAAAAGATCATGCCGATATCGTCACTTACGATGATGAACGTTTCGTCGAGGCGGGAATTGAAGTGCTCGCGGACGATATCGTCGACTATAACCATCATTTCATCCGTCATGACGCGGACGCGGTCGCGAGCCTCGTCATGCGGAAAGTATTATCGATTCGACGGGTGCGTCAACTCGAAGGGAAGGAGGAATTGACGTGAGTTTTGCTTCAGAAGTTAAAAAAGAATTAACACAGATTGCCATCACGGATCACGAGATGAAGGCGGAATTAGCGGCGCTCGCACGGATGAACGGTGCGATTTCGTTCGGACTCGGCCGCGGATTGACACTTGATATTTCGACTGAAAATGCGTCGATCGCGCGACGGATTTATTCATTATTAAAACGGGCATACGGGGTCCATCTGGATCTACTCGTCCGAAAGAAAATGCGCCTCAAAAAAAATAACGTCTACATCGTTCGCGTGAAGCAACAAGCCGATAAGATTCTGCAGGATTTAGGCATCCTCGGCGAAGGATTCACGATGATTCGTTCAATCAGCGATACGATTTTAAAAGATGAACGGCGGGCACGTGCCTATTTACGGGGGGCGTTCTTAGCCGGAGGGTCACTGAACAATCCGGCGACGTCGTCGTACCATTTAGAAATCTTCAGTCTCTATGAGGATCACAATGCGGCGCTTCGGAGTTTGACGAACCAATTCGATTTGAATGCAAAAGCAATCGAGCGTAAGAAAGGGCACATCCTCTACATCAAGGAGAGTGAAAAAATCTCTGATTTCCTCAAGGTAGTCGGGGCGACCCATTCGATGCTTCGTTTTGAAGATGTCCGGATTTTAAAAGATATGCGGAATTCGGTCAATCGTCTCGTCAACTGTGAGACAGCGAACCTCAACAAAACGGTCGGGGCAGCGCTTCGCCAAGTGGAGAACATCAAATTTCTCGAACGGACGGTCGGACTCGATGTCTTACCGGACAAGTTACGGGAAATCGCGATTTTACGCGTGACGCATCAAGACGTGACGCTGCAAGAGCTCGGCGAGATGGTCGAGAGCGGCTCCATCTCAAAATCAGGGATCAATCATCGATTGCGGAAAATTGATCAAATCGCGGATAAACTCCGGAATGGTGAGTCGTTGACAGGTGCGCTCTAAAGGGGAAACTTGCGAGATGAACCATAGTCTACTATAATATATAGTCGATGCAACTAAATGTTCGAATTAAGGAGTTTTTGAAATGGCTAACGAAAAAAAACGTATTTCGCTGACAGTCGATGCGAAATTTGATGAAGTCTTGACGAAAAAAGCAAAATCAATCGGTGTACCGAAAAGTACACTCGTGACATTCGCAACATCACTCTTCCTTAAGCAATTGCAAGCAGAAGAAGAGCTTTCACCACATGCGAACGGGATTTACACATTGATTCGTGAAAACCACGACATCGTGTCTGATATTACAGATCTCATCGACTAACACAAACGATCCTTTTCAGGTTCGGGACGAACTTTCATGATTCAATGAAGTTCATGCCTGGCGTGGAGAGGATTTTTTTTGAAGACAACAAAAAAACGACCGCTGATGTAAAAACATCAACGGTCGGTCGGGTTAACAGATTAAGCGCGCTCCATGACGCGGTCGATGAGACCGTAGTCAGCTGCTGCTTGAGCAGACATGAAGTTATCACGCTCTGTATCGCGTTCGATGACTTCAAGTGGTTGTCCTGTGTTTTCTGCCATGATTTTGTTTAAGTGTTCACGCATTTTGATGATACGTTCTGCATGAATTTTAATGTCTGACGCTTGTCCTTGTGTGCCGCCGAGCGGTTGGTGAATCATGATCTCAGCGTTTGGAAGGGCAAAACGTTTTCCTTTTGCGCCTGCTTGTAAGAGGAACGCACCCATTGAAGCGGCCATTCCGATACAAATTGTTGAAACTTGTGGTTTGATGAAGTTCATCGTATCGTAAATCGCCATACCCGCCGTGATTGAACCGCCCGGGCTGTTGATGTAGAGCGAAATTTCTTTATCTGGATCCTCTGCTGCTAAGAAGAGCAACTGGGCAACGACTGAGTTGGCGACGTTATCGTCAATCGCGCTCCCGAGAAGAATGATACGATCCTTGAGCAAACGTGAATAGATATCGTAAGCACGTTCCCCGCGGTTGGTTTGTTCGATGACTGTTGGAATTAACATAGTCTTTGCCTCCTTATGATGGTATGTAGCTCATATTCGACTTATTCCTATCATAATCCTTTGGTCAATATTGGTCAAAAGATACGATGCGACTTTTATGTATTTTTCCTGAATGGCATTGAATTAAACATATCAATATAGAAAAAAAGGCAATACCGCGAACGGCATTGCCTGTAGATTCAAAGATGGTACACCCGGAGAGATTTGAACTCCCGACACCTGGTACCGGAAACCAGTGCTCTATCCCCTGAGCTACGGGTGCATGTTTTTTACTGAACAATTAATAGTATACCGACATTTTTTCAGGAAAGCAATACTCGATTGATAAATTCAACATTTTTTTTCGGGCGAAAGATGCTTAAGGAGGACTTTCTAGACGGTCGGAAGATTTTTTCCTCTATACTATATAGAAGAGTTAAAGATGCAATGGAATGAAGGGAGATCCGACGATGGAACAGCGCCAGGAACAGACGCAACGGATGACGTTATCGACGTCCCAATTGTTTCAGTTGACGATTCTTGAAGAATCATTTGCTGAACTCGAAGAACATGTATACCGAATCATACGCCGGACAAGCGCTTATCGGAATAATCTCAGTAAAACAATCGACGTTGATTTTGGCCGCGTCGCAGACCGTGTCGCTTCATTTGAAGCGACGCTTCTTCAGCAAATACGTTTAGAATCGGTGAGACAGGAAATAGGATATATGGCGGAACAACTCATGACGTACTTAGATACGGATGGATTATTGCGGACGACGGATGCGCAACTGGCAACATTGTTAGAGGCGGACGTCAGTCTCGTAAAACAAGCACGACACGTTTTACAACGGTGTGAACCGACGGGAATTGCGGCACGTTCCGCGCACGAATGCCGGTTGTTGCACGCGCTCGAACTAGATGACGCGTTATTGATTGATGTCGCGACGGATTTGAATGAAGGGATTGCTGTCAAACAAGTACTTCAAGACATTGATGATGCAACAGACCGGATACGGATCAAAGCGGCGCTCGATCGGTTACCAAAAGCACCGGTCCTTCCGGAGACGACCGTTCTGACGATTCCGGAAGCAGACATCGAATTCCGTGACGGCGAGTTGACGATCAACTGGTCTGATCTCGAAATCGACCGGAGCTGGGCGGACCTCGATGAAGCAAAACCGTTCTTGAGTGCATATGAACGGAGACGGACGACGCTTCGGGCGATTCTGGACGTCATCATCGAGCGACAGCTCAATTGGTTTAAAGGAAAGCTCGAGCTCGCGCCGCTGACGAAAAAAGAAGTGGCGGAAGTGACGGGGCATCATCCGTCGACGGTTGGACGGGCGATTGCGAACAAAACGGTCAAGACGATTCAGGGCACGATGTTACTCGAAGATTTTTTCGTCTCACGGACGACGACCGGGACGTCGAGTTTCTTAGTTAAGGTCCGGATCGCTCAACTGCTCGAAGCGTCGCCTGTTCCGATGAGTGATCAACAATTGACGGACCGTCTCACAGCGGAGGAGATTACGGTCGCGAGACGAACGGTCGCAAAATATCGGGCAGCCCTTGGTTTGACCCAAGCGGACTTCGAGAGACGAGAGGCGAATTCATGATGCGAACAAAAGAAAACATGCACTTAACACTCTATTCACGTCCGGGTTGTACACTATGTGAGGAAGCCGCCATCTTGCTCGATTTTGTATTAGATGAATTTCCCGAATGGACATTCGAAGAAATCAACATTGACAACGATGCGGCGCTCAGTCTGAAGTACCTCTACGAAATACCGGTTCTCGCACATCAAAACGAAATCTTAAGTTATGGAAAATTTGAGACGGAGGCGGTAAGAAATCGTTTACTTGAAAAAAGATGACGGTCGAGACTTGAAACAAAACCAGGGTACTGTTATGATAGCAATGTACCAAGTGGGACAAGATATGACACGCGGGACGTAAAGTGTCCAGCAATTTGAGAGGAGCGGGAGTTACATGATTCGGCAGTTAGTACAGATCCAAAAGCGAATCGTGCCTGATCTGATTGAAGAAATGCAGACACGTTACGACATTCTTCATTATGTACGCCTGATGCAACCGATCGGACGACGAACACTTGCGACGAGCCTTGGCTTGACGGAACGCGTTCTACGCCGGGAGGTCGACTTCTTAAAAGAACAAGACTTACTGGAAGTTGCGACGCAAGGCATGTCCTTGACGGATGAAGGGCGGACGGTATTACGAAGCATGCACAGTGTGATGGCGGAACTCGCCGGGATCTCCGATATGGCGAAAGCCTTAAAAGAGAAGCTTGGTGTAAAAGACGTCGTCATCGTACCGGGTGATTCGGATCAAACCTTCTGGGTGCAACGCGATATGGGACGGGCAACAGTTGCCCGCTTAAAACGTGAACTTTCAAAAGACCACAATACGATCGCAGTTACAGGTGGGACGACGATGGCTTCGGTCGCGGCGATGATGTCGCCCGATAAGGAAAATCGTCCGATGACGTTTGTACCCGCACGAGGCGGTCTTGGCGAAACGCTTGAACTTCAAGCGAATACGGTCTGCTCACGCATGGCTTCACGTGCCCAAAGCGACTATCATCTGCTTCACATTCCAGACATGGTCAGCACCGAGACATTCGTCAAGATGGTCGAGGAGCCGAGCATTAAAAATGTCTTACAGATGATTAAAGATGCTTCAATCGTGGTACATGGAATTGGTGAGGCAAAAACGATGGCAAAACGTCGTCGTGCTTCGACAGCTCTTTTGGAACAGCTCGAAGACGAGCAAGCCGTCGCAGAAGCATTCGGATATTATTTTGATCGGGACGGAAACATCGTCCACCGTGTCAAAACGGTCGGACTACAACTCGACGACTTGAAAAAAGTCGAACACGTCGTGGTTGTCGCCGGTGGTCATTCGAAAGCAGAAGCGATCAATGCCTACGTCAAACAGTCTCCAAACATCATCCTCATTACGGATGAAGGAGCCGCAACAACGATTTTGAAAGGGTAGCCCCCTTTTGAATAATAGATAACTCGCTTTACACTAAAAGGAGGAAAATTATCATGGCAGTAGTAAAAGTTGGTATTAACGGATTTGGACGTATCGGGCGTTTGGCACTTCGTCAAATTCTTCAATTTGAAGGAATCGAAGTAGTCGCAATCAACGACCTCACAGACACTAAAATGCTTGCACACCTTTTAAAATATGATACGACTCAAGGTCGTTTCGACGGAGAAGTTGAAGTACACGACGGATACTTCCTCGTAAACGGTAAAGAAATCAAAACACTTGCTAACCGCAATCCAGAAGAACTTCCATGGGGCGAGCTCGGTGTTGACATCGTTCTCGAATGTACTGGTTTCTTCACAGACAAAGAAAAAGCTGAACTTCACTTGAAAGCTGGAGCTAAAAAAGTTGTTATCTCAGCACCTGCTACTGGCGACATGAAAACTGTCGTTTACAACACGAACCACGAAATTCTTGACGGAACTGAAACAGTTATCTCTGGTGCTTCATGTACTACGAACTGTCTCGCTCCAATGGCGAAAGTTCTTCAAGATCAGTACGGAATCGTTGAAGGTCTTATGACAACTATCCACGCTTACACTGGCGACCAAAATACACTCGACGCTCCACACCCTAAAGGTGACTTCCGTCGTGCACGTGCAGCAGCTGCTAACATCGTTCCTAACTCAACTGGTGCTGCTAAAGCAATCGGCCTCGTTCTTCCAGAACTTCAAGGTAAACTTGACGGATCTGCACAACGTGTACCAGTCGCTACAGGTTCACTCACTGAGCTCACAACAGTTCTTGAGAAAAAAGTTACAGTTGAAGAAGTTAACGCAGCTATGAAAGCAGCAGCGAACGAGTCTTACGGTTACACTGAAGACGAAATCGTTTCTTCTGACATCGTTGGTATCTCTTACGGATCACTCTTCGATGCAACACAAACTAAAGTTGTTACTGTCGGCGACAAGCAACTCGTTAAAACAGTTGCTTGGTATGACAACGAAATGTCTTACACTAGCCAACTCGTTCGTACACTCAAACACTTCGCAGAAATCGCTAAGTAATTCGAGCAATTAAATAGCAATTGAATAAGAGCGGAAACTACCAGTCTCCGCTCTTATTGCGAAAAAAAGTCTGGAGGGGCGTCACAGCCCCTCACTATACGTATGAGACGGAGGACGAATGTATGAATAAGAAATCAATTCGCGACATCGATGTACAAGGTCAACGCGTGTTTACACGTGTCGACTTCAACGTACCACTAGAAGACAGTAAAATTACGGACGACACACGGATTCGTGCGGCACTTCCAACAATCAAACATTTGATGGATGGCGGAGCGAAAGTCATTCTCGCAAGCCACATGGGACGTCCTAAAGGCGAAAAAAATCCTGAGTTCTCACTTGCACCAGTCGTAGCACGCCTCAGCGAATTGCTTGGTAAAGACATCAAGCTCGTTGAAGAAGCGTATGGCCCGGTCGCTGAAGAAGCGGTCAGCAAGCTTGAAGCAGGAGACGTTCTCGTTCTTGAAAACGTTCGTTTCTACCCTGGAGAAACAAAAAATGATGCTGAACTCGCTGAAGGATTTGCGAAACTCGCAGATATCTTCGTCAACGATGCATTCGGTGCAGCTCACCGTGCACATGCTTCTACAGAAGGAATCGCGCACCATGTCGATACTGCTGTAGCAGGATTGTTGATTGAAAAAGAACTTCAAGTTCTCGGGAAAGCGATCTCGAACCCGGATCGTCCGTTCACTGCAATCATCGGGGGATCGAAAGTAGCCGACAAAATCGGTGTCATCGATCACTTGCTTGATATCGTCGATACGTTGATCATTGGTGGGGGATTATCTTATACATTCCTCAAAGCTCAAGGTTATGAAGTCGGAACGTCACTTCTCGAAGTAGACAAAATCGACCAAGCGAAAGAATTCATGAAAAAAGCAGAAGACAAAGGCGTCAAGTTCTTAATGCCGGTCGACTGTGTCATCACGAAGGAATTCGGCGAAGAAACATATGTAGGACCACGCGATATCGACAGTATCCCAGCGGATCACATGTCACTTGATATCGGACCAAAAACAGTCGAACTGTATGCGGAAGCAATCAAGAACTCGAAACTCGTCGTCTGGAATGGACCGATGGGCGTATTCGAACTTGATAAATACGCAAACGGAACGAAAGGTGTCGCTCAAGCACTTGCTGATAGCGACGCATACTCAATCATCGGTGGTGGGGATTCTGCTGCAGCAGCTGAGAAATTCGGTCTTGCAGACAAGATGAGCCATATCTCGACTGGTGGCGGAGCGAGCCTCGAGTTCATGGAAGGTAAAGCCCTTCCTGGTGTCGAAGCGCTTAACGACAAGTAATCCAATAGTTCACAAGGGAGTGTTTCTCAATGCGTAAACCAATCATCGCAGGTAACTGGAAGATGAATCTAACTCTGAAGGATGCAGTCGCATTCGCAGAAGAAGTAAAAGGCAAAGTACCAGCTGCATCGACTGTCGATGCTGCTGTCTGTGCACCAGCTGTATTCCTTGCTCATTTAACGGAAGCGGCAGCTGGAACTGATCTTAAAATCGGTGCTCAAAACATGTACGATCAAGAAAGTGGCGCATTCACAGGCGAAATCAGCCCTGTCATGCTGAAAGAGCTTGACGTGACATACGTCATCCTCGGTCACTCTGAACGTCGTGAGTACTTTGGTGAAACAGATGCATTCATCAACAGCAAAGCGAAAAAAGCGTTCGAGCACGGTCTCGTTCCAATCGTTTGTGTAGGTGAAACACTTGAAGAGCGCGAAGGCGGCAAGTTCGAAGACGTCATTCGTGAACAAACGGCAAACAGCCTTAAGGGCTTGACTGTCGACCAAGTGAAAAATCTTGTCGTCGCATATGAGCCTGTCTGGGCAATCGGAACAGGTAAATCAGCGACAGAACAAGATGCACAAGATTCTTGTAAATTCGTTCGCGACGTCGTCGCTGCTGAATTCGGTACAGAAGCTGCAGAAGCAGTTCGTATCCAGTACGGTGGCAGCGTCAAGCCGGAGAACGTCAAAGAATATATGGCTCAACCTGACATCGACGGAGCACTCGTTGGTGGAGCAAGTCTTGAGACAGGATCGTTCCTCAAACTGTTGGAGGCGATTTAAATGAAAAAACGTCCAGTCGCACTTATCATCCTTGATGGTTTCGGTATGCGTGATGAAGAATTCGGGAATGCTGTGACAGCAGCAAACAAACCGAACTTCGATCGCTTTTGGAACAAATATCCGCATACGTTGTTGAATGCGAAAGGGGAATACGTCGGTTTGCCTGAAGGTCAGATGGGGAACTCAGAAGTGGGTCACCTTAACATCGGGGCAGGTCGCGTCGTCTACCAATCGCTATCCCGAATCAACAACGCCGTCAAAGATCGCTCGTTCTTCTCGCGTCAAGCGATGAACGATGCGGCAGGTCACGTGAAGAAACATGATTCAGCACTCCATATCTTTGGTTTAGTATCTGACGGTGGAATCCACAGTCACATCAATCACTTGTATGCTGTTCTTGAATTCGCGAAACTTCACGAAATCGAAAAAGTCTACCTGCATGCCTTCACGGACGGCCGCGATTGTGATCCACAATCGGGTGCTGGTTTCCTTCGTGACGCGCAAGCGAAGATGGATGAGTTACAAGTCGGTCAATTCGCAAGTGTCTCTGGACGCTATTATGCAATGGACCGCGACAACCGTTGGGAGCGCGTCAAGAAAGTCTATGACGTCATCACATACGGTGAAGGCCCGACAACAAAAGACCCAATCGGCATGGTAGAAGAATCATATACGAAGGACGTTACGGACGAGTTCATCGAACCAACCGTCGTCGTGCAGGAAGACGGTACGCCAGTCGCACCGATCCACGACAACGATGCAATCATGTTCTTTAACTACCGCCCTGACCGTGCGATTCAACTGGCGAAGGTCTACAAAGAAAAAGCTGGCTTCACAGGATTCGAACTTCCGGACAATGCACCGAAGAACCTGCTGCTCGTCTCCATGACGAAGTACTCGGATGCGATTGATACGGATATCGTCTTCCCGCCAGAAGACATCAAAAACACGCTTGGAGAAACGCTCTCGAAGCAAGGCTTAAAACAATTACGGATTGCGGAAACTGAAAAGTATCCACACGTCACGTTCTTCTTCAACGGACAGCGTGAAGAACCGTATGAAGGCGAAGATCGTATCTTAATCCCGTCGCCAAAAGTCGCAACATACGACTTACAACCAGAGATGAGCATTTATGAAGTAACGGATGCGCTTGTTGAAGCAATCGATTCCGACAAACATGATGCCATCATCCTGAACTTCGCGAACCCGGACATGGTCGGTCACTCGGGCATGCTCGAACCGACAATCAAGGCAATCGAAGCAGTTGATGAATGTCTCGGTAAAGTCGTTGACTTGATCATCAGCAAAGGTGGCGCAGCAATCGTGACTGCTGACCACGGAAATGCCGATAAAGTGCTCAATAAAGATGGCAGCAAGATGACGGCCCATACGACAGAACCGGTACCATGTATCGTGACAGTCGAAGACGTCGAGCTTCTCGAGCCACTTACAGGCGCATTAGCGGATTTAGCACCAACATTACTTGATCTACTTGGCGCAGATCAGCCGTCAGAAATGACGGGTAAATCCATCGTATTAAAGAAATAATCCCGTCGATGGAATAAACGTCTAACAAAGCAACACACACTATTTTTTCAACTAAAAGGAGCGAATTTAAATGTCAATGATTACAGAGATTTATGCACGCGAGATTCTTGACTCACGCGGTAACCCAACAGTAGAAGTAGAAGTATATACAGAAGACGGCGGCTTTGGTCGCGCACTCGTCCCATCAGGCGCATCAACTGGTGAGCACGAAGCAGTAGAACTTCGTGACGGCGACAAAGCACGTTACCTCGGTAAAGGTGTCTTGAAAGCAGTTGACAACGTCAACGAAAAAATCGCACCTGAAATCATCGGTTACGATGTTTTCGACCAAGCTGGAATCGACAAAAAAATGATCGATCTCGACGGAACAAAAAACAAAGGTAACTTCGGCGCTAACGCAATCCTCGGTGTTTCGATGGCTGCTGCTCGTGCTGCTGCAGATGAGCTTGGACTTCCACTTTACACGTACCTCGGTGGATTCAATGCGAAAACACTTCCAACTCCAATGATGAACATCATCAACGGTGGATCACACGCTGACAACAACGTTGACTTCCAAGAGTTCATGATCATGCCTGTTGGAGCTCCAACATTCAAAGAAGCACTTCGTATGGGTGCTGAAATCTTCCACGCGTTGAAATCAGTTCTTAGCGGAATGGGTCTTAACACAGCAGTTGGTGACGAGGGTGGATTCGCTCCAAACTTGAAATCAAACGAAGAAGCAATCACAGTTATCCTTGAAGCAATCGAAAAAGCTGGCTACAAAGCAGGCGAAGATGTTTACCTTGCAATGGACGTCGCTTCTTCTGAGTTCTACGACAAAGCAGCTGGAACATACAACCTCGCTGGCGAAGGCAAAGTCCTTTCTACAGAAGAGCTTGTTGAATTCTACGCACAACTCGTCGACAAATACCCAATCATCTCAATCGAAGATGGCTGTGACGAAAACGACTGGGACGGCCACAAACTTCTCACAGACCGTATCGGACACAAAGTTCAACTCGTTGGGGATGACTTGTTCGTAACAAACACAGAAAAACTTGCTGAAGGTATCGAAAAAGGCATCGCTAACTCGATCCTCATCAAAGTTAACCAAATCGGTACGTTGACTGAAACATTCGACGCAATCGAAATGGCTAAAAAAGCTGGTTACACAGCTGTCGTTTCTCACCGTTCTGGTGAAACAGAAGATTCAACAATCGCTGACATCGCTGTTGCGACAAACGCTGGTCAAATCAAAACGGGTTCACTTTCACGTACAGACCGTATTGCGAAATACAACCAACTTCTCCGCATCGAAGACATGCTTTCAGATGTTGCTGTCTACGACGGAATCAAATCATTCTACAACCTCAAGAAGTAATTTACGGATTGAGTCGACAGTCTCTCGCTTAGCGAGGGGCTGTTTTTTTTGTTGATGATGAGAAGGAAGAATCAAGCTCAAGCATTACTCCGCTCGCTTTTCTAGGGCGGGACGCAAGCCGCGGACATCTTAATCAGATGTCCGGGTCTCACCTGTCCCTGACGGAAGCTAAGCTTCCTTTTCCCTTTAGAAGTCGAGCGGGGTATGCTTTTCGCTTTTGTAGGCATTGATTAACAGAGTTGTACTCTGGCTCACGTAGGACACAATTTGCTAAACTTCTAGCAGGTAGCAGAGGTCTAAGTGTCCTCTATCCTAAAAAGCCGGGCACGGGTCTATTTTGTTGGTATAGATCCTGTCAGATAAGATGGGAACTACGACAATTACTTGCTTCATGTGACTCCTACAGGAAAAAGCACATGAATGGCAAGTGAGTGAGACGTAAGTGCTTCCCTAACTTTTTTACGCAGAAAAAACGAGATCCGACTCAATGTCGAATCCCGTAATATTAAAATGAAATTTTACACTTTGAAATCAATCCTCGATAAACGTAACGAGGTAATGATACGGTGAATACAGTGGTGCTTTCGTGACAAAAAATTCGGGTAAATCTGTGTCGATGTCAAGATTGCGCAAGGTCTCCGGATCCAGACATTCTTGCACAAGTCGCTTGATATCACTCAGCAATTCATCATGAAGATTGGTTTCAACAGGAAATGATCGTTTTGCTCCATCTTTTAGCAACAAGACGACGGGTGGAAGTCCACGCAGTAAATCGACTTCGAGTGGTTCTTTGTTGTTTTTAAAAAAATCATTTAAACAGCTGACGACTTTCATTGAATATTCTTCTTTCACCGAAACCCCCAACTTTCTCTTATATCCTTGATTTAACCTCTATCCTCTAGTTTAGTTCCCTAAATTAAGCTAGGATATGCAGTCAAGTCGCAGTTGATGCATTAATCGAATCAATAACCGGGTACAGAAGAAAGAACGGGGAGGGAAGAATCATGTTGTTTCGTTATTTATTTCTAGGAATGGAGACATCGATTGACGATATTCCGTTACGTATCATCTATTTCACGGAATTGATTCTATTCATCGGACTTTATCAAATCACGAGTCGTTTCTCACGACAAAGTTTAATCATCGGAACCATCCTGGGTGTCGGGGGATTAATTGCCTTACTACCGGGTGCGATTTATATCTTACGGTACAATCCGCAAGATGCCATCATCGATGTTACATTTTTGCTGATCTACTTATTCGAACCGCTCGCGATCCTCGCGTTCGTCATTGCGATCCTTCGAAGAGCTTTCAAAAAACGACACCAACACTCTTGAAAAGTACGGAAAACGTTCGTATGAAACGTTTTTTCGTACTTTTTTGCTATGTATGGAGTTTTAGAAAGTAAGCGGAATAAAATAAATAAAATATATTTTACGGAAAACGGTTGATGTGTAACCGGTTACACAATATGATACATATTGTAAGCGTTATCAAAAGAAAGAGGTGGCGAAATCATGTCGACCATCCGGGAAGTAGCGAAAGTGGCAAATGTATCAGTCGCAACGGTATCACGCGTCATGAATGAAAAAGGATATGTCAGCGAAAAAGCGCGTGTGGCGGTGCTTCAAGCGGTTAAACAGCTTGATTATCGACCGAATCGTGTCGCCCGTTCCTTGTTTCAAAAACGATCAGGATTGATTGGATTGATCGTACCGGACATCACAAACCCTTATTTTCCCCAACTGGCACGTGCCGTCGAGGATATGGCACATAAGCATGGATATCAAGTGATTTTGTGTAACACGGATGAACAGTTTCAGAAAGAACATGAATATATCCAGTCTCTCGAAGCAATGCATGTCGATGGATTGATCATTACGACGAACTACTCGAACAACCCGAACTATGAAACCATCGAAGTGCCGATCGTCGCACTCGACCGGGTGTTACAAGGAGCAATCCCGACCGTCACATCAAACGGGTACGACGGCGGGAAGAAGGCAGCTCAATTTTTACTCGATCACGGAGCGGATGAACTCGTCGTCATCAGTGGGCCGTCAAAGTTACCGACGATCAAAAAACGCCGGGATGGTTTTGAAGAAGTCGCAGGAAAACATCTCGTCGCAAGCATCGAGTCACCGTTTCATTTTCAAGGCGCACTCGACGCGGCGAACTATTTGTTCGACCACTATACCTGTAACGGAATTTTTGCAGCGAACGATGTCATCGCAGCGGCAACGATTCAAGTCGCGGCAGAACGCGGGATTGCGATTCCTGAGCAACTGCAAGTCATCGGGTATGACGGAATCGAGCTCGGACAAATGATTTCACCGCCACTGACGACGATCGCCCAGCCGATTTATCAGATGGGGGAACTGGCGGCGAAGTTGCTGATTCAACGAATTGAAGGAAAAGAAATCGCGGCCGTCCATCATGAGTTGACGGTCGAAGTCATCGAACGGGAAACGACGAAGCGGAAGGATGAACAAATATGAAACAAATCAGTGTAGTAGGGAGTATCTCGATGGACCTGGTCGTCGAAAGCGACCGTCGTCCGTCAGCGGGTGAAACAGTCATCGGCTCAGCGTTTCATACCGTCCCGGGAGGCAAAGGGGCAAATCAAGCAGTTGCCGTCGCCCGGCTCGGCGGAAGCGTCGAGATGATCGGGTGCATCGGTGACGATGCGAGCGGGACAGCGATCCGCCAAAACTTCGAAGCGGAACACGTCGGGACGACACACCTCCGAACGATCGCGAACGAACGGACGGGAACGGCGCACATCACGCTTGCGGAAGGGGACAACTCGATCGTCGTCGTCCAGTCGGCGAACTTAGCCGTCGTCTATGACGAGAGCCAGCTCGACAGCTTGCTCTGTCAGACGGACATGATTTTATTACAGCTCGAAATTCCACTGGAAACGGTCAAACAGGTGGCGCGTTACGGAAAAGAGCACGGTATTCCTGTTATCTTGAATCCGGCGCCAGCCATCATCCTTGACGACGAGTTGCTCGAAGACGTGACGTACTTAACACCAAACGAACATGAATGCGGCTTGATTTTCGGACAACAGCAATCTCTTGAACATTGGTTAAGCCAGTATCCGAATAAATTGATTGTAACGGAAGGCAGTCGTGGTGCCCGCTTCTATGACGGCGACGCCATCGTGACGGTGCCGGCGATTAAGACGGACGTCGTCGATACGACAGGTGCCGGCGATACGTTCAACGGGGCACTCGCTGTCGCGTTGACGGAAGGAAAGTCACTGACGGAAGCGATTCGCTTTGCGAACAAGGCAGCCGGTATGTCCGTCCGGGCGCTCGGTGCTCAAGGCGGCATGCCATCGCGGGAACAGATGGAGGTCGAAGTATGAAACGACACGGCATTTTGAACAGTCAAATCAGTAAAGTCTTAGCAGATCTCGGTCATACCGATATGATCGTCATCGCTGATTGCGGCTTACCGATTCCGACCGGCGTTGAGCGGATTGATTTAGCGCTCGAACTCGGGACACCGGCGTTTGCCGACGTCTTGCGCGTCGTCGCGGACGACATGGCGGTTGAACAGGTGACACTGGCGTCGGAAATCAAGGAAGCGAACGAAGCGGCGCTCACTACGGTCAGTCAATTAAACGTGACGACGGAATATGTCTCGCACGAAGCGTTTAAAGAGCTAACGAAGCAGGCGAAAGTCATCATCCGGACAGGTGAAGCGACACCTTACGCCAATGTAATTTTACACGCCGGCGTCATTTTTTAAGGGGGAAGCACGATGCACATTAAGATGACAGGAATCACAAAAGCGTTTGGTCCCGTGCCCGTCTTAAAGGGTGTCGACTTCGAACTCGCGACAGGTGAAATTCATGCCTTGATGGGCGAGAACGGAGCCGGTAAGTCAACGCTGATGAAAATCTTGACCGGTGTCCATAAAGCGGACGAGGGAACGATTCAAGTCGATGGTGTCGAACAACACTATAAAAATCCGAAACTGGCGGAAGAAGCGGGGATTGCCTTCATTCACCAGGAGTTAAACATTCTGCCTGATTTGACGGTGACGGAAAATCTGTTCCTCGGTCGTGAGTTGAAATCGCGCTTCGGTGTGTTGAAACAGGCGGAAATGAAACGGCTCGCGGAACGGGAACTGGCGGAACTGAACGTCTTCATGGATGTCAATCAACTGGCGCGGACGTTATCGGTCGGGCAACAACAGATGATTGAGATCGCAAAAGCACTGATGACGCACGCAAAGGTCATCATCATGGATGAACCGACAGCTGCCTTGACGGAACGTGAGATTCGCGCCCTGTTCAGTGTCGCGACGGCGTTACGCGAGCAAGGCGTCTCAATCGTCTACATCTCGCACCGGATGGAAGAAATCTTCGAACTGTGTGACCGGATTACCGTCTTGCGGGACGGGGTCTCCGTCTCGACCCACCGGATCGCTGAGACATCATTTGAACAAATCGTCCGCGAAATGGTCGGACGCGAGATGGGTGAACGCTACCCGGAACGCAAGGTTACACACGGTGACACGGTCTTAGAAGTGACGGGAGCGACGGGGAAACGGTTTGAAGACGTCTCGTTTTCCGTCCGTGCCGGTGAAATCGTCGGCTTTTCCGGTTTGATGGGAGCGGGACGGACGGAAGTCATGCGTGGTCTGTTCGGTGTTGATCGCTTGAAGGCAGGAACAATCAAGCTGAATGGCAACGTCATCAACATCAAATCACCGCACGATGCAATCAAACAAGGACTTGGTTTCTTGACGGAAGACCGAAAAGGCGAGGGTTTGTTCCTCGACTTTTCACTCCGAGAGAACATCTCCTTGCCGACGATTCGGTCGTTAGCGAAGTCGGGTGTCATCTCCGATCAGTCGGAGCGCCAGTTCGCGGAAGGCTATCTCAAGTCGTTGTCGGTCCGTCACAGTTCGATGGATCAACCGGCGAAGTCACTTTCCGGAGGGAATCAGCAAAAGGTCGTCCTCGCGAAGTGGCTCGGGACGAAACCGGATGTCTTGATCCTCGACGAACCGACACGTGGTGTCGACGTCGGGGCGAAAAAAGAAATTTACCTGATCATGAATGAGCTCGCCGCGTCTGGTGTCGCGATCATCATGATCAGTTCCGACCTCCCGGAGATTCTCGGGATGAGTGACCGCGTCTACGTGATGCGGGAAGGGCAAGTGAGCGGGATGCTCGAACAACAAGAGGCGACGCAAGAAAGTATCATGACACTTGCGACAGGAGGACAATGAGATGGAATTGATGCAAGGGAAACTGACGGAAAAGAAACCACGTCGGCTCGGAATCGGGCAGAAGCTCGGTCCGCTCGCCGGACTGTTCGCGATCGTGCTCGTCGTATCGATTATGGAACCGGACTTTTTAACACTCAATAACTTATTCAACATTTTACGCCAAGTGTCGATCAACGCCTTGATCGCCTTCGGCATGACGTTCGTCATCTTGACGGGTGGGATTGATTTATCGGTCGGTTCGATTCTCGCCTTATCGTCGGCGTTCGTCGCCGGACTGATGACGGACGGAACATCAGCCATTATCGCTGTTCTCGCCGGACTGATCGTCGGCGCTATCATGGGTGCGTTAAACGGCATGGTCATCTCACTCGGGAAAGTCGCACCGTTCATCGCGACACTGGCGACGATGACAATCTTCCGTGGCCTGACGCTCGTCTATACGGACGGACGACCCATCACGGGACTCGGGCAAGGTGGATGGTTTGAATTATTCGGTCGGGGTTACTTTTGGATATTCCCTGTACCGGTCGTGACGATGTTAATCGCCTTCGCGGTCCTTTACTTCATCTTGAAGAAAACGACGTTCGGGCGTTACACATATGCCATTGGTGGAAATGAAGAAGCGGCAAAATTGATGGGGATTCAAGTCAACAAAGTCAAAATCATGATTTACTCGCTATCCGGCTTGATGGCAGCACTCGCCGGCATCATCCTGACGTCACGCCTCAACTCGGCACAACCGACAGCAGGAACATCGTATGAGCTCGACGCAATCGCAGCCGTCGTCCTCGGCGGGACAAGTCTATCCGGTGGTCGCGGTTGGATCGTCGGAACATTGATTGGAGCCTTGATCATCGGGACACTCAACAATGGCTTGAACTTACTCGGTGTGTCATCGTTCTTCCAACTTGTCGTCAAAGGACTCGTCATCCTGTTCGCCGTCCTCGCAGACCGGAAACAAACGACGTAATCACACACATTTTAAAGGAGGAAATTACAGATGAAAAAATTACTTGCACTCGTCATGATGGCCTTGATGGTATTCGCAGCCGCGTGTTCGACAGAGCAGCCAGGCAGTGACACAGAAAAAGAGACGAAGACAAAGGACTTTAAGATTGGTCTCTCGATCTCGACACTGAACAACCCGTTCTTCGTTTCACTCAAAGAAGGAGCCGAAGAAGAAGCAAAAGCACAAGGCGCAACACTGCAAGTCGCAGATGCACAAGATGATGCGGCAAAACAAGCAAGCGACATCGAAGACATGATTCAAAAGAAAGTCGATCTCATCTTGATCAATCCAACGGACTCAGCAGCAGTCGGTGCGGCCGTCCAAACAGCAAACGATGCCGATATTCCAGTCATCACAGTCGACCGGAACGCTGAAGCCGGTGACGTCATCGCCCACATCGCGTCGGATAACGTCGCAGGTGGAAAACAAGCCGGTGAATACATGATCGAACTCGTCGGTGACAAAGCAAAAGTCGTTGAACTCGAAGGAATTCCAGGTGCATCAGCAACGCGTGACCGCGGCGAAGGCTTCCACGCGGCCGTCGACGGGAAACTGGACGTCGTTGCAAAACAATCCGCCAACTTCGACCGGGCAAAAGGTCTGTCTGTCATGGAAAACATTCTTCAAAACAACAAAGACATCAAAGCAGTCTTCGCCCACAATGACGAAATGGCACTCGGTGCGGTCGAAGCATTGAAAGCAGCCGGCATGGAAGATGTCAAAGTCATCGGATTTGACGCGACAGACGATGCCGTCAAAGCTGTTAAAGATGGCAAGATGGCAGGAACAGTTGCGCAAAAACCGACAGAAATCGGGAAGATGGGCATCGATACAGCGATCAAACACTTGAAAGGCGAGACAGTCGACAAGAACATTCCAGTCGAACTCGATCTCATCAAGCAATAAGTCTTCTATCATCAGTCGCACTGGAGCAATCCTTTAGCGACTGATGTTTTTTTGCAGGAACTGGAATCCGATAAATCTATTCCTTGTTCCCGTACCTGTTTTTCTCTATAATGAAAGAAGCGTATATTATTGAAGGAGGATCATCGATGATCATTCATAACGTGGCTCTTGTCGGCCTCATCGTCGTTTCCGTTCTTCTCATCATCGTCGTTCTCTTGATGTCAGGCCGTACGGCTGGACTCGGAGCATTAACTGGTGGGGCAGAACAATTATTTGGTCGCCAAAAAGCTCGTGGCTTGGATGCGGTCCTGAATCGTGTGGCATCTGTTCTAGGAGCTTTATTCTTTATTTTGGCGTTACTCGTCGCTTTTTATAAGTGAGTATTGAAACGACAGCCGTACGTTTGCGCTGTCGTTTTTTCTTGTTTTCTCGATTTCTAAATTTTCATTTTGGGGTATAGAGTTAGAGGGGGAATCATTTTATGAAAATTACATTACCAAAACCATTCTTTTTTGAAGCCGGCAAACGGGCCGTCTTACTGTTACATGGCTTCACGGGTTCGAGTGCCGATGTCCGGATCCTCGGTCGTTACCTGCAAAAACAGGGCTATACATCACTCGCCCCACAATATAAAGGGCACGCTGCCCCACCCGAAGAGCTGACGAAGACTGGGCCAGCCGACTGGTGGCAGGACGTCCTCGACGGGTACGAAGAGCTCGTCGCGAAAGGGTACGACGAAATCGCCGTCTGCGGGTTATCGCTTGGTGGCGTCATGTCACTGAAACTATCGATGAACCGTCCCGTCAAAGCGGTCATTCCGATGTGCGCACCCGCCTATATTAAAAGTGAAGACGTCATGTATGCAGGCGTTACTGAGTACGCTATCGAATTTAAGAAACGAGAAGGAAAGTCACCGGAACAAATCGAACAGGAAATGGCAACGTTCGAACCGATGCCGACCTTAAAAGATTTACAAGCGTTGCTAAAAGACACACGCGATTCACTCGAAGATGTCTACGCACCGACACTCGTCGTCCAGGCCCGCAATGATCATATGATCAATACGGACTCGGCCAACATCATTCATGATGGTGTCAGTGCCTTCCAAAAAGAGCTGATCTGGTATGAGAACTCAGGTCATGTCATTACGCTCGACAAAGAAAAAGATAAGCTCCACGCGGACATTCATGACTTTTTAGAATCGTTGAACTGGAGCAATTAACTGGAGGTGTCACGTTGGAATTACGTGAACGAATACTCGAGGTCATCATGGCGGAAGAACGTCCGCTGTCGATCGATCAATTAACGAAAAAACTAGAACTATCGGATACAACAGAATTCAAAGAATTGATCCGGACGTTGAACGCACTCGAAGAAGAGGCACTCGTCGCCCGGACCCGCTCGAACAAATACGGCACGCTCGCGCAAATCGGGCAAGTCGCCGGGAAAATCTCCGTCCATCAACGCGGATTCGGATTCGTTTCACCGGAAGACGGTTCAGCAGGCGATATCTTCCTGCCGGCCCCGGAACTCGGTAACGTCTATAACGGCGACCGTGTCCTCGTCAAAGTCTTCGCCGAATCAAACGGCGGCGACCGCCGCGAAGGGAAGTTGCTCAAGATTCTTTCACGCGGACCGGCTGATTTCGTCGGGACGTTCGTCAGTCCTAAAGGACGGATTGAATCGATCGCCTACATCGAACCGGATGACTCGAAGCTGACGTTCTTACCGGTCGTCGCGGACGAAGATACGCTCGGTGCCGTCGATGGACATAAAGTCCTCGCCCGGATCACAAAGTACCCGGACGGTCGTTACGCCGGGACCGCAAAAGTCTTACAAATCATCGGGCATAAAAATGACCCAGGTGTCGATATCTTATCGATCGTCCATAAGCACGGCATCAACGTCGACTTCTCGGACGCAGCGATTGCGGAAGCGAACAACATTCCCGATCAAATCGATGAGAAGGACCTCGTCGGTCGGGTTGACTTACGTAACGAAGTCACAGTGACGATTGACGGTGCTGACGCGAAGGACTTGGATGATGCCGTCCACGTCAAAAGACTTGCGAACGGCAACTATGAGCTCGGTGTCCATATCGCTGACGTCTCACACTACGTCAAGGAAGATTCACCGCTCGACGAAGAAGCACGCGAACGCGGGACGAGTGTCTATCTCGTCGACCGGGTCATTCCGATGATTCCGCACCGCCTGTCGAACGGGATTTGTTCACTCAACCCGCACGTCGATCGGTTGACGCTGAGCTGTATCATGGAAATCGACAAGAACGGTGCTGTCGTCAACCAAGAGATTTTACAGAGTGTCATCAAGACGACGGAACGGATGACGTATACCGATGTCCGGAAAATCATCGAACGCGAAGATGAAGAAGTGATCGCGAAATATCACGATCTCGTCGACAACTTCGATCAGATGGCGGAACTGGCTGCGATCCTCCGTGAACGCCGCTCGCGCCGTGGGGCGATCAACTTCGACTTCCCGGAAGCGAAAGTCCTCGTCAATGAAGAAGGCAAGACGAGCGAAATCATCCTCCGCGAACGGTCCGTTGCCGAAAAACTGATTGAAGAGTTCATGCTCGCAGCGAACGAAACAGTCGCCGAGCACGTCCAACATCAAAAACTGCCGTTCATGTACCGGATCCACGATGAGCCGAAAGCTGAACGTCTCGATACGTTCTTCAAATTCATCGCGAACTTCGGCATCAATGTTGAACGCAAAGGCGAGTCAGTCACACCGAAGACGTTGCAGACGATTCTGAACGCCGTCGAAGGCGAGCCGGAAGAAGCCGTCGTCAGTACGGTCATGTTACGGTCGCTCCAACAAGCGAAATATGACGTCGAGCCGATTGGTCACTTTGGTCTGTCGACCGATTTCTACACGCACTTCACGTCACCGATCCGCCGGTACCCCGACTTGATGGTCCACCGTCTCCTGCGCGAGTACATCATCTTTAATGATAAATCGCAAAAGACACAGGACCGTTATGCCGAAATGCTGCCGGAAATCGCCGATCACGCCTCAAAACGTGAACGTCGGGCCGTTGACGCCGAACGCGAAACGAATGCACTGAAGAAAGCCGAGTACATGGAGCAACACATCGGCGAGACGTTTGAAGGTGTCGTCAGTGGCGTGACGAACTTCGGCATGTTCGTCGAGTTACCGAACACGATTGAAGGACTCGTCCACATCCAGGCGATGACGGATGACTTCTACCGGTATGATGAAGCGAACTACCAGTTGATCGGCGAACGGACGAAACAACAATTCCGGATCGGCGACGTCGTCGAGATCAAAGTCACTGGTGTCAACATCGATGAGAAGACGATTGACTTCGCTGTCGTCGGGATGCCGGAACGCCAACCGAAAAAACGGTTTGAGTCGAAGACGATCCGCTCAAGCGGCGGCCGTCCGGGACAAAAACGCGACGACAAGAAAGACGACCGTCGCGGCAAGTCGAAGCGTCCGGGGAAACCGAACGAACAGTCAAAAGGGAAAGGCTTCGCCGGGAAAGACAAGAAGGATAAACCGCCGTTCCATAAAGCGGTCTCGAATAAAAAACGGAAGCGCAAATAAGCGCTTCTGTTTAGAAATGTGGTGGAAGAGAGATGCCAAAAGGGACAAGTTCAAAAGTATTAGCCAACAACAAACGGGCGTCGTTTGATTATGCGATTGAAGATACGATCGAAGCGGGTCTCGTCTTGACGGGAACGGAAATCAAATCAGTCCGTAAAGGAAAAATCAGTATCGGTGACGCGTTCGTCCGGTTCGACGGCGGGGAAGCGATTCTCTGGAACTCGAACATCGCCCACTTCGAACAGGGGAACCGGTACAACCACGAACAGCTCCGTCCGCGGAAACTGTTGCTGCACAAAAAACAGATCGCCAACTTGATGGGATCGGTCTCGCGCGACGGCTACACGATCGTCCCGCTGAAGGTCTACATCAAGAACGGCTACGCAAAATGTCTGATCGGACTCGGCCGCGGGAAGAAGAAATTCGACAAACGCGACGACCTGAAGAAGAAGGATGCGAAGCGCGATATCGACCGCGCATTACGCGACAAGCAAAAGTATTGAACCCGTAACACTTTTCTGCTATTATAATAGTATTCGGAAAGCCCCAATTTTATATCTTGGGGACGTTACGGATTCGACGGGGGTAGTTCGGTCTTCTGTGGCGTGTCGAGGGGTCGGCCTCGTTAAAACGCATCAGCCATAACTGGCAAAACTAACACACAACTCGCAGCAGCTTAATAGCTACTACGGATCCTAGCAGCCGTCGCCTGGTCGGCTGATTTCTAGGGTCTCACTTTAAACAGGCTACGCTTGGACCCTTCCGTCTGGAGGGAAAGAGAAGAGATGGAATCAGACTGGTCGGATGGACGCCTGTCAATTGGCAGCCTGACGACGAGATCCCAATAAATTGACTACACACGTAGAAGCTTAAGTATACGATGCCTTCGGACGTGGGTTCGACTCCCACCGTCTCCATACCCTGAAATCGTTAAGATTTCAAAGATTGTCAAAACCCTTGTAAATCAAGGGTTTTTTTTATAGGATTTTTACTGAATTTAAGAAGAGAAAGTTATAGTATTGCTAAAAAGTGTACTTAGATTAATGGTCTTAGCATAATCAATTAATTATAAGAAGGTGAAAAATATAGCGCTTAATCACGAATTTGGAATTATTGATAATCATAAAAATCTACCGAGGTACATTGATTATGAACCAAAGAAATTTAATTGCATTAGTGTTGGTGACAATGTTGTTAGCGATTTAATGGAGCAACTGTTAATCATGAAAACATATTTCCAGACATTTAATCGACCAGCTAGTGGCTTGGCGTACCATGGTACTACAATTATTCCACCTGAGTCGCTATCGTTATTTTGTGATATTGTAATTTCTTCAAGTTGTTTAAAAAAATCTGCTGATCTTCAAGAACTGGTTTTGATTATCATAAGAGCGATAGAAGAAGAAAAGCATATGATTCATTTCGGAATTTAATTTTGAAAGGTCTGATAAAAATCAAAACGAAATTGATTATTTTACGTGGTAATTCTGGAAGCGGGAAAACAACAATTGCAAAAATGCTTCAAAAAAGTTTAGGAGAAGAAACACTGCTGGTTTCACAGGATATTGTGCGCCGCGAGATGTTGATGGTACCAGACTTGCAAGGGAATATGTCAATCGAGCTAATCAAAAGAATTACGGAGTTTGGTAAAGGTACATGCAAAGTGGTTATTTTAGAGGGGATATTGAAAAAACAAGTTTATAAAGAATTACTACTTGATCTCGTTGACTACTTTGATCATCACGTCTATGTCTATTACTTTGATTTACCTTTTACAGAAACGGTCGAGCGACATAAATTACGTTCTTCTGCAAAAGAGTTTGGGGAAGCACGTTTAAATACCTGGTGGATCCCGCATGATCAGTTAGGAATAAACGGAGAAATGATGCTCACCACCGATATGAGTCAACAACACATCGTGGACTTAATTCTTCATCAAATCAAAGAATCGCCCTGTTCATAAAAAGGGGAATGTGCCGGATTACGCGTATACTACTTAAACGACATCTTTGTTGATAAGAAATGCAGTGCAGAGCAATCCAAGATTTCAAAAAGGGTTACGTGTTACGTTTTAATCAAGTACACTAAAAGAACTAATTTTTTCATATTATGTTTTATGGAAACGGAGCTGACATCTATGATACGACGTGCCACCTTGATGGACGGAAAGGCCTTATCGGATTTGATGCGACGGATTGATCGGGAAACGAAATATATGTTGTACGAACCGGAAGAACGCAGCATGTCGACGGAACAGGCGGAAGCGTTCATCGAACGATTTGGTCAGGCGGCGAACTCGGACATCTTCGTCGTCGATGTCGATGAGCAACTTGTCGGCTATGTGTTAGTCGTCGGTGGCAAACCAAGTCGAATTCGTCATCGAGCAAACCTCGTGATTGGCTTGCTCGATGCCTATACCGGTCGCGGGCTTGGTGCCGGATTACTCGAAGCAGTCGATGCCTTTGCCGTTGAAGCGGGACTCGTCCGGCTGGAACTGACGGTCCGGAAAGATAACCTGCGGGCAATCGAGCTTTATCATAAGTTTGGCTTCAACATCGAAGGAACACGGATTGCCTCGCTGTTCATTGACGGGGAGTACGTCGATGAACTGGCGATGTCGAAAATATTTACAGCAGAAGAAATCTAAAAAAGATGCTCGGTTGCCTCCTCTCAGATTGAGACGGGACAGACGAGCATCTTTTTTATTGTGACAATTTTTGTTGTTCAAACTCGACTTCGAGGACATTTTTGGCATAATCCTTGCCCCAGTCGTACATTGCATCCAGAATCGGCATCAGGCTGAAGCCGTGTGGCGTCAATGAATATTCGACCTTCGGCGGAACGACCGGATACACTTCCCGGTGAATGATATGGTGATCTTCCAGTTCCCGTAATTGATTGACGAGCATCCGTTGCGTAATGCCGGGCATCAGACTTTTTAGCTCTCCGAACCGTTTGGTGCCTTCTTTCCCGAGGTGCCAAAGAATCAGCATCTTCCATTTCCCTCCGATGATCGATAGGGTCAATTCCTTTTCACAATTAAACTGGCGGTCTTCAAAATGTGGCATCAATCCACCTCCTTTTTCAGTATAGCCCTCTTGTCATCGACAGTATACTTTTCCGCACTATGTATGAAAAACCGCACTATGTAAATTAAAAGTGCGTACTTCCCAAGTTCGTCTATGAGGATTATATTTAGTCATGTTCCTTCACGAACGTCAGAAGGAAGTGCCAGGATCCATAAATAGAGAGAAGAATGGGAGAGATTAATGATGAAATTACAATTAGCAATCGATTTAGTAGATACAGCAGGTGCCATCGCTTTAGTCAAAGAAATTGGTGAAGAAAACTTAGATATCGTTGAGATCGGGACACCGGTCGTCATCAACGAAGGGCTTCGTGCCGTTAAAGAAATGAAAGCGGCATTCCCGAACTTAACGGTTCTCGCCGACTTAAAAATCATGGATGCTGCCGGCTATGAAGTCAGCCAAGCTGTCGCACACGGTGCCGATATCGTGACGATTCTTGGAGCAGCCGAAGATATGTCGATCCAAGGTGCCGTTGAAGAAGCGAAAAAATCAGGCAAGAAGATTTTGGTTGATATGATCGCTGTTAAAGATATCGCGACACGTGCGAAAGAACTTGATGAACTCGGTGTTGACTACATCTGTGTCCACACCGGTTACGATCTTCAAGCCGTCGGTCAAAACTCGTTCGAGGATCTCGCAACAATCAAGTCCGTTGTTAAAAACGCCAAAACAGCAGTTGCTGGCGGCATCAAGATGGAGACATTACCGGAAGTCATCGCAGCGCGTCCTGACCTGATCATCGTCGGTGGCGGGATTACCGGACAAGATGACAAACAAGGAACAGCGTCAACGATGCGACGGATGCTGCAAGAGGCGTAAATGACACATATTCAAACGATTTTACAAGAGCTGACGTCAACGGTCGAAGCGATCGATCAAGCCGAGACGACGCAACTCGCGGAAGCCGTTCTAAAGGCAGACCGGATCTTTCTCGCTGGAGCCGGTCGCTCCGGCTTGATGGGCAAAGCATTTGTCATGCGCTTGATGCACATGAACTTCGATGCGTACGTTGTCGGTGAGACGGTCACAGCGAACTTGCGTGAAGGAGATTTGTTGATCATCGGATCAGGATCTGGTGAGACAAAAACACTCGTCCCGATCGTCGAGAAAGCGAAACAAATCGGTGGAACCGTCGCGGTCGTCACGATTGAGCCGACGTCGACACTGGCGAAGTTAGCAGACTTAACCGTCAAGCTGCCGGGCGTGCCGAAAGAACGGACAGCCACGGCAGACGAAACGGTCCAGCCGATGGGCTCATTGTTTGAACAAACGATGTTGCTGTTCTATGATGCGTTGATTCTCCACATCATGGCGGCGAAACAACTCGATTCAAAAACGATGTACGGCAAACATGCTAACTTAGAGTGAAATGGATACGTAAAAAGATTAGTCCTCTTCTTGAAGTGAAGAAACGGCTAATCTTTTTTTGTAGTAGGGCTGATCCATTCATTATATACATGACTGATTGGTCAGAATTTCTGAGCAATTTTTTGGTGTAAGAAAACCTGGATTCCCTTATTTTTGTAAATTAAATGCCAAACGTTGTTGTGAACTGTGCGATACTAAACGCATGACGAATCTTACGAAGGAGAGACACATGCGATTTAAACGATTCGATTTGATCAGCACATTGCTTCTTGCGACTATCTTGACCGGTTGTGCGGAACCGGAACAACTTTTGCCCTCGAGTCATCAAGAAATGAAATGGATCGATGATACCACGGCGGACGGGGGAACGGCATCAGATGCCATCGTGAAGAGGATCAAAGTGGATGCATTTCCGCAAGATGCGGCTTCCTTTGAAGAAGGGGTCCGTCGCCACCTGAAATTTCAGTTCAAGGACGGGACGTCGGCACATCCGACAGCAACCGACTTATGGAGCAGTGCCGTCGTCGGAGACCATGCCACGGCGACACTCCATTATCCGAAAGGGGCAAATCGCCTTGCCCTCCTGACGTATCAACGACAAGCAGAGACTTGGATTTTAATAGACATCCTGTTTGAAGACATCAAACCGATAAAAGCTACCAGTGCGGCGAACGGTCTGAAACTGCCGTTCTCGACATTTCAAGCGATTGAGAGTAGTACAATCTCTAATCAAGATTCCAAGATGATGTGGCTATTTCATACGAAAACGGATGCTGTAGTGATCACGGTCCTCCCGAAGCAGGACGTTGCTGCGTCTGACTGGAGAACAAGCACACTTGCAGGTGGCCGAACGGCTTATATGCAGGAGAACAACCAAGGGGCTAACCTGTATTATGCGGACGGCGACCAACTCGTCCTCTTATCCGGCAATCTGCCGATTTCACAACTGAAGCAGTTGGCGGCGACGATTGCGCCTGTCAGCTCAGACAGTTTCCCTTACCCGATGTAATGTTAAAACCCGGACGCCAGGCGGCATCCGGTTTTTTTGTTACCATTTAAAATCAAAATCAGCCCCGACGTCTTTCGCGAGGTGGGCATCCGATCCGTAAACGAGCGGAATCGATAAAGACTGCGTGACTTGCAGGAGTTCCGGGTAAGGATAGGAAAGACCACATAACGGCTTACGGAGTCCTGCTGTGTTGACGTCGAGCGTGAAGTCCGCCTGACGGATTTTCCGTAACGTATCGTCAAGGTTCACCGGGTTTGACTCAAGCGGATAGGCTTGGATGAACTTCGTCGGCAACGTCAAGTGACCGAGGCGCTTCGGTTGGTGTTTCCCTAAGTCCGTCATGACGAGTGCCTGGATGCCTTCGTAGTAGCGCTCGTGGGCGGCTGTGACGCTGCCGAGTTTCGTGACGATCTCACCAAAACTTTCTTTACTGAAGTCGACCATGTAATAACGGTCCTCGATCCAGAGGTAATGCAGCGACAGGATGCCGTCCGTCAGCTCGGGACCGTAGCGGGCGATGATGTCACGTGTCCCGTCGACGTCGTTCTCCCAGTAATCAAACTCCATCCCGATCCGGATCTCGATATCGTTTTTATATGTCTCGCGTAACGTCTTCAGTTCTTCGATGTAGCGTTCTGCCGTCGCGAACGACATCCCGGAGTCGTTATCGGGTGCCGGGTCGGTGAGTCCTTCCGGCAACGGGGCGTGCTCCGTGAAGCTGATTCGTTCGAGTCCTTGTTGTAAGGCGCGTTCGATATAGGCTTCGAGCGAATCCTTCGTTCCGTGCGGACAATACGGGCTGTGGACGTGACCGTCCCATTTCATTAAATGCATGACAAAACCTCCGATATGTTTTTTTAACGTAGTAAAACAAGCAAAAGGATTGACAATCGGACTACAAAAAAGGTATCTTATCGTTAAATAATTTAGCGTGGTACAGTGATAATAAGATAAAGGAGTGGCGACATGCAATCATTTTCTACGATTCGACTCAAGGACGGGGCGACAGACTATGTCGGACCGTCAGCAGAACGTCTGCAACGGGTCATCCGTCAGCTTGAGGATGGACTCGAACAATCTAACTATACCCGATTAATCACACCTTTAATTGAAGAAATTGGTGGACGGGAACAAATTCGGATGGACTTTACGACAAGTGTCGCCCGCGCCCTCAGTGAGCGTGGCCGTGAACAATATAAGCGTGTCTTTTACAGCGGTTCGGTCTTTCAGCCGGAAGAGAAGTTCCAAGTCGGGTTCGAGGAACGGGGCGAAATCGCAGCCGTCGAAGCGATTCAGCTGGCCGTCCGCTTGATTGAAGAATTGACGGGCAAAGCAGTCACGTTATCGATTGGCGACGCCGGACTGATTGAACATTTGATTGAGACACGGGTCGGTGATCACCACTTGCGTGACCAAGTGACGCAGATGTTGCGGTTGCGGAACGTGATTGAACTGAAACAAATCGCCCGCGAACTCGATGATGAATTGCTGGCAAAACTGCCATTGTTATTCGGACGTGAAGGCGCAGAAAAAATCTTACCGTTCGTCGATGAAACACGGTTGAACGCCGTCCTTGATTTAGCGGACGCCGTCAATGCCGATCTCGACTTCGGACAGATGGGCTTACAGACCTATTATGACGGCGTGACGATTCACGGCTTCATCGATGGTGTGACGGAGCCGGTCTTAGTCGGCGGTCGTTACGACCGGTTATATGAACAGTTTGGTCAACAACAACAGGCGTTCGGCATCGGATTTTCGGTCGAACGGCTTGCGGAGGTGCTGTAAATGCGAATCGGAATCACGAAGGGACGCCTGTCGAAAGCGACCGAGCGTTACTTAAAAGAAGCGGGCGTCGAGACATGGGGCGCGATTGAACGTGAATTGATCGTCAAACGGGGCGAGCATGAATTCGTCTTCATGAAAGGGTCGGACTTAATACCGTACGTTGCCCAGGGCGTCCTTGACGTCGCGATTACAGGCAGTGACATCTTACTTGAGTCGGATCAAGAGTTATCGGAACTGACGGAGTTACCGTTCGGCGTCTGTCGGATGTCGGTCTGTGCGAAAGAGCCGCTCCAGTTCGAAGGCGGACGCCGGGTCCGGATTGCAACGAAGTATCCGGTCATCGCAAAACGCTACTTCAGTGAACTCGGCGTCGACGTCGATATCGTCCCACTGAACGGATCGGTCGAATTGGCACCGCTCCTCGGACTCGCCGATGCAATCGTCGATATCGTCGAGACGGGCGAGACGTTACGGGCGAACGGACTGAACGAATACGAAAAAATCATCGACATCAGTGCCCGGTTCTTTACGAGTGAATGGACACTGAAACGCAAGCGGGTCGAAGTGATTCAATTACTGGAACAGCTGACAGAAGGAGTGACACGGTAATGGCAACGACAAAAAACTTCAGCGTCGACCGTGAGACGGAACAAGCCGTCCGGGCGATCCTTGAAGCCGTCGCGACTGACGGCGACGCAGCAGTCCGTCGCTATACGGCACAGTTCGACAACATCGAGCTGACGGATTTGCGATTGGACGAAACACGGATTCAACAAGCATTCGAGCAAGCGGACACGAATTTAATCGACTCGCTCAAATTGATGGCAACACGCCTCGTCGAGTGGCACGAACAAGAGTTACCGTCCGACATCGAACTCGTCGAAGCAGACATCACACGGCGCCAACGGTTTCTTCCCGTCGATTCGGTCGGGATTTACGTCCCGGGTGGTGCGGCAAGTTATCCGTCGACCGTCCTGATGAATGCGATTCCGGCAAAAGTTGCCGGTGTCGAACGGATCGTCATGGTGACGCCCGTGACAGGACTGACGGATGAAGTCTTGGTCGCGGCTCAAATCGCCGGTGTGACGGAAATCTATACGATCGGTGGTGCGCAAGCCGTCGCCGCATTGACGTTCGGTACGGAAACGATTGGTGCCGTAGACCTGATCGTTGGACCGGGGAACCGGTTTGTCGCCGAAGCAAAACGGCAAGTCTACGGGATCGTCGGGATTGATTCCGTTGCCGGACCGTCGGAAGTCGTCGTCATCGCGGATGAGACGGCGCACCCGGACCGGATTGCCGCTGATTTACTTGCCCAGGCAGAACACGACCGGGACGCGGTCGCGGTCGCCTTCGTCCCGACGGAAGCGATGAAAGCAGACGTCGATGCCAACATCGAAACACGCCTGCAGCAACTACCGCGTCAGGAGATTGCACGCCGGGCGATGGAAAACGGCGGAGTCTTCGTCGCCTCGCTCGAGCAAGCGATCGAGGAAGCGAACCGCCTAGCAGCAGAACACTTGGAACTCGCCGTCGCCAATCCGCAGGACGTCGTCAAATCGATTCGTCATGCCGGGATGATTTTCCTCGGTCACGAAACGCCGGAGACGCTCGGTGATTATGTCGCCGGAACGAACCACGTCTTACCGACGTCCGGGACGGCGCGCTTCGCGTCCGGTTTATCCGCCCGAACGTTCCTGCGTCACCAGACGATGCTCGAAGCGACACGCGAAGGTGTCCAGCGTCTTGCCAATGCCGCGAAGACCGTTGCCCGGGTCGAAGGACTCGAAGCACACGCACAAGCGATAGAAGTGAGGGAAAACTGATGCGACTCCACCAAAATGAACGCTTTACTGCCCATAGTACAATCGGAATCGAGACGATTAAACAACTCGTCGAGACGTTTCCGTTAAATGAATATCCGGTCGAAATCATCGACCAAGTCAAAACGTCTTACAGCACCTATGCCGGTGTCCGCCCGACACAACTCGTGGCCGGGAATGGCTCCGATGAACTGATCGGTTACCTCTGTGCCCGTTACGGTGGACCGGACGCACCGGTCATCGCCTCGCAACCGGACTTCGTCATGTATCAGTTTTATGCCGACCGGGCACGGGCCGACTTCAGTAAAGTACCGCTCCTCGACGGGATGGAACTCGACGTCGACGGATTGATTGCGGCACCGGGGAATATCATCTTCATCAGTCACCCGCACAATCCGTCGGGGATCTTACGAAAAGAAGCCGACGTGCGCCGGTTACTCGACAGCGGCAAATACGTTGTCATCGATGAAGCGTATATCGACTTCGCCCTCGAGCAGTCGATGGTCGGCTTACTCGAGGAGTATCCGAACGCCATCATTCTCCGGACATTATCAAAAGCGTTCGGACTTGCGTCCCTGCGCCTTGGCTTCCTGATCGCCAGTGAAGCGATTGTTGCGGAAGTCGAACAAATCAAGTCGCCGTACAATGTATCGGGTCTTTCGGCAGCGGTCGGAATCGCCATCATGGCCGAACCGGAACTTGATCTTGTCTTAGAGGAAACGTATGCGAGCCGGGACACGATTGCCCGTCTCGTCGAGCCGCTCGGAACAACCTATCCGAGTGCCGCGAATTTCGTTTATGTCGAATACGATGAAGCGGAACGTTTTACCGAACGGTGTGCGAGCGCCGGACTGCGGATCCGCTTGTTTGACGGAGCGTTCCGGATCAGTTGTGGTTCGGTTGAATCAATGAACGTACTAGAAAGATGTGTAGAGGAGGAAATGCAATGCGTCGTGGGACAAGCGAACGAGTAAGTTCAGAATCAGAAATCAAGGTCGCGGTCGATCTCAGTGGGGGAGCGGTCGAGATTAAGACAGGGGTCGGCTTCTTTGATCACATGTTGACGTTATTCGCTTTTCAAGCGCGGATCGGACTCGTCATCGAAGCGAAGGGCGATCTTTGGATCGATGCCCACCATACGGTCGAAGATACAGCAATCGTCCTCGGGGCTGCCTTGACGGAAGCACTCGGCGATAAGGCCGGGATCGAACGCTACGGCGAATCCCGTGTACCGATGGATGAGACACTCGCGTCCGTCGTCCTCGACTTCAGTGGACGTCCCTATACGGTCTTCCGCGCTGAATTCAAAAATCCGAAGCTCGGTGATTTTGACACGGAGCTCGCGGAAGAATTTTTCCAAGGGCTGTCGCGGAGTGCGCGGATGACGATTCATGCCGAGGTCCTCTACGGCTCGAACACGCATCACATGATTGAAGGCTTATTCAAAGCGCTCGGACGGGCAGTTCGCCAAGCGATCGCCGTGACGAGTGAAGGCGTGCCCTCGACGAAAGGACTGATTGATCAATGATCGCAATCGTAGATTATGGCGTCGGGAATATCGCGAACATCGAACGGGCGTTAAAGGAACTTGGGGAAGCGGTCATCGTCACGAGTGACATCGAACTGCTCGGACAGGCGGAAGCACTCGTCTTGCCCGGCGTCGGTGCCTATGCCCCGGCGATGGCCCGGTTAAAAGAGACCGGCTTGATTGACTTCTTGCAGGACCAAGCGACCAAAAAACCATTCCTCGGGATTTGTCTCGGGATGCAGTTATTGTTTGAATCGAGTGACGAAAACGGTCAGACGCAGGGACTGGGCATCTTACCGGGAACGATCGAGAAGTTACCGGAAACGGTCCGCTTACCACATATGGGCTGGCACGAACTGACGAATCATGGCGAAGCCGTCTATTTCGTCCACTCGTACGGTGCCGTCTGCGAACCGGACTGGATTATCGATTCCGTCGAATACGGTCGACTCGTCCCGGCAATCGTCCAAAAGGACTTAGTGACGGGGATGCAATTCCATCCGGAGAAGAGTGGCGAAGTCGGACTGAAATTACTTAAAGAATGGAGAGAGACGACATGCAACTCTACCCAGCAATCGATTTAATGAGCGGACAAGCCGTCCGCCTCAAGCAAGGTGATTTTCAACAACAAACGTTTTTCGGGGATGCGCTGACCATCGCAAAACGGTTTAAGGACGACGGTGCGACAGCGATTCACCTGATTGACTTAGATGGCGCGAAAGCGGGCGAACCCCTGCACTTGAGCTTGATCGCCGACATCAAAAAAGAGACCGGACTGTTCGTTGAAGCAGGCGGCGGCGTCCGCAACATCGAGACGGTCGAAGCGTACGTCGGTGCTGGGATTGACCGGATTTTAATCGGGACGGTCGCCCTCGAGGACGAAGCGTTGCTTGAACAGATGATTGAACGGGCTGGTGACAAGTTGGCGGTTGCCTTGGACGCGAAAAACGGCATCGTCCAGACACGCGGCTGGCTCGAAGCGAGTGATTGGACGCTCGAACGGGCGATTGAACACTTGATTCAAAAAGGCATCAAGACGTTTTTATATACCGACATCTCGCGCGACGGGATGATGCAGGGACCGGATGTCGACGGACTCGACCGCTTGAAGCGGGACGGTGTTGAGCTGATTGCCTCCGGTGGCGTGACGACGGTCGAAGATGTTGCCCGCTTAAAAGAGATCGGGATGGACGGTGCCGTCATCGGTCGTGCCTTACTCGACGGATCGCTCTCGTTGAAAGAGGTGCTGACTGTATGTTGATGAAGCGAATCATTCCTTGCCTTGACGTCAAGGAAGGCCGTGTCGTCAAAGGCGTCAAGTTCCAAAACTTACGTGACCTCGGCGATCCCGTCGCCGTCGCGAAGTACTACTATGAACAAGGGGCCGATGAACTCGTTTTGCTTGATATCTCGGCGACACAAGAAGGACGGGAGACGATGCTCGATATCGTCGAGCGGGTCGCTGAAGTCATCTACATGCCGTTTACGGTCGGGGGCGGGATCAAGACGCTCGAGGACGCGAAACGCCTGATCCGTGCCGGTGCCGATAAAGTCTCTCTTAATTCGTCAGCCCTGCAGAATCCGCAGCTTGTCCATGACGTCAGTCAGTTGTTTGGTGTCCAGGCGACGGTCGTCGCGATCGACGCCAAACGGACGGGCGATTCGTGGGGTGTTTTCTCACACGGCGGGACACAGGCTGTCGGGCGAGATGTCATCGAGTGGGCGCAGGAAGTCGTTGCGCTCGGCGCCGGCGAGTTACTCGTCACGTCGATGGACGCGGATGGGACGAAGGACGGGTATGACTTGGAACTGATTCAACGGTTACGCGACGTCGTCAACGTGCCGATCATTGCGTCTGGTGGTGTCGGGACACTTGAACATTTAGCCGAGGGTCTCGAAGCAGGTGCCGACGCTGCACTTGCCGCTTCGATTTTCCACGAAGCGACGTATTCGATGCCCGAGACGAAGGACTACTTGAAGGCGAGAGGAGTCGACGTCCGATGATCGAACTGAATTTTTCAAAAGGACTCGTTGCGGCCGTGATTTTAGACGAAACGACGAACGATGTCTTGATGGTCGGTTTCATGGATCAAGCCGCCTATGATAAGACCCTTGCGACCGGACTCGTCACGTTTTTCTCGCGGACGAAGAACCGGCTCTGGACGAAGGGGGAGACGAGCGGACATACGCTTGAGCTCCGTCGCATGTGGATTGACTGTGACCAGGACAGTCTGTTGATTACGGTCAAAGCGAATGGTCCGACGTGCCACACCGGCAACCGGACATGTTTCTATACTGAAGTGGAGGTGCCCCATGCTACATGAATTGGAACAGACAGTAAAAGAAAAGATCGCGGCGAATGAGGACTCTTCGTACACGAACTATCTCGTCCAAGCGGGACGCGAGAAAATCGCGAAGAAGTTCGGGGAAGAAGCATTTGAGGTCGTCCTCGCAGGCGACGACACATTAGCAGAAGAAACGGCAGACCTGTTGTACCATTTGACGGTCTTGCTTGCTGACCGCGGTGTCTCGTTTAAAGAAGTCGAAGCCGTGCTGAACGAACGGCACGGTACGAAATCGACGTTCAAAGATCGTCCCGATATCGAACGGTGGTAAATAGAAAATCCACATTCCTTTGCGGGAAGTGGATTTTTTTGATGAAAAATCGGGAATAGGTTACAGTGCCCGAATCGTCATCAAATTGACAGAATGTTTTTATAGGCAGTCTTGCTGTTCGGGCGTATAATCAAGGGCATAATCTGTCTTGTTTAGAAAGTAGGTGTTTGTTTGATCACAAAAAAAGAAATTACGAAAACGATTAAGGAACAGTCCAAAGAAACGCTCGAAGAGTTACTCGCAAAAGGGGATTCCTTGAAAGAAGAAATCGCCAGTGCGGTTACGCACGGGCTTGGTGTCATCTTCAGTATCGTGGCACTCGTGTTGCTTGTGTTACAGGCGACAAAATCCGGTAGTGCATGGAACATCACGGCGGTCAGTATCTTTGGCGCGACGATGATTTTACTTTATCTGTTCTCGACATTGATGCATTCGCTGATGCATACGAAGGCGAACAAAGTCCTGCAAATTCTCGATCATGCAGGCATCTATCTCTTGATTGCAGGGAGTTACACACCGTTCGCGTTGATTACGTTACGCGGACCACTCGGTTGGACGTTGCTCGGCATCGTCTGGGGCGTCGGGACGCTCGGGATGATTTGGAAACTCTATTCGACGGGGAAACACGTCTGGATTTCGAACGTTTCTTATTTGGTGCTCGGCTGGTGTTGTCTCTTCGCCATTAAACCGATTTATGAAGCACTTGGTTTACAAGGGTTCTTGTTACTGCTCGGCGGTGGACTCGCGTACTCACTCGGCGTCATCTTTTACGTTTGGGCTCGTTTGCCGTACAATCATGCGATTTGGCATCTGTTTGTTCTCGCAGGAAGTGTCTTGATTTTCCTCTCGATTTTCTATTACGTGGCACCGGCACCGATGTCATGAAGAAACTTCGCTTGCGGGACTGGCTTCCCTTTTCACTTTATTTATTGTTCGGACTCGGATTGCTCCTTTATTTCCGCTTGTCGGGGATGATGGAGCAATTTGATTTAGAGGCGTTGTCGAACTGGATTCTCGCGCAAGGCTTTCCCGGTATGCTGCTCTATGTCCTCGCTTATACAATCCGTCCACTCGTCTTTTTCCCGGCGAGCTTACTGACGATGTTCGGCGGTTATACCTATGGTCCGTGGCTCGGCACGTTGCTTGACGTCATCGGCGCGGGAACAGGCAGTTTACTCAGTTTTTGGATTGCCCGCCTGCTCGGACGGCGCGCTGTCGAGAAAATCATTGGGACCGGTAAGCTGACGGTATTCGACGACCGGATTGCTTCGAACGGTTTTACAGTCGTGTTGCTCGTCCGCTTGATTCCATTGTTTCCATTTGATGCAATCAGTTATGCGTCCGGTCTATCAAAAATTAAATTTAAGCAGTTTGCACTTGCAAGTTATCTCGGTATCATTCCTGGGGCGTTCGTTTACAACAACATCGGGGCGAGTCTGCGCGATCCGTTTTCGTGGCAATTTTTCTTAGCTGTCTTTTTATACGTATTGTTTTTTGCAGTTGGTTTTTTTGCACAACGATCTTTACGAAAAAAACAAAAGAGAGAGCATATGTAAGCGCTTTATGTCATAATATGAGTGCAGTGATGTGAACCGATACGGTAAAACAGCCTAGCATTTATTTAGGGGGAATAATGAGTGATGGAACGAGTACTACGGGATGGTTTTATCTTCTTATCGCAGAATAAGACATTGAATGGATTAGCGAAACGATATGGTCTGAAGTTTGGGGCTGGTCGCTTCGTGGCGGGGGATTCACTCGAAGCATCGAAACGGGCGATTCAAGATTTGAATGCAAAAGGATTATGTGTGACGATGGATCACCTCGGTGAGTTCATCTCGACTGGAGCCGAAGCGGAGATGATGACGCAAGAGTGTATCCGCGCCGTCGAAATGATTGCGGAAGAGAAATTAGACTCGCAACTTTCACTAAAGTTAACGTCACTTGGCCTTGATATTTCAGATCAATTAATTCGATCGAACATGGAACGGATTTTGACACGGGCGAAAGAGCTCGGCGTATTCGTGACCATCGACATGGAAGATGAACCACGTTGTGAAAAAACGATTCAATTGTTTGAAGAGTTGCGTCAATCGTTTGATAACATTGGTACCGTCATTCAGTCTTACCTGTATCGTTCAGAAGACGACATCAAACGGGTCGGACGGTTTGAAACGAACCTCCGCATCGTCAAAGGGGCATACAAGGAGCCGGCGACGGTCGCCTTCCCGGAAAAAGAAGATGTCGACCACAACTACATCAAACTCGTAAAACTTCAATTGTCACTCGGAAATTATGCTGCGGTCGCGACGCATGACGACGCGATGATTGAACAAATCATTCGCTACGCGAAGGAAAATGGAATCGGAAATGATAAGTTCGAATTCCAGATGCTGTACGGCATCCGCGTCGAACGTCAGCTTGAGCTCGTGAAGCTCGGTTATAAAGTCCGTGTCTACGTCCCGTATGGCCGTGACTGGTACGGTTACTTCATGCGCCGTTTAGCAGAACGTCCGGCAAACGTCGCGTTCGTCCTTAAAGGAATGGTCAAAGGGTAATCGAAAAATAGGGATGGAGCTGTCATGGCTTCATCCCTTTTGTTGTGTATAATCCTAAAAAATAGGGGGAATCCTTCATGTATCTAACAGAAGACCAACTGAAAGACCACTTGCAACAAGTAGACCTTGAAATCTCGGAAGTACTACTCGAACAGATGCTCCATCACATCGGAAGTCTCGATCCGGTCCTTCGGGATGAACTGATCTATTCGCGATTAGCCGAATGGATCATGTCGGAAAAGTTCACCGGATCGTCGGCTGAACGGATCGCGTCGTTTGTTTTTAGTCAGGATGGATTGTTTTATCATCTAGCGCAGACAGATGAAACGGCGGTTTTCAGACGTTCTTTTTCAGCGCTTATTCTTGCCGTGCTTTTAGAGAAGGATGCAACAGTCCATGTATTAGCTGAAAGTGTTTACGATGACATCTCGAGTCAGTTGCTCAGATATCTCAACATGGAGGATGATTTCCGAGGATTTGTCCCGACTTATGGATGGGCACATAGTGTGGCACATATTGCCGACGTCTATGATGCTTGGTTTAAGCATCCGCGTTGTCAAATCCATCAGGAGCAAGCAGCAATAGCCCGATTCATCGAGATTTTGATGACGCCGGATTATGTCTTCGTTGATGAAGAACAGGAACGTGTCATCACGGCTTGGTTGGCAGCAAGAGAACGAGGTGTTGAAGATGACGTGTTGCTGACAATGCTTGAGAGACCAATCGAAGGATGGCTTGATTTGCCGGTGACGTGGGGTGATGCTCAATTCAATGTTCTCCGGAATACAAAACAATTACTACGGACACTGTACTTTCGGGTGAAATGGCAAGACAAGACATCTACGCTCCCTGAACAGATCGAACACTTGCTGTTTCAAATCCATCAACGGTATCAGTAAAAATAAACAGACGTGTCCACTCGACTTCTACGGGGAAAGGAAGCTTGCTTCCGTCAGGGACAGGCAAGACCCGATCATCGGATAGATGGGCGCGGCTTGCGTCCCGCCCGAGAAAAGCGGGTGGACCTACGTCTGTTGCAAATAGGTAATTTTTTAATCCCGTGTCCGAAACGCAAACAAACACGAGAAAGCATGTGCTTGATCAAGTAGCCGGTGACCGGTCAACACAGCCCCTTCTTTTTGAATGACCGCTTCGTCGAGCAATGTCCAACCACGTTCTTCTGCCAGTTGCGTCAG
Organism: Exiguobacterium sp. s80; assembly: GCF_018618725.1. Classification (NCBI taxonomy): domain Bacteria; kingdom Bacillati; phylum Bacillota; class Bacilli; order Caryophanales; genus Exiguobacterium; species Exiguobacterium sp. s80. The sequence goes on along the minus strand of NZ_JACSMP010000003.1, from coordinate 137,339 downwards.
TTCCCACGGCATCATCGTATTGCCCATCGGTGCATCTTCCCCGTACAGCCGACGATAGGCTAAAGCCCGTGGTGCCGCCGTCGGTCCGAGCAGACTGATGACGACAATTGGTGCAACCCGTTCGATTTCCTTAAGAACTGTGAGCGGACGTGTCGACCACTCGAGCGAATTGACGGCGAGGACAGCATCAAACGCATCATCTGCAAACGGTAACGCTTCACCGGTGCCGACGACGAAGTCGAGGGTCGGTGATTTGTCGCGGGCAATCCGAATCATTTCTTCCGATAAATCAAGTCCTGTCATCTGAAAAGAATCTGCCAGCAAGCGGCAGGCCTCCCCGTCACCACATCCTAAATCAAGCATCTTGCCAGCGGTGATGACCGACTTTAGGAAAGGAATGATTGTTTTACGACTTCCTTGTGTCCACATCATTTCCGAGCGTTCCGCCCAGTCCGTTGCCTTCTGGTCCCACAGTTGTTCTGTCTGTTTCATGACATCTCCCCCTTGTTTCTTTTAGTCTAACAGGAAAATTTGACCAAAACGTGATTTTTTATTGCTACTGAATCATTATTCATTTATGATGGAGATGTAGAAGAAGCAGGGGAAAGATTGATGGGCTTCTTTTTTTGTCAGAATAATGAATGGTTGTTCATTCAATTACGAATCAGGGGGTATATCATGGCGAGTCAGATCGGTCAGCCGACCACACTTAAATTGACGAAACATATTCAATTCGCCGTCATCATCGGTTCAGGGGTCATGGGTGCAGGAATCGCGGCACACCTCGCGAATGCGGGAATTCGGACATTGATGCTTGATATCGTACCAAAAGAACTTACGGCACAGGAAGAAAAACAAGGACTTACGCTAGCGGACAGAGCCGTCCGAAACCGGATCGCACGGGAAAACCGTCAAAAGTTGCTGAAACAAAATCCGGCACCGCTCGCATCAAAAAAGTTGATTGACTTAATCGAAGTCGGTAATCTCGAAGACGACCTCGAACGCTTGAAGGAAGCGGACTGGATCGTCGAAGTCATCGTTGAACGTTTGGATGTCAAACAACAACTGTTTGCGACGATTGAACCATTCCTCCGTGAAGATGCGATCGTCAGCTCGAATACGTCAGGGATTTCGATCGAAGCGATGCGTGAAGGACGCTCGGCATCATTTAATTCACGGTTCCTTGGCACACACTTCTTTAACCCACCACGTTACCTCAAGCTACTCGAATTGATTCCGACGACGGACACGCATCCGGAAGTCGTCCGCTTCATGAAACAGTTCGCGGAAGAGCGTCTTGGAAAAGGTGTCGTCATCGCGAAGGACACACCGAACTTCATCGGCAACCGGATCGGGACATATGGTCTGCTCGTGACGATGGAAGAGATGAAAAAAGGCGGCTATACGATCGGAGAAGTCGACTCCGTGACGGGACCGTTACTCGGTCGTCCGAGCTCAGCGACATTCCGGACGCTTGACGTCGTCGGAATCGATACGTTCGTCCATGTAGCGAACAACGTCTATGACCTGTTACCGGAAGGTCCTGAAAAAGATACGTTTGAAGTTCCTGCAGAAATGAAGCGACTCGTCGCAGAAGGTTCGCTCGGTGCTAAATCAGGACAAGGTTTCTATAAGAAAGTCGGGAAACAAATCCTTGAACTCGATGTAAACTCTTTTGAATACGTCGAAAAGAAAGCGCTTACCGAACCGTCAATCGGTCAGGCGAAAGCTCTTCCCGGTGCCAAAAATAAATTGAAAGCCGTTGTTTTTGCGAACGACCGTGTCGGTGCACTCCTCTGGCCGATCCATGCGAAGACACTGCTCTACTCGGCACAACTGACACATGAAATCGCGGATGACATCAAAGCAATCGATGAAGCGATGAAATGGGGCTTCGGTTGGAAGATGGGACCGTTCGAGACATGGGACGCACTCGGTGTTGAAAAGACCGTCGCAAAAATGAAGCAGGATGGTTACGACGTCCCGGCATGGGTCGACGAGATGCTTGCGTCAGGCAACACAAGTTTCTACAACGAAAATGGTCAGCATTATGATGCGACGAGCAAAACGTATGTCGGCAGCGAACAGAACCCGAAAGAAATCCGTTTACGTGACGTCCGCAAGTCAAGCGGCGTCTTGCTTGAGAACAACGGAGCCCGTTTACTCGATGTCGGAGATGACGTGGCGGTGCTTGAGTTTACGTCGAAAAGTAATGCAATCGGCGTCGACATCATGCAGATGATTGAACAATCGATTGACCTCGTCGAAAAAAATCACCGCGGACTCGTCATCGCAAACGACGGCAAAAACTTCTGTGTCGGTGCGAACCTCGCAATGATGCTGATGGAAGCAGAAGATGAAAACTGGTTCGAGCTGGACTGGATCATCAATAAATTCCAGCAATCGATTCAAAAAATTCGTTATTCGTCACGCCCGGTCGTCGCAGCACCACAAGGGATGACGCTCGGTGGCGGAACGGAAATTTCACTTCCGGCAGCCCGCCTGCAAGCAGGACTCGAAACTTACATGGGGCTCGTCGAAGTCGGTGTCGGCCTGATTCCAGGTGGTGGCGGAAACGTCAACACGTATCGTCGTTTACTTGAAAATACGCCGGATGGTTTAGTGAATATCGAAAAAGCAGCGCAAAAGACATTTGAAAACGTCGCGATGGCAAAAGTCTCGAAATCAGCGTTCGAAGCACGCGAACTCGGCTATGTCCGCTCTGTCGACCAGATTTCGATGAACCGGGATCACTTGACGTATGATGCGAAACAACTTGTCCTCGAACTCGACCGGACAGGCTATACGCCACCTGCTAAATCCTTGATTCCAGTCGTCGGACGGACAGGGAAAGCGACGCTTGAGCTGGCAACACGGGAAATGTTCTATGGCGGTTATGTCTCGGAGCATGACTTGAAGATCGCGAACAAGTTAGCGCATGTCATCGCGGGTGGGAACGTTGCCTTCGGTACACACGTCGATGAGCAATACATGCTCGACCTTGAACGGGAAGCGTTCTTGAGCTTGATCGGTGAGATGAAAACACAACAACGGATGCAGCATATGCTTGTCAAAGGCAAGCCGCTTCGTAACTGACTGGGGGGATTCGAATGAAAGAAGCAGTAATCGTCGCTGGTGCGCGGACACCAGTCGGTAAAGCAAAAAAAGGGTCATTTAAAGCGATGCGTTCTGATGAACTCGCAGGAATCGCGATTAAGGAAACGTTGAAGCGTTCGAAATACGAGGGAACAATCGATGATGTCATTCTCGGTTGTGCTCTTCCGGAAGCAGAGCAAGGGATGAACATCGCCCGCTACGCGTCCGTTCTTGGCGGCTTGTCACACGAAGTACCGGCCATCACGATCAACCGGTATTGCTCGTCCGGTCTGCAATCGATTGCTGATGCGTCGATGAAAATCATGACCGGTCAAGCGACGGCCGTCATCGCCGGCGGTCTCGAGTCGATGAGTCAAATCCCGATGCCGGGACACGTCGTTCGTCCGAACCCGTCAATCGTCGAATCGGAACCTGAATATTATATGAGCATGGGGCATACGGCAGAGCAAGTCGCAGCGACGTATAACGTCTCACGTGAAGATCAAGATGCCTTTGCCTTACGCAGTCATCAAAAAGCAGCAGCCGCGATCGCAGCCGGTAAGTTCACGGATGAAATCGTCCCCGTCACGGTGACGGAATACGTCGTCAACGATGACATGAAGGTCGAAGAAAAATCCTGGGTCGTTCAGCATGACGAAGGCGTCCGGGCAGACTCTTCAAAAGAAGGCTTGGCAAAACTCCGCCCGGTCTTCCGGCTTGGTGGCAGTGTCACAGCCGGGAACTCGTCACAAACATCAGACGGGGCAGCAGCCGTACTCGTGATGGAGCGTGAGGAAGCAGAGCGTCAAGGACTGCCGATTCTCGGGAAGTTCAAGTCGTTTGCCGTCGGCGGTGTCCGTCCGGAAGTCATGGGAATCGGACCGGTCGTCGCGATTCCGAAAGCCCTTGAACTCGCAGGAATCACACTCGAAGAGGTCGGCTTGATTGAATTGAATGAAGCGTTCGCCTCACAATCCCTTGGTGTCATCCGTGAGCTCGGTCTCAACGAAGACATCGTCAACGTCAACGGGGGAGCAATCGCACTCGGTCATCCACTCGGCTGTACGGGAACAAAACTGACATTATCACTCTTACATGAAATGAAACGCCGGAACGCGAAGTATGGTGTCGTCTCGATGTGTATTGGTGGCGGCATGGGTGCTGCTGGTGTATTCGAATTAGTTGAAGGAGGAACAGGACAATGAGCCAAACGACGAACGAATTGATTAAAGGTGGAAGTTTTGTACTGGATGAATTAAAAGCGGAGCGTCTCTTTACACCGGAGGATTTTTCAGAAGAACATAAAATGGTCGGTGACATGACGGCGAAATTCGTCGAAGATCGTGTCGTTCCGGTGCTTGACCGAATCGAAAAACATGAGTTCGAACTTTCAGTCGGTCTCTTGCGTGAAGCAGGCGAGCTCGGTCTTCTCGGGGCAGACGTTCCGGAAGAATACGGCGGTTACCAAATGGACAAAATCTCGTCGTCGATCATCACAGAAAAATTCGCACGTGGTCGTTCATTCGCCCTCAGCTACGGCGCACACGTCGGAATCGGTTCACTCCCAATCGTCTTCTTCGGAAACGAAGAGCAAAAACAAAAGTACTTGCCGAAACTCTCGTCAGGTGAATGGATTGCGTCATACGCATTGACAGAACCGGGCTCGGGGTCAGATGCACTCGGTGCGAAGACGACAGCTGTCTTGAACGAAGCCGGGACACACTATATCTTGAACGGTGAAAAACAATGGATCACGAACGCCGGTTTCGCCAGTCTGTTCGTCGTCTATGCGAAAATCGATGGCGATAAATTCACGGCATTCCTCGTCGAGGGTGAGTACCCGGGCGTCTCGACAGGTCTGGAAGAGCAAAAAATGGGCATCAAAGGGTCATCGACACGGACATTGATTTTAGAAGATGCGGAAGTACCGGTCGAAAACGTCCTCGGTGAAATCGGTCGCGGGCACGTCATCGCCTTTAACATCTTGAACGTCGGGCGTTACAAACTCGCTGTCGGTGCCGTCGGTTCATCTAAACGCGCGATTGATCTCGCCGTTCAGTATGCGAACGAACGGAAACAATTCAAAACACCGATCAGCTCATTCCCATTGATTCAAGAGAAACTGGCGACGATGTCAGCCCAAACGTATGCGATGGAAAGCTCAGTTTACCGGACAGGCGGTCTCTTCCAAGATAGTCTCGATCAGCTGTCGGAAGAAGAAAGTAAAGATGGCAAACGCGTCGCTGATTCGATTGCCGAGTACGCGATTGAATGTTCGATGAACAAAGTCTTTGCGTCAGAGACATTTGATTATGTCATCGATGAGGCGGTTCAAATCCACGGCGGATACGGTTTCATGGCGGAATATGAAGTCGAGAACATGTACCGTGACTCGCGGATCAACCGGATCTTCGAAGGAACAAACGAAATCAACCGTCTGCTTGTACCAGGTACGCTCTTGAAGAAAGCGATGAAAGGCGAGTTACCACTCTTAGCGGAAGCGCAGCGCCTCCAACAAGAAGTCATGAGCTTCATGCCGACAGAAGTCGGAACAGAACCGCTCGACCGGGAACGTCACCTGCTCGCGATGATGAAAAAGATCTTCTTATTGACGGCTGGAACGGCTGTTCAGAAATATCAAGATAAGTTACAAGGCGAACAGGAAATTCTCGCGAACACGGCCGATATCATGAGTGCAATCTATGCGCTCGAGTCAGCCATCGTCCGGACAGAAAAAGCGATCGCTTCAAAAGGCGCCGAGAAGAGCGAACTCAAAATCCGTTATACGGAAGTCTTCGCACAACAGGCATTCGAAGGTGTTGAACGTGACGCGAAAGAAACACTCTACGCAGCAGCAAGTGGAGACGAGTTACGGATGTTACTGTCGGCACTGAAGAAATTCAGCCGTTACCAACCAATCAACTCGATCGGCACGAAACGTGCGATTGCGAAACGTTTGATTGAAGCTAACAAATATCTCGTCTAAGTCAGGTTTACGAGTTCGCCTTTGCAGGGAAAATCTCTGTAAAGGCGAATTTTTTTCGAGGAGGGAATAGCGATGCGTGAAGATGTAAAAGAACTTCAGTTTGCAGTCGACTACTACAAATCGCTCGAGCGTTTATCGGATGAAGAGTGGCAGTCGCCGCTCGCGATCGATAAATGGACGGTACAGGAGTGTGTCGGCCATTTGTTCTTATGGGACCGGTATTACCTCGATCATGCCGTCGCGAAGCTCCCTGACGATCGACTGACGTTAGTCGAGACGGACTTTGATGAGTTCAACCGGTTAGCGGTCGAGTATGCGCATCATGTCGACGCATTGACGTTACTGAAAAAAGCAATCGCGGTTCGAAGCGATCTCGTGACGCAACTCGGACGGTTGACGGACGCGCAGTATGAACAGACGTATGAAGGGCGCTTTTGTCCCCGTGAGTTCGTCGCGTCGTTCATCGCTCACGATCACCATCATCAAGATCAAATTGATGCGGCACTCGCGCGCTTGAAGGAACACTGATTTATCTGCTAGTCTTAAAGGTGAGGTGATGAAATATGGTAACGATGTATGGGTATCCAAAGTGCAGTACATGTGTCAAAGCGAAGAAGGCGCTTGAAAACAACGGTGTCGAAGTCGATTACAAACACATCGTCGATGAGACACCAAGTGCCGCGACGATTCGTGAACTCCATCAAAAAAGTGGCGAACCGCTGAAAAAATTCTTTAACACGAGTGGTCAATCCTATCGTGCCGCCGGGCTGAAAGATCGCTTACCCGACTTGTCGGAAGAAGAGCAGTATGCTTTGCTCGCAAGTGACGGGATGCTGTTGAAACGTCCAATCGTCACGGACGGGACAGATGTCACACTTGGATTTAAAGAAGAGATGTATCAAGGAAAATGGTATTAAGAAGCCGATTGAATTTGGTATACTAAAACCGTTAGTCCACTATAGAACACAGGGGGAATCGCAAATGAGTCAAGTCAAAGACAATCTACGGTATTCGGAAGAGCATGAATGGGTCGAAGTAACAGGCAACAAAGCACGAATCGGAATCACGGATTTCGCACAGCACGAACTCGGTGATATCGTGTTCGTTGAGCTTCCAGAAGTCGGAGATACGATCTCAATCAACGAGCCATTCGGTTCGGTTGAATCGGTCAAGACGGTTTCAGAGTTGTACGCACCGATTTCAGGGAAAGTCGTTGCAATCAATGAATCACTCTCCGATTCCCCAGAACTCGTTAACGAATCACCATTTGAAGGTGCATGGATGGTTGATATCGAGCTAGAAGATGAGTCGCAAGTTGAAGCATTGATGGATGCTGCGGCATACAAATCAATGATTAACGAGTAATACTTAAAGTAAGACGGACAGGGGTGAAACGATTTCGTTTCATCGCTGTCCTTTTTTTTGTATACTGGCTTCAGAAGCACGGGATAACAGGAGGGGTCAAGATGAAGGAAGTAACAGAAGTACCAGCAAACGGGTTGTTGTATGTCTATGCACCGATGTGCGGCACATGTGCCATCGCCAGTCGGATGCTCGACATCGTCGAAGCGACGAAAGACGAGGAATGGATCCAAAAAGCGAATGGCAATTTCATTCCTGAATTTTTAGAGCAGGCGCAAGTCATGAGTGTGCCGGCATTACTCAAAGTAAAGGATCATCAAGTCGTAGAGCGGTTATATGCGTTCCAAAACGTCCAAAATGTCTTTGCGTTTTGTGCAGAATAACAAGAAAAATCATTGGATGATTTTTCTTTATGTTAAATTGTCGGAATATTTACAATAATTCATTGACAATGACAATTTATGAATGGTATATTCATATCAACTTCTAGAAATGCTTTTATAGGAAGTCTGGCAGAGGTATAGAACTTGATGTTTCTCGTATTTAGAACCATTCAATGACATCCTAAATCTTTTTTTCTGTTTCCCCTTAAGTCGTCCCCCAAAGACGAAGCGGTTCAAAAAAGAGGTGGTGGATTCGAATGGTCGATCTGACTACTGTGACATCTTGCTTTTATAGTTCGAAAGGGCGCCGTCCTCTGATGTGACGAACGAAGAAGTTCGCATCAGAGCTGGGTTTTCCTTCGTTGCATTTCTAACCACATTATTCGTGTTGTCGGTTCTCCGGCAACGCCTTTTTTTTGTTTCCGAAAGATTTTGAAGCTGTCGCCTTGCTAATCAGAATTGTCCCTGCTACAATGCGATTAAGGAAAAATACTTTAATTCATATCCGATTAGTCGGAATTAAAAGCGGGATGCGGAGGACGAAAAGGCATGACAGTACGTTTCATGGATGTATTTACAGAGTGGGCGTCATCTTACGACGACACAGTAACGGGGCAAGATCCGGAGTACAAAGAAGTCTTTCGCCGTTATGACGAAATATTAGAGGCGGTCGCTGAAAAAGCGATGTCACCCGTTGCCGAATTTGGCGCAGGAACAGGCAACTTGACGCAACGTTTGCTTGCGCGTCATGAGCAGGTACTGGCGATTGAACCAAGTCCGGAAATGCGCGACATCTTAATCAATAAAATTCCGGCACTGGCTGTTCAAGATGGTCATTTCTTATCGTTTGAAGCAGCAGAGGCAAAAAGTTTTGTCTCGACTTATGCGTTTCATCATTTGACGGATGAAGAAAAAGGACAGGCCGTCGATTTGATGGCAGCGATTTTACCGGCAGACGGAAAGATCGTCTATGCCGATACGATGTTCGTTTCTGAGGCAGCACGTCTAGAAACGATTGCAGAAGCAAAAACTCAAGGGTTTGACAACCTTGCAGAAGATTTAGAACGCGAATTTTATCCACTGATTCCAGTGATGGAACAGATTTTTACGTCACGCGGATTTAACGTGACATTCACACAATACAATCACTTCGTCTGGCTCATAGAAGCCGAGAAAATGGGGGAATAAATCATGACAATCAAAAAAATGAACGTAGAAAGCTTTAACTTGGACCATACGAAAGTCAAAGCACCATATATTCGTGTAGCAGGCTATAAAGAAGGTAAAGTCGACCAAGTCGTCAAATATGATATTCGTTTCACACAACCGAACGTCGAGCAAATGCCGATGCGTGCGATGCACACACTCGAACATTTACTTGCTGAAAACATCCGCAACTATTCGGACGACGTCATCGATGTTTCGCCAATGGGCTGCCAGACTGGTTTCTACATGGCGATGATGAACTTTGACTCAGTCGAAAAAATGAGTGAACTCGTCGAGAAGACATTGAACGACGTCTTAGCGGCTGAAGTGATTCCGGCACAAAACGAAACGCAATGTGGGTTTGCGAGCGCACACGACCTTAAAGGAGCGAAGCACTATGCCGAGAAAATGCTTGCCGGTCGCGACGAATGGGACATCGTCTTCGGATGATCGCGAAGTCAGTCCGAGACCTCGTCGGAAATACGCCACTGTACGAGATTACTTCGTTCGATTTGCCTGCTGGTACGCGGATTTTGGCGAAGCTCGAATGGATGAACCCTGGTGGCAGCGTCAAAGACCGCCTCGGTATCCAACTCGTTGATGCCGCAATCGAACAGGGGTACGTGACACCAGGCGGAACGATCATCGAACCGACTGCCGGCAACACCGGCATCGGTTTGGCGCTCGCCGCTAAAAAATATGACTTACAAGTCATTTGTGTCGTCCCAGAAAAGTTCAGTCAAGAGAAACAGACTTTGATGCGGGCACTCGGCGCGACTGTCGTCAACACGCCGACTGAACTCGATATGCAAGGCGCAATCGATAAGGCAAAAGAACTCGGACAAACGATTCCGAACAGTTATGTGCCACTCCAATTCGAAAACGAAGAAAACTCGGTCACTTATCAGCGGACACTTGGTCCGGAGCTTGTGGCGGAACTCGGTCACATCGACTGGTTCGTCGCCGGATGCGGATCAGGTGGAACGTTTGCCGGAACGACGGCTTTCTTAAAAGAACGCTTCGGGACAAAAGGGGCAATCGTCGAACCGGAAGGCTCCGTCCTCAACGGAGGGTCAGCCGGACCGCATAAAACAGAAGGAATCGGGACAGCCAAATGGCCAAGTCTCGTTTCTCGTGATTTAGTTGATGAAATTCATACGATTTCTGATTCGGATGCTTTTACGAAGGTCCATGAACTGGCGGCACGTGAAGGGTTACTCGTCGGCAGTTCGGCAGGAGCGGCACTCGCCGCGGCGCTCGATATCGCCCAGCGCCATCCGGGAAGTACGATTGTCACCGTCTTCGCAGACAGTGCAGAACGGTATTTGAGCCAACAAATCTTTGAAAAGGTGGACGAGACACATGCGTAAAAAAACAGCGTTGATTCACGGAGGAACGGGTGTAGACAAGGCAACGGGTGCCGTTACACCGCCAATCTATCAAACGAGCACATATAAGCAAGAAAAAATCGGTCAATTAAAAGACGGGTATGAGTACTCGCGCACAGCAAACCCGACGCGGACGAGCATCGAACGATTGATTGCTGATCTTGAAGGAGGCGTCCGTGGATTCGCGTTCGGATCAGGAATGGCGGCGATCCATGCTGTCTTCAATCTGCTTCAGTCTGGCGACCACATCGTCATGACGGACGACGTCTACGGCGGAACGTTCCGCTTGATGCAACGTGTCCTACCGAAGTTCAACATCGAAGTGACATTCGTCGATACGACGGATCTCAGCGCGACGGAAGCGGCGATTCAGGACAACACGAAGATGCTCTACGTCGAGACACCGACGAACCCGTTATTAAAAGTGACGGACATCGAAGCGATCGCAGCCATCACGCGTCGTCACGACTTGAAGCTCGTCGTCGACAACACGTTCGCGACACCATACTTGCAACAACCAATCGCGCTTGGGGCAGATATCGTGCTGCATAGTGCAACGAAATACATCGGCGGCCATTCGGACGTCGTCGCAGGGCTTGTCGTCGTCAACGATGATACGCTCGGCGAAGAACTTCACTTTATCCAAAATTCGACGGGTGGAATTCTCGGACCGCAAGACAGCTTCCTGCTTGTCCGTGGTCTGCGGACGCTCGGTATCCGGATGGAAGCGATCGAAGAGACAGCACATGAACTTGTCAGCTTCCTGCAAGCACAAGACGTCGTCTCGAACATCTTCTACCCGGGGCTCGCATCGCATCCCGGTCATGCGATTCAACAAAAACAAGCGACTGGTTTCGGCGGGATGATCAGCTTTGATGTCGGTTCAGCTGCAAATGCAGAGAAACTTGTGGAAGCGTCACACTTCTTCACGCTTGCTGAAAGCTTAGGGGCGGTCGAAAGTTTGATTTCCGTTCCGGCACGGATGACACATGCGTCGATTCCGGCAGAACGTCGGGCAGAACTCGGCATCACGGATGGTCTCGTCCGAATCTCGGTCGGACTTGAAGATGCAGAGGATTTGAAAGAAGATTTAACGCATGCTTTCAGTTTGCTCGAAAAAGTTTCTGAAAAAACTGTTTGACAAGCAAAATAACCCCTGCTAATATTCAAAATATATTAAAAACAACTAAATACCGATAACTCTTATCAAGAGTGGTGGAGGGACTGGCCCGATGAAACCCGGCAACCGCGGAATTTATTTCCGAAGTGGTGCTAATTCCAGCAGACGAACGTCTGCAAGATGAGAGCAAATGGTTTTGTGTACTGAAAGTGCGCGCGTTTGCTCTAAAACGTGCGCACTTTTTTTATGTTTAGGAGGGACAGTAGTGATTCGTTTACAGGATGTAGGAAAGATTTATCGCTCGAAGCGCGGCGAAGTCGAAGCTGTCGCAAACGTCGATCTCACGATTGAGCGCGGCGAAATTTTCGGAATAATTGGTTATTCCGGTGCAGGGAAGTCAACCTTGATTCGCCTGCTGAACATGTTAGAAGCACCGACAAGCGGTTCGATTCAAATTGACGGTGTCGAGATGACGACGTTACGACCGAAAGAATTACGCGGCGTCCGGAAAAATGTCTCGATGGTCTTTCAGCACTTCAACTTGCTTTGGTCACGAACGGTCGAAGAAAACATTATGTTCCCGCTCGAACTCGGCGGATATCCGAAAGCACGCCGGAAAGAACGGGTCGCCGAGCTGATTCAACTCGTTGGACTCGACGGTCGCGAAGGCGCTTATCCGTCACAACTATCCGGTGGACAAAAACAACGCGTCGGGATTGCCCGCGCACTGGCATCAAACCCGGACGTCTTATTATGTGACGAGGCGACAAGCGCCCTTGATCCGAAAACGACGGACTCGATCTTAGAGTTACTCGTCGACATCAATAAAAAACTAAAACTGACGATCGTCTTGATCACACACGAGATGCACGTCATTCAAAAAATCTGTAACCGGGTCGCCGTCATGGAGGCCGGGAAAATCGTCGAACAGGGTCCTGTTTCAGAAGTCTTCCGGCATCCGAAACAAGCGATGACAAAAGAATTCGTCAAACAACTGACGTCGTCTACAGAAAACGAGTTGACGTTCGCGAAACTCCGTGAGCGCTATCCGACAGGGAAAATCGTCCAGCTGACATTCGTCGGTTCGACAGCAGAAAGTCCGATCCTGGCAGAAGTCATGAAAGATTCGACCTTATTATTTAATATCATCGGCGGGAACGTCGGACAGACGCAAGACGGTGCACTCGGAACGTTGTTCATCCAACTGATTGGTGCGGCACATGAAACACAAGCGGTCATCGCGAAACTTCAAGCGAGTGACGTGGAAGTGGAGGTGGATCACCGATGACGACATTCTTTAACGACCTCGATTGGGAAATGGTCTGGACGGCGACCGGCAGTACCGTCTATATGACAGTTGTTGCCGGAATCGCGACATTTGTTCTCGGACTGGTCATCGGTCTGTTGTTATACGCGACGAATGAAGACTTATTGTTTAAGAACCGGGCACTGTATTCCGTGCTCAGCTTTTTAGTCAACATCTTCCGTTCGATTCCGTTTATTATATTGTTGATTTTATTGATTCCAGTGACGCTCATCATCGTCGGATCGTTCTTAGGACCAACAGCGGCACTTCCGGCACTGATTCTTGGGGCGGCACCGTTTTACGGGCGGATGGTCGAACTGGCACTGCGTGAAGTCGACAAAGGTGTCATCGAAGCAGCGGAATCGATGGGGGCAACGAAGTTCCAAATCATTTATAAAGTGTTGATTCCGGAAGCACTACCAGCAATCGTCTCCGGTATCACCGTCACGCTCGTCGCGCTCGTCGGTTACACGGCAATGGCCGGAGTAGTCGGAGGAGGAGGACTCGGGGACATGGCATATATCGAAGGTTTCCAGCGTTCTCAAAACGATGTCATCGCCATCGCGACATTGTTGATTCTCGTCATCGTCTTCATCATTCAAATTATTGGTGACCTGCTCGTAAAAGCAATCGATAAACGATAATACTATTTTTAGTTAACTTGGGAGGAATTATTCATGAAACTTTGGAAAAAATTCGTCGGTACAGCAGCAGTATCCGTCTTAGCAGTCAGTCTTGCAGCATGTGGGGAAGAGTCGTCAGGAGACGACGCGAAGACACTTGTCATCGGTGCTTCAAACGTTCCCCATGCTGAAATCCTAGAGCACGTTCAAAAAGAGTATGAAGCAAAAGGCTACAAACTCGAAATCAAAAAGTTCCAAGATTATGTGTTGCCGAACAAGGCACTCGCTGAAAAAGAAATCGATGCGAACTATTTCCAACACGTTCCGTACCTTGAGCAACAGGAAAAAGAGAACAAATCTTATAAATTTGAAAATGCAGGCGGCGTCCACGTTGAACCGCTCGGCGTTTACTCAAAAAAATATAAGTCGCTCGACGAGTTACCGAAAGGTGCAACGATCTTGACGAGCTCAAACGTCGCGGAGCGTGGACGTGTCTTGACGTTCCTCCAAAACGAAGGCTTAATTAAGTTGAAAGACGGTAAGACGACAGATGCTCAGCTTAGCGATATCGCGGAAAACCCGAAGAACATTGAGTTCAAAACGAATATCGAAGCGTCACTCTTGCCGCAAGCGTACAAAAACAATGAAGGCGATGCTGTCCTCATCAACACGAACTACGCGATTGATAACGGTTTGAACCCGTTAGAAGACACAATTGCCCTTGAAGATGAGTCTTCACCATACGTCAACATCATCGTCACGCGTGAAGGTGATGAAAAAGACGAGCGTGTGACGGCATTGCTCGATATCTTACACGAGAAAAAGACACAGGATTGGATTACGAAAGAATATAAAGGGGCCGTCGTCCCGGTCAGCAAATAATTCACTCGAATGATGCATTCTTCCTATATAATGGAAGGATGCATTATTTTTTTAGTTGAAGGGGGATTCTAGGTGCACCGTTTACGACAGTTACATCCGCTGACGATCGGCGTCCTGCTCGGAACATTTTTCTCACGGCTCGGGACGTTCATCACGATGCCATTCTTTGCGATTTATTTATCGACGGTGCTGGAGTTCAGCCCGGTCGATGTCGGCTGGGTCCTCAGTATTTCAGCCGTCTCGAGTCTTGTCATGAGTTTCATCGGCGGGACCTTGTCTGACCGTTACGGCCGTCGGACGATGATGCTGACCGGAACACTCGGCTTCGTTTTCGTCTTCATCGCCTTGGCGCAGGTCGAGACGTTTTGGGCGTTCTTTACCTTGAGTGCCTTGAACGGCGTGTTTCGTTCCATCTTTGAACCATCCGCCCGTGCCCTGATCAGTGACACGACGGATGAAAAAAATCGACTGTTCGTCTTCAACATCCGTTATGCGATGATCAATGTCGCGGCTGCGATCGGGCCGGGGATTGCGTTATTGCTCAGTGCCGGCAATACAGCGATTACCTTCTATATAACAGCCTTTGTTTATCTCGCGTACGGGATTGCGATTTTTATCCTGTTTCAGCGGTATCCGATCACAGAGAGTCACGGCGGGAAAAAAGTTTCGTTCGGCGCAACGGTTCAACTGTTGAAAACGGACGTCGCTTTCACGTTTGCCCTCGCCGGTATCATTTTCGGGATTCTCGGCTACAGTCAGTTCAACTCGACGTTGCCGCAATTTTTGACGACGACGACGTTACTGTCCGGTGGGACTAGTTTGTTTGCTTTATTGATCACGATTAATGCCGTGACCGTATTAATCGTCCAGTACCCGATCATGAAGTTCGGGATGAAGACGTCGCCGCTCGTCTCGATTACGGTCGGGATTGCGACCGTCGCGTTCGGTTTATTCGTCATGGGGAATGCCGGAACGGTCTGGTTGATGATCGGTGCGATGTTCATCTTCACGTGCGGGGAAGTGATGATGTTCACGATGACGGATATCTTGACCGATAGTTTTGCGAAACCGGAATTACGGGGCAGTTATTTCGGAGCGATGGGCTTAACATCGATTGGTCAGTCAATCGGACCGGTCATCGGCGGACAATTACTTTTTTATTTTGGCGCCGATCGTCCGTTGCCGATTTTTGGTTGCTTAGCCCTCTTGACATTACTCGGAATACCACTGCTCTTACTGTCACAGCGGGTTCACAGACGAACGAAGGTGGAAGAAGAGAAAGAAGTCGTATCACTTTAAAGTCATTCTCACTAAAAGGCTTCATTTTGAGAAAAAACCATGAGCGATGACGCTTGAATAATGTGGTATGATTCATTAAGATTAGAATGATACTAAATTAGTAACTCTCGTGAACTGAATCGTCAGACACGAAATGAATAGATGGAGGGATTCTACATGAAGGCTTCACACTTGAAGATTGAAGATCTACACGTCGCAATCGACGGCAAAGAAATCTTGAAAGGCGTTAACTTAGAAATCAAAGGCGGCGAAATCCACGCGGTCATGGGACCAAACGGGACAGGTAAATCAACACTCGCATCTGCATTGATGGGTCACCCAACGTATGAAGTAACATCTGGATCAGTCACACTCGACGGAGAAGATGTTCTTGAGATGGAAGTTAACGAACGTGCGCAAGCAGGAATGTTCCTCGCCATGCAATACCCAAGCGAAATCAGCGGTGTTACAAACTCTGACTTCCTTCGTTCAGCAATCAACTCACGTCGCGAAGAAGGCGATGAAATTTCACTCATGAAGTTCATCCGTCAACTTGACGCGCAAATGGGACTTCTTGAAATGCCAGGCGAAATGGCACACCGTTACCTCAACGAAGGTTTCTCAGGCGGAGAGAAAAAACGGAACGAAATTCTTCAAATGACGATGCTGAAACCAGCAATCGCAATCCTCGACGAAATCGATTCAGGTCTTGATATCGATGCACTTAAAGTCGTTGCAAAAGGTGTTAACGAAATGCGTTCACCTGAGTTCGGTTGCCTCATCATCACGCACTATCAGCGTCTCTTGAACTACATCGAGCCTGATTTCATCCACATCATGATGGGTGGAAAAATCGTCATGTCTGGCGGAAAAGAACTTGCACACCGTCTTGAAGCAGAAGGATATGACTGGGTTAAAAAAGAACTCGGCATCGAAGAAGTCGAAATCGAAACAAAAGCGTAAGACGAGGGAGGAAGCATGATGACTGTAGAACTGAATCTTGCCGTAAATCGCGAGGCAGTGGCAGAACGTGCGACTCGCTTAGGGGAGCCCGCTTGGATGATTTCTAAGCGCCAAGATGCACTTGATCTTGCCCCAACGCTCGCATTGCCAAAAGTAGAAAAAATTAAAATCGGTGGCTGGAACTTCACAGAAGGCACAGCAGATCTTGAGACAGCAACAGGTCTCACGCCGGATATCGAAACATTAATCGGTGAAAACCGTGACCATATGTTGATCACGCGTAACGGACAACTTGTCCATGCGCAAAACAGTGAAGCAACGAACGGTGTCATCTTCACAACGCTTGAGGATGCGATGAAGCATCATCCGGAACTCGTTGAGAAGTATTTCATGACAGAAGGCGTCAACGTCAATGAAGACCGTCTCGCAGCACTCAACGCAGCGCTCATGAACGGCGGAACATTCTTGTACGTACCTAAAGGCGTTAAGCTGACGGTACCGATGCAAGCGATTTATACGCTCGAACAAGCAGGCGGCGCACTTTACCACCACGCAATCATCGTTGCCGATCAAGACAGCGAATTGACGTATATCGAAAGCTTCGTCTCTTACAGTGAAGAAGCACATAACGTCAACGTCGTGACGGAAGTGTTCGTCGAAGCGAACGCAAAAGTTCTTTTCGGAGGCGTTGATACGCTTGCGAAAGGTGCTGTCACGTATATGAACCGCCGTGGTGTCGTCAAACAAGGCGCGAAGCTCGAATGGGCACTCGGTCACATGAATGACGGACATACGATCACAGAAACGAAAACGCATCTCGTCGGGAACGATTCGTTCTCAGATACGAAAGCCGTTACTGTCGGTCGTGGCGATCAAAAACAAAACTTCAACGTCCGGACAGATCATTTCGGTAAAGGATCGGAAGGATTCATCTTGATTCACGGTGTTCAAAAAGATTCGGCGACGTCGATCTTCAACGGAACGTCAATGATTCACCATGGTGCGTCGAAATCAAACGGAGTCCAAACGGAACGTGTGCTCATGTTGTCTGAAAAGGCACGTGGTGATGCAAACCCGATCCTCTTGATCGATGAAGATGATGTCATGGCAGGACACGCGGCATCTGTCGGCCGTGTCGACGAACTCCAACTCTACTACTTGATGAGCCGTGGGTTGTCACGTAAAGAAGCAGAACGCCTTGTCGTTCACGGTTTCTTACAACCTGTCGTCTCTGAGCTTGCGATTGACTCCGTCAAGGAACGTCTCGTTCAAGTGATTGAAGGGAAAGTAAACTAATATGGGAATCGATGCATCCATCCGCAATCAGTTTCCGATTCTTGACCAACAGGTTAATGACCGGAAACTCGTCTATTTAGATAGTGCGGCTTCGTCACAAAAGCCGCTCGTCGTCATCGAAGCGATCGACAACTACTACAAGACGGTTCATTCGAATGTGCACCGTGGCGTCCATACGCTCGGAACACGAGCGACGGATGCGTACGAAGGTGCGCGTGAGAACGTACGTCGTTTCATCAAGGCGCAACACCATGAAGAAATTATCTTTACCCGTGGGACGACGACGGCGATTAATATCGTCGCGTCCAGTTACGGAATGGAGCATGTGCAAGAAGGCGACGAGATCGTCGTCACCTATCTTGAGCACCATGCGAATCTTATTCCGTGGCAACAAGTCGCGAAAAAGAAAAAAGCGAAATTGAAATATGTTGATTTGACAGCTGATGGTCGGGTGACGATTGAAGCCGTCAAAGCACAAATTTCCGATCGGACGAAAGTCGTTGCGATGGCACATGTCTCGAACGTCCTCGGTACGATCAATCCAATCAAAGAAGTGGCGCAACTCGCGCATGCCGTCGGTGCCGTCATGGTCGTCGATGCAGCGCAAAGTGCACCGCATCAAAAAATTGACGTCGTCGATCTCGACTGTGATTTCCTGGCGTTCTCTGCCCATAAAATGTGTGGACCAACAGGAATCGGCGTCTTATATGGTAAAAAAGCATTACTGAATGCGATGGAACCGGTCGAATTCGGAGGCGAGATGATTGATTACGTCGGACTTGAAGAATCGACGTTCAAACCATCACCGTACCGTTTTGAAGCCGGTACACCCATCATTACGGGGGCAGTCGGTCTGTCGGCAGCGATTGATTTTCTAGAAGAAATCGGTCTAGAGAACATCGAAGCCCATGAACGCGAACTCGCCCGGTATGCGATGGCACAGATGCGTGAAATCGATGGATTAACGATTTATGGTCCAGAAGAACGTGTCGGTCTCGTCACATTCAATCTCGGCGATGTCCATGCACATGATGTCGCGACGGTACTCGACATGCAAGGCGTCGCAGTCCGCGCCGGTCATCACTGTGCACAACCACTGATGCGTTGGCTCGGTGCCAGTTCAACGGCACGAGCAAGCTTCTACTTGTATAACACGCAAGAAGAAGTCGATGCCTTAGTGACAGGACTTCGTCAAACGAAGGAGTATTTCAGTCATGGATTTTAACAATCTCGATCACTTGTACCGTCAAGTGATCATGGATCATTATAAAACTCCTCGTAATCGCGGTGCGATCGAGGGAGGCGTGACGATCGATATGAACAACCCGACGTGTGGAGACACGATTCGTTTACAGCTCGCGATCGAAGACGATATCGTCCAAGATGCGAAGTTTGACGGCGAAGGGTGTTCTATCAGTATGGCGTCCGCGTCGATGATGACACAGATCGTCAAAGGAAAAACGGTCGAAGAAGCATTACAACTCGCAGAAATCTTTTCGGAGATGGTTCAAGGGAAAGACTATGATGATGAGAAGTTTGATCTTGGGGACGCAGAAGCACTTTCCGGTGTGACAAAATTCCCAGCACGTATCAAGTGTGCGACACTTGCTTGGAAAGCGCTCGAACGTGGCGTGGAAGAAGGCAAGTAACTTCGGTCAGTAAGTAAGAGGAGGAAATGAACATGGCTAAGAACATGCCTGAAATTGGCGATTATAAATATGGTTTCCACGATCGCGATATCTCGATCTTCCGTTCTGGACGTGGCTTGACGACAGAAGTCGTCGAAACGATCTCGAAAATGAAAGAAGAACCACAATGGATGCTCGACTTCCGTTTGAAATCGCTTAAGATTTTCAACGAACAAGCGATGCCAGCCTGGGGTGGCGATTTATCAGATCTTCGTTTTGACGACATCACGTATTACGTGAAACCGTCGGAACGTGCTGAAAAATCATGGGATGAAGTACCGGAAGAAATCAAACGTACGTTTGACAAACTCGGTATCCCGGAAGCAGAACAAAAGTACTTGGCAGGTGTTTCGGCACAGTACGAATCAGAAGTCGTTTACCACAACATGAAGAGTGAACTTGAAGATCAAGGGATCGTCTTCAAAGATACCGATACAGCACTCAAAGAGAACGAAGACTTGTTCCGTGAGTACTTCGGTAAATTGATTCCGCCGACAGATAACAAATTCGCTGCCCTTAACACAGCGGTTTGGTCGGGTGGATCGTTCATCTACGTACCAAAAGGCGTCAAGATGGATACGCCGCTTCAAGCCTACTTCCGCATCAACTCGGAAAACATGGGTCAATTCGAGCGGACGCTCATCATCGTTGACGAAGAAGCATCTGTGCACTACGTCGAAGGATGTACGGCACCGGTCTACACAACGAACTCGCTTCACTCGGCGGTCGTTGAGATCTTCATCAACAAAAACGCGTATTGCCGTTACACGACGATCCAAAACTGGGCAAACAACGTCTACAACCTCGTGACGAAACGTGCGATCTGTGAAGCCGGCGCGACGATGGAATGGGTCGATGGTAACATCGGTTCGAAATTGACGATGAAATACCCAGCCGTCATCTTAAAAGGTGAAGGATCACGTGGGATGACATTATCAATTGCCATCGCGGGTAAAGGGCAACACCAGGACGCGGGTGCGAAAATGATCCACCTTGCGCCAAACACGTCGTCAACGATCGTCTCGAAATCGATTTCGAAACACGGTGGGAAAGTTACGTATCGCGGAATCGTCCACTTCGGCCGTAAAGCGACCGGAGCGCGTTCGAACATCGAATGTGACACACTCATCATGGATAACCAATCGACGTCGGATACGATTCCGTACAACGAAATCCTCAACGATAACATCTCGCTTGAACACGAAGCGAAAGTATCGAAAGTCTCGGAAGAACAATTGTTCTACCTCATGAGCCGTGGGATTTCACAAGAAGAAGCAACAGAAATGATCGTCATGGGCTTCATCGAGCCATTCACAAAAGAATTGCCGATGGAATATGCGGTCGAAATGAACCGTCTCATCAAGTTCGAGATGGAAGGTTCAATCGGATAATCTGTACGTTTAGTTTTAAATTTCTAATTAACATAAGAATTAGACGGTGTTGTTGTTAAATACCGTCTAATTTTTGTATTGTAGATTTAATTTTTTGTTGTTTTAATTACGTTTTTTATAACTATTTTTAGATTGGGGATTTACTTTTGAAAAATGTGTTTATGATTGTTCATGAATTAGATGTAAATAAGGGTGGAATGACGACTGCAATGTTAGAAAGAAGTAAAGAGTTTTACAATAGCGGCATTAATGCAGATGTTATTACATTTGATTTTAAAACAAATTATAATGTAATTATTGATCAATTAATAAAACAGGGTAAGATGGATAGTAGAACAAAAATGATTAATATGTTTAATTTTTTCGAAGAAAAATCTTCTTCTATAAGAAATAAAACGAATAAAAAAATTTACAAAGTATTTAAATTGCTTTTTAAAGATACTATTGAAGTACAGGAGACTAAGAATATTTCAAGATATTTCAATAGTTTTACTGGTCAGTATATAGCATTTAAAAAAGAGAGTAAAAATAAGAATTCGTATATAATTGATACTTTTAATAATAATTCTAGAAAAGAACGCTTTTACTTTTTTGATGATAAAGTTGTTAAGAAAGATGTTTTTAATAATGAAAACAAAGTAATCTGCGAAGTTTTTTTTGATAAAAATAGTTTTCCATATCTGTCTAGAAATTTAAGTCCTGTAAGTGGAGCGATTGGATCTATATATTTATTAAACGAAAATAAACAGTTCAAAAACAATATTGAACTTTCAAGTTTTTTTATAGAAAGTATTGTAAAAGATTCAGAAAAAAATGTTTTAATATGTGATGGTCCTGGAAGTTTCCCTAAAATGTTAAATACTTCATTTGATAAGGTAAAAAAATTTGCTGTTATACACGTTAACCATTTTAAAAATTTTGATGAGAATGGTTCGGTGAAGAAACAAGAGAACTATATTATTGAAAATGCTGATAATATTGATGGAGTAATTGTTTTAACAGAGGCCCAAAAAATAGATATAATAGAACAATATAAAGTAAAAAATATATTTGTAATCAGTAATTTTATAAAAAATCCTGATAAGATTATAGATAAAGTTCCAAATAAAAAAATTGGTCATATTTCTAGGATGGTCGTTACTAAAGGCATAAATTATTTGATTGAAGTAGCAGAACAGGTTGTTAAAGTAGATAATGAAGTGATTTTTGAAATATATGGAGAAGGTCCGGAAAAGGAAAATATTGAAAAGCTTATTTCTGATAAGATGCTGAATGCGAACGTTAAATTAATGGGGTATACCTCTAAGACTTCAGAGGTTATAAATACATTTGATTGCGTGATATCTACTTCTCAATATGAGGGACAAGGATTAAGTATGATTGAAGCTATGCTTCATAGAAAACCTTTAATTGCATTTGATATAAATTATGGTCCTAAAGATTTTTTAGTTAATGATTTTAATGGATACTTAATTGAAAATAGAAATATAATAGCTATGTCAGAGCAAATTCTAAATCTTATACAAAATCCTGAGAAGTTATTGCGTCTCGGTTACAATGCTGAAGAAACAATTTTAAATCTATATGACTCTAAAAAAATAATGAATAAATGGAAAGAAATTTTATTCTAATTATTTTCATTTTGAAATATCAATATTTTTAGTGAATTTTATATTTTTTGTTTACTAATTATAATATTAAGTAAAATACCTGGGAGAAAGCCAAAAGAAGTCCGTAACGAAATCGTATAGAATATAGTTACAACACCATATTTAATGGAAAATTCATTACGAACTATATTCATCTTTTTAAATCAGAAAGAGCCAAAAAAGAAGTGTGGTGCACGGATAAAGATAACGAAGGAAAAAGAAATTTACATTCTCGATAAGTTACAAGCGATATAGTCTCTCGAGCAGGTTAGAGGATATTTATTTCCAGCGGAAAAAAGCATCGTTCAAAACGGTTTATCGTATAATGTAAAGTTGCCTTATCGAGGTCCGTTCTGGTCTTCTGGTCAAAAAAGAAAAGTGTTAGAAACCATGAGGACGTATGATTTCTGACTCAATTAAAGAGGTGTTTCATGCACTTTGTGCTTCTTTCCCAGCAGAACTACTCCAAACGTTAAGACAGATTGTGGAAAAGAGTTCAGTTGTCATGAAAGGATTCATGAAGCATTAGTTGTACATTGTACTTTCCGATCCCAACTCTTCTTGGAAAAGTCAGCGTAGCAAAACGAGAATTGTTTTCTCCGTGAATTTTTCCTAAGCTGGATAGTTTTTAAAAAGATCAATCGTTTTAAGCCGTCCGGGGCACTCGCTTTGATCAATTGTAGATTAAGAA
This sequence comes from Exiguobacterium sp. s80, assembly GCF_018618725.1. NCBI lineage: Bacteria > Bacillati > Bacillota > Bacilli > Caryophanales > Exiguobacterium > Exiguobacterium sp. s80. The sequence continues at coordinate 114,031 of NZ_JACSMP010000003.1, read as the reverse complement.
AATGTCTTGACAGTAAAACTATATATGAGGACTTCTCTAGAAGTGTTGCACTTAATTTGATAAACTGTCCGTAACAATTGAATTAACAAAGGAGTATTAATTTGAAATACTATGAAGAAATACCGATAATTAGGTCTATTGCAGCTATATTAGTTGTATCAGTACATGTTACTGCAGGGATTTACTATTCAAATCAAGTTTTTTCTAATGAATTTATTGGTTATATAAATCAAATAGCCCGTTTAGGAACACCTGTCTTTGCTGTAGTCAGTGCATTTCTATTGACATCTTCTGTATTAAGAAGAGGTTTTAATTTTCATTACTTTTTTAAGTCAAGATTTACAAAAATTTTTTTACCTTATATTATTTGGAGTAGTATTTACTTGATTTATAGAGGTTCAATTGAACATAGCTTAAATAAAGACTTAAGTATTGTTTCATATTTCGTATATGGAAATGCTAATTTTCATTTATATTTTATTTTGACAGTTATACAATTTTATTTTTTGTTTCCAATTTTGCAGAAATTAAAAAAGGTTTATTTCTAATATCTGGTCTTTTAATTTCAGTTATTTTAAATTTCTTATGGATACTAAATGATGGAGTAGATATTAACAATGAATTCTTATTCGCTATTATCAATAGTAAAGCATTTATTTTAAACTGGATTCCATACTTTATGTTAGGAATTATTTATGCTAATTATTACGAAGAATTGAAGTTGATAATGATTAAATATAAATCTTTTTTAGTAATCGTTATTTTTATTTTGTTTTTAGATATTCTTATAAGCATAGACTTAAATGTATTGTATACTTCTGAAAATATATCTAATTTAATATATATTCCGTTTTTCTTAGTTTTTTTAAATTATTTTCATGATTTTGTTACACGAGATAATATATGCAATAGAATATTTACGTTTTTAGGTAACTATTCTATGGGTGTATATTTAACACATCCATTAATTATTAAGGTTCTGAGGTTTATAGGACTTACCCAAAGCATTAACTCTAGTAATATGTTTGTATTTACTCTGATATTAACTATTGCATTATCTGTTTTATTAACTTTTTTGATCAGTTTGTTACCTTATGGATCTTATATAGTTCCAATACCTCAAAAACAAAAAATGAAAATACTAAAAACTAATATAGATAATCAAAAAGTAAAATGATATTTTTGTGGAGGGAGTAGGGGTTTATAACAACAACATACTTTTTCTATTAATTCCGAATTGTAATATTAGAGGCAGCATCTAAGAGGAAATGTAGAAAAATAACGACCTTGTGTAGAATAGAATTACCACAAAAAATCAACGAAGGATTCGTTATGAGCTATGTTCATCTTACTACATTAGAAAGAGTCAAAATAAAGACGTATCTCGAGTTAGGTTTTTCCATCCGAAAGATTGCAGGATGTCTTGGGCATCAACCTTCTACGATTTCACGAGAATTGAGACATAACCTTTACAACAGTGCTTCCCGTGCCGACCAGAATTATGCTGAGCAAAAGAAGAAGTGCGGTGCGCGGACAAAGTTCACGCTAGAAAGAGGAGTCCGCATTCTCGAAAAGTTAAGAGATACATGGTTTCCCAAATAGAGTGTCGGACGTTTATTCCAAGAAGAGCTCTCGTTCAAGACGATTTATCGCTGGATTTATACGGGTCTCGTCGATTCCGTTCTGTACTCCTTCGTAAAAAGGGAAAACGTCAGAAATCATATGAGAAGAGTGGATACTTCAACGTCGGACTAAACGTCCGTCCATTGTTAAATGGTTCAAAACGTCCGGGAATTGGGGGCGTCTCAGCCAGAGGAAAATCCAAGGTCTGTATCATAACGTTAATCTAGAGAAAGAGCCGTTTCTATCTCGCTGTACCGATGTACTTTCGCGGATCCGTATTCTTCTAGGCAACGTGGGAGTAATAAGAAGGCCAATGGTCTTCTCAATGAATTTTTCCCGAAGAAGACGGATTTCGTTAAGGTCAGTCGTTCTGAACTTACTCAAGTGCTCGCTTGAAACAAGGGCAGAAGAGTGTCTCAATTGGAAAACTGCACGAAATCATCTCAGAAGAAGTACTACACTTAATTTGACAAACTGTCTAGCAAATATAAAATAACCCGTAATTTATACTTTCAGAATATAGTTTTTGGCTGTAGTCTGCATAAGGTTGTTATGGGTTTTTTTATGTTTTTCCTGATTATCACCTAGATTTTAAGGAATAATAGTAGGTGGGAAAAGATACAGATTAAAATATAATTTTTAAGGAGGGATAAGCGGATGATTTATGTCGGCGTAACCGGTTGGGGGGATCATGATAGCCTCTATCCGACACCGCAAGACCGAAAAGAAAAACTGGCTGCCTACGCGGGACATTTTCCGGCAGTCGAAGTTGATTCGACGTTTTATGCGATTCAACCGGAACGAAACTATCAAAAATGGGTCGCAGAAACACCGGACACCTTTCGCTTCATCGTCAAAGTACACCGGGCGATGAGCGGGCATGACCGGGACAACAAAGATCCGCTCGGTCCGATTTTCGAACAATATATCGCGTCAATCGAGCCGATGCGAAAGAGCGGGAAGATTGCTGCGATTCTCGTCCAACTGCCACCTTGGTTCGACGTTAGTAAAGTTCACCTTGAATACTTGCAAACTGTTCGTAAATCGCTTGCGGGACTCCCGGTTGCGATCGAATTCAGAAATCCGTCCTGGTACTCCGGCGAATATCGGGAACGGACACTTCGTTTTTTAGCAGAGCATCAGTTCATTCATACGATTTGTGATGAGCCGCAGACGGAAGACGGTTCCGTCCCGTTCGTTCCTGTCGTCACGCAAGAAACAGCGTTCGTCCGCTTGCATGGTCGGAACAAAAACGGCTGGCTGAAAAAGCCGGGGCAAAGCAGTGACGACTGGCGGAAGGTCCGTTGTTTATACCGGTACTCGGAAGAAGAATTACAAGAATTAGCAGAACATGTCCGGACGCTTGCAGGACAAGCGAAAGACGTGTATGTTTTCTTTAATAACAATTCAGCAGGCGATGCCGCGCCGAATGCGAAACGTCTGATTGAGATCCTTAATCTCGATTATGAACTCGCTCCCCGGCAAATCTCGTTGTTTTAATTTTAGAGGAGGCTTTGAGCGTGAAGTTACACGTCATCCATTATAATGATCTTCATTCACACTTTGATATGTGGCCTCGCTATATGTCGTTCATCAAGGAACACCGGACGTACGACTCCCTTGTCTTTGATTTAGGGGATCATGCAGACCGTGTCGCACCGGCGACGGAAGCGACGCAAGGAAAAATCAATACCCATCTCTTAAATGAGTTAGCACCGACTGCCGTGACGATCGGAAACAATGAAGGAATCACGTTTCCGCATGACTGGCTTGCGGCACTCTATACAGAAGCGACGTTCCCTGTACTCGTCTCGAATATGACAGCACCGTTCGCGAAGTCTGGCATGATTCAGGAACTTCCGACCGGTAACGTCGGAGTCTTTGGTCTGACGGCCCCTTACTATGAACTGTATGAGTTGCTCGGGTGGACAATCGAAGACCCGTTCGAAGCAGCAGCGCGTGAAATCGAGTCGCTTCGCGGACAGGTCGACGTCCTGATTTGTTTGAGTCATCTTGGGTTTTATCAGGATGAGGAACTGGCAGAACGGTTCCCGGAGCTTGATTTAATCATCGGAGCCCATACGCATCATGTCTTAGACGATGGTGTCGTCAAGAATGGTGTCTTGATTGCTCAAGCCGGTAAGCACGGTCAATACGCAGGTGAGATTTATCTCAACACGGATACCGGTGAAAAAGAAGCCGTCTTGCACCCGCTTCACGACTATGCGGCGGATGAAGCGAGTTCCGGATTACTCGACCGGGAACAATATGCGGCTGAAAAAGTGATGAAACAACCGATTGGCAGGACATCAGGTCTAGCGAATGACTGGTTTAGTCCGTCACCGTTCTCCCAACTGTTAGCAGAGACGATGCAGGACTGGTGTAAAGCAGATATTGCTTGTGTCCCGGCTGGTATGTTGCTCGGTTCGCTATCTCCGGGTCCTGTCTCTTCCTTCGACCTGCACCGGTTATGTCCGCATCCCATCAATCCGTGTAACGTCACGATGACAGGACAGCAACTGATGACGTTCATGGAAGAAGTCGAAACGAATCAGTTTGAACAGTTAAAAGTCCGTGGACTCGGGTTTCGCGGGAAATTGATGGGGAAAATGCATTACGCAGGACGTGACTCCGTTTTAGCCACACTGGACGAGTCGGCGCACTACACGGTCGCGATGCCAGACATGTTTACGTTTGGACCTCTCTTCCCAGCAATCAAAGACATGCCAAAACAGTATTTCATGCCGGAGCTTTTACGAGATTTGCTATTTAACCGGCTATCGGAGAAGTCAGAATTCACTGAATTGCATGCCCCTAAACGATAATTGTTTGGTATACTGAAACAGAAAATAAATGACTTTTTTTGGGGATGAAGGGGGAAGTGTATTTATGGCTAGAGGAGAGATTCAACGGAAACCAGAATGGCTAAAAATCAAGTTGAATACGAACGAGACCTACACAGAGCTTAAGAGTATGATGCGAGAAAAAAAGCTACATACTGTCTGTGAGGAAGCGAAGTGTCCGAACATCCATGAATGTTGGGCCGTTCGCCGGACGGCGACGTTTATGATTCTTGGAAGTATCTGTACACGGGCATGCCGTTTTTGTGCTGTGACGACAGGACGTCCGAATGAACTCGATTTAGAAGAGCCGACACGTGTCGCAGAATCGGTTCGTCTGATGAACTTGAAACATGCAGTCATCACGGCAGTAGCACGTGACGACCTGAATGACTTCGGGGCAGGAGTTTACGCCGAAACGGTCCGTGAAGTACGACGGATGAACCCGGAGACATCGATTGAAGTCTTGCCATCTGATATGGGTGGAAACTTTGATGCGCTCCAAACCTTGATTGAAGCGAAACCGGACATCATGAACCATAACATCGAGACGGTTCGACGCTTGACACCGACGGTCCGCGCAAAAGCAACGTATGACCGGACACTCGAATTCCTTCGCCGTTCAAAAGAGCTTGCTCCCGAAATCCCGACGAAATCAAGTTTGATGTTAGGACTTGGTGAAACGTGGGAAGAGATTTTACAGACGATGGATGATCTTCGTGCGAACGACGTCGATATCATGACAATCGGTCAGTATCTTCAACCGACGAAAAAACACCTGGATGTCATCAAATACTATACACCACAAGAATTTGCTGAACTAAAACAAATTGCGCTTGGCAAAGGCTTCTCACACTGTGAAGCCGGTCCACTCGTCCGCTCTTCTTATCATGCGGATGAACAAGTCAACGCAGCGAAAAAAAATAAAGCTGCTTTACCAATCGATTGAGTAAATGAAACCGTCTCAGTAGCCGACTGGGACGGTTTTTCGTCTGCGCGGAGATTCGTTTTCAGAAATGAATATGCTATGATAATAGGAGCAGGGGGTGGAAAAATGATACAAGTCAATCGCGAACGATATGAAATCGTCGAAGAAAAGCGTGAAGGTTTCAATGAGGAAGCTTTCATCGGACGATTCAGTGATGTCCTCGAAAAATATGATTACATCGTCGGAGATTGGGGGCACGGTCAACTTCGACTACGTGGCTTCTATAATGACGATCACATCAAGGCGACGTTTGATACGAAGATTTCGCATGTTGCGGATTATTTATATGAATACTGTAATTTCGGCTGTGCTTATTTCATCGTCAAGCGGATGGAGCCGGTAGAAGGAGAAGAAGCACCACCTCGCTTCGACGGATCTTCGGCCAATACGTTGAAGCTTAAACGTAAATTTTCTCCGACTGAAGAAGCATAGTAATCAAAAAGACATATTTAAAAGCGTTTCTGATGGGCTGATTTCGGCTATTACTATAAGTATCACGTACCTATAGGGGGAACCATCCATGAGAATCGTCGGGATTTATAAAACTGTGCCAGAAATCGTTAGTGCTGTTCATGATTTGCGTGTCGCCGGAGTCATTTCAACGGACTTAAAAGTCGTTGCCCATGACCGCTATGATTTAGATCAAATCGAAGACATGGCAGATTTGCATAATCACCAAACGTCAACGAAGCTGTCGCAAGAAGAGCATATGAACCTATGGCATGAGATCAAAGGGATCTTCAAAAAGAAAGAAGCTGCTTCGACGACGCATACAGATGTGTTGCAAGCGAGTGGCTTAAGTAAAGAAGATGTCGACCGTGCAAACAAAGCAGTCGAAGACCATCAATTCGTCTTGCTCGTCGGGGACGAGGCAGATCAGCATTCAGAGCGTAAAGCTCATGATGATTCAGACAATACGAATGTGTTCAGTGGACCGAATACACTGAATGAACGCAATGATCGTCTCCTCTAAAATGCTTAAAAAGCAGCTCCATCCTTCACGGATGGAGCTGCTTTTTTTCATGTGAGACCAATGTATTCACTTAAATACCGTTCGAGTTCATCAGCTGCGTCTTCTTCGAGGTCGAAGGCATGAGCGATATAACCCGGTTCGTCAAAATCATCGGCACCGATGATTGCGAAGCGGTTCGAGAGTAAATTCAGCACTAAAATCTTTCCGAAAAAATGTTCCGAGTGCGTGATTGCTAAATCGAACCGGCTCGTTTCACCAATCCAGCAAATAAACCGTGTTTTCGTTTGTTCGACATCATCATATAAAAAATCGCGTTCTTCCATCATGACGTGTAAAGTCCCTCATTTCCTAGTCTCTTTTCAGATTAAAGGGTTTGGGGAACATTTTGCAAGTACGGTTTGCGCGACAGACTGTGTTCCGCGATGACTTTACGTATGGTCCGTGTTTTTGAGCGCATGACGAGCGACGTCGTCTCTACGATATCGTCCGTGATGAACTTGACCCCGTCGAGCATTTCACCGGTCGTGACACCTGTCGCCGCGAAGATACAATCGTCACTCTTGATTAAGTCGTCGAGCGTCAACAATTGTAACGGATCAGCAAGTCCCATCCGAATGACGCGGGCCGTCTCTTCGTCGTCCATCGGGTGCAAGCGTGCCTGCATGTCGCCACCCATTGCTTTAACAGCAGCAGCGGTGATGACGCCTTCCGGTGCACCGCCCGTTCCGATGAAGATGTCGATGCCTGTTGCCGGTGAAAGGGGGGCGATTCCGGCAGAAACATCGCCGTCCTCGAATAACCGGACGCGGGCGCCCATCCGCATAGCGGCTTCACGGAAGTGGTCGTGACGGGGGCGGTCTTGCATGATGACCGTCACGTCTTCAATCCGTTTATTGTTCAGTTCAGCTGCCTTTTCAATGATGACTTCGAGTGGATCGTCGAGCGAGACATGTCCTTTTAAGTTCGGACCGACCGTTAATTTATCCATGTACATATCAGGAGCATGCAAGAGTGCGCCTTGATCAGCGACAGCGATGACGACCATGGCGTTACCGAGTCCTTTTGCGACGATGTTCGTGCCTTCGAGCGGATCGACTGCGATGTCGACGATCGGACCATTTGTCGTGCCGAGTTGTTCGCCGATGAACAGCATCGGTGCTTCATCGAGTTCACCTTCTCCGATGACGACTGTTCCTGTCATATTGACCGTATTCAAGACTTCACGCATCGCTGTCGTTGCGGCATCATCTGCCTCGTTCTTTTTCCCGCGACCAATCCATTTTGCAGATGCGAGGGCAGCAGCCTCTGTTGCGCGGACGATTTCTAATGCAAGTTCCCGTTCCATGTATAAATAACCTCCAAGTCACTTAATGTGACATACTATTTTGGGTAAAAATCTAAATTGAGGATAACACATTGAGGAATGTGATGCAAATGGCGTTTCTGCTTTTCATGGACCGCCGATAGGTCTAAAATGGAAGATGTGAGGGGGAATGCTAGATGTATTTCGTGAATCGGGAAAAGATTGAACAAACGGTGATTTGTTTCGAGACAGCGCTTCGTCAAAGCAAAGAGTTAACGGGGGATGCGGTGACGACAGCTTTAGCGCTGGAACGGATCGGGTTTTTAGTCATCGAAAGTATCATTGATATCGGAAATAGTATGATTGATGGTTTCATCATGCGTGATCCGGGAAGTTATGAAGATATCGTATTGATTTTAGAAGACGAGCGGGTGATTGACGCAGAACTCGCGACGAGCTTAAAACGAATCGTCGCACTGCGGACACCGATCGTCCGTGAGTTTACGAAGTCGAGTACAGCAGAAGTCCGGACGGTCTTGAGCGAAGAAGAAATAGAGCTTCGTCGATTTCCGTCCGCGGTCCGTCAATACTTAGAGACAGAACTCGGACCCGTCTCGGCATTTTTACCAAACGAGGAGTGAGTCAGGATGAAAGCGAAAGGTTATTTATTCGATTTAGACGGCACGATGTATAACGGAACAGAACCCGTTCAAGAAGCCGTTGATTTTGTCAATCGCTTGCAAGCAGAAGGCGTGCCGTACCTGTTCGTCACGAACAATGCATCGATGACAGCAGAGGCCGTCGCTGAAAAACTACGCGGCATGGGCGTTCATTCCGATGCAGGACATGTCTTAACGAGTGCGATGGCGACAGGTCGCTACATCGCAGAACTCGACCCAGGTGCAAACGTCTATGCGATCGGTGAACACGGGTTGCTCGATGCCTTAGAACAACAAGGACTTCAAGTCGTTGCCGATGAGCATGCGGATTACGTCGTCATCGGACTCGATCGTCAAATCACGTATGAGAAGTTAGCGATCGGTGCACTGGCGATTCGGGCAGGAGCACGATTCATCTCGACGAACGGCGATATCGCAATTCCGACAGAACGCGGCTTCTTACCAGGAAACGGTGCCTTGACGTCGGTTTTACGCGTGACGACAGAAAAAGAGCCGTTCTACATCGGGAAACCGGAACCGGTCATGGTCAACATCGCTGCTGAAATGATTGGTCTTGCGAAGGAAGATGTCATCATGGTTGGTGACAACTACCATACGGATATCTTATTCGGAATCAATGGTGGGATTCGGACGATGCATGTCAACTCGGGTGTTCATACGCCTGTCTTTATTCAAGGGCAGGATGTTCAGCCGACGTACATGGTCGATTCGCTTGCCGAGTGGATTTTATAACCATAAAAACCCCCCGACGACGGATGTCATCGGGGGTTTTTTTCGAATTAGAAGACTTGTTCTACTTCAACGACGCCAGCTACTTCTTCAAGCAGGGCACGTTCGATACCAGCCTTCAATGTGATTGTCGAACTTGGGCAACTGCCGCAAGCTCCCATCAAACGAAGTTTAACGATACCATCTTCAACATCTACGAGCTCAACGTCTCCTCCATCACGAAGAAGGAACGGACGCAATTTTTCGAGGACTTCATTCACTTGATCAAACATTTCCATGCGTAAACACATCCTTTCTTATAAATTCATTGTAACAGGGTTGAAAAATGTTCTCAATCTGGAAAACTTGTATACTGAGAAAGAGTAAACGGAAGAAGGGGGATATCTGATGGAAATCAAGGTATATGGGGCAGCTGTGACGTGTCCGAGCTGTTTCGGGGCACCGAGTTCGGAAGAGACGTTCAGCTGGTTACAGGCTGTACTTGGACGGAAATATGAAACGGAGTTAACATTTGTTTACGTCGATTTTGAACAGGCGATGACACGTGACAGTTGGGTGGATGCTTTAAAAGACGACGAATATTTTTACCCACTCGTCTTACTCGATGGCGAAATGATTGACGAAGGGTATGTTCAACTGAAAAAAGTCACGCGTGCGATTGATCTGAAATTGAATCAGGCTGCGCAGTAAACTTCATTGACGTTTAAAAATCCCCAAAGTACCTAAGCGGACTTTGGGGGGTTTCAGCGTGTAGACAAAGTAGTATGGGGTGATCAAAGCTTGTTTCTTCTTCGTTGCTTTCCTCGGGCGAGGCGCAAGCCCCTTGATCCTGGCGGACAACGAGCAGGGTCTTGCCTGCCTCTCGGCAGCGCGAAAAAACGCGCTTTTTCCCGCAGGAGTCAACGAAATGAAAAGCTTTTTAGGCCGGTGTAAGAAAAGGTGAGGAGAAAGCAGAGGCATGTAAGCCTCTTTACTCTACATAAGTGGTGTATACAGCCTAAAATCCCCAAAGTACCTAAGCGGACTTTGGGGATTTTGCGTTTATTTAATCTTTTTATGTTTCCATAAGACACCTGATTTTAGGAGGCGTGGCACTTTTCCCGTCAGGGCCTGTTTGCCCATGACGATTCCGAATCCGTCTGATTTCCCAAGTGACCCGAGCATGCCGCGTAATTTGATTTCCGGTAATTTCGGAAGTTTTTTTCCGGCCCATTTCGCTTCAAGGACATCAACGACTTGATCCGCTTGATGCTCTGCGAGCTGTCCGCTTGGTGCGTACGGGAGGCTCGCGCAATCACCGATGACGAACAAGTTATCGTATTCCGGAACGTGATGATGCTCCGCTAGTTTAATCCGTCCGCCGCTATCTGCTTCAAATCCAAGGTCACGGACAACTTTGACGGGTTGCGTTCCGGCTGTCCAAATCGTTAAGTTCGTCGGATAGACGTCCTCACCGTTGCGGACATCATCTGCTGTGACGAGGGTGACGTTCGAATTGTTGATGACATCGACGTCATGCTCCTCGAACCATTCCTGAACGTAAGAGGATACTTTATCAGATAAGAACGATAGGACAGATGGACCACGATCGAATAAACGAATCTTCAAGTCCTTGCGACTTTCGTGGAGTTCACTTGCCAGTTCAACACCCGAGAGACCGGCACCGACAATCGAGACCGTCGCGCCGGGCGACAGTCCACAAATCGCTTGATGCGTTTTGCGTGACTCTTCGAGTGTCTGAATGCTATAAGTAAACTCTTGAGCACCCGGTATGTTATGGTATTTATCTTCGCAACCTAATGCGATGATGAGATCGTCATAAAAAAGTTCTGTCCCGTCTTGCAAGAACACAGAATTCGTCTCTGGCGAGATGTTAACGACATGCCCATATTTATATGTGAGATGTTTCCCCTCCGGAAATTCAATCCGGACATCACGATCGGATAATGTACCTGCTGCAAGAGCGTAATACTCGGTCTTTAGTGCGTGATACGGCAATCGATCGACAAGCGTCACGGCGACCTCTTCATCCTTGAAGCGTTCACAAATTCGCATTCCGCCATATCCGCCACCTAAAACGACTAGTTGCTTCATAACTTAAAATCCCCCTTAGTTCCCCTAAATCAGTCTGACCTTGTATAATACGACAAGAGGAAGGTAAATTCCTGCTTAAAGGAGGAAAAAAAGTGAATCCCATTATTGAATTTTGTATCAGTAACTTAGCGGCAGGGACCCAAGTCGTCATGTCACAACTCGAACGCGACCCGAATGTCGATGTCGTCGAGTATGGTTGTCTTGGCTACTGCGGCATCTGCTCGCTTGATCATTTTTGTCTTGTTGACGGCCAGACCGTCATCGGAGAGACACCGGAAGAACTGTTAGAAAACATCTACGCTAAAATCGAAGAAAATGAACTCTAAAAAAATCCCCCACCTCAAATGAAGTGGGGGATTTTGTCGGTCGGCGGGCGCGCCTAGGACTTATGCAGCTTGTTGACGACGGTTGATCCAAGGTTTTAATTTTAAGAACAGCGGAATGAAGAGTGCTGAGATGAAGAGGGCCTTGATGATGTTGAACGGCAAGATACCAGCGATGATCGTTGTCCATTTGACAGCCGGATCAAGCATGTAGTCCATCCCGAAGAACCAAGCATATGCCGGGAGGATCAACACATAGTTGAGAATCGCAAGTCCAAGTGCCATGGTAATGGTTCCTGCGACTAAGCCGGTTGCAAGACCTTGCGTTGATTTCTTTTTATGGTAGAACCAGCTGACAGGAAGAATGAAAGCAACACCCGCTGCAAAGTTTGCAAGTTCGCCGACCGGAACACCGCTTCCGCGGAAAATATAATAGAGAACGTTCTTCAATGCTTCGACGATTACACCCGCTACCGGTGAGAACATGATAGCAGCAATCAACGCCGGGACATCACTGAAGTCGATTTTTAAATAGTTCGGTAAAAAGGGTAGTGGGAAGTTGAGTAACATAAGAACAAATGAAATTGAACCTAACATTGAGAGTGTGACCATTTTTTGAGTGCGTTTCATACGAGTAAAATCTCCTTTTTTTCGTTCCTCTCGATGAAGTATTGGCATGACTGCGTCCAAAATAAACCCCCGTTGAATAAGATTCAACAGGGGAGAAGTCCGCAATAAAATAAGCCTATCCGAAATGTGCAAAATCGGAATAAGTCTATATACATGCCGCCATCTTCTCCCATCCAGACTATACTGTCGGCTCCTGAGTCACACAGAATCAGCAAATAGCGCCCTATTCGCTCGCGGGCTTCAGACAAATGTCTGTTTACCGCCGGTCGGGAATTTCACCCTGCCCTGAAGATGGAACGATTTAATTTTTTTGATACAATTCATTTATACAACGAATTCAAGATAGTTTCAAGCAACTAGGTTTCGAATCTACGTAAAGTTGCGTATACTATAGAAAAAGGGAAGGTGATTACATGATCCAATTAACAGAAGCAGCTGCTCTTCAAGTCAAAGAGATGATGCAACAAGCGCCGGACGATGAAAGAAATCTCCGCATGCTCGTTCAAGGTGGCGGATGCAGTGGTCTCTCCTACGGAATGGGTTTCGATAGCCAAAAGGAGACGGACCTGACATTTGAGCAACATGGTGTCAATGTCATCGTCAATGAAAAAGACTATCCGGTCGTCAAAGGATTAGAAATTGACTATAAACAATCGATGCTTGGTGGCGGATTCACAATCACGAATCCGAATGCAATCGCGACATGCGGCTGCGGGACATCATTTAGAACAGCGACGAACGCCGGGACACCCGGTGGTTGCTAACTCACAACGTGGACCTCAGAGTCCGCGTTTTTTTGTTTTTTCGTGCGATACAGGATTTTAAGAATCGGGTAGAGAAGACAGTAGGGCAACGGAATGAGTACGTCATCATTAAGGAGGACTATCGATGCGAAAAGTGTTGATTTTTGGTGGGACACGTTATTTTGGAAGACGCCTGGCATTACGACTCGCTGACGCCGGCGATGATGTGACGCTCGTCACACGGGGGGAACATACGCCACCTGTCGCGAAGGGCTTGACATTCTTTAAAGGGGACCGGACGTCAAGCAGTACGATGAAAGATTTAGGGAGTCAAAACTGGGATATCATCTACGACAATATTTGTTTTAATCCATATCAAGCAAAACTTGCCGTCGATGCATTCGAAGGAAAGGTCGGACGCTACATCTTAACGTCGACGATGTCCGTCTATGACGGGGGAGGAGCAAATCTTTCAGAGCGGGATTTCAATCCGTTTCCCGGGAAATATGACTTGGAACAGGAACATGATTACGGGGAAGGAAAGCGCCAAGCAGAAAGTTATTTCTTTCAACGGGCGACATTTCCTGTTATCGCCGTTCGCTTCCCGGTCGTCTTAGGACCGGATGATTACACGGAACGTCTCGTCTTCCATGTGAAACGTGCGCTCGCAGGGACTCCTGTGGTGGCTGAAAACCTCTATGCGAAGATGGGATATATCTCAAGCTATGAAGCGGCCTCGTTCCTTGAATGGTGTGGTCGTTCGACGATGACAGGACCAATCAATGCAGCGAGTGACGGGGTGTTATCGATTCAAGATTTGATGGATAAGATTGACCGTGTCGCAGGAACGGAATCAACGTTCGCGACGACGGGCGACGATGAATCACCACTGGCGCCGGAACGTGATTTCTACATGGATACGTCAGCAGCGAAAAAAGCCGGCTATTTATTCCAACACGTCGACGAGTGGCTCGATCGACTCATTGAAGAGGAGGTACGAAATCACAAATGATTACGTTAGTAAAACCGTCCGTCCATCTCGAAGCGGAGTATTTAGACTTTTTGGCAGAATGGGAACAATCCAGGGAACCGATTGTCCCGAGTGTCGTCAGCAAAACGTTTTTACCCCTCGCTGACTTTTTAGAAGAGCAGGAACAAGAGGCATTGACGGCTCCGGAGAACTGGGTGACGCACTCGACGTATTGGTTTTACGACGGGAAACAAATCGTCGGTGCTGTGAACTTCCGTCATGACTTAAGCGATGGTTTAAAACAAATCGGGGGTCATATCGGATACGGGATTCGGCCGAGCGCCCGGAAGCGCGGTTACGCGACAGAAGGTCTGCGTCAAGCACTTGAAGTCGCAAAAGAACGTGGACTAGAATCGGTCTTGATTACGTGCAGTGCAGACAACATCGCGTCAGGACGTGTCATCGAAGCGAACGGCGGAGAAGAACTGGAGTCATTTATGAAAGAAGACGGGTCACGTGTACGACGATTCAATGTCCCGCTGTCTTAACATCATTCTAATCATCCTACTCTGATTAGGATGATTTTTAATTTGAGGGAGGATAGTTATGCAGATACGCCAAGCGACAGTAGACGACGCTGAAGCAATCGCGAACGTCCATGTTTCAGCGTGGCAAGAGACCTATCGCGGCATCATTCCTGACGACTACCTCAATCAGTTGTCGACAGAAAAGCGTGCCGCTGCATGGCGGGAATTGTTAGTTGGTGGACTTGTTTTTGTTGCTGTCGACGCAAAAGGTTTGATTGGTTTTGCCCACGGCAAGCAAAATCAAACAGAATCGACGGAAGGCGAACTGTCAGCGATCTATTTGTTGCGTTCGTATCAAGGGCGCGGAATCGGTCGCGCCTTAGTCAACCGTGTCGTCCGTCAGTTGGAGGAACATGGTGTTACGTCACTCATCATTGCCGTGCTCGCGGATAATCCAGCCTGCCACTTTTATGAACGACTCGGAGGTATCCGTGTTTCCGAATGTGTGATTGAACGCGGTGGGAAAGAGCTAGAGGAATATGTATACCGAGTTGCTTTACCGATTGCTGCTTCATAAAGAAGAACACAGATTTTTTAGGAACCGCAAAAAAAGAAGCGTTGCTTCGATTTACACCGAGGAAACGCTTCTTCATGTCCATTAATGATTTTTTACTTTTTCGAACAGGCTGGTCGAGTGTTGTGGATGACGGGCGGACGGATCGACGAGTAGTTTCGCTTGATTGACAGCAATCGGTGCTTCACCGAAGCCGGTCGCAATCAATTTGACACGACCGTCGTACGTCGCGATGTCACCACAGGCAAAGATGCCGGGGATCGCCGTCTCCATTTTCGAATTGACGCGAATCGAATTGCGTTCAAACTCGACTTCCCATTCTTTTAACGGGCCGAGCGACGAAACGAAACCGAAGTTGCAGACGACGTCATCTGCCCCGACGACGACGACTTCTTCCGTTTCCGCATGTTTGAACGTCAGAGTTTCGATACTCTCTTCACCGGTAACGGATTCGAGCGTATACGGTGTCATGACATTGACGGATGAGTTGTGGAGCAGTTCGACTGAATGTTCATGTGCACGGAACTTATCGCGACGGTGAACGAGCGTGACGGATTTCGCGATCGGCTCAAGCATCAATGACCAGTCGACAGCGGAATCGCCACCACCGAGTAAGACGACTTGACGATCTTTGAAGCGATCCATTTCATTGACGAAATAGTGCAAGTTACTCGTTTCGAACCGTTCAGCATCGGCAACACCAAGTGGACGGGCAGCGAACGAGCCGTTACCTGCCGTCAAGATGACGGTCTTCGTGAAGTGTTCTCCTTTGTTCGTCACGAGGCGGATGATTCCGTCTTCGAGGCGCTCGTAGGCGACGACCGTTTCGCCGAGGACATACGTCGGGTCGAATTCATTTGCTTGTTCAAGCAAACGATCGACTAAATCCTGAGCTTTGACTTTCGGGAAGCCGGCAATATCATATATATATTTCTCGGGATAAAGCGTCGCCAGTTGCCCACCGAGTTGGGGGAGACTTTCGATGACTTTCGTCTTCATCTGACGCATCCCTGAATAAAACGCGGTGAACAATCCGACTGGACCGCCCCCGATAATCGTGACATCATATGGTTGGTACATCTGATTCCCTCCTATAGTTGGATACTCCTATTATATAGGTAGGAGGGGCGGGTGTTGCAAGTACGGGAAATCTTACATTTTTTTCAGCATTTCTAGAATTTTCTTTTGCAATCCGTCAGAAAAAGTGTTTCAATAAGCTTATAGACATGTGAACATTATTTGAACAAAGTTTTTGAGCATTTATTTGTAATTGAATGTGAAGAAAATCACAACAAAACTACCATTCGTAAGGAGTATCAGAACATGAACACACCTAACATTGTTATTCTTGGAGCCGGCTACGGTGGATTGATCACAGCAGTCAACCTTCAAAAGAAACTTGGCGTCGATCAAGCCAACATCACATTGATCAACAAACACGACTATCATTACCAAACTACTTGGTTACATGAACCTGCGGCAGGTACGATGTCAGCAGAACAAGCGCGCATCTATATCAATGATGTCATCAATCCTTCACGCGTCAAACTCGTTAAAGGGATTGTTGAAAAAGTCGATACGGCAAGCAACACAGTGAAACTTCAAGACGGTGGAGCTGTTCCTTACGATTACGTCGTCGTTGCACTCGGTGGCGTTCCAGAGACTTTCGGAATCAAAGGATTGAAAGAGAACGCTCTAACGATCAGCTCATTGAACAGTGTCCGGAAAATCAAAGAACACATCGACTATTCATTTGCAGAATACAAAACGACTGGTTCAACGGATCGTTCACTTCTGACGATCGTCGTCGGTGGAGCTGGATTTACAGGAATCGAGTTCATGGGTGAGCTCGTCAACCGGATTCCAGAGCTTTGTAAACAATACGATATCCCACGCGAACTCGTGCGTGTCGTCAACATCGAGGCAGCTCCGACTGTCCTTCCTGGATTTGATGCGGATCTCGTCAACTACGCACACAAATGGCTTGAGCGCCAAGGGATCGAGTTCAAACTCGGTAACGGCATCAAGGAATGTGGTCCTGGAACGGTTACGTTTGGTCCACTCCAAGGTGATACAACAGAAACGATTGAAGCGAACACAATCATTTGGACAGGTGGCGTCAGTGGGAACCCGGTCGTTGCGGCATCAGGTTTCGAAGCAATGCGTAACCGTGTTGTCGTTGAGGAAGATCTTCGTGTCCCTGGACATGACAATGTCTTCATGATTGGTGACTGTTCAGCAGTCATGGACCCAAGTTCAAACCGTCCATACCCGCCAACAGCACAAATCGCGACACAACAAGCGCATAAAGTCGCTGAAAACATTTCAGCACTCATCGGTGGACGTGAAACATCTACGTTCACATATGAAAATAAAGGAACAGTCGCATCACTTGGTCATAAAGATGGGATCGGTATGGTCTTCGGTAAGAAGATTTATGGTCGTAACGCATCATTCATGAAAAAAGTCATCGACAACAAACATTTCCTTGAACTGAAGAAAATTGGTCTTGCGATCAAAAAAGGTAAATTCTAAGTTCACCTTTTAGGCAAATGTACACTCGTGCATTTGCCTTTTTTGTCGGTTATACTAGACGAAGAGATTTAAAGGGGGAACATTATGCATATTATCCAAGCCGTGATCGGGAGTGTACTTTATCTCGTCATGTTCTTTAGTATTGGTTTTATCTTAAACATGTTGTTACGTAGCACATGGATTATGCTCGTCTTATATCCGGTCATCATCATCATGATGATTGATAATCAGTCGACGCTTGAATATTTTACGAATGCGAAAAAAGCAATTCCAGCGTTAGGTGATCGAATCATGGGTTTGCAGACAGCGGACGTTACGATGTTTGCGGCAGGACTTGCCGGTATCATCATTGCCGGAATGTCGATTCGTTTCCTGCGTAAAAGTGGTTACCAAATGTTTTAAAGCCTACTTGAGTAAGTAGGCTTTTTTAGTGCGTGGAAACACGTTATAATAAAAACAGTGTCTTTAAAAAATGTGTAAGAGCAGATAGGGTTGAGAGCGAATGGATAAACAAATGTACCACGTTATCAAAGTCTTGAATAATAATGTCGTCATTTGTTCGACTGGTGCAAATCAGGAAGTCATTATCCTCGCAAAAGGGATTGGCTTCGGACGGAAGCCAGGCGATCAACTGACGGATCTTGAAAAATTAGAAAAAGTCTATACCTTGAAGGATAAAGAAGAGCAAGACCAATATAAAGCACTCGTCGGGCATTTAGATGAAAATTTCGTCGCCTTGATGAATGATATCGTCTCGATGATTGAAACGCGGTTCGGTAAGCGCGTTGATGAACATATCCATATCGGACTGACGGATCATTTGACGTTTACGTTCAAGCGGCTCGAACAAGGGATGGAGGTCACGAATCCCTTTTTAGCGGAAACGGAAGCTTTGTATCCGGAAGAATATGCGCTTGCTGAGGAAATCGTTGAATTTATCAGTGCCGAGATGAATTTTTATCTTCCGCCGGCAGAAACAGGATTCATCGCACTCCATATTCATTCGGCGACGAACTTTAAAGATGTGCTCGAAGTCAATCGTCATCATCAACTCGTCGGATTAATTGCGAGTCATATCGAACAACGGCTAGAAATTAAAATCGATCGAAAATCGTTGGATTATAAGCGTTTAATTCGCCATCTCCGCTCGGCGATTGAAAGGGTTTCCAATGGGGAGTACCTAGAGGCGCCAAAAAAAGTAGAAAAGCTATTGCGTGAAGAATATCCCCTGTGCTATGATACTGCTTGGGAGCTGATGTCCATCATGGAACGTCAGTTGAAGAAAGCGGTACCGCGCGGTGAGGCGACGTATCTTACGATGCATCTGCAACGCTTAGTGCAGTACGATTTAGGTAAATGACCGCACGGACTACGTGTTACTGATACGATCAGGCATGAGTGGGAAGTCGGACAAAATGGTTTATTTCCGTTAGATTCATTTCGCGGGATAAGTGTATTTTGTTCTACAATCCGCTCGTGCCTGATTTTTTTCTGTAAAAATCGGTCGGATGTCTGACTTTTTTCAACCTGTCATTGGTATTATTCATTATTCCTAGATTTTAGATTAAGAGGAGGAAACACACATGTTCAAACAGATTTTCGCTGTTCTTCAACGTGTCGGTAAAGCGTTAATGCTTCCTGTTGCGATTTTGCCAGCTGCCGGGATCTTACTTGGATTCGGTAACGCGATGCAAAATCCGAACTTGACGTCAAAACTCGAGTTCTTAAAAAATGATGCGATCATCAAGGTTGCAAAATTGATGGAAGCAGCCGGGGATATCATCTTCGGTAACTTAGCACTCTTATTCGCGGTCGGTGTCGCGATTGGTTTAGCAGGGGACGGCGCAGCCGGACTTGCAGCAATCGTCGGATTCTTGATCATGAACAAAACGATGAGTGTTTGGCTCGGCGTTACACCAGAAATGGTCGCAAACGGTCAAGGGTACGCAAACGTACTTGGTATTCCGACACTTCAAACAGGTGTCTTCGGTGGTATCATCATCGGTTTACTCGCAGCCTGGGCTTACGGTAAGTATCACAATCTTGAATTGCCGCAGTTCCTCGGATTCTTCGCAGGTAAACGTTTCGTTCCAATCGTTACAGCAGTCGTTTCATTATTCGCAGGTCTTGTACTTGTCTTCGTATGGCCATTCGCTCAAGACGGGTTGAACTCATTCTCTCACTTCATGATGGAGAAAAACCCGACGCTTGCAGCTTTCGTCTTCGGTCTCATTGAGCGTTCATTGATTCCGTTTGGTCTTCACCATATCTTCTACGCACCGTTCTGGTTCGAATTCGGTTCGTACACGAACGCAGCAGGAGATGTTGTCCGCGGTGACCAAGCAATCTTCTTCGCACAGTTAAAAGATAACGTTGAATTAACAGCTGGTACGTTCATGACTGGTAAATTCCCGTTCATGATGTTCGGTCTTCCGGCAGCAGCACTTGCAATGTACCATGAAGCACGCCCAGAGCGTCGCGCAGTCGTTGGTGGTCTTCTTGGATCAGCAGCACTTACAGCTTTCTTAACAGGTATCACAGAGCCAATCGAATTCGCATTCTTATTCGTTGCTCCAATCTTGTTCGCAGTACACGCAGTTTTCGCAGGTCTTTCATTCATGACAATGCAACTCTTGAACGTTAAAATCGGGATGACATTCTCTGGTGGATTGATTGACTTCCTTCTCTTCGGTGTCCTTCCAGGACGTACGCAGTGGTGGCTTGTCATCGTCGTCGGTCTTGTTCTTGCAGTCGTTTACTACGTTGGATTCCGTTTTGCAATCCGCAAGTTCAACTTGAAAACACCAGGTCGTGAAGATGAAGTACAAGAAACTTCATTGGCTCAAGGTTCTGAGCTCGCAGCGGGCATCCTTGACGCACTCGGTTCTGAATCAAACATCAAACATCTTGACGCATGTATCACACGTCTTCGTGTTGAAGTTCTCGACAAGTCGAAAGTCGACAAAAACGAATTGAAAAAACTTGGAGCCGCTGGTGTCCTTGAAGTGGGTAACAACGTTCAAGCGATCTACGGACCAAAATCAGATAACATCAAATCTGAGATCCAAGCCGTCATCAATTCACGTAAACAAGAAAAATCAGTTTAAGTCTTTAAGTAAAGTGAGTCTTCCGAAATCGGGAGGCTCATTTTTTTGTGTTTCAAAGAATTGTTGTGATTAGTTTTGCGGGAGAAAGATTCAGGGTATGAACTAAATAGTCTGGTCAAAAAAAGGAGGGAAATCACTGATGTGGAAAAATGTATTCGGAGTGTTGCAACGGATTGGTAAAGCATTGATGTTACCAGTTGCCATCTTGCCGGCAGCGGGGCTTCTACTGGCCTTTGGTACGGCTTTTCAAAACCCGAACCTGACGCAGTATCTGCCTTTTCTCGAAAATGATTCGCTCGTCGTCATCTGGCGTGTCATGCAAGACGCAGGGGATATCATCTTTGCGAACTTAGGATTACTGTTTGCCGTCGGGGTTGCGATTGGTCTTGCGAATGGGGAAGGGGTCGCAGGGCTTGCTGCAATCGTCGGATTCTTGATCATGAACAAGGTTATCAGTTCATTCCTACAAATCACACCGGAAAAAGTTTCGGAAGCGCAACAATCAAGTGACTTATCGTACGCAACTGTATTAGGGATACCGACCTTACAAATGGGGGTATTCGGAGGGATCATAGCGGGGTTAATTGCCGCATATAGCTATAATAAATTCTTTAAAATCAAACTACCGGACTTTCTTGGATTCTTCGCCGGTAAACGGTTCGTACCGATTGCAACAGCGCTATTCAGTTTAGTCGCTGGTTTTGCACTGTCCTTCATCTGGCCGCCGATTGGGAGTGGGATTAACACGTTCTCGAAAACAATCATCGAGTCAAATGAAACGTTATCAGCCTTCATCTTTGGCTTAGTCGAACGGTCACTCATTCCATTCGGTCTTCACCATATTTGGTATTCAAGTTTTTGGTTCCAATTTGGTGAGTATACGGATAAAGCAGGCACGGTTATCAACGGGGACCAGCGAATTTTCTTCGCTCAGTTAAAAGATGGTGTTCCGTTCACGGCCGGGACGTATATGACCGGGAAATATCCGTTCATGATGTTCGGACTTCCGGCAGCTTGTCTCGCGATGTATCATACGGTTGCGAAAGATCGTCGTAAAGCAGTTGAAGGACTCTACTTCTCTGCTGCTTTAACATCGTTCCTGACAGGGATCACGGAACCAGTCGAGTTTTCATTCGTGTTCGTGGCACCGTTATTGTTTGCAGTCCACGCTGTTTTTGCAGGATTGTCATTTATGATCATGGACATCTTGAACGTTAAAATCGGGATGACCTTCTCAGGTGGATTGATTGACTACACCTTATTCGGAATCTTACCGAACAGGACCGCCTGGTGGCTCGTTATTCCGGTTGGTTTGGTCTTCGCCGTCATTTATTACTTCGGATTCCGTTTTGTGATCACGAAGTTTGATTTAAAAATTCCAGGACGTGAAGCAATTAAGGAAGGGGCGGCAACAGCTGGTGCGACGGCTGGTGAGCTCCCATATGAGATTCTGCAAGCGTTTGGTGGACCATCGAATATCAAACACCTCGATGCGTGTATCACACGTCTGCGGATTACCGTTAATGATAAATCGGGTGTCAACAAGGATCGTCTGAAAGAACTTGGCGCAGCCGGTGTATTAGAAGTTGGCGATAATGTCCAAGCCATCTTCGGTCCGAAATCAGATGGCATCAAGACGGAAATGGCAGAAATCATGAACGATCCAAATTATCAACCACCTGAAAAACCAGAAGCTGACCCGATTCCGCAAGTTCCGACTGGAGCTGAGTCACGTGGGGAAGAACGGGAAGACTTAGCAGGATCAGGTGGAGAGTATGTACCAAGTGACGGATACGTCTCGCCGCTGAGCGGAACGATTCGTTCGCTTGATGATGTACCAGATCAAGTCTTCTCTGGCCGGATGATGGGGGACGGGTATGCAATCGAACCAACTGAAGGTTATGTTGTTTCTCCAGTGTCCGGTGAAATCACGACCTTCTTCCCAACGAAACACGCGATTGGAATCCTGGCCGATAATGGTGATGAGATTTTAATTCACATCGGAATTGATACGGTTTCACTCGAAGGAAAAGGTTTTGAAGCACTCGCGAAAGCGGGAGATCGTGTTGAGCCAGGAACACCACTGCTGAACGTCGATCTCGAACAAATTCGCCCGCTTGTGCCGTCACTCTTAACGCCGATCATTGTCACGAACAGTGGTGACCGAAAAGTAACGGTTGATATTGGCCGGACGGTTGAAGCAGGAGAGAAAGTCACGTATGAGATTAAATGACGTCATTTAAAAAATAATGGGACCTCGAAATCGTATTCGACGAAATTGTCGGATACGATTTTTTTTGTAGTCCAAAACATTCAGTAATGAGAATTTGCACATATGATGATACAATGAGTAAGCTATTATGAAGATTAGCTATATTTTAAGAAAGAGGTGAGTCGATGGCTTCGACTACAACAGAAACAAAGACAAAGACGAATTATGTCGTTCTTGGATTATTGATCGGGATTTTAGTAGCGGCGATGGACAATACAATCGTTGCAACAGCAATGCCGACGATTGTCAGTGAACTGAATGGTTTTGATCAATATGCCTGGGTCACGTCCGCTTACATGATCGCGACGGTCGCGGGGATGCCAATTTTCGGTAAGTTAAGTGACATGTATGGGCGGAAACGATTTTTCTTATTCGGTATGTTGCTCTTCATCGTAGGGAGTATCCTGTGTGGTGTCGCAGATTCGATTACAGAGTTATCGATTTATCGTGCCGTTCAAGGACTAGGTGGCGGTGCCTTGATGCCGATTGCTTTTACGATCATTTTTGATATTTTCCCACCAGAGAAACGAGGGAAAGTCAGTGGTTTGTTCGGAGCAGTCTTCGGGATTTCAAGTATTTTCGGACCATTGCTTGGAGCCGTTTTGACGGACGCAATTAACTGGCGCTGGGTGTTTTATATCAACATTCCACTTGGTTTAATTGCATTGGCGCTCGTTTCTTTATTCTATAAAGAATCACCGATCCACCGGACTCAAAAAATTGATTATGCGGGTGCCGCGACATTGGTCGCTGGATTAGTCACGTTCCTGCTCGGGCTTGAACTCGGTGGGAAAGAGTATGCGTGGAGTTCACCACAAATTCTTGGTTTGTTTGGTTTATCACTCGTGTTATTTATCCTCTTTGGTCTGATTGAACGCCGGGCGGCTGATCCGGTCATTACGTTCAGTCTGTTCAGTCGTCGCCTGTTCGCAGCGACGCAAGGAGTCGCATTCTTTTATGGATTCGTCTTCATCTCCGCAAGTGTCTTCATTCCGATTTTCGTCCAAGGTGTCTTTGGCGGCAGTGCGACGAACTCAGGTCTGATCTTGATGCCGATGTTGATTGCTTCAGTAGTTTCGGCGCAACTCGGAGGACGTCTCCCGAATAAATACGGGTTCCGAAATGTCATGATGCTCTCGGCCGTGTTCTTTGTTCTTGGTGTTTATTTATTAAGTACGATGTCACTTGAGACGACACGGACTGCCGTTACGATTTATATGATCATCTTAGGTTTTGGTGTCGGCTTCAGTTTCTCTTTATTGAATCTTGCAAGCATCAATGGCATCGAGATGAAACGTCGTGGTGCGGCGACATCGATGGGCTCGACGTTCCGGACAATCGGGATGACACTTGGTGTAACGATTCTCGGAATCGTTCAATCACGGACGTTTACGTCATCTGTTAGTGAGCAATTACCTGGCGGCAGCGCACCGGACGGTGGACAGTTCCCGACAGCAGCAGCATTTGCGAAGATGCCACCGGAAGTGGCGACAGCGATTAAAACAGCACTTGCAGATTCGATTTCCTCTGTTTATATGTGGGCGTTGATTCCAGCGATACTGGGTGTCATCTTCGTGTTCTTCATGGGTAATGAACGACCAATCTTAAAAGAAGAACAAGGCGATCGACCACAAACGAAACAAGCATAATTCAAGTCATTTTTGATAGGAAAGAGACTGACGTAAAAGGAATCACTCTTTCACACGCGTGTTTTTCTCCAACAGGAAACAGGATACGCTCTCCTGTGGGATTCGAATAAAACGAGTGCATACTTTTTCCTTTTCGATGTGCGGCTTAGATACACATCAGTCAGGACCGAGAAGAATAGATATCGAAAACGCCAATGAGTCCGTATGTGAAAGACGGAATCATCGGCGTTTTTTTGCGTACAGGGCGGAACGTTCATCCTCGACTCCTATGGGAAAAGGAAGCGCGATCAGCGCTTCCGTCAGGAATAGGGAAGACCCGGCATGACCGCATGAAACGCGGGTTGCTGCGGCTTACATTCCGCCCGTGGAAAGCGAGGATGTCGGAACCGTCCGTCACTAAGACTGATGTTAGAGTAACTTTGGAGTCAACCCTTTTTTTGTATTCAAGAAATCGAGGCTCCTACAGGAAGCGCACAGATGAATATTAGCTTTCGAACTAGGGTGTAGGAAAAGCGACATTTGGCAACATGTGTTATGTAGACGAGTCGAGATGGGGAAGCGCGGTCAGGGCAGGCCATACCTATAAAAACTTTTTAATCTTCATAAGGGTTAGTCTACAGTCTGTATAAATAACGGTTCCTTTTGACGCGACAAAAAAACACGCCCCGAGATGGGACGTGTCCGAAAAAATTATTTTTTAATATCGAATGTCGTGCTGAGGAAGTTGACGACGTCTTCGGCTGTATCCATGTCGAGGACTTGCTCAACGATTGCTTCACACTCTGTTTTGTTCAGGCGCGTCATCAAGCTGCGTGCGCGAAGGACAGAAGAAGCAGACATTGAGAATTCGTCGAGTCCGAGTCCGAGGAGGATTGGGAGTGCGAGTTCTTCTCCCGCCATCTCACCACACATGCCGACCCATTTACCGGCTTTGTGTGCTTCTGTGATGACGTTGTTCAAGAGGTTCAAGATGGCAGGGTTGAACGGTTGGTAGAGATACGAAACTTTTTCGTTCATCCGGTCTGCCGCCATTGTGTATTGAATCAAGTCGTTTGTTCCGACAGAGAAGAAGTCGACTTCTTTCGCAAATTGTTTCGCCATGACTGCTGTCGCCGGAATTTCGACCATCATTCCGACTTCGATGTCGTCAGAAACCGTTACACCTTCACCTTGAAGGTTCGCTTTTTCTTCAAGAAGTAACGCTTTTGCTGCACGGAATTCTTCGAGTGTTGCAATCATCGGGAACATGACAGCAAGTTTGCCGTATGCACTTGCACGAAGCAACGCACGAAGTTGTGTCCGGAACAAGTCAGTTTGGTCCAGGCAAAGACGAATTGCACGGTAACCAAGGAACGGGTTCATTTCGTGTGGAAGGTCAAGGTATGAAAGTTCTTTATCCCCACCGATATCAAGTGTCCGGATGACAACTTTTTTATCGCCCATCGACTCGAGAACTGTTTTGTATGCTGTGAATTGCTCATCTTCCGTCGGGAACGTTTCCGCATCCATGTAGAGGAATTCAGTCCGGTAGAGACCGACTGCTTCCGCACCGTTCTCAAGCACACCTTTGACATCGTTTGGTGTTCCGATGTTCGCTGCAAGCTCGACGTGATGACCGTCTGCTGTAACTGTTTTTTCGTTTTTGAGTTTTTTCCATTCTTCTTTTTGAGCGATATATGCTGAGCGTTTTTCTTCGTACTCTGCGATTTGTTCGCTTGAAGGGTTGACGATGACATCGCCTTCCGCTCCGTCAAGAATCAAGAAATCACCGTGTTTGACTTCAGTCAAGACGACTTTTGTCCCGACGACTGCTGGAATTTCAAGAGAACGTGACATGATCGCCGAGTGCGAAGTCCGTCCACCGATGTTCGTCGCAAAACCTTTTGCGTACTTCCGGTTGAGTTGGGCAGTGTCTGATGGTGTTAAGTCTTCTGCAATGATGATGACTTCTTCGTTGATTTGTGCAGGTGTGACGAATGTAATACCGAGAAGATGTGCCATTGTCCGTTTTGTTACGTCACGGACGTCAGCTGCACGTTCGCGCATGTACTCGTTGTCCATCGATTCAAAGATTGTCACCATCATTTGTGAGACTTCGTCGAGTGCTTGCGCTGCGTTCGTTTTGTCCTCGTCGATTTTTGCGTTGACTTGGCTGACGATTTCAGGATCTTCGAGGATCAACAAGTGAGCTGAGAAGATTTCTGCTTTGTCTGCACCGAGTTCTTTTAATGTGTTCTCACGGATGATTTCGAGTTCACCTTTTGATTGAGCGATCGCTGCCTGGAACCGTTCCTTTTCAGCTGCTGAATCCTCGATTTTATTGTTTGGAATGTCAAAGACAGGTGTTTCCATCACGAATGCCTTTGCAATCGCGATCCCTGCAGAAGCGCCAATTCCCTTGATATGTTGTGCCATGTGCATTACCCTCTTTTCAGTAAGTTTTTTTCGCCGCAACGACGTCGTTTCTCTGCTATCTATAGATACCCATAAACGCATCTCTCTTAACGGGTCGACTGCGAACTCTCCCTTTGAATGAAAACGTAGACATTTCTGTCGTTACCAAAATGAACGTTTCTATGAAGTGCCTGTACTTTTCACCTGTTAATCCTATCACATTGTGAAACGGGCAACAATTGTTTGGAGCCGTGCATTTCGACAAATTACCGAACGTCAAAAATGAGAGCGTTTTCAAGCTGCGTGATGGCTATCAGTTGGAAAATGGCGCAAAACACTTCATACTTATTAGTAACACTAAAGGGGGATTTTTAAGATGCGATTAAAACAAGTAGATCAGCAAGCAGACATCGAAGTACTCGTCGTCGGTATCTCAGGAAATGCACAAATGGAAGAACGGATTCAGGCACTTTATCCGGAGCGGTTTGATGAGTGGGTCCGCGGTGGAGATATTTCGACGAAACAAGGCGAACTCCGGTTATTGCCGACGTTGACGGGGACGATTGCCCGTGTGTTATTTGTCGGTCTTGGTAAAGCGGACCGTCTATCTCAAGATGAGTTACGTCGACTGTTAGGAAAAGCCGCCCAATTTTTAAAAGTCCGGAAGCTATCGAACGTCACGGTTGATGCTGCGACATTCCCGGGGAAACCTGTCGAGTTGATCGCTGAGACGTTTGCACTTGCTACATATGACGTCAAACACTACAAAACAGGTCCAAGCGTTTCGTACGAACTCGATTTGACGATTTGGTCCGATGAAGGGGAACAAGAAGCAGTACGCGGGCATGCCCTCGCTGAAGCAACGAACTTAGCCCGTCGTCTCGTCACGATGCCTGGGAACATCCTGACGGCGCCGGCACTCGCTGACGAAGCTCGTTTCATTGCGGAACGTCATGGACATGCGTTAAAAGTCATTGAAAAAGAAGAAATGGAAGCACTCGGAATGGGGGCGATGCTTGCCGTCAATCAAGGCTCGACAATCCCGCCGAAAATGATCGTCCTCGAATATAAAGGGGCGGGTGATGCAGCACCAATCGCCGTCGTCGGAAAAGGTGTCACGTTCGATACAGGTGGTTACTCGATTAAACCAAAAGACGGTATCGTCGGCATGAAGGGGGACATGGGTGGTGCAGCAGCCGTCCTCGGCTTATTCGAAGCCCTCGGTCAACTCAAGCCGAACGTCAACATCCTTGGAGTGATTCCGGCAACGGACAATATGATTTCAGGTGATGCCTTCAAGCCGGATGATGTCATTACATCGATGGCTGGAAAAACGATTGAAGTCTTGAATACGGATGCGGAAGGGCGTCTCGTTTTAGCGGACGCTGTCACCTATGCAAAAGAATACAATCCGAAAATGATTATTGATCTCGCGACATTGACGGGTGGAGTGCTCGTTGCGCTCGGGACAGAAATCACGGGTGCCTTAACGAACGACCAAGCTTTGTACAGCCGTTTTGAAACCATCACAAAAGAGACGAACGAGATGATTTGGCAGATGCCGTACGTCGATCAATTCATTAAACAAGTGCGCCGGTCGGAAGTCGCTGATTTAAATAACTCACCGGGACGGATGGGACACATGATCTTTGGCGGAGCGTTCGTTGGTGAATTCGTCGGGAAAACGCCATGGCTCCATCTTGATATCGCCGGAACATCAGAGCAAAAATCAGCATCGGAGCTTGGTCCGAAAGGTGCGACAGGTGTCATGGTTCGAAGTCTTTACCGGTTCGCTGAACAAGAAGGATGAGATGGCTGAACGTCCTCTTACTCATCATGACGGTGCTCAGCATCGTCTGGTATGTAGAGTCGGGTTCACGCGTTTCGCTAGCGTGGGCTACGTTTTTAGGAGTCTTTACGGTCTTGTCATTACTGAAGGTGCTACGGGAGAAAACGAATGCGCGTCACCGGGATTGACGCGGCAAAAGCCGGCTGGGTCGCGGTCTCGATTGAAGAGGGGCAGTTTTCCTATCAAATCGTCGAACACCTCGATCAACTCGAAAATAGCGACGTGCTCTACATCGACATGCCGATCGGGCTTGAAACAGACACAAGACGAACCGTCGATCAGCTGTTACGAAATGAGCTGAAGCCGGGACGGACGAGCAGTGTCTTCAATGCACCATTAGTGTCGGCGCGTGATGCATGTGACTATGCCACCGCGAACGCGCAGTCAAAACAAGCGGCAGGACTTGGCTTATCAAAACAAGCCTGGTACTTGTTACCGAAGATTCAGGAAGCGCGTAGTTATTACCGGGACGGGATGTACGAGTCGCATCCGGAAGTTTGTTTTGCTCGCTTGACCGGTCACCCGGCCCGCCATAACAAAAAGACGGTCCAGGGGATAAAGGAGCGGACAGAATTGTTACGACAGTTCGCATGTCCTGCTTTTTGGGAACAATCCGTCAAAGGGGTTGCGACTGACGACTGGATTGATGCCTGTCTGCTTGCCGTCGCGGCGACTTGTCCGGTGGAATATCTCCCGAACCATCGACCGGTTGATGCGACGGGTCATCCCTTATATGCGGCAGCACCTAAAAAATCACCCTCACCGGAATGGTGTGGGTGATCCTTTAATAAAGTCCCATAAATAATGAAAGATTTGTGCATTATATAACGCTTTGATGATGACGGCGACGAGCGGTCCGAGGATCAGACCGAAGACCCCGAAAAATTTAATCCCGACGAACAAGGCAATCAGTGCCGTAATCGGCTGGATGCCGATATTGTCACCGACGATTTTCGGTTCCATGATATTACGCTGCAAAATGACGACTGCATACAGAATACCAAGTCCGATCGCAAGTCCCGTATCTCCTGTGATGATCGAGTAAGCAATCCACGGTAAAAAGACAGACCCTGTACCTAGATACGGCAAGATGTCAAAGAAAGCGGCAATAAAAGCAATCGCAAACGGATGATCGACACCGAGAACCAAAAGACCGATTAAGACGATGAAAAATGTAATCGTAATCAATGTCAATTGGGCTTTGATGTAGCCGAACAGGGCGGACCGAAGACTCGAAACGACCGTTTCTGCACGTGCGAACCAGGGGAACATCTCATACTGTTTCATCCTGAGTTCATATTTGTGCCAGTCTTTCGCGAGGAAAAACCAGGCGAGCAGAACGATGACGAGAATCAAGGCGATTGAAGGTAAGGTCGCTAACACACTTTGTAACATCGTGGCGATACTTTTAGATCCCTCGCCGATGAAGCTTGCAAGTGAGCTTCCGAGTGATTCGATACTGTTTTGAACCGTATTCTGTTGTGATGGACCGAGTGACCGGAGCGCTTCCGAAGCGTCGTTCCACATCGGGGCCAATTTGTCATTGTAAAGCTTTTGGAAATAGAGACTGAGTTCCTGGATTTGGTCCGGGAGTTGATTGGCGACGAAGACGAGTCCTCGAATCAGTTGCATGACAATCAAGACGAGTGAACCAATCAAAAGACCGCTCATTAAGATGATGGACAATAACGCACCCCAACCACGGTTGAGTCGAAGACGTTTTTGGAAAAAGTCGACAAGCGGACGACTGAGTAGGGCTAATAAAAATGCGAAGACGAACGGATACATCAACGAAGACAGGCGGATGATGATAAAACCTGTGAGAAACAAGGCGAGTATGACACCGATGAAACGAGCCAATTGCCAAAGACGTTCAGTCGACACGAGCAACACCTCTTATATATATGTAATACCATCATCATAGCATGTTAAGGAACGAGAACGTAGTTCAAACAGAGGAGGAATTTCGATGAAACGAAAAGAAGTGGGACTAATGGTTTCCTTGGCGATCGCAAGTGGTGTAGCCGTCCGTGAATGGCGTAAAAACCGAAAATTTACTGAGCAGTATCAACGACAAACGCAGCAGCAGTTGATTAAAGAAATGATGGAGGTCGAGACGGATGCAGGAGATGATTCTACTTCAACAAAAAGTCGATGAGACGATTCGAGCGTTAGGTGGTTATTTTCGTCCGCTCTCTGGCCTCGCGCGCTTGATTGAAGAAGTCGGGGAAGTGGGAGAAGCGTTAGAAAAAGAGGACACGACGTTACTTTGTGCCGAACTCGTCGACGTGTTAATGATTTCAACATGTCTGTCAAACCAATACGTGACCGATTTAGCCTCGGAGCATCAGCAGTTGAAAACAGAACGGGACGAAGCGGATGCCTCGTTTTACCGACTCGTTCATGAAGCAGGTCAGGTCGCCCGGGTCATGAACGGCTACGAAGGAGACAAGCCACCGAAAAAGACAGATGCAACGCTTACGGTCGGTACGTCACTCGCCCGTCTACAGCGCGAGTTGTTCCGGTTTGCCCGTCCATTAGGTCTTGATTTGTTAAAAGAAATCGATCGGACGAATGAAAAGAACCTCGTGCGTGACAGTAAGCGTTTCGCACTGACACGAGACCCCATTACGGAGGCGACGATTGATCATTACCGGAGTGCGACCGGCAGTGAGGAGCGACTCTGGGGTGCGCCGGTGTATGAAGCGGAACGTTCCTTAGAAGAGAACATCCAACAGGCACTACCGTCGTTGCGACGCTTTTTACGGTGTGCTCGTAATGAGGGAATCGAGGCATTTGTTCTGGAAGCACCGATTGAGCGAAGTGATCAATTGGTCGCTGTCAAAGAACAAGCAGAAGAAATCGGACGGATCATCAAGGAACAAACCCCTTTGTCCTTTAAAGAAGCCCCGTACCGAATCGATGTATATGCTTCACAGTTAGGGCCGGTGTCACCGTTTCACTCAGAGGACGAACACCGGATGTTTTTGTTGCTTTATATTGATGCGTAATTAGAAAATGACGCTAAAAAGCGAACCGCCTCGTAAGGTGGTTCGCTTTTTGTGTGTTGAAAGAAAACGGTCGGGAAAATCATGTCAGACGATCAGCAACTGCCGTTCGTTGTTCAAGTTGTTGCATGAAGCGAGAAATACGATGGATGGCTTCTTGCAGTTGTTCGATTGAACTGGCATAGCTTGCGCGAACATAACCTTCACCACTCGCCCCGAAGACGGAACCAGGAACGACGGCAACACGTTCTGCTAGTAACAGTTGTTCTGCAAAGGCTTCACTCGTCAAACCCGTATCTCCGATGTATGGAAAGGCATAGAAGGCGCCCCCGGGTGAATGAGTCGGGAGACCGGCTTCATTCAAAGCTTTGACGAAGTAGTTACGGCGTTGGCGATAACTACGGACCATGTCAGGAACCGTCTTGTGGCGTGAACGGAGTGCTTCAATCCCGGCGAATTGGACGAGCGTCGGTGCACACATCATGCCGTACTGATGGACTTTCAGCATACACGCCGTGATTTCTTTTGGCGCACAGGTAAAACCGAGACGCCAACCTGTCATCGCAAAGGCTTTTGAGAAACCATTGATGACAATCGTGCGCTCCCGCATTCCAGGTAACGTCGCGAAGCACGTCGCCTCTTCCTCATACGACAACTCTGCATAGATTTCGTCACTGATGACATATAAATCATGTTCGTTTGCGAGGATGGCGAGATCTGCGAGTTGATCGCGCGTCATGACAGAACCGGTCGGGTTGGACGGAAAACAAAAAATGATGGCCTTCGTCCGTGCCGTGATCTTGGCTTCAATCGTCTCAGGAAGAATGGCGAAGCCGTCTTCCAGGCGACAGGCAGCAGCAACAGGAATTCCGCCTGCGAGCTCAATTAAAGGCGCGTACGAGACAAATGCCGGTTCGACGACGATGACCTCGTCACCAGGATTAATCAGCGTCCGAAAAGCTAAGTCAAGTCCTTCGGATGCACCGGTCGTGACGATGATTTCGTCTTCGACTTGATACTCGATTGCAAATTTTTCGTGCATATAGTTTCGGATTTCTTGCCGTAACTCGACTAAACCGGCATTGGCGCTATATGCCGTATACCCTTGCTCGAGTGCTGCGAAGCTTGCTTCCCGGACGTTCCACGGGGTGACGAAGTCGGGTTCGCCGACGCCGAGCGAGATGACATCTTCCATTGAACCGGCTAAGTCGAAGAAGCGACGGATGCCGGACGGTGCTAATTGTTCGACGCGTTCAGAAAGTGACTTCATGGAGACACCTTCAATCGTTTATCGCCGTCATCCTGACTGAAGAGGACACCATCGTGTTTGTATGTCTTCAAACGGAAATGGGTCGTCGTCGAAATGACGGAATCGAGTGTCGATAGTTTTTCCGAGACGAATTGCGAGACTTCCTGAAGCGACTTTCCGTCAAGGACGACTTGTAAGTCGTAAGCACCTGACATCAAGTAGAGCGACGTGACTTCCGGGAAACGATGAATCCGTTCTGCGACTTCATCAAAGCCGCGGCCCCGTTTCGGTGTAACTTTGACATCGATGAATGCCGTGACGCCATGGTGGGAATTGATTTTTTGCCAATCGATGACTGCCGTATAACCTAACAAGACACCATCTTGTTTAAAACGGGCAATCGAGTCGATGACTTCGTCGACTGGCAGGTCGAGCATTTGAGCAGCGAGTGTCGAATCGACAGGACCACTTTGTGATAGTAACTCTAAGAGTTCTAATTGTTTTTCTGTATACACGGGATTCACTCGCTTTCTGTCAATTGTCCGTCAAACGTCCGGCGTGTCTCACGTAACCGGGCACGGCGTTCAGACTGAACAATATGAAAATTTTTCATTTCGGTCGTTGGCAACTCGTGTTTAGCGACGAGACGGTCGAAGTAGACTTTTCGTGCCGCATCTTGCTGAGCGGATTGATGATTACCGGACGGATTAAAGGCATAGAGGACCGTCGCGCGTGCTGGATGAAGCACGAGGTGGTCCTTCCCGACACGGAGAATCCAGTCCCAGTCCCAGTAGTTGAAGACGTCTTCATCAAACGTACCAAGTGTTTGGTGAAGTGATTTGCGATACATTGATCCGGATGGGATGAACGTCGAGTCTTGCTTCATCGCGTCACGGTCATATGGATAGGCGAATGGCTCCGTATCGATGACGGTCCGGCGTCCATTTTCCCAGCGATACGTAAAGAGTTCGGCATCTGCATACGTCAAGTCTGCCCCGGCTTCTAAATCGCCGAGCGATTCCTCGATATGAGAAGGCAACAATAAATCATCATCATCATGGAGCAAGATGAATTGACCGTTCGCGATTGTCACGCCGTGGTTGCGAGCCCGGACGTGATGATTTTCAGGTAAGTCGACATGGATAAGTGTTAAGCGGTCTTCAAAAGCACGTACGACGGGAATAATCGAGTCGCCGTTGTTGTTCAAAAGAATCACTTCGAAATCTTGATAGTATTGACGGGTCAATGCTTCGAGCGCCTCAGATAACTCACGTGGGCGATTGTACGTCGGGATGATGACAGATACCATTGGCATGAGAATCGGCTCCTTCAACAAAGACACCTGCAACATCCAGGTGTCTTCATGTATTCCTTACATCTGTTCTTCGATAACTGGAAGTAATTCATTCCATTCAGCGGCTGGTTCTTTCGTTACTGTGACAAAATCACCGTAAGCGAAGAGGTTATCGATGCCATCGATCGTAATCAATGCTGCGAGTAATGCGTCCTCTGGTGTATCGTCTTTTTTGACACTCGTACTTTTTGAGCCGAAACGGTCTCCGTCGAGCGTGATTTTTACTGAGTTCGGGTTTGGTGTGTAGTCTACTTGCATAATAAGTCTCCTTTCAAAGTTCACACGAATCTTCGCACAAAAGTAAATTCGTTGCGAGTGTTGTTAGTTCCTGCTGATCAGGTTGTTCCCCAAACGATTCTTCAAATATTTCACCAATTGCTTGTGCAAGTGGGCTTACTTGATCGTGAATCGTTAATAGCACTAGTATAGCAGACATTTCCGTTGGATAATTTCCTGACCCTAGGAGAAAAGGATCATATTTATTTAAAAGTTCTTCTGAACTCAAAACGCGTTCAACTCCTTATCTCAATATATCTCAAAAGGCGGTGGTCTGCGTTTTTAAATTTGTTTGACCTGATTTTTAATGCAAGGGGTTATTTTTTGCTGATTCAGTGATAACCTATATCTTGTACATAAATAGGTTTAAAAACGCTTAAAACGTCTATATATAGAGTGACACTTTAATAGTTCTTTCTATATGTAGGACGTCTTTTTTTAGTTTAGCGCATTTTTTACTGCAATGCGAACCTGTTTAACGATAGAGAATGGGAGTGGTTCATAGTGGCATCTCCACTGAATACAGCACGCATCTATAAGGGTGCAATGACAATAGAAGATGTATATCTCGTGATTCGACAAGTGACAGCGTCTTATCCAGAACTCGACATCGAACGTTATACAGAACGCGCGATTCGGGCGCTCGAAGGGAAAACGCTCCAGGCCGATCAAGTTTACGAACTTTTGACGATGCATGCGCTCGACATGTTAAAAGCAGAGGAACCGAACTGGACGTTCGTCGCGACGGCAACGTACTTAAATCGTCTTTATCTCGAGGCAAGTGAAAATCGTGGATATGTAGCAGATGAACGTTATGGATCGCTTTACACGTTGATTGAAAAGCTCACTGAAATTGGTATTTTCACACCACATTTACTTTCAGCCTACACGAAGGATGAAATCGAAGAACTCGCTGCGACAATCGATCCTTCACGCGACCAACTCTTCACATACATTGGTCTCCGGACGTTAGCGGATCGTTATCTTGCCCGGGATCACGTGAAAAAATTATATGAACTACCGCAAGAACGCTTCATGATTATCGCGATGACGTTGATGCAGACAGAACCGAAAGAACGCCGGGTCGAGCTCGTCAAAGAATCGTACTGGGCTTTGTCGAACCTCTACATGACGGTTGCGACGCCAACGCTTTCGAATGCCGGGAAATCATACGGACAGTTATCGTCTTGTTTCATCGATACGGTAGATGATTCACTCCGGGGGATTTACGACTCGAATACGGACGTTGCGACACTCTCAAAAGGCGGCGGCGGAATCGGCGTCTACATGGGTAAAATTCGTTCGCGCGGATCAGACATTAAAGGATTCAAAGGTGTTTCGAGTGGTGTCATTCCCTGGATGAAACAGTTGAACAACACAGCAGTCAGTGTCGATCAGCTCGGCATGCGTCAAGGTTCAATTGCGGTCTATCTCGACATTTGGCATAAAGATATCCTCGAGTTCCTCGATGCGAAACTCAACAACGGGGACGAGCGATTGCGGACACATGATCTCTTTACGGGCGTGAGTTTGCCGGACCACTTCATGCGTACGGTTGAAGCGCGTGGCGATTGGTATTTATTCGATCCACACGAAATCCGGACGGTGATGGGCTTTAGTCTTGAAGATCATTTCGATGAGACGGAACAAGGGGGCAGCTTCACTGAAAAGTATGAAGCCTGTGTCAACGAACCGCGTCTCAGCCGGACGAAAGTTTCGGCAATTGATCTCGTCAAACGTTACATGCGTTCGCAACTCGAGACCGGAACACCGTACATGTTCTTCCGTGACGCGGTAAACCGTGCCAATCCGAACAAGCATGCCGGCATGATCTATTCGTCAAACCTTTGCTCGGAAATCATGCAAAACATGAGCCCGACGACGGTGACGGAAGAATACACGGAAGATGGAAAAATCATCATTACGAAAACACCGGGCGATTTCGTCGTCTGTAATTTATCTTCGATCGCCCTCGCGCGCGCCGTTCGTTCGGATGTCCTCGAACGGTTGATTCCGATTCAGATGCGGATGCTCGACAACGTCATCGATTTGAATACGATTGACGTCCCGCAAGCACAAATCACGAACCAAAAATACCGTGCCGTCGGTCTTGGGACGTTCGGTTGGCACCATCTGCTTGCACTCGAAGGGATTCGCTGGGAATCGGTCGAAGCCGTCCAGTATGCGGATCGTCTTTACGAAAAAATCGCTTATTTGACGATTGATGCATCGATGCAACTTGCGAAAGAAAAAGGGGCATACCGTTTATTCGAAGGATCAGAATGGCAAACAGGTGAATACATCAAACGTCGTCACTATAAATCAACTGCCGAGCTGAACTGGGATCGTCTCCAAGCAGATATCACAGAGCATGGTATGCGAAATGCCTACCTGATGGCAGTCGCACCGAACTCGTCGACAGCAATCATCGCCGGTAGTACGGCATCGATTGATCCAATCTATAAAAAAGTCTACGCAGAAGAAAAGAAAAACTACAAGATTCCTGTGACGGTTCCGGATTTGACGCCGGATACGAACTGGTTCTATAAATCAGCATTTGAGATTGATCAACTGTGGAGCATTCGTCAAAATGCATCACGTCAACGTCATATCGACCAAGCGATCAGTTTTAATCTCTATGTCAAAAACAACGTCAAAGCGACTGAATTACTCGAGATGCACATGGAAGCATGGCAACTCGGGATGAAGACGATTTATTATACACGTTCGACAACCGTCGAAATCGATGAATGTGAGTCGTGTTCGTCATAAGAGAGGAGACGATATCATGAAGGCAGCAATCGTATATGCGTCAATGAGCGGTAACACAGAGGAGGTTGCGGAACTGATTGCGAAAGCCTGTTCCGACATGCACGTCGAACCAACGATGATGTTCGCTGATGATGTGACGACATATCAATTAGCACCTTATGATATCGTCTATTTTGGTTCTTACACATGGGGCGACGGTCAATTACCGGATGAAATGCGCGACTGCCTGAAGCTTGTCTTAAAGGAAAGTCCGCACAAAATTCCGCAAGCTGCCGTCTTCGGTACGGGCGATAAGATGTTCGTCAAGTACTGCCGCGCCGTTGATGAAATGGCCTACCATCTCGCGAAATTTGGTGTGCCGCTCGCCGGTGAACTGTTAAAAATCGAACAGTCACCACGGAATCGTCCGCATACCGTCAAAGAATGGACGAAACGAACGATCCTGCAATTACAGCAAGAAGGAGTCGAACAACATGGAACAGTTACAAAAGATCAAACTGCTTGATGCCCGCCATCCGAATCGTGCGACAGCGATTATCGGTGGGGAGACGAGTTCAATCGTCAACTGGAACGATATCGCCTATCCGCAGTTTTACTCAATCTATAAACAGCTTTTATCAAACTTTTGGATTCCGGATGAGATTTCGATGTCAAAAGACATGCAGCAATGGAATCAACTGAGTGAGCGGGAACAAGATGCGTTTGAACGGATCATCGGTCTCCTATCAATCTTGGATTCGGTCCAAACGCGTTACATCCTAGAGTCGGCGATGTTCACGTCAGATGCATCGATTCATGCAATTCTTGCGATCATCGCGCAACAGGAAGTCGTCCATAACCAGTCGTACAGCTATGTCTTATCGAGTCTCGTTCCACTTTCGGAACAAAACCGGATTTTCGATATCGCAAAAGATGACGATATGGTCATGAAGCGGAATGCCTTTATTCTTGATTTATATGAAGATTTCCAAAACGACCGGACACCGGAAAACTTTGCGAAATCACTCGTCGCATCAATCGTTCTTGAAGGAATCAACTTCTATTCTGGTTTTGCCTTCTTCTATAACTTAGCGCGTCATCAAAAAATGGTCGGAACGTCGACGATGATCAGTTACATCCAGCGAGACGAACTGCAACACTCGTACTTCATCAGTCAATTGTTGCGTGCCGTCTTGACGGAACACTCGGAAATCGATGCCGATGGTTCATTCACGAAGTTCGTGTATGCGACATTCGAGCGTGCCGTCGATCTCGAAATCGAGTGGAGTGAGTATGTCCTGCGTGACTTGGACGGACTCGATGTCAGTGAAATGCGTGATTACGTCAAATATCTCGCGAACAAGCGCCTTCGTGTCATTGGTCTCTCCGATCTCTATGAAGGACATGACGAGGACGTCATGCCGTGGATTCGTGCGTATTCGGATGACTCGATGAATGCGACGAAATCCGATTTCTTCGAACAAAAATCACGTTCGTATGCAAAAGTGACGGATGCGAACGGATTTGACGATTTGTAAGTCGAATGAAATGTAAGTGGAAAGAACTAACTGATGAAAATTTATCTACAAAATCAGTTAGTTCTTTTTCTGACGTCGAAAAAAACTAAAAATTTTGATTTTTAAGGAGGTGATCCGAAAAGAACGCAAAAAAAGCAGCTGCAAAATTGCAACTGCTTAAGTACGGCAGGAAAGAATGAACTTTCAACTGCGCGTTGCGTTCAAATAGACACGCCAATGTCTACTCGAACAAGAATAGTATTGAAATCTTCTTAACCAAACAATACTACATATGCGTATTCAGGTAAAACCTTATTTGATTGATGTTGCGAATCATTCTTCCCTGCTCAAAGGGAAGGAGGTAGTTTCGAATGTGTCTTATTACGCCACACTATCGGAATCCACACTGGGTATGCGGTCATTATCGCGGAACCCGCTGGATCGAAGAACACTTTCGTTCAGGTTCATTCGTAAATGACCATTGCCAATTGCGTTT
Organism: Exiguobacterium sp. s80; assembly: GCF_018618725.1. NCBI lineage: Bacteria > Bacillati > Bacillota > Bacilli > Caryophanales > Exiguobacterium > Exiguobacterium sp. s80. The sequence continues at coordinate 74,577 of NZ_JACSMP010000003.1, read as the reverse complement.
CGACTTTTAATCGACTAATCAATCTGTATTAAATTTTGGTTGCTTCACCGTAAAATTTCCTTTACGCTAGGACAGGTGAGGTCATGTTCGACTCCTGCGGGAAAACAAGACAATCATGACCCTGGAAGATGCAACGCATCTGAAGCGGCATGATGTCTTGTCCGCGGAAAGCGAGCAGACCGAACCGGTCCTTTTTGCGTTGAGGAGTAAGAAGAAACAAAAAAAGGGCCGGACTCGAAAAGTCCGGCAGAATCAGGGGGAATACTTGAAGTCTTGCTACTAAAATGTTCCCTTGGAAAATAAAAAATAAACAATTTAAAAAATATTTTTTACCATCCGTAAAAAGTATGTTATTATAAGTTGATGAATTTAGTTAGGGAGTGTATAAACTATGGCAAACTTTGAAAAAGACCAAGTCGTTACTGGTAAAGTAACTGGTATTCAAAACTTCGGTGCTTTCGTAGCACTTGACGAGCAAACACAAGGTCTCGTCCACATCTCAGAAATCTCACACGATTACGTAAAAGACATCAACGATTACGTAAAAGTTGGCGATGAAGTAACTGTTAAAGTTCTCGACATCGACGAAGCTAACAAAAAAATGAAGCTTTCGATCAAAGCAACTCAGGAAGCTCCAAAACGCGAAGCACGCGCTAAAGGCCCACGCAAAAACGCTGGACGCCGCGATGCAGGTCCTGCTTTCAAACAAGAAGAAGCTCCTGGCTTCAACGTGTTAAAAGGCAAATTGGAAGAATGGATTGAAAAATCAAACTTCCAAAAATAAGAATCTTTAAGAGAATCGACATCGGTCGGTTCTCTTTTTTTTTACGTTATAAGCATTAAAATAGATGCGAAAGGGGAATGTGTGGATAATGTAAGATGTTCATTACTTATCGAGGGGGCAACACACAATGGAAAACTTTCAATATCGCAATCCAACGAAATTAATTTTTGGTGACGGTCAAGTCAGCCAAATCAAAGAAGAACTTAAAACACTAAATGCTAAGAAAGTCATGCTCGTCTTTGGTGGCGGAAGTATTAAACGCAACGGCGTCTATGACGACGTTACACGCGAACTGAACGAAGCAGGAATCGAATACGTCGAATGTGATGGCGTTGAACCAAACCCACGCATTGAAACAGCAGAGCGCGGCATTAAGATCGCACGTGAAGCAGATGTTGATGCATTGCTCGCACTAGGTGGTGGTTCTGTCATCGACTGTACAAAACTGATCGCAGCAGGTATTCCGTATGAAGGTTCAGCATGGGATCTCGTCATCGGGAAAGCGACTCCGGAAACAGTCATTCCATTCGGTACCGTCTTGACACTTGCAGCAACCGGTTCAGAAATGAACTCTGGTTCTGTCATCACGAACTGGAAAACGCAAGAGAAATACGGTTGGGGTAGCCCGCTTACATTCCCGACGTTTTCAATCCTTGATCCAAAATACACGGTCAGTGTTCCAAAAGACCAAACAATTTACGGGATTGTCGACATGATGAGTCACTGTCTTGAGCAGTACTTCCACACAGCACACGCACCTGTCCAAGAACGGATGACAGAAGGCGTCATGAAAGCTGTCGTCGAAGCAGCACCAAAACTCGTCAACGATCTTGAAAACATTGAACTTCGCGGAACGATTCTCTTCGCAGGTACGATGGCACTTAACGGCGTACTTCAAATGGGAGCACGCGGTGACTGGGCTTCACATAATATCGAGCATGCCGTCTCAGCGGTTCATGACATCCCACACGCAGGTGGTCTTGCAATCCTCTTCCCGAACTGGATGCGCCACGTGTTAGACGAGTCAAACGCACATCGTTTCGTGACACTCGGTGAAAACGTCTTTAACGTCGACACAGAAGGTAAATCAGAAATCGAAGCAGCTCATGCGACGATCGATGCAATCAGTGCATTCTGGACATCACTCGGTGCACCAAACCGTCTCGCGGACTACGACATTAAAGAAGATACAGTCGATTCAATCGTCAAGTCAGCAATGACGCGCGGTGATTTCGGTAACTTCAAATCACTTGGTAATGAAGATGTTCGTGAAATCGTAACGGCAGCGTTATAAGTTTCTCTAACATTTGCTAATCTTTTCACAAAAGACTTGAACGACCTTCCTTCTTGCGTTTTAATGAGAAGGAAGGTCGCATTTGTTTGCGAATGAATAAGGAGGACGATGGAATGACAACGGTACGTTTTGATTATTCGAAAGCATTACAATTCGTAGGGCAACATGAAGTAGATTACATGGCAGACACGGTTAAGACATTACATGGAGCGATTCATAATGGCACAGGTGCCGGCAGCGACTTCCTCGGATGGGTCGACTTACCGACGAACTATGACAAAGCGGAGTTCGCTCGCATTCAAGAATCAGCTGAAAAAATCAAATCAGATTCAGACGTCTTGCTCGTCGTCGGAATCGGTGGATCTTACCTCGGAGCGCGTGCCGCAATCGAGATGTTAGGTCATTCCTTCCACAACCTGTTATCAAAAGACGAGCGGAAGGCGCCACAAATCATTTATGCGGGTCATAACATTTCATCGACGTATCTGCACGATTTATTTGAAGTGCTTGAAGGAAAAGACGTCTCGGTCAACATCATCTCTAAATCAGGGACGACGACGGAGCCGGCAATTTCATTCCGATTGTTGAAATCGTTCATGGAAGAGAAATACGGTCAGGCTGAAGCAAAAAACCGAATTTATGCAACGACGGACAAAGCACGTGGGGCGTTAAAAACACTTGCTGACTCAGAAGGATACCAGACGTTCGTCATTCCGGATGATGTCGGTGGACGTTTCTCTGTCTTGACACCGGTCGGTCTTTTGCCAATCGCTGCTGCTGGTATTTCAATCGAAGAATTGATGGCTGGCGCGCGTGACGCACAAGAGAAATTTGCGAACGAAAACCTGGCTGAAAATGAAGCATATCAATATGCTGTCGTCCGAAATGCATTATATGCAAAAGGAAAAACGATCGAGCTTCTCGTTAACTACGAACCAGCGTTACATTATGTATCAGAATGGTGGAAACAGTTGTACGGAGAATCAGAAGGAAAAGACTTCAAAGGGATCTTCCCGGCAGCGGTCGACTTCTCGACAGATTTACACTCGATGGGTCAATACGTGCAAGAGGGGCGTCGTGATTTGTTTGAGACGGTCATTAAAGTCGGTCAAGCGCGTCATGAATTGACGATTGAAAAAGATGCACAAGATCTTGACGGCTTGAACTTCCTCGAAGGGAAATCAATCCAATTCGTCAACGATAAAGCGGCAGAAGGGACGTTACTTGCTCATACAGATGGTCAAGTTCCGAACTTAACAGTCGAATTACCAGAGATGACGCCGTACCATCTCGGATTCTTGTTCTACTTCTTCGAAAAAGCTTGCGCGATGAGCGGTTATCTTCTTGGAGTTAACCCATTCGACCAACCGGGTGTTGAGGCATATAAGAAAAATATGTTCGCACTTCTCGGAAAACCTGGTTTTGAAGCAGAAAAAGCAGAGCTCGAAGCACGCTTGAAATAAGTTGGAAAGGCATCTCCTGGATGACAGGGGATGCCTTTTTTTGTCATTCTCCTCGATTCCTACGCACTTTCACTTTTAGAATGCTTTCGAAACAGGTAAAGTGAAGGTAGAAGAAGAAATGAGGTGCACGTACGTGATTAGATTTTTAGATTACTATCAAAATCAAGTTGAGTTGAGTTTCGATGATCATCCTTTCTCGACAAAACCTCTCCATGTCTGGGTCATTGCCGTGTACGAGGGGAAATGGCTATTGACGCATCATAAGCAGCGCGGGTACGAGTTTCCTGGGGGAAAAGTCGAACCGGGTGAAACAGCGGAAGAAGCGGCACGCCGGGAAGTGATGGAGGAGACAGGCGGTAGCATCGCAAGCCTCGCCTACATTGGTCAATATCGTGTCGAAGGACGAGGCGATACAATCATTAAGAATATCTACTTCGCCGAAATCGAATCACTCGTTCCGCATCTCGCTGTCGATGAGACAGACGGAGCCTTTTTGTTGGACGACCTCCCGCAGCGTCTTGACGCGAATCGAAAATACAGCTTTATGATGAAGGACCGTGTCCTTCCGGAGACACTTCGTGTACTCGCCGAACGCCGATTGGTTTGAATTGCCGAAGCAAGGTCCCTTCCGGACGTTTCGTATATACTATGAAACATCTGATCACGAACGGGTCGGTGCCTATGTCGTTTTACCGACACGTCCGAATGGGCAAGGGATGCTGTATTTACGTGGCGGGACACGTAATATCGGAATGGTTCGACCGACGCGACTGATGCAGTTTGCTCAAGCCGGATTTTTAGTCATGGCCCCTTTTTACCGAGGGAACTTAGGAGGCACAGGGAAGGAAGATTTTGGTCATCATGATATTCGTGATGCAACAGGGGCATATGATTGGTTAACCCGTCACGCGGAACGCGTCTCGGTGTTTGGCTTCTCTCGTGGTGGGCAGATGGCCTTGTTGTTGGCACATCATCGCCCGGTCGCGCGCACGGTCTCATGGGCAGGGGTGACGAATCTCGTCTGGACATATGAAGAACAGAGAACGATGCAAAAAATGTTACGCCGTTTCACGGGTGGATTGCCAGAGACGCAACAACAAGCGTATCAAATCCGTTCGCCGCTCTACGCCGCTCCACAAGGGCAAGTCTTGCTGATTCACGGACGGTACGATCAAAAGGTTCGCTTACGTCATGCAACGAATTATGCTGCGCGCTATCCGAGTCAGACGCGGCTTCGTATTTACGAGCAGGCCCATCAATTTCCGTTGCACGAAAAATTTGCTGTGACGAAGGAAATCATCGATTGGATGTTGCGCTGATGGAACATAGGATGTAGTCACCTCGAACAGCCGGGGTGACTTTTTTTAGGAAATCAGTAACATTGATATGTTTTAAAAAAGCATTTTTTAAACAAAAAACAATATTTGGTATACTAGAAAATATGAAGTGAACAATAGGGTGGAAGACAAAAGGGGAGAACGGGATGGAAATCTTGCTGGCACGACAACCAATCGTGAATCGATCCGGTGCCATCGATGCATTTGAATTATTATATCGTTCAGTGGAAGCGCCTGCTATTTTTGATGGTGAATTAGCGACGATGGACGTGTTGACGAATACGCTCGTCCATTTAGGTGTCGATCGAGTGGCAGAAGGAAAACGTTTATTCATCAATTTCACCGGTGATTTATTACAAGGTGAGCTGATTGATCACTTAGATCCGGAACGATTTGTCATCGAGGTGCTTGAGACCGTCGTCATCGATTCACATATGCTGTCGGTTTTGAAAAAATGGAAAGAGGCTGGATTTCAATTGGCCTTGGATGATTTCGTGACGGATTTATTACGAAATCATGGTCCAGAGTTGTTTGATTTAATTGATTTAATAAAAATTGATATCGAAGCAATCAACCCACGTGAACAAAGTGCGATTTTACATATCGTTAAACGAAACTATCCGCATATCCGTTTGTTGGCAGAGCGTGTCGAAACGCATGAAGATCATCTTCGTAGTTTGAGCATGGGGTACGACTGGTTCCAAGGCTATTTTTATGCAAAACCGATGTTGATGAAAGGGAAGGCTGTTCCGCCACAATTGCCTGTATTGTTAAAGATGTTGAAGTGGCTCGAATCAGATGAGTATTATGACCAAGTCGTCGATGAAATCGAAGGAAATCCATACATTAGTGTGCAAGTCCTCCAGCTCATCAATTCTCCCGGGATTGGTCTTCGAAATACCGTCGAATCCGTTCGTCAAGCGATTTCACTACTCGGGTTTTCACAACTTAAAAGTTGGATTTCGTTAATCGTTTTACGAGAGATGCGACTTGCGAGTCCGTACAAGTGGTCAGACGAGTTGTTGCGTTCTTCACTGCATTGTGCCAAGTTATGCGAGTTATTTGCACTTGAAACAAAGACGTTACGTCCGGAAAGTGCCTACATGATTGGCTTACTCTCGCATATCGATGCATTACTGTCAGTCGATATTGATGAAATCATTGATCAATTACCAATCGAGTCGACGTTGAAAATCGTGTTACAAGGAAAAGATCATCCGTTTCGTGATTGTTTATTGCTCGCGATTAGTGCCGACCGTGGTGAATTTGAACAGTTTGAAAAACTAACCCATCGTTTTGGTATTTCAAAACAGCGTGCCTATGCACTATTAAAAGAGAGTCAAGATTGGTTGACTAAAAAAGAACTTCATTTGCAACCGGATGAAGAAGATTCAATCGTCTGATGGACGTTAAAAGGCACCAGCTCACTGAACATACAGTGTCTGGTGCCTTTTAATTATCTTAATTTAATTAAACACGTGGCCCTGCTGATTTGATTTCAGTAGTTGCACTGTCGAACCGTGTGAAATTTTGTTTGAATTTAGTCGCCAAAGCCCGTGCTTGTTGTTCATACGCATCAGCATCCGACCAAACTTTGACAGGGTTGAGCAAGTCGCTTGGGACACCAGGGACTTCGAGCGGCATGTGTAGCCCGAAAATCGGATGCTCTTCCGTCGGGATATCAGCGAGTGTGCCGTTGACAGCTGCATTGACCATCGTCCGTGTATATGCAAGCTTCATCCGACTTCCCGTCCCATATGCGCCACCCGTCCAGCCTGTATTGACGAGGTAAACCGTGACACCGTGCCGGTCGATGAGCTCACCGAGCATCGTTGCATATTTTTCAGGAATGAGCGGTAAGAAGGGTGAACCGAAGCATGTCGAGAATGTCGCTTCCGGTTCTGTTACGCCACGCTCTGTCCCGGCTAACTTCGATGTATACCCGGATAAGAAGTGATACATCGCTTGCTCCTTCGTCAACTTACTGATTGGCGGCAGGACGCCGTAAGCATCAGCTGTTAAAAAGACAATCGTTTTCGGATGTCCGGCGCGTGATGGTACTGCAATATTATCAATCGCTGTAATCGGATAAGCGGCCCGTGTGTTTTCCGTTTTTGACGTATCATCATAGTCAGGAATTCGTGCATCATCGAGGACGACGTTTTCAAGGACAGTGCCAAACCGAATCGCATCAAAGATTTGTGGTTCTTTTTCGCGCGATAGGTTGACCGTTTTTGCGTAACAGCCACCTTCGATATTGAAGACGCCGTCGTTGGACCACCCGTGCTCATCGTCACCAATCAATTGACGACTGTCGTCAGCAGACAGTGTGGTCTTACCAGTACCGGATAATCCGAAGAATAAGGCGACGTCACCCTCATGACCGACGTTAGCCGAGCAATGCATCGATAAGACGTCTCGTTGAGGTAAAAGGTAGTTCATGACAGAGAAAATCGATTTTTTGATTTCGCCCGCATATTCTGTTCCACCGATTAAGACAATCCGATGTTCGAATGACATGGCGATGAACGTTTCGGAATTCGTTCCATCGACTTTCGGATCTGCTTTGAAGTGAGGCGCATAAATAACCGTGAAAGGCTCAAAAGCAGCTTCTGTCGGATATTCACGCAAAAATAGTTGTTTTGCAAACAAATTATGCCAAGCATATTGTGTCACGATCCGAACCGGAAGGGTAAAATGAGTGTCTGCACCAGCAGCAGCTTCTGTGTAGTAGAGCTGATCTGCTTCATTCATGTAGCGAAGAACTTTTTGTAAAAGTTGCTCGAAGTTGTCTGCTTCCATCGGTTGATTGACATGGCCCCAATCGATATGTGACTCGCATGACTGATCGCGAACAATGAACTTGTCTTTAGGTGAACGACCTGTAAATTTCCCCGTTTCTACAGACAGAGCGCCATTTTCAGCAAGAACCCCTTCTTCGTTACGAATTGCATGTTCGACTAGCTCAGCAACAGATAGTTGTTTGAACACATGCTCCTTCTTGAGTAGCTCTTCGATATTCAGGACCGTCATCGGCATCCTGACCCCACCTTTCCCCTACGTTGGTTTAGCTCTGGCATTTAGTATGACACATTTATTATATATGACATACTAAAGGATGAGCAATCCTTTTTTAGCGCTGATTTCTATTTATTTGGAAACGCTTTCAGCATTAACAGTTTAACATCTCTTCGGGAAAGTTTCGACTAGAAATTAAAACGTAGCTTGACAGAGTGGTCACAACTTTATATCATGTAATTCGTAACGGATACTCTTATTCTGAGCAGGTGGAGGGAACAAGGCCCGAAGAAACCCGGCAACCGTCCTACATTAAGAATTCTATTAATGAAGGAAAAGGTGCTCTCCTGAAGCGAAGTAAACACTTCGAACGATAAGAGGGTAAAGGAAGAACGCACAACCTTTCCCTGACCATTTTTTGGACATGGAGAGGTTTTTTTCATTTTACCGTCCCACTCAACTAGGGGAAATGAGTACACCGTCAAATTCTTTTTTGGGAGGGTCAAACATGACAAACCTTAATCGCCGACTATTTACGTCGGAGTCAGTTACTGAAGGTCACCCGGATAAAATCTGTGACCAAATCTCGGATTCTATCTTAGATGCAATCCTCGCAGCCGATCCGAATGCTCGTGTCGCTGCTGAAACATCTGTCACGACAGGACTTGTCCTCGTCGCAGGTGAAATCACGACATCGACTTATGTCGATATCCCGAAAGTCGTTCGCGAAACAATTCGTGAGATTGGCTATACACGCGCTAAATATGGTTTCGATGCAGACACTTGTGCTGTATTGACTTCAATCGATGAGCAATCAGCAGATATCGCTCTCGGTGTTGACCAAGCGCTTGAAGCACGCGAAGGTAACATGTCAGATGAAGAAATCGATGCAATCGGTGCAGGGGACCAAGGTCTCATGTTCGGTTATGCAACGAAAGAAACGCCTGAATTGATGCCACTTCCGATCTCACTTTCACACAAACTTGCTCGTCGTCTCGCAGAAGTCCGTAAAACTGGACAACTTGACTACCTCCGTCCGGATGGTAAGACGCAAGTAACTGTAGAATACAATGAGAACAACGAACCGGTTCGTGTCGATACAATCGTCATCTCAACACAACATGCAGAAGAAGTGACGCTTGAGCAAATCCAAGCAGACCTGAAAGAGCATGTCATCGCACCTGTGATTCCATCAGAATACATCGATGCGGAAACAAAGTTCTTCATTAACCCGACAGGTCGCTTCGTCATCGGTGGACCACAAGGTGATGCAGGATTAACTGGACGTAAAATCATCGTTGATACGTATGGTGGCTATGCACGTCATGGCGGCGGCGCATTCTCTGGTAAAGATCCAACAAAAGTTGACCGTTCTGCAGCATATGCAGCACGTTACGTCGCGAAAAACCTCGTAGCTTCTGGTCTTGCAGATAAAGCAGAAGTTCAACTTGCGTATGCGATTGGTGTCGCGCACCCAGTATCGATTGCAGTTGATACGTTTGGAACAGGTAAACTTCCAGAAGCACAACTCGTCGAACTCGTTGCCGAAAATTTCGATCTTCGCCCAGCAGGGATCATCAAGATGCTTGATCTTCGCCGTCCGATTTATCGTCAGACAGCAGCTTATGGTCATTTCGGTCGTACAGATATCGAATTACCATGGGAGCAAACTGATAAAGCAGCAATTCTTGAAGAACAAGCGAAACGATTCGCTTAATTTTCAGTTCAGAAGCAGACTCGCACGAGTTTGTTTCTGAACTTTTTTTGTTTGTCTCGAATTTTGGAGGGAAACGAATGATTTTTCTAGAACAGGGTAAAAGAACATGTACCGGTAAACGGAAAAAAGGGGGAGTCCGATATGGAGATACGCGAAGCAATTCCTACTGATGCGGCACGCATTCATGATATTGCCATCACCTCTTGGATGGATACGTATGAAGAGATTTACTCGGAAAGCTCGAAAGCCCATTTCGTACAAGAGGCGTATCCGCAAGAAGAAGTCGTTCGAGCAATTCGGACGGCGGAGGAAGCGCGGGGAGAATATTTCAATGTCGCCATTATCGAGGAAGAAATCGTCGGTTTCATCCATGCAATCGATGTTGACGGCACGTGGGAAATCGTTCGCTTGTACGTACTACCGAAATATCAACAAAATGGGATTGGGCGAAAGTTGATTCGTGAACTTGAACACCAAGGTGCTTCCCCAATTGAAGTCTACGTTGAATCAAGAAATTATAAAGCGCGCCAGTTTCTAGTCTCTTTCGGTTTTAAAGAAGAAAGTGAAACGACTGAAGAAATTTTCGGTCAAGTGGAACCTGTGACACGCTTAAAGCGTATATATGAATGAAAATCCAACTTAAGATGGTTTTGACATCAAGATGTAAACGTTATAATACAGAGATACTTGTATGAAGAGGTGAGTTTGTGGAAGATCAAGCAACAGGAATTATCGTACTTGTCTATCCCCTTCAACTGCGAGCGACGCCGAGCGATGCGTTAATTCGAGTCCTTGAAAAGGATTATGAAGTGTTACGTGTAGATGCTCCGCGCCGGATATCGCTTGAGGAACATCAACAACTGCTGAAGGATGCTTTACGAGAAGCCGGAAAACGAAAGTTACCGATTCACATCATAGCCTGCAGCATGGGCGCACTCGTCGTCAACCGGCTACTGCAGGAATATGAATTGCCGATTGCGAGTTTGTCGTATATTTCGCCGTTATTTGATTGGCATAATTCAAAACAACTCGGTGGCGTCAAACAAGTATTTGCAAGTGCATTCGATCGTTTTCGACCGGATGCGCCACTCGGGATGTTGCCGTTTGGTCAAAATAGTGAAGATACGGCACGTCTCGGAGAGTTGACATATGCACAGTACCGGGAGATTGAAGAAGAAATCGTCCTACATGATGAAGAGCGGAAGAAATTACCACGAGTCAACCTCGCTTGTTTTTATGCACCGGACGATCAATTCGCGGACGTAAAATATACGTTAGAGATTTGCCGGAAAATGGGTGGCGATCAAATCTATCTTCAACGGCTCCATGGATTTCCGCATTTCAGCTTTGAACGTCTCAATACGCGGTTCGCTGAAAAATTATTGCTTTTTTTGAAGATGGTTGAGGAATGACAAAAAAGACGCTGTCGTGCTGACAGCGTCTTTTACTATTAATCGAGTGTTTGCTTTTTTAATTTTTTTTCGATGGCGATGATGAAAGGAGGATTGTTTTGTTGATTGAGAAAACGATACTGTAAGACGGCGTAGTCTTGCTGCGAAAGACTTTCGACATAATCGAGAACAGCATCCCGTTCACGTCTTCCTTCTACATGTCCATGATAGATGACGAGGACGATTAAACCGCCGGGTACGAGGACAGGTAACAAAGCACCTAGCGCTTCTAACGTATCTTCACCGGTCGTCGTGACGGACTTGTCACTTCCTGGTAAATAACCAAGATTGAAAACGCCCGCTCGAATCGGACGGGCTTCATTAACGAGGCGTGCGCCAACATGAATATGACTTTCGTGGTAAAGATCGACCCACTCTTTGACGTGAGCGGTTTCTAGACGACGTTTCGTTTCTTCAATCGCTTGTTCTTGTACATCGAAGGCGATGACACGACCGTCTGGTCCGACTTGTTCCGCAAGAAACAAGGTATCGTGACCATTTCCGGCAGTCATATCGACGACACAATCTCCTTCGTGGATGACAGATTCTAAGAGTTCTTTGGCATAAGGTAAGACGCGGGCTAGTGACATGGGTTCAGACTCCTGTTCAAGTAAGATTATTCTTTGTTCGTTCATCACGTATTCTTTTGTTCCTGATTATACCATTATTCCGATAATTCATTCAAAATGAAGTTTCTTGACAGAGCACAGAACAATTTCGTAAAGTGGCAAGGGTGAGAACTATATTGGAGGACACCTATTATGCCGAAATTACCTCGTGCGGTCTGGATCCTCGTGTTGGCGATGGCGATCAATACGACAGGAGCCTCTTTTTTATGGCCGTTTAATACATTATATATTCATGAATACTTAGGCGAATCCATGACCAAGGCAGGAATGGCCTTGTTCGTCAACTCTGCGCTCGCAATCGTCGGAAATTACATGGGTGGAAAAGCGTTTGATCGTTTAGGTGGGAAGCGGACGCTCATCATCAGTGTCATCGGACTCGTGATTGCTTCGATTGGTCTGCTGTTGTTCCATCAGACATTCATTGGTTATGTGACGATGCTTGGATTGATCGGTTTCGTCGGGGGGATGGTGTTCCCGACGATTTACGCATTAACCGGTCTGATTTGGCCAAAAGGCGGACGACGTGCCTTTAATGCAATCTATGTAGCACAAAACGTTGGAGTTGCGCTCGGTACGGCAGTCAGTGGTCAAATTGCTGCGATTGATATTCAATTTATCTTCATCGCGAACTTATTGCTCTATGTAGTGTTTGCGATTGTTCTGTTCATAGGTTTGAACTGGATTCAGGCGCCGCAGGTTAAACGACAAAAAGAGTTTACGACGGAAGAAGTCCGTGAGCCGTTATCGAAGGAGTCGGTTCGGACGATGCTCTACGTTTCAGTCGGGTATGCGTTGCTTTGGTTCGTTTACGTACAATGGCAAGGAACGTTTGCCGTCCACACGAAATCACTTGGTGTGACGATTTCCGAGTACTCGATTTTATGGACAATCAATGGAGCATTAATCGTCTTCGCACAACCGCTCTTGACGCCGATTTTAAGATGGTTCGGAGATGATTTAAAACGTCAATTATTGACGGGAACGGGCATCTTCTTATTATCCTATCTCATCGTACCGTTTGCTGAAGGGTTTGAAATGTTTCTTGTTGCGATGGTCATTTTAACGGTTGGAGAGATGTTCATCTGGCCAGCTGTCCCTGCGATGGCGGCACGACTTGCACCGATCGGTAAAGAAGGGGAATTCCAAGGGTACGTCAACATTGCGGCTTCCGCTGGACGGATGATTAGTCCGACGGTCGGTGGATTGATTTACGATTTATCTGGGATGAATGCGGTCTTCTTGACGCTAATCGGATTGATTTTACTTGCAGGTATCGTATTTGTTCGAGCAATTCCTAAAATCAATTAAGATATCTTAGACCAACTGTTTCGAAAAAGAAATAGTTGGTCTTTTTTTGCTGGACGGAATAAAAAGAAATCAAACAGGGTAGTGACTTAAAGAGGTAAAATTTAATTAATTAACCAAATTAAAGAAATTTAATTTTATTTTTATGGTCTGTTTTTTAACAGGAGGTGTACCATAATGGCAAAGTGCGTTTTCATCGACGATTAGGCAACTTGGACAGCACTTATTCGCAATCAGCCGCTAGACATCTTTTACAGTTATGAATACGTTATGTTAAATGCACGAGAAGGGGAACATCCCGGGTTGATTTATTTTCAAGGAGAGGCCGGGAAACTGTTTTATCCTTTCTTAAAACGAGCTATTTTTGATACGGAGTATTGGGATTTGATTACTCCATACGGATATGGCGGTCCTGAAGTGGTGGGTGATTTGACTGAAAAGGAGTGAGCAGAGGCTCGAACTTCCTTTTATGACTGGGCATTGCAGAAAAAGATTGTCACAGAGTTGATCCGATACAATCCGTTGACTGAAAATCAGCGGTTTGCGCACCACTGGACGCAAAAAGAATTTATTCGACATACTACGAGTATCGACTTACGACCATCCGTAGAAGAAATTACACAGACATTTCATAAAAAGACGCGGAGTATGGTTCGGAAATCATTGGCTTCTGACTTAGTTGTCCGACGAGGGACACACGAAGATTTACAATCATTCATTCAGTTGTATTATCAGACGATGGACCGAAAGGATGCCTCGAGCCATTACTACTTTTCTCGAGACTACTTCGAACAGTTATTTGAGTCGACGAGCCTCTGTACGCCGCTCCTCTTGATTGCAGAACTTAACGAGGAAATCATCGGAGGTTACTTCGTTTTACTTGGCCGAGAATTTGCACATGGTCATTTGATTGGCTGTAAGCGGGATGAACATAAGGTCTATCCAAATCAACGGTTAGAATTTGAGGCTATTTTATGTGCGAAAGATGCCGGGTTGGTCGAACAGCATTTAGGTGGCGGGTATAAAGAGCGTGATAGCCTGTTCGAGAGTAAGTGTCGCTATACGGGCTATCGTTTATTTGAATATCATTTAGGAAAAAATGTTCTACTGCCTGCTCAATATGAACAACTGTGCCAGCTCTATGGAGACGGAGAGTTGGAACATTATTTTCCGGGATATCGTTCGCAACCAACACTGATTTCGAAATGATAAAAACGACAGTCCATCACTGTCGTTTTTTTTGTTAAAATCAAAAAAAGGAGTGAATGGGATGCAAACGAGGGGTTTAATCTTCGATATGGATGGCGTCATTTTAGATAGTGAAATTCGCTACTTTGGGGTACATAAAAAAATGTTTCATCAACTCGGGATTCCACTTGATTTAGTTCAATATGCGACCTTCATGGGTAAGACGGGCGACGAGATGTGGCAGGAATTAATTGAACAACATCGCTTACCGCATCAAACGGATGTGTTACTTGCACAGGAACATGACTTATTTCAACAACACGCCAAGCCGGAAGACTGTGGATTAAAGGAAGGGGTTCATGAGTTGATGAGTATCGCTCGAAGCGAAGGTTACGGGATTGCAATTGCATCATCGAGTTCGCTTGAAAAAATTGAACGCGTCATCGCATTTTATGGGTTGACAGTCGACGCCTACACGAGCGGTTTTGAAGTCCCGCGCTCTAAACCGGACCCAGCTATCTTCGAGCTGACAGCAAAACGGATGGGTCTCGCCCCAGAGTCATGTATCGTCATTGAGGACGCGGCGAACGGCATGATGGGGGCGAAAAAAGCTGGGATGGAAGTCATCGCGTTACTCGACGACCGGATGCCGGGGCAGATGTTACATCACGCGGATCATCAGGTTTCAACACATGCTGCGATTGGAGAAATTTTACGGAAACGTTGACGGTTGATTAAGATTCAGATTAAACTAACTAATAGATAGTCAGATGCAACGAACTGAAGTAGTAGTGGAGACATTCCGTTTAGAGAACTGGTGGGTGGTGCAAACCAGTCGGAACTGTCCATGAACTCGTCAGGGAGCATGATTCGTGAACAACGAGTAGCGAATCCGGTCCTTCACACCGTTATCTGTGAGTCAAGCGGTCTGTCATTGACAGACAACGTGGGTGGTACCGCGGAAGCCAAACCGGTCTTTCGTCCCTATTCTTAGGGGCGGAGGACCGGTTTTTTTAATCAGAGGAGGAAGAATAGATGTCGTATAATCATCGTGAGATTGAACCAAAATGGCAAGCGCGCTGGGAACAGGATAACGCGTTCGTAACGACGGAAGACCCAAGTAAGGAAGGCTTTTATGCCCTCGACATGTTTCCTTATCCATCGGGAGCAGGACTGCATGTCGGACACCCGGAAGGATACACGGCAACGGATATCCTCGCACGGATGAAACGGATGCAAGGGTATAACGTCCTTCACCCAATGGGATGGGATGCGTTCGGACTCCCGGCAGAACAGTATGCACTCGATACGGGGAATGACCCGCGTGAGTTCACGGCACAAAATATTGAAACGTTCAAACGTCAGTTGAAAGACCTCGGTTTTTCATATGATTGGGACCGTGAAATCAATACGACGGATCCGAAATACTACAAATGGACACAGTGGATCTTTACACAACTGTACGAAAAAGGACTTGCGTTCGTCGATGAAGTGGCAGTCAACTGGTGCCCGGCACTTGGAACGGTCCTTGCGAATGAAGAAGTCATCGATGGATTGTCTGAACGTGGAAATCATCCCGTCGTCCGTGTCCCGATGCGCCAGTGGGTCCTTAAGATTACGGAATACGCGGACCGTCTCCTCGACGATTTAGATGAACTCGATTGGCCGGAGTCGGTGAAAGAAATGCAGCGGAACTGGATTGGTAAATCGGAAGGTGCGGAAATCGACTTTACGATTGACGGCCACAAAAAACAAGTCACGGTCTTCACGACACGTCCGGATACAGTCTTCGGCGCAACGTACCTCGTCTTAGCACCGGAGCATCCATTCGTCGCGGACATCATGACAGCAGAACATCAGGCAGCAGTCGAACGTTATATCGCGTCTGTTCAGACGAAATCGGATCTTGAACGGACGGATCTTGCAAAAGAGAAGACAGGTGTCTTCACGGGTGCGTTCGCCGTCAACCCGATTTCTGGCGAACGTCTTCCGATCTGGATTGCCGACTATGTTCTTGCGACGTATGGAACAGGTGCCATCATGGCCGTTCCGGCACATGACGAACGCGATCATGAGTTTGCGAAACAGTTTGACCTTCCAATCATCGAAGTCGTAAAAGGCGGAAATGTCGACGAAGCAGCGTATACGGGAGAAGGGGAGCATGTCAATTCACAAATGCTCGACGGTCTCTCGAAGGCGGACGCAATCGAAACCATCATCGCGGAACTCGAAACGAACCAAGTCGGACGGAAGAAAATTACGTATCGTCTGCGTGACTGGCTCTTTAGCCGTCAACGCTATTGGGGCGAGCCGATTCCAGTCGTCCATATGGAAGATGGAACGATGAAGACGCTGGATAAAGAAGAGTTGCCGCTTGAACTTCCGATGATTCCTGAAATCAAACCGTCGGGAACAGGAGAGTCGCCGCTTGCTCTTGCAGAAGAGTGGCTCGACTATACGGATCCTGTGACAGGGATGAAAGGACGCCGCGAAACGAACACGATGCCACAATGGGGCGGTAGCTGCTGGTACTACCTTCGTTTCATCGATCCGCATAATGAAGAGGCACTCGCGGATCCGGAGAAATTAAAATACTGGCTTCCGGTCGATATTTATATCGGTGGGGCAGAACATGCGGTCCTTCACTTACTGTACGCACGTTTCTGGCACAAAGTGTTATACGACATCGGCGTTGTTCCGACGAAAGAGCCATTCCAAAAGCTGTATAACCAAGGGATGATTCTTGGCGAAAACAACGAAAAAATGTCTAAATCACGCGGGAACGTCATCAATCCGGATGAAATCGTCAAATCACACGGAGCAGATACGCTTCGTCTGTACGAAATGTTCATGGGACCACTCGATGCGTCCGTATCTTGGTCGGAAAATGGGCTCGACGGTGCACGTCGCTTCCTTGACCGCGTCTGGCGTTTGTTCGAACGGACTGCAGACATTCAAGATGTCGAGACGGTTGATGCCGACTTTGAACGTGTCTATCACCAGACCGTCAAGAAAGTGACGGAAGACTTCTCGAACATTCAATTCAACACAGGGATTTCGCAGTTGATGGTCTTCGTCAACGAAGCGAACAAACAGCAAGTGTTACCGCGTCACTTCCTTCGTGGATTCATTCAGTTGTTGACACCAGTCGCACCTCACCTCGGGGAAGAGTTATGGGAGCAACTAGGGTTTGAAGAGACATTAACGTATGCGGCATGGCCGACATATGATGAAACGAAACTCGTCAGTGATACGATAGAGTTCGTCATTCAAGTCAACGGAAAAGTCCGTTCAAAATTGACAATCAGTATCGACGCAACAAAAGAAGAAATCGAAGCACTCGCTTTTGCAGATGAAAAAACAAAAGAGTGGATTGGCGACAAGACGGTTCGTAAAGTCATCGTCGTACCGAAAAAGCTCATCAATATCGTAGCAAACTAATACGAATCCCCTTGCCCATGTAGTCATGGGGGAAGGGGATTGTTTTTGAATTCAGTCTCGCGTCCGCTTTTTTTTTAGTGCGCCTTCTGCTACACTGAATCAGAAACCGAGAGAGAAAGGCGATTTGTGTAAATGAAACGATCCTATATAGTCTATACAACGATTTTTGCCGTCGTCTCCGGTCTGATCCTTTGTATTCTACTCGTCTTCTCAAAACCAGAGACGTTAGTGCAAATTCAAGAGACCTTCACAAAAATCGAGACGCAATCAAAACACCAAGCGGCTGTCAAACAAGTGCCGCCAAGCCTTCCTTCTTCGATTCCGAATCCGGAAGAACCATTAATCAAGGATGTTCAACAGATGTTATATGATGATTCGATTGGTTCCTATCTTGTTGTGACGGAAGATTATCATTTCTTTGAAGTCAGTGGGACGGGCGAGCGAATCAATGCTTCCTTCCAATTGAAGAATGATGGCAAACTGTTACTCGCAGGGCTTGATGGAATGGCACTCGTTGATGGTGAAACGGTTGCATTGCTGACATCAAATCAAATTCTTGTGACGATTACGCGAAAAGACGGTGCATGGTCGGAAGAAACGCGTGAAAAAATCAAAGGCACGACCATTCGAGATAATTTTCATGGGCTTGGGTACGATGCTGAAGAAAAAGAATTTTACACGATCAATAACATCCGGTCGTTAGGGCGCATCGAATTGACGTATTTTAAAATGAAGCAAGATGAAATTAAAATTGATCCTGATGCGACAGCAAAAGAGAAAAAGAAACTCAAGAAAAAGCAGAAACCTCCGTATTTGACGGTTGTTACGCGAGATCGAATCGATGCTGCAGATGGTATGCGGGCAGATGCAAAAAAAGCATTTGAAGAAAATTTCCGTCCGATTGGACTCGCAGAACGACAAGGGCGCATTTATACGTTGGACTCCGATTCCTTGTATCTTTATTCGATTGATGCGAAGGATAAGACGATCACGGGAGAATCTGCAAGTCCGAAAGTATACGGGGCAGAAGGAATCTTTGTTCAAGACAATGAACTGTTTGCTTTGGTCGAAACAGATAAATTTTCGAGCCGTTCGTTTACCCCGATCGATTGATCAAAAAAATTAAAAAGGTGTTCGTTCGTGAAAAAAATCACGAACGAACACCTTTTTTAAATTACGTCGTTTGATTGAGTAGAGCAGCATTCGTTCCGGCACAGTGTCCTGTTACAAAAGCAGCTGTAATGTTGTAGCCGCCGGTATAACCATGAATGTCTAAAATTTCTCCGGCAAAGAATAGACCGTCTGCTTTTTTCGACATCATCGTTTTTGGATGGATTTCTTTGATTGAGACCCCTCCGCCCGTGACGAAGGCTTTATCAAAATCAAGTGTCCCGGTCGCATGAAGTGGGAAACGTTTTAATGTTGTCAGCAGTTGCGTGAAATCTTGTTTCTTCACTTGCGTACAAACTTCGTCACCAAAACCGATTTGTGTGAAGAGTAATTCAAGCAAACGTTCCGGTACGAATCCCTTTAAGGCGTTTCGGACGGTTTTTTTCGGATTGGCTGCAAGCGCAGCCTGAAAACGTTCCGTCAATGCTCCGATTGATTCTTCTGGGAATAAGTCGACGGATAAATGAACGATTCGTTCGCCGGAGCGTTTGCGTTCCTTGATTGTATATTGGCTGCAACGTAGTGCGATCGGACCGCTCAGCCCGAAATGCGTAAAGAGCAAATCACCCGTGTGTGTTTTAATGGCTTTATCTTTTTTTCCGTGAACCGTCAAAGCGACGTCGCGGAGCGAGAGCCCTTGAAGTGATTTCGCTTGAATAAAAGCATCGTTCAGTAAGATCGGGACTTCGGTCGGGAAAAGTTCGGTAATCGTATGACCAGCTTTTTCAGCCCATGGGTACCCGTCACCGGTCGAACCCGTATGGGGCACGGATTGTCCACCGACTGCAACGACACAACTGTTCGCTTCAAGGCGTGTGCCGTCTTGCATGAGAACGGCTGCAAATGAACCGTCTGTGTGAAACTCGAGCGACGCGACTTCTGCATTCGTTTGAATCTCGGCACCGTGCGCTCGGATTTGATCAATCAAGACACGGACGACGTCAGCTGCTTTATCCGAGACAGGGAACATCCGCCCGTTATCTTCTTCTTTTAACGCCACACCAAACCCTTCGAACAGGTCGATGATCGACTCGTTACTGAATTGTGAAAAGGCGCTGTATAAAAAACGTCCGTTTCCTGGGATCGACTGGACGAGTTCGTCGAGCGGTTTACGATTCGTGACGTTACAACGCCCACCACCGGAAATCGCAAGTTTTCTTCCCAATTTATTTCCTTTATCGAGCAGGAGTGTTTTCGCGCCTGCTTGTAAAGAGGCGAGCGTTGCCATCAAGCCGCTCGGTCCGCCTCCGATTACGATTACATCGTACATGCTGTCACCTCATTGAATAGTTTTCTGCTTGTTCCACTTTAGCAGAAGTTCGGTCTGTAAACAAACCGTCTCTTTCTTTTATGAGAGGGGAGCGGTATAATGATTTGCAATTGTGCATCATAGAACTTGTTAATTGAGACAATATATTATGGGTTGTCAAGCGTTGAACTACCTCCACCTACGCTTCGCTTAGAGGTAGAGGATTCCTGATCTTGGTTGTTTTCAAACTAAGAGTGTCGGACAATTGACGTGTCGGAAGACACGTCTTGCCCGAAGACGATTCATCTCCCACTCACACTAGGACTACGCGCTGAACGTTTAAAAGTGGGAGTATTCTCGTCTAATTTTAATAAAAAAAGAAAGCGTGAGGGAAGTTACCATGGCCACTGTTAACAAAAAGCAATCGACTTCATCCAGTAACTCGGGATTCGTTCGTGGAACGATGCTCTTGTCTGGAGCATCACTGATTTCACGAGCCCTTGGTCTGATTTACCTGTTTCCTTTTCAGTTTATGGTCGGTGCGACCGGCATCATGTTTTATACGTATGCGTATAACTACTATGCAATCATGATCGGGCTGGCGACAGCGGGTATTCCAGTCGCCGTCTCTAAATTCGTCGCTAAATATAATGCACTTGGCGAATACGATACGAGTGAACGTCTGTATCGTTCTGGATTAAAGATCATGTCTTTGACCGGTATCGTTTCGTTCATCGCCTTATTCTTACTTGCCCCCTATCTTGCACATCGGGCAATTCCTGGCGGTGACGTCAATTCGGATTCTTACATCGATGCCGTGACGATGACGATTCGCGGGGTCAGCTTCGCGTTATTACTCATCCCACCGATGAGCATGACGCGCGGATATTTTCAAGGTTACCAATCGATGGGACCCACAGCAATTTCGCAAATTCTTGAACAAATCGTTCGAATTGTGTTTTTACTGGCAGGTGTTAGCATTGCGATTTATATCTTCGATGCGGATGCAGCATGGGCCGCAACGATTGCGACCTTCAGTGCATTCATTGGAGCAATCGGAAGTGTGGCAATCCTCGTTTACTATTTCCGGAAGCGTGCTCCCGGATTACAAGAATTACGTGACAGTCAAACGGTTCAATCACCGGAACGGCCGTTAACAGATCTTTACAAAGAACTTTTGACATATGCGATTCCGATCGTCATGGTCGGGTTATCGACGCCACTTTATCAAGTCATCGATCAAAATACGATGAACGCAGCCTTGCAAAGTATCGGGTATACACTTGAGGCAGCGGGTAACGCGACAGCGTATTTAATTGCCGACAGTCATAAAATCGTCCTGATTCCTGTTTCGGTCGCAACCGGATTGTCGTTGTCGGCAACGCCGTTGTTGACAGCATCATTCACGCAAGGCAACATGAAAAAAGTTAAAAAACAAATTTCACAAATTTATCAATTGGCATTTTTCGTCACGATTCCAGCCGTCGTCGGGATGATTTTATTGAGTCAAGAGACATTCCATGTCCTCTTCCCGAAAGACCAGGAGGCATGGGTGTATCTTTTAAGTTATGCTCCAAGTGCGCTGTTCCTAGCGCTTTACTCTGTAACGGCAGCCGTCTTACAAGGAATCAATCGCCAATACTTTACAATCATTGCGACACTTGCCGGACTAGTGACGAAGTATTTACTAAACGCACCGTTGATTCATTTGACAGGTGACGGAACGGGTGCCGGGTATGCAACGATTCTCGGGTACCTCGTCGCGACAGGGTTAATGTTCTTCCGCATCACCCAAACGGTCGATTTTCCGTTCAGTAGTGTCTTGCGCCGGACATCGTTAATCACGATCATCAGTGCCATAATGGGCATCGGTGTTGCACTCGTGAAATGGGGAATGGTTGCATTCTTGCCAGAAACGACACTTGCGTCGCTCGCGATTTTAATCGTCGGTGCGGGACTTGGCATCGTGATTTTTGCCGGATTAGCCATTTGGACGGGACTGGCAGAAGCAGTATTAGGAAGAAAATTTTCAATGAAACGAGGACGTGGCAATGCGGCTAGATAAATTGTTATCCAATATGGGGGCAGGCTCCCGTAAAGAAGTCAAACAACTCTTAAAATCCGGTGCGATTCAAGTAGATGGTGAGATTGTACTCGACCCGAAACAGCATGTCGATGTCGAGACACAAGATATTCTCATGTATGGTGAACCTGTCGTTTATCAAAAATATATCTACTTGATGATGAACAAACCGCCTGGTGTAATCAGTGCGACGGAAGACAAGCGGGACCAAACAGTGATTGAGTTATTGTTCGAGGACGTGACGTACTTCAAACCATTCCCGGTCGGGCGACTGGATAAAGACACGGAAGGTTTATTACTGTTGACGAACGACGGTTCATTTAATCATGCGTTGATGTCACCGAAAAAACATGTTGCGAAAACGTACTATGCAGAAGTCATCGGTACGTTGACGGAAGAAGACGTGATTGAAGTACAAGAAGGTGTCACGTTGGAGGATGGATATAAAACGAAACCGGGGAAACTCGTAATCTTAGAGGCAACGGATGAGACATCGACTCTGGAACTGACGATTACAGAAGGCAAGTTCCATCAAGTCAAACGGATGATGCTGGCGTTAGGAAAAGAAGTGACGTATTTAAAACGTCTATCGATTGGTGAATTGCCACTTGATTCGACACTCGAACCAGGTGAGTACCGTGAACTGACGCGTGGCGAGTTAGCGCTGTTCGACTGGACACCGGAATAAGTGTCGTGTCAAAAAACGCTCCTGCACTTGGCAGAAGCGTTTTTTTATTTGGATTCCATCAATTGAAGAGCAGATTAAACGTTCCGGAGTGCTTCCGCGATTGGGAAAGGACCGCTTAATACTTCGAATTGACGTGATTGTGTTTTGTGGTCGACTAATGTCACGAGCAGTGTGGCGACATCGGCACGTGGGACTTTACGATCTTCGTACGATTCAAAGTGTTCTTTGATTTCGACTGTACCACTTGCGTCCTCATCACTCAATGGACCAGGGCGGACGATTGTGTAATCAAGTCCACTCGCTCTTAAGTGTTCGTCGGCAGCGGCCTTTGATTCGAGATAAACTTTTAGTTCGCCACGCGGATTATCCGTACCGACAGAGCTGAGCATGATGAAGCGTTCAATTCCGTTTGCTTTTGATGCATCGATGACTTTGATGGCTCCATCTTTATCGACAGCGCGAGTCAATTCGTCCGATGCTCCACCGGCACCTGCTGCGAAAATCGTAACGTCAGCATCTTTAACGACATTCGACATGTCTTCTGTTAAATCACCGATTCGTACTTCAGATGCACCAAGAGCGATTAAATCGTTTATTTGATTTTCTTCTCGGACCACAGCAATCGCTTGATGTTGTCCTTGTTTTGCAATCAATTCAACCATTTTTCGACCTGTTGTTCCGTTTGCTCCAATAATAATGATATTCATTCAAATCATCTCCTTCTCTAGACTAGGTATACCCGTCTGTTAAAAATAAAAACAAAAAAAGACGCGAAGGATTCGCGTCGTAAAAGAAAAATAGTGTTGAAACTGCTTGATTAACCGGCTTGGCGTTGCTTTTTACTTGATGTCCAAGTACCACGTCTTGGGCTCACAATGAGATTGTTGTATTCGAGCACATTCAAATCCCGTTGAACGGTCCTTGATGTGATGCCAAACTCTTCAACCAACTCTGCTGTCGTAGTAGCTCCGTTCTCGTTGATAAAGAGATAGATCGACTTAATTCGGGTCAACATACGGTCTGTAGAATCTTTCATTGGTATAACCACTCCCCCAATGGATAGAATAGTGTTCTAAAACTTCGGGTGACAATAGACGGTGATATATCAAGTTGTTTCGTCTTTAGTATAACTCTTTCAGTATAGAATGCAAGTAATTTAACCGAACGTTATTGAAAAAAACATACAAATTGAACATTGATTAACGAATGTAATCGTTTTATTATTTTTTAATGTTCGTCTTAATAAGAGAAATGGAAGAATTAAGATTTTGGATGTTCGTAATCGCCGAACATTCGCTATACTGAAAAGGTGAACGTATTAACGGATAAGGGAGAGGTGTCATATGGTAAATTGGAAAGAAGAAGTTTTAACGCGACGCGAAGCACTTTTGACAGACTTAAAAGAGTTGTTACGCATACCGAGTATACTCGATGAAACAACAATTCAAGAAGGGGCGCCGTTTGGTCTAGAAGTCAAACGTGCACTTGATTGGATGTTAGCGACTGGGGAGCGCGATGGGTTCAAAACAAAAAATGTCGACGGTTATGCAGGGCACCTTGAATATGGTGAAGGTGAAGAACTGCTCGGGATTCTTTGCCATCTCGACGTTGTTCCTGCTGGAGGGGACAGCTGGACGTATGGACCGTTCAATCCGACGCTAGCGGACGGAAAACTATATGCACGTGGTGCGATTGATGATAAAGGACCGACGATTGCGGCATACTATGCGTTAAAAATCGTCAAAGAGTTAGGGTTACCGTTATCGAAACGGATTCGTTTAATTGCTGGTGGAGATGAAGAGAGCGAATGGCGTTGTGTCAATCACTACTTCAAGCATGAAGAGATGCCGACGATTGGATTTGCACCAGACGCTGATTTTCCAATCATCAATGCTGAAAAAGGATTATATGATGGCCTTTTGATCCAAGGGAAACCAGCACAAACTGCAGACACAGGTTATCATCTCGTAACGTTCGTAGGCGGAGAACGTCCGAACATGGTACCGGGTCATGCGACAGCGACAGTCCATGTAGCTGAACACGAATCGATTGAATCTTCATTCCATGCCTACCTGGAAGAGCAAGGATTGACAGGGACAGTGAAGCAAACGGCAGAAGGTCTTGTCTTTGACGTCTTCGGAGTAGCAGCGCATGCGATGGAGCCGGATAATGGTAAAAACGCGGCATTACACCTTGCTCGTTTCTTAAGTACGCTTCACCTCGACTACAATGGACGGCGTTACATCGAACTCGTCATGCATATGTTCCGTGATTCACGCGGTGTCGCATTGGGTGTCGCGGCATCAGATGAAACGGGGGATTTAACGATCAATGGTGGTGTCTTCCGCTATGAAGAGGGACAAGGAACGGCGTCACTCAATATTCGTTATCCGCACAGCGCTGATTTCACGGAGCGTCTACAGTTGATCAAGGAAGCGGCTTCGGCCTATGGTTTCGACCTTCAGACGCGGACGCACATGCCGCCGCACCATGTTGATCCAGAACATGAATTGATTCAGACGCTCAGTGCTGTCTATGAACGTCACACGAATCAAAAAGCGGATTTGATTGCAATTGGTGGAGGCACGTACGCGCGTTCGTTAACAGCAGGTGTTGCATTCGGTCCAGTTTTCCCGGGTGGTCCGGAAGTCGCGCACCAAGTCGATGAATACGTTGATTTTGAAGAGTTATTGTTAGCGGTCGCGATTTATGCAGAAGCGATTTATGAACTAGCCAAATAATATGGACATGAATCCCCCGGCACATCGATGACGGGGGATTGATTCTTGAAAGGAAGTACACCGCGTGATTAATCGTCAAAAATATCACTTTCAGGCACTCTACTTTTTTATCTTCTTCGGGCAAGGTGCGCTCATTCCCTACTTAACGCTTTATTTTTCGAATGATGCGTTTCAGTTATCTGGTTCAGAAATCGGGACGATTGTTGCGATCGGTCCGATTTTATCGATTTTGTTGCAACCACTATGGGGACTCGCGGCTGATCGTTTTGGTCGACCGAAACGTTTGTTGCTCGTTGCGCTCCTCGCAGCAGCAGGATTTACTGTCAGTTATTTACTGACATCGGTCTACATCCTGCTCTTATTGATTGCATGTTTATGGGCCTTATTCCAATGTGCACATATTCCGTTAGTCGATACACTCGCCATTGAATTTTCGAAGCGGAAATCAGTCGATTATGGCGCACTTCGTTTATTCGGTTCAGCTGGTTTTGCGCTTGCTGTCTTCGTACTTGGGCAGGTGACAGAAGGGGGGACGCTCGGAGCGATTTTTTATGCAAGTGGAGCAGCGCTGATTTTAGCGTTCTTAGTATTGATTGGTATCGAAGCAGCTCCAGTCCAGTTGACGGTCAGTGAACGGATGCCCGTTTCACGACTATTTTCAAATAAGCGCTTCCTGTTATTTTTAGCAGGTGGAAGTCTCGTCTTTGGTCCGATTTTTGCGAACAACTATTATTTCGGAAGTTATGTTACGATTCGAGGCGAATCGACGGCACTCGTCGGGACCTTATTTTTTGTAGCTGTCCTCTGCGAAATTCCGTTCATGCGAATTGCGACACGTGTCTTAATGCGATTTGGCGCGATTCCTGTCCTCACGTTTGTCTCAATTTTATCTGCTGTTCGGACGGGATTGCTTGCTTTAGAACCACCGGTCTTCTCGTTATGGATCCTTGCGGCACTACAAGGGATGATTGTTGGATTACTGATTCCCGTTGCGCTGGACTATGTGCGTTCGCTTGTCCCATCATCAATGGTAGCTACGGCTGTCAGTACATATATGGCTACTACGACGGGACTTGCGACCGCGATTTTCAATTTGATGAGTGGCGTTGTCCTCGAACAATGGACAATTTATAGTGTCTTTTGGGTATATACAAGTAGTAGCTTGCTTGGGGCAGTGCTCTATCTGATAAGTGGAAGGATCAAGGAGTGATTAAATTGGACCGACATTATTTTATCGCGATTCCTGTACCGCTCCTCGAGTTGAAGCAGTTATCTGAAGCGGTTAATCTTGGTCATTACTATCAACAGGTCTACGGCCAGGAAGACTTTCATCTGACATTACATTTCTTAGGTGGATTGACGGAGCGCGAATTGAATGAGTGGCAATGTCGTCTTAAAGAAATTGCAGCTACTGTTCAACCGTTCACTTTGACTATCAATCATCTCGTTACGTTCGGTAATGAGGACCGTCCACGTGTTTTCGCTGCGGGGGTGGAAGAGACGACTTCTTTATTACGACTCGCGAATCAACTGGCTCCGGAACGACATAAACCGTTCGTTCCTCATATCACACTTGCGAAACGCTGGAATGCAGACTGTGAAGAACCATTGCCAGACATGACGCTACAAGCGAAAATTAATGTCACGGAACTTATTTTATATGAAATCCATCCAGCTGATCGTCCGAGATATCGAATCAATACCTTAGCTAGATGCGGGAAAGAACAGTGAGGTGATCTCATGGCGTTATTGATGAAGTTATATGATTTAGAGAGTAAGTATGAGAAGAACCCGCTCGAAGTCTCAAAACGCTACAAAGAGCAACGGCAGTTAGACTACGAGAATCTATTCCATAAGTGGGAAGCTGGAGACTTGTTTCCGGGCGAGACAATCGTCCGTCCTAAGAAATGGTGGCAATTTTTCAAATCTCCTGTCGTCGTCCAGTTACCAGGGAAACAGATCTCAAAGCCAGCGTTTGATAAATGGTATAAAAAACGAGTCGAGATTCAAAAGTTGCTCTATGTAGCGGGCGGGGCAACTGAAGATGAGATATGGAAATTGCCGCTTCGGCGACACCTCGACTTTTATCAGATGGTCCATCTGTTAAATGATCAATACGGTTTGTTTTATCGTGCTGTCATTCATTATCAACAAGGAGAAGTCGAGTTAAGTTCCTTTGCCGTCGGCCCATCCGCGATTTATTTACTCGATTGGTTGGATGGAGAAGAGAGCATCTATCATATTAAACGAGAGAAATTATGGCGTGAGCAGCCGTTTAAGGCACCGACGAAAAACATTCTGAATCCGTTGATCAGTTTGAAACGGACAGAAGATATTTTACGGCTTGTTTTAGGAAGTGAACTTGAACTACCAATCGAACGAGTCGTCATTGCGTCGAAAGGTTATTTTGATCAACTGCCGAAAGAGTCGAAAACTACTTATGTAAGTAAAGTCGATTTTGCACACTGGTTACACAAAATGAATACATCCGCCCCCTATACAAAAGCTTTTCAAATGCGAGTTTGTGAAAAGATACTAAAAGAAACGTCATCGATTACATTTCAAATGGCGGTCAATGATCAAGAGAATGAACGGATTCAGACGTGAGGAGGGAGCGGCAAAAATTTTGATGTTGTCGCGCACATATGACGAAAATGAAAAGTAGCGAACTAGCGCTGATGCACCCACAATTAATTTCAGCGGAATTTTTGACGTTTCAATCGATTTTGGTCGAATCGAAACAGTCATTCACTAAAGAAGACGTGCAGTTAGTTTCAAATCAGGCAATCATCGATTATGCTGTCATTTCGCAACAACAAGACGGAGGAGTCGCACGTCTCATTTTAGAAGTAGAGGGAGCGATTGAGTTAGGGAGTGTGTATGAATTAGTGAGTGCGACACAGGGACGGATTCGAATCTTTCCGGGGCGTGTTGTTCAAACATCGTTGTTCGATCGTAAATATAGTTACGAAGGACCGCTTGGCGTCATGATGGATGATGGGATGTTATCGCTTTTTGTCTGGTCACCGATTGCGGAACGTATCGAGTGTGTCATCTACGATACAACAGAAACAGTTCTGAAAACGAGCGAGATGAAACGGGGCGATCGTGGTGTTTACCAAATTACGTTAGCTCGCGAATATGAACACGCCCGATACCGTTATCGCGTGACGACGTACTTAGGGACGACCGAAGTCGTCGATCCATATGCAAAAGCAGTGACGGCGAACGGACGGTTCGGCGTCCTGTCAGATGTCGATCAAGAAATCAGGCAGCGATTTCCGAAGCGGAAAAAACGTCCGATTCTTGTGAAACCGACGGATGCAGTAATTTATGAAGCGCATATCCGGGACTTCACGATTGATGCGACATCAGGATCGACGCACCCGGGACAATACCTGGGTGTGTCCGAGCGGGGGACGCGTTCTCCGGCTGGGAAGAAGACGGGACTCGATTATTTGCTTGACTTGGGCGTAACACACGTTCAACTTCTACCGGTACATTTGTTCGGTTCGACGGATGAAATTACACGCTCACCATACAATTGGGGATACGACCCCGTAAACTGGTTCGCACTGGCGGGTAGCTATGCGAGTGATGCGACAAATCCGCGAACGCGGATTTTCGAGTACGTCGAGATGATTGATCAGCTGCATGCTGCCGGTATCCGGGTCACGTTTGATGTCGTCATGAATCATGTCTATATTCGTGAGCAGGCTGCACTCGAACATCTTGTCCCTGGTTACTACTTCCGTTATGAACTCGACGGGACGCTGGCGAATGGAACGGGCGTCGGAAATGATACAGCATCAGAACGTTTTATGATGAAACGATTGATTGTTGACTGCGTGACCTATTTCGCGGAGGTACTCCAAATTGATGCCTTCCGATTTGATTTGATGGGAATTCACGACGTGGAGACGATGAACAGCCTTCGGACGGCTCTTGATGCGATTGATCCGACAATCCTCATCTACGGGGAAGGATGGGATCTTGCGACACCGTTACCCGCACGGCGAAAAGCGATTAGCTCCTCTGCTGCACGGATGCCTGGGATTGGTCATTTTAATGATGTCTTTCGGGATGCACTGAAGGGATCAACGTTTAATGAACATGACCGTGGATTTGTGTCGGGCGATCTTTGGAAAGAAGGAGAGGTTCGAAACGGAATAGCCGGAAGTGTGACGCTTGAGAATCAAACGTACGGTCGTTTCCCAGAGCCGACCTACTCGATTAACTACGTCGAAGCACATGACAATCATACGCTGTTTGATAAATTGAGCCTTGCTAGACCGGATCTCGATGAAAACCAACTTCTACGAATGAGTCGTCTTGCACAAACGATTGTGATTTTAGCAGAGGGAATTCCATTTCTTCATGCCGGGCAAGAATTTGGTCGGACGAAACAAGGTGTCGAAAACAGTTATAATGCACCCGATGCCATTAATCGATTGGATTGGACATTGCGGGATCGTCATTTTGAGATGGTCGACTATATTAAAAATATCTTACAGATTAGACGGATGCACGGTGGTTTCCGCTTGCACTGGGCGAATCAGATTCAAGAATCGCTTCATTTTTTACCGATGCGACCGGGTGTCATCGCTTACGAAGTGGATGCGATTCACTCTTATGATGCCTGGCAGCGAACACTCGTCGTGCATAATGTGACGGATGAAACAATCGAGATTGCGCTCGATCACCCGATGTGGAATCTTCATGTTCAAGGTGATGAAGCATCCGTCACCCCAATCGAAAAAGGCGTCGCCAAGATTAAAGTGCTTCCGTTGTCAACGACGATTGCGACATGTTAAGATATTCATTGTGCCTTATGGCAAATCTATTAAAAAGTTGAGCGGATTATGATGGAATTAGATATTTTAGATGCGCTTGGCGAAGGCTGGACGCTTACGCCAGCAGGCGGCATTACAGGTGAAGCGTACGTCGCTTCGACTGGACAGTCAAAATTATTTTTGAAGCGGAACTCTTCTCCGTTCTTAGCCATTTTATCGGCGGATGGAATCGTTCCGAAGTTGCTTTGGACTAAACGAATTTACAGTGGGGATGTCATCAGTGCGCAACAATTCATTGAAGGAAACGAGCTCGAACCGGAAATGATGGAGCGTCCAGAGGTGGCCCGATTACTAGGGAAAATACATGATTCAAAAGAGTTGTTGTTCATGTTACAACAACTTGATCAACGACCGATTGAACCAGACGAGCTATTGCGTCAATGCCGGCTCTATTTTCAACCGGCAGAGCTACGTGAAGCAAACTTGATTGAACAGGCGATTGGTTATTTAGAGACGCATTTAGCGCTTGTCCGAACGGATGAGCAAGTCGTTTGTCATTCAGATTTAAATCACAACAATTGGTTGACGGGGGCGGATGGTCATCTCTATCTAAATGATTGGGATGATGCGATCATCGCCGATCGTGCTTATGATTTAGGGATGATGCTCTATAGTTATGTTGACGAGGAATACTGGCCGGAATGGTTTGCGAGTTACGGTCATCCGTTGACCCTTGAATTAAAACAGCGCATGCATTGGTACGTGGTGGCGCAAGCGATTTTGTCGATTTACTGGTATGAAGATGCACAACATCCAGATGCGCCAGAAAGTTATGTTTTTCTCGCGCAGTTGCTCGAAAATGAAATGTAATCGGCAGGGGCGGTTGGACCAGTGAGAAAAGGTGGGCATCACTTGCGGGTGATCGACCATCTTTTTTCTGTGATACCGTTAAAACATTCGTTTCCCGCAGGAGTCACAGAAAATGAAAATAACTAAAAAACCGCCAAAGTGCAATAAGCGCTTTGGCGGTTTTAGTTGAAGCGAAAAAATTAACCACAGATTGTAGACAAACTCTTATAAAGAGTGAACATGCTATATCGAGATGCAAACAATTCGCGTTGCCCTGTCTCGCCTCGACCGAGGAAAGCAACGAAACGTGACACTTTATCTCCTGATAGAACTTTGTCTACAGCCTGAACATTAACCTTCTGCTATTTTTATTTCTTGTTCGATGTCATGACTTTCAAGATCTGCTTCTCGGTAAGCAGCTGTTGTCGGTAGACGTAAATCAAGGCGTGGTTTTTCTTCGAATGAGACGGTGACGTTCTTGACCGTGTAATCGAAGACGTGCCCGCCACCTTCGCGGGCTTGATCGATGAAGTGTAGATGATATCCGGCGACGGCAATCCCGTGACCGAAGCGTGGTGTATAGTAGCCGGCAAGTGTCCCTTCCGTCTGTTCGAACGTCCGTGCACTTTGTGTCGCAACGGCTTCCGTGATCGGGACGAATGGTTGTTCTTGGCGTGCGACCGTCCGTGTCTTGACTTCCGTGAACTCTCCATCGATTCGCACGGCATAAAAGCTGTTGATTGTCGCGAGTTGCGTGCTTAGCCAATGCTCGAAGTCTTGTTTCGTCATTTCTTGATCGATTTGAATCGACTGTGTCGGAGTAAATCGAGTCAACGTACAAAACGGTGTCGTCGTTTCGGGGTCGAGCGGGCGGGCGCTCCCGTCAGAACGCAATTGATAAAAGGTATTATCAAAACCAATCATTTCTCCGTCGAGATGGTCGAAGGTTCCGATGCCGAAGTCGCGCCCGTCAAGAACGGACGCATAACTGACCTCGCTTTCGAAGACGCCGTCGAGTAACGCCATCATCGTCGAGATTTGAAGTAACGTATCATCGTTCGTCATCTGCTCATCTCCTTATCAGTTTAATTGATCCAAGTGTACTTCTTTTCCGAGCGCAGCATTATCGCTGTAATCGATCGGAACATCAATGATGACAGGTCCTTCTGTTTTCCAAGCTTCTTCCATGACAGCGACGAGTTCAGACGGATGATTGACGCGTAAGCCTTTTGCACCAAAACTTTCCGCATACTTCACAAGATCGACATCGCCGAATGATGTGCCTGATTTCCGTTTATATTTCATTTCTTGTTGGAACGCGACCATATCAAAGCCGCTGTCACGCCAAACGAAATGGACGATTGGAGCATTCAAGCGGACGGCTGTCTCAAGTTCCATTGCAGAGAAAAGGAACCCGCCGTCACCTGAAATCGAGACGGCTTTTTTACCAGGACGGACGAGTGTCGCTGCGATGGCCCAAGGTAATGCAACACCAAGTGTCTGCATCCCGTTACTGAACAAGAGGTGACGCGGTTCGTATGAACGGAAGTGACGCGCCATCCAGATATAATGTGAACCGACATCAACCGTTACGGTAACGTCATCTGCAATCTGTTCGCGTAATGTCTTCATGAAATAAAGTGGATGCGTCAATAGCGAGTCTTCGACGACCGGCGGGACGTCCCGCTCGACGAGCCGTTGTTGAAGACCATTCAAGAATGTAGCCGTGCTTGTTGACAAGGCGAGTGGCTTCAGACGATCGGATAACGCATCAATCGTTTTCGCGACGTCACCGACAAGCTCGCGATCAGGACGATAGAAGTGATCAATTTCAGCCCGCATTTGGTCGATGTGAATTAATGTCCGTTCATTCGTTGGTTTGTTCCAAAACTTCGGATCGTAGCCGATCGGGTCATAACCAATGGATAAGACGAGGTCCGCTTCAGCGAGCAACGCGTCACCTGGTTGGTTGCGGAATAGACCGACACGACCATAAAAATTAGATTCTAAGTCACGTGACAAAGTCCCCGCAGCTTGGAACGTTTGGACGACGGGAATCGAAACACGGTTCAATAAAGTGCGAATCGCTTTGACGACGTCCGGTTGACTGGAACGCATACCGAGCAGGAGAACAGGGAGTTTCGCTTGTTCGATCAGTGTGGCCGTCTCTTCGACCCATTCTTCTGGAGCAATCCCGAGTTTTGGTGTCGGTACGGCTTTAAAGGATGTGACGTTTGATTCGTTCAAACCGACATCTTGCGGAATACTGACGAAAGCAGCACCGGACGTCGTTTCGGCAGTCCGGAAAGCATTCGAGAGGACTTCTGGGATATTATCCGCATCTTGAACTTCTGCGCTGAAGTTCGTGATTGGCGTAAAGAGTGCTTGGTTGTCCATCGATTGGTGCGTCCGTTTGAGTCGATCGGCACGTGAGACGGCACCGGCAATCGCGACGACCGGATCGCCTTCCGAGTTAGCTGTCACGAGACCTGTTGCGAGATTTGATGCGCCAGGACCAGACGTAACGAGGACGACCCCTGGTTTATCTGTCAAACGTCCGATTGCTTGGGCCATGAAAGCGGCATTTTGTTCGTGACGTGCGACGATTAATTCAGGACCACGATCTTGTAAGACGTTGAAAACAGAATCGATTTTTGCTCCGGGAATTCCGAAGATGTATTCGACCCCTTGCTCGATTAACGTATCAACGACCAAATCAGCTCCTGTTTTTTTCTGTACTAAATTTTCATTTTCGCTGTTTTCGTTTTTGTTCATTACAATTCTCCTTCGTTATCAACGTATTTTGTCGATTGATAGCTGTAATATAAAAACTGTTTCATCGAAATTATACATCTGTTTTAGTCAGAAACCAACCATAATCCTTTAGAAAGTAAAAAAGGCATCTTGTGACAGAACACAAGATGCCTACTGAATCGCGATTATTTAGCGTCAACTTTACCGAATGTCGCCCAAACGAAAAGAGCAGTCACGCCCATGACGAGAACGATCGGTGATGCCCACATGATTAAGAAATTTTCCAATGTCAAAACCTCCTTTAGGGATAGTCCGTATAGTAAGTGTAGTAGATTGCTCAGTAATTCTCAAGTGACGATCTGCTGAACATTCGACTCTGCTAAACGAATAACATCTTATATAATTACCCGAATCATGATAAACTTATCTGCGGATAATTTAAGAATTGAAAGGATGAACAATATGCGTTTACGCCACAAGCCTTGGGCGCTGGATTATATGAAAGAACAGGCATCGATCTATATCGCGGACCCGGCGACCTTAAAAGGAAACTGGTCAGAAGAATTTAAAAATGAACATCCACTATACATTGAGGTAGGTTCCGGAAAAGGGGCATTCATCACGGGTATGGCAAAGCAACACCCGGATATCAACTTCATCGCGATTGAATTATTTGAAAGTGTTGCGGTTGCAATCGTTCAAAAATTGGTCGAAGAGCCACTACCTAACGTCCGTGTCTTGACGGTCGATGCAAAAGACTTACGTGACTTCTTTGAAAAGGGAGAAGTCACTCGTGTCTACTTAAACTTCTCTGATCCTTGGCCGAAGTCGCGTCATGCGAAACGACGTCTCACATATAAGACGTTCCTCGCGACGTACGAAGACATTTTGCCGGAGCAAGGTCAGATTCACTTTAAGACGGATAACCGTAAACTATTTGAATCGAGCCTGATGACGATGTCAGCTTACGGTATGACATTCGACTGGATGTCGCTTGATTTACACGTTAATGAGCCGGAAGATAACGTCAGAACGGAGTACGAAGAACGTTTTTCAGCACTTGGTCAACCGATTTATCGGATGGAAGCAACGTACGGAAAATGATTTAGACAAAAAGTTTTCTTATTTTCCTGGTATTTCTTTCACACTTTTTTCTTATTAATTGGTACAATGTTGTTGACTGAAGAACTTGTACTTACAGGTAAAGGGGGAATTTGGGGATGTGGCAAAAAAGCTTAGCCTTCGTAACAGCACTCTTTCTCGCGCTGAGTATCGGTCAATCGGTATTCGCTGCGATTGATACGTCAGCAATGGAAAAGGCTCTCGACGAGGAATTAAAGAGTTCGCATTACGATTATAAAAAAGGTTCTGTAGAAATCGAGGACCCGAAAACATTCACTGGTGAAAAAGGTGAAGAAATCATCGGCGGAATCGCTGTCATCGAGACAGTCCGTGATGGCATCTTTATCACAATCAAACGTGAAATCCACTTCTATAACACGGAGAGTAAAGAGATGTTGACGAACGCAGATGCTGCGAAAGTAGATGGCGTCAAAGAATACATCGACAAAAACTCGAACAACTTACAGCAGAAAGTAGTCTACTGGTTACCGATGTTATTGATGATCTTGTTGATTGCCGTACCAGCAATTGTACTTTATGTCGTCGTACCACGTCTTTATTCGACAAGTGAATACATGAACCCGATCTACGAACGTAACGATAACCCACGTTAATCGTTGTCGGACAAAACGAAACACCCGCCTAAGAGGAAGTAAGATTCCGAAGAGGTGGGTGTTTTTTTGAACTAAAAAAATAATACGACGAGAAATGCCAAAATGGCAGGCAGTCCTTGTTTGTAGAGAATCGAGACATTTGCTGTCGCTGCACCGTACAGGGCGGCGATGATGACACAACTTAAGAAAAACAGTTGAATGACAGATGAATCAAGGACAAGACCGAAAATCAATCCGGCAGCAAGAAAACCATTGTATAATCCTTGATTGGCAAACAATGTTTTGATGCGTGGATCTGCTGCGATTTCCTTCGTCAGTCCAAACGTACGAAGCGCTGGTTTTGAAGATAAGAAAAACATTTCAAGAGCTAAAATATAGAAATGTTCAAGGGCAACAAGTAAAACAAGAATCGTTCCGAGTGGGTTCATGAAAGTTCGCTCCTTAAAAAAAAGACCATACTTCGACTGACGAAGTATGGTCCCGATATTATGCGTATTCGAGTAAAGCGCCTGTTTCTGCATCAACTGTGAATTGATACGTTTTTTCATCGTCACCTTCAAGGACCGAGATGCCACCTTTGTAGCTTTGGTAGTCACGTGACTCATATGCGTACGCCTCTGGTGTTGCAGAGATCCATGCACCTTGGACACGTCCTTTTGCTGAAAATGTGCGTTTCGTGATTTCGAGAGCTTCCTCGGCAGATAGTTGTTTGTTGTCGACAGCCTTCTTAACTGCGAAAGTTGCAACGACAGCTGCTGCCAAACCGATAATCCAATAGCGTTTTTTCATTAAAATTTCCCCTCCTTACAGGTTTCTATACCTACTGTACCAAATAATTCGTCAAGATAGAAACAAAAGCTTAAGTGATTGAAGCATTTTTTTGTATAATAGAAAAATAGGAGGCGATACATAGTGAATGAAAAGACAAAAGATCTATTTAAAACATTGACGGAATTGAACGGGGCTCCGGGGTTTGAGCATGAAGTCAGACAGTTCGTCCGAGAGCGGATTACACCGGTGACGGATGAAATCGTTACAGATGGTATCGGATCGATTTTCGGTAAACGGACGGGTCAGGCCGATGGTCCGAAAGTGATGGTCGCAGGTCACATGGACGAAGTTGCCTTCATGGTCACACAAATCACGAAGAACGGGATGCTTCGGATTCAGCCGCTCGGTGGTTGGTGGAGTCAAGTTCTACTTGCACAACGCTTTTCGATTTGCGGCGATCATGGAATCATTCCGGGAATCATCGCATCGACACCGCCACATCTCTTAACAGAGGAAGTGCGGAATAAACCAATGGCGATCAAAGACATGTTTATCGATATCGGGGCGGATTCAAAAGAAGAAGCGGAATCGTTTGGCGTTCGACCAGGAATTCCGGCTGTTCCATTCTTCCCGTTCACACCGATGGCGAATCCGAAAAAAATCATGGCGAAAGCCTGGGACAATCGGTACGGGGTCGGTATGGCGATTGAGTTGCTTGAAGAGACGAAGGCAGCCGATCATCCGAATGTCTTATTCTCTGGTGCAACTGTCCAAGAAGAAGTAGGATTACGCGGAGCACAGACGGCGACGAACATGATTGATCCGGATGTCGCATTTGTTGTCGACGCTTCACCAGCGAACGATGCTTCAGGCGATAAAACGGAGTTTGGTCAACTTGGTCAAGGTCCTTTGTTACGCATCAAGGATAGCGTCATGATTCTATCGAAGGAAATGACGGATTATGTACTTGATACGGCAGAATCGAATCAGATTCCGTATCAGTATTATGTTGGAGCGGGCGGGACGGATGGCGGTGTCATTCATCGTTCGAACAATGGGATTCCGACGACGGTCGTCGGCTTACCGGCTCGCTATATCCATACGCATGCTTCAATCATGCATACGGATGACTACGATGCGGCGAAAGAGTTGTTGAAAAAACTCGTCACGCAATTGGATGCGACAACGCTCGCGACACTACAAGTGAAGTAAGCAATCCGGAAGGTGGATTTGTCTCTATGGACAAATTCACCTTCTTTTTCGCGAAACACATGTCTTGTCAGATGAAATAACATTTGTGTTTTCTTTTATGGGAAATTTGTTATAATAACGTTGATTTGACGAAAAGGACGTGGCGACTTGTTAAAAGATAAAGGAATATCATTAAGCCCTCGGATTTATTTCATTACAGTGCTCAGTTATATGGCGCTCGGTTTATTTAGCTCGTTGATTATGGGATTGATTCTGAAAACGATTGGCGACGGTTTGATGACACGTGGAGTCGATGCATCGATTCTCGTCACGATTGGGGATCAAGCGATTGCGTTGACAGGACCAGCGATTGGTGTTGCTGTCGCGTTCGCTTTAGAGGCACCGCCGTTGATTTTATTTTCAGCAGTCGTTGTCGGAGCGTTCGGTTATGAAGCAGGCGGACCTGCCGGGAGCTATATCGCGGCGTTGATTGCGACGGAGTCCGGAAAACTGTTTTCAAAAACGACGCGTCTCGATATTATCGTGACACCTTTACTTACGTTAGTGATCGGCTTTTTAAGTGGGAAGTATATCGGTTCTTGGATTGGAACGTTGATGACGGATCTCGGGGAAGTCATTCGCTGGGGAACGGAACGCGAACCGCTGCTGATGGGGATTTTTGTTGCGACGGTCATGGGACTCGCATTGACAGCGCCCATTTCAAGTGCTGCTTTAGGCATCATGTTAGGACTGGATGGATTAGCCGCAGGGGCAGCGACGATCGGTTGTGCAGCCCAAATGATTGGATTTGGTGTCATCAGTTATCGTGATAACGGGATTGGTGGATTGATTGCACAAGGGGTCGGGACATCGATGCTTCAAGTCGGAAATATCATCCGTAATCCGTGGACGATTATTCCCCCAACGCTTGCCGGTGCGTTGTTGGCACCATTCGCGACAGTCTTGTTCAGTCTCGAGAGTAATCCGGCGGGTTCTGGAATGGGGACGAGCGGATTAGTTGGTCCATTGATGGTACTGAAGACAATGGGCTTCACGACAGAATATTATCTTGCTGTCGGCATCCTATGTTTCGTCGCTCCGGCAATCATCAGTTATCTAATTTACCGGGTATTGTACCGGTATGGACGTATTAAGGATGGCGATTTAAAAATCGACTATTGAATCTAAAAAAAGGGCTGACTCATAAGTCAAAAAAAATAATCCTTGTGGCGGACGTTTCCGTCCTTCATCGATCAAATGGCCGATGATCCCACTTTTCACGGGATCTTCGGCCACTTCTAATTAATTAAAAGTCGTTCACACTTTTAAGTCAGTCCCTTTTGTCATTATAAAGAAAAACCGAACGAACTCGAGTAGAAACTCGTCAGAAATACGTAGAGATAAATTAAATAGAGGGGGGTCAAGTAACGCATCCGGACGACTGGTAACTTTCGGGCGACACGTTTCCCGAGTGCTTCAAGGACAAGGATAATCGCAAACCCGATAACTAAGAATGCTAAAATCTCAGGTAATCCTCGTTCAGAATCGATAAAAGAGTAACCGTAGCGAAGGCAACTCGTCATTCCGACGAAGCCGACGAAACGTTCGAATGGATGTTTAATAGGTTGGTCCGTCATAGTGATTTCCTTTCAAGGCGTTTTCTAGTTGAAGTATAGCAAACAGAGCGTGAAAACGCACAGAAACATTCGAATATGCTATGATGTACCCAATGAAATTAAGAAGTAATCAAAGGAGGAACTACCATGAAAAAACTTGATTCTCAACAACTATTTGAAACAGCGAAGCAAGGAAATGCTGTTTTTCTCTTTTCAGCAAACTGGTGCCCGGACTGCCGCTTTCTCGATCCGTTCATGCCAGAAATCGAAAGTAAATTCAGTGAGTTTGAATTTTATTACGTCGACCGTGATGAACATATGGAAATTGCCCAGGAAATGGACATCTTCGGCATTCCGAGTTTCGTTGCCTATCGTGGAAACGAAGAAACAGGACGTTACGTCGGAAAAGAACGTAAAACACCTGAACAAGTGACCGAATTTTTAGAAACAGTCTGACACGAAAGCGAGCGCTGTCTCGCTTTTTTTCATTAAGAAAGGATGGAAATGACCCATGGAACTGCAACAAATTCGCCGTATGGTGACGGAAGCATTTGAAGAAGAACGTTATACGACGTACTTTGATCGTGAAAAATCGGTCCTTCGGATTGAACGAAAACAAGACCGGACGGGCGTTGACCTTGGATTAAACCCGCTCGTCGCAAAGGCAAAGCGGCGAGGTGTCATTGCTGTTGAAGAGACGATTGAGTACATCAAAGCGGTTCTAGAACAAACGGAGCCTGTCTCATTAGTCGGAAATGAACAAAAAGTATTACCAGTCATTCGAGCGAAGTCGTTCGCTGACGAAACGAAAGATGGCAAGCGAATCATCAGTACGCCACATACGGGTGAAACAAAAATCATGTACGCTCTTGACTTAGGAGCGACCTATCGCCTAATTGATGAAGATTTAGTTGAACAGGCGGGGTGGACGACTGAACACTTGTCTGAAGCAGCACGCTTCAACTTGAAGTCGCTCGAAGCACCATTCAAGGTCGATGAAGTCGCAGGAAATGTCTTTTATTTCTTGAGTACAGGAGATGGCTATGAGGCTAGCCGCGTCCTCAACAAACAATTGTTAGCAGATTATGCAGACAAAGTGACAGGCGAATTTTCGATTGGGATTCCTCATCAGGACGTCTTAATTTTTGCGGATATCCGAAATGACGCGGGCTATGATGTCTTGCAACAGCTAATGTTTGACTTCTTCACAAATGGACGTGTACCGGTTACGGCACTCCCATTCCTATATGAAGACGGAAATCTTGAACCGGTCTTCGTCCTTGCGAAAAACAAGCATCCGAAACCCTGAATAATCTGATACAATAAGCATTGTGAGAAAGTCTGAAGGGAGTCATGGATTGAATGAATGTGTTTTATAATAAAGAAGGTGTCGGAGACGTCTTGATGGTCATCTTATCAGATGCACCACGAGCGGAAGTTACGGCTGAACGTGCAGGTGCTGTCGCGACGATTTTCCATCATGAGCGCGTGATTGGATACAATATTTTTGAAGCGTCACAGCAATTTGAATTGAATGCAGTCGGACCAGTTGAACTGACACCCGAACTCGTCAAAAAAATTCAAACCGTTTTAGCGGACAACGGCGTAACGTTTGTAATCGATGACATCGATTACTCACCAAAATTCGTTGTTGGATACGTTAGCTCTTGTGAAAAACATCCGGATGCGGATAAACTATCGATTTGCCAAGTCGAGGTGGACGGAGACACACTTCAAATTGTTTGTGGCGCGCCGAACGTCGCAGAAGGACAAAAAGTTGTCGTTGCTAAACCAGGAGCGGTCATGCCATCCGGTTTAATCATTCGACCTTCTGCACTTCGAGGTATACCGTCAAGCGGGATGCTGTGTTCTGCCCGTGAACTCGCATTACCAGACGCACCACAAGAAAAAGGAATTCTTGTATTAGAGGATTCAGCACATACTGGAGAGGCATTCTTAATCGGCCGTTGATTCGGCCGATTTTTTAACAAGATGGAGGGGTGAAGGAATGAGCAATCGTTACGAACAGTCATTGAAGGAACAAGCGGCACGGATTCGACGGGAATTAGCGGGCGAAAAAGAGACGACTCCAGTCGAACGACCGAAAAAAGAAGAGCGAGAAGATCGCTTCGTGTTGACGGATGTTCCATCGCCTATTTACGGATTCCAACGGCCTAAAAAGCAACGGTCGATCCAAGAAGATGTAACTTCGATTGAATCGGAAATGGACGTTTCAAGTGAATCAGAAGAGGGAAAAACCGATGAGGCGCTTGAGAACATGACAGATGAAACAATTGAAGCGTCAGGGATCGAGACGATGGAACAGACGGACTTAACCGAAGTAGACGCAGGTCTTGTTCCAGTGACGGATTCTGAACTACTCAACCCTGACCCATCAATCGAGTCATCAACTGAAGCATTTGCTGTAGAATCTTTTGATTCAGCTCTAACGGAACAAGAGCCAGTTGAAGAAGAACCGGTTACTGAATTAAAACAACAAGATGAATCATTAGAAGTGACATCTTTAAGTGAAGACACGGTACCACCTCCCGTCGAAAACGGAGATGAACTTTCTTCGGAAAACACCGTCGAACATGTCCTTGAGACGGAAACCGTTCAAGAACAACATGTCTTCACGGAAAAGAATGCTGAAGAAGTGACTGAAGAAAAAACACAAGTACAGTCAAGTGCAGTCAAGAAACCTGTTGGACCGCCTGTCAACGTTGTGATGACAACTAAAGACTTAATGGCGATGTATCGTGCACGACGTGAACAAAATAATTTACATGGTAAAAAATAAGTCGGTTTGCTATAATGGTACAGGTTTTGTACCCAAGCCCGATGGTACGAACCGGAACGTGAATTGGAGGGCTTTTATATGACAAAGTATCATTTTGTTGGGATTAAAGGGACTGGAATGAGTGCACTTGCCCAAGTATTACATGAGATGAACCATCAAGTACAAGGTTCTGATATCGAAAAACACATCTTTACTGAGGACGCTTTACGGGCGAAAGGTATTCCGTTTTTCCCGTTCAACGCCGACAACATCAAAGAAGATCAAATCATCATTCAAGGAAATGCGTTTGGTGATGAACATCCAGAAATCGCGCGGGCAAATGAACTTGGTTTAACAATTTATCATTACTACGATTTTTTAGGTCACCTAGCAGACGAATATCGTTCAGTCGCAATCACAGGGTCACACGGTAAAACATCGACGACAGGTCTGTTGTCACATGTCTTAAGCGGAATCACGCCAACCGCATTTCTGATTGGTGACGGAACAGGGGCTGGCGTCGAAGAGGCGAAAGCTTTTGTATTTGAAGCATGTGAATATAAGCGTCACTTTTTATACTACAAGCCAGATTATGCGATCATGACGAATATTGACTTTGATCACTCGGATTATTTTACAGGCATTGATGACGTCGTTTCGGCGTTCCAAGAAATGGCGATGCAAGTCAAGCAAGCGATCGTTGCTTGTGGGGACGACGAGCATCTTCAAAACATTCAAGCGAATGTGCCTGTCCTCTACTATGGTTTTGGACAGAACAATGATTTCCGCGCTGAAAATGTCGCATCAACACCAGACGGCACATCATTCGATGTCTATTTACGGGATGATTTTTATGGCACGTTCCTGATTCCGGGATTCGGTCAACATCATGTCTTGAATGCTTTATCGGTCATCGCAATCTGTCAGTATGAAGGGTTGAACAAAGAGGATGTCGCGGAACGTCTCGCTTCATTCGGAGGAGTCAAACGTCGCTTTAGTGAATCAGATTTCGGATCACAGATTTTAGTCGATGATTATGCACACCATCCGAAAGAAATTAGTGCGACGATTGAATCGGCACGTAAGAAATATCCGGACCGGGAAGTCATCGCGATTTTCCAACCGCATACGTACACACGTCTAAAGTCATTCATGGATGATTTTGCGACATCGCTTCGGGAAGCGGACGCTACGTATCTCTGTGAGATTTTCGGATCGGCGCGAGAGCAAGAAGGGCAAGTTCGGATTGAGGATCTCCAAGAGAAGATTCCGAATTCTGACATCTTGACGCGAGATAATGTTTCGATTTTAAGTAAACATGACAATGCTGTTCTATTGTTCATGGGTGCGGGGGATATCCAAACGTACCAACAGCAGTATGAAGGAACAAAATAAAATGTTTCATCAGTAAAAGGCATGGGTGCATTCAGGCATCCATGCCTTTTTTGTCGATTTCGTGAAGTTAAGAAAAGATGACGTACGCCGAACCATTTTTTTATTGCATCTTGAATTGAATTTTGGAATAGTGGGGGTATGTTAATTTAGGAAGGAATCAATCACATGGGACAAATTTTCTTGATTTTATTATTGCAGCTCATTTACGTGCCTGTCCTGACACTCCGGACAATCATGCTCGTCAAAGGGCGGACTGTCATCGCCGGTGTCTTCGGGACGGTCGAAACGTTAATCTATATCTTTGCTTTAGGCGTCGTGTTCCGTGACTTGACGACGCTCGGAATGGTCGTCTACGCACTCGGATTCGGGCTCGGTATTTTAATTGGTGGCTTCGTCGAAAGAAAACTTGCGATTGGCTACAATATGATTCAAGTCCATACACAAGAATTTCCGGCTGAACTGATTCAAGTCATCCGCGATAACGGATTTGGTGTCACCCATTACCAAGGACAAGGACGAGACGGTGTCCGGTACCGGCTCGATGTACTTGCTGCACGGACGCGGATGAAAGTATTGCGTGGTTTAGTCGAAGAATATGAGCCAAAAGCATTCCTCGTTGCTTTCGATTCGGTCGACTTCAAAGGGGGATACATGCTGAAGGGGTTAAAACGTCAAAAGTAAT
Organism: Exiguobacterium sp. s80; assembly: GCF_018618725.1. NCBI lineage: Bacteria > Bacillati > Bacillota > Bacilli > Caryophanales > Exiguobacterium > Exiguobacterium sp. s80. The sequence goes on along the minus strand of NZ_JACSMP010000003.1, from coordinate 30,453 downwards.
GAAAACTTTTGAAGAACATCACGGGATTCTCCACAAAAAGATGTTTACTCTATGTTATTTAAGGATAAAGATGATATAGAACAAATTACAATTCGTGAGAGGGGTAATCGAAGATGATTAGTAATCACGCAAAAACAGTACTAAACCAACAAGTTGCAAACTATGGTGTTTTATTCGTAAAACTCCATAATTATCATTGGTACATTAAAGGACCAGAATTTTTGACGTTACACGTTAAACTAGAGGAATTGTACACGTGGGTATCTGAGCAATATGATGTTGTCGCAGAACGACTGTTGATGAACAATGGAAATCCTTCAGCGACAATGAAAGAATATTTGGAGCAGACGACGCTTGAAGAAGCAAAATCTGGCTTATCTGCCGATCAGATGGTTGAATCCGTCATCAGCGACTTCCAACAAGTACGTAAAGAAATGCTTGAAGCGATTGAACATTTAGAGGCGCAAGACGTGACGGTCGAAGATGATTTACTGGCTCAAGCAAAAGAAATCGAAAAACAAATTTGGATGTTGCGTGCGACACTAAAAAAATAAGTGAACAAAAACGGATGACTGCATCCTTAGAGGATTCGGCCATCCGTTTTCTACTTATTTTAGATTTTCCGGGTTCAAGACGTCGAGTTCAGGAAGGACGAATCGTCCATCTTTACGAATCAAGACATCGTCAAACCAAATTTCACCGCCGCCATAATCCGGGCGTTGAATGTTGACCAAGTCCCAATGGACCGAAGAATCGTTTCCGTTATAGGCTTCAGCGTAAGCTTGACCCGGCGTAAAGTGGAAACTGCCATCAATTTTTTCGTCAAATAAAATATCTTTCATCGGATGTTGGATGAATGGATTGACACCAATCGCAAACTCACCGACGAAACGGGCGCCGGCATCTGTATCAAACACTTGATTGATGCGCTCCGTATCGTTCGCCGTTGCTTCAACAATTTTTCCGTTTTCGAACGTCAATTTTACGTTTTCGAACGTAAATCCTTGATAAGGTGACGGTGTATTATAGGAAATGACGCCGTTGACGGAATCTTTGACAGGGGCCGTAAAGACTTCACCGTCCGGAATGTTGGCATTACCGGCACACTTGATTGCGGCGATGTCTTTAATCGAGAACGTTAAATCTGTCCCGTCCCCGACGAGGCGGACACGATCGGTCTTGTTCATCAGCTCGACGAGTGGTTCCATCGCCTTGCCCATTTTCTCGTAATCCAGCGTACAGACATCAAAGTAGAAGTCTTCAAACGCTTCTGTCGATTGGTTGGCAAGTTGAGCCATCGAAGCTGTCGGGAAACGGAGGACGACCCATTTCGTTCCTTTAACACGATCTTGGGTATGCATTTTCCCTAATGTTTGTCCGTATAACTTCATTTTGTCCGATGGCACGTCAGATAATTCATTGATGTTATCCCCGGCACGTAAGCCGATATAAGCGTCCATCGCTTGCATCTGCTTTTGCTCGATGTCAGCCATCAATTGAAGTTGCTCTTCTGATGCATTTCGGTATAATTTTCGTAGAATACGATTATCTTTCAACAGGACGAATGGAAGTCCGCCTGCTTCATAGGCAGCATCAACGAGTGCTTCGACTAATTCGCGCTCAATTCCGAAATTTTCAATTAAAACTTTTTCACCAGGAGCGAGTGCAACAGAATAATTAATTAAGTTCGTTGCAAGTTGTGTAAGACGTGGATCGCGCATGAATAGTTCCCCCTCTAATTTGCGTATGTAGGTTTCATCTATCATTGTAACGGAAATAAACCAATTGGAGTAGCAGGAACGACTCGAGATACGTCGAACTACCAACAAGACACTAGCAAAAGAAATTGGAGGCATGAATCATGGAAATCACATTAGGCGGTATCGCCGGACTAGTCGCTGCGATCGCATTCGTAGTGCTCGTTATCTTCCTTGCGCGCGTACTTGGTGCAGCAAGCAAGACACTAAATAATGTCGCAGACACGACAGCAGGGCTTGAACGCCAGCTGGACGGAATTATGATGGAGACGACGGCGTTGCTACATAAAACGAATCGTCTTGTCGATACAATCGAAGAAAAAACAGAGCTCCTTGCGCCGGTTGCAAATTCGATTGAAGAGTTAGGCACATCGCTAAACAAAGTGACGGATTCTGTTCGAACTGTTTCTGATACAGTAGCAGGGGCAGCAGATACGAACAAAGAACAGATTGCTCAAGCGGTTCGTTGGGGTTCAGTCGCTGTTGAACTCTTTAAAAAGAATAAACCGGAATCAGGTCAACCTGTTTCATCTTCTAGTACGGCTACGACAACGGTGGAGAAAAAACAACGCCGCCGTTTCCGTAAACAGGCAGATACACCGGTGACACCGGAAGTCGTGTCAGTGCCGGATGTTGAAAGTATTCCAGATGAATTGAAGGGAGATCGTAAATCATGACAAAACAACACCCATACCAAGCCCAGGACCAAAATACTTCAAAAGGTGGCGGCTTCTTAGCAGGTATCATCGTTGGAGGATTGATTGGTGCAGCCGCTGCGTTACTTTCAAGTCCGAAGTCAGGAAGCGAGATGCGTGGCATGCTCGATGAGCGTACAGCTCCTGCACGTCAACGCTTGAATGAACAGACGCAAGTGGTCCGTGAAAAAGCGGAGCCGCTCGTCGGCGAATGGATTCAACTGGCAAAAGATAAAGCAGCACCGGTCATCGAAAAAGCGAAAAAAAATTCAACTGTTCAAGAAGCGGCACAATACGCTGGTTTTGAAAAAGATCAGGCAAGCATTGACGCAGCACTCGCAGAAGCAGAACAACTCGTACGAGACATCGAACGTGAAATCGGTGAGGAAATGAACGGTGCAGCTGTTGCGGAACAACTCGATACAGAGACTGTCGCTGATCTTTCAGAACTGCGTGAAGGTTTAGAAGAAGATCAAGAAGATGAGGCTGAGGAAAACGATCCGCAAGCAGACATGGCAAACGAGAAAAAGCCGAAGAAGTAATTTACTGAACGTATTAGCTGCTTTTAATAGCTAATACGTTTTATTTTTTTGTATAATTTGATTTGAAAAGAGCACATCAAAAAAAAGAATGGGTTCGAGTAGTTCTATCATGTACAATCGGCATGAAGTCGGCTATAATTAGTTGCTATTACGAGCTATATGCTGATTAGGGAGTGGTAGACAGATGGATCAACAAGCAGAACTAAAGCGTTTACGCGATGAACTTGATTTAGTAAACGCTGATTTACTAGAATTAATCAACAAGCGGGGCGAAATCGCCGTCGAAATCGGTAAAGTAAAACGTGCGCAAGGGCTTGACCGTTACGACCCGGTACGTGAACGTCAGATGCTTGAGTCGATAGCCGAAAATAACCATGGTCCTTTTGAAAATGGTCGCCTTCAGCATATGTTCAAAGAGATTTTTAAAGCGTCACTTGAACTACAAGGGGAAGACCGGACACGTAAATTGCTCGTGTCACGTAAACAAAAACCAACGAATACGATTATCCGTGTTGGAGATGATGTCATCGGTGACGGATCTCAACAACTGATTGCTGGACCTTGTGCCGTTGAAAGTGAGGAACAAGTTTTTGAAGTAGCCGCACAGCTTGCAAAGCATGGTGTTCGCTTCATGCGTGGCGGGGCATACAAACCACGGACATCGCCTTACGATTTCCAAGGGCTCGGTTTAGAAGGATTGAAGATGTTAAAAAAAGCAGCAGATGCGCATAACTTACATGTCATTACCGAAATTATGACACCGAGTGCCGTTGAATCTGCTTTACCATATGTTGATATCATTCAAGTCGGTGCACGTAACATGCAAAACTTCGATTTGTTAAAGGAAGTCGGGCGTACGAACAAACCCGTTCTTTTAAAACGTGGTCTTTCAGCAACACTCGAAGAATTCATGTACGCAGCTGAATACATCATGGCGAGCGGGAACGATCAAGTCATCCTATGCGAGCGCGGTATTCGTACTTACGAACGCGCGACACGGAATACACTTGATATTTCTGCCGTTCCTATCCTGAAGCAAGAAACGCATCTTCCTGTCATGGTCGATGTCACACACTCGACAGGACGAAAAGATATTCTTTTACCGACGGCGAAAGCTGCATATGCTGTTGGGGCAGATGCCGTCATGGTCGAAGTGCATCCATTCCCTGCATTGGCACTGTCTGATGCGAACCAACAACTTGATTTTAAAGAATTCGATGCGTTCGTCGAAAACTTAACGTCAACTTTTCCGGCACTAAACGTTCAATGATTTTGTAAAAAGGGTAACCTATAGCGAATGAAAACGTTTTACAATGAAGGAAGAATGGGAAAAGAAAGATATCTTTTCCTGTCTTCCTTTCGTGTTGTCTAAAAATGAAAATGAGAATGAAAACGAAATGATTGTTTAAATAAGGAGGAATTTGCTTTGAACAGTAATATTACAATTTATGATGTAGCACGCGAAGCCGCTGTTTCGATGGCGACTGTCTCCCGGGTAGTTAACGGAAATCCGAACGTCAAGCCATCCACGCGCAAGAAAGTCCAGGATGCAATCGATCAACTCGGGTATCGCCCAAATGCCGTCGCACGTGGACTCGCAAGTAAAAAAACGACAACGGTCGGAGTCATCGTACCGGATATCTCAAATATTTTCTTTGCCGATTTAGCGCGTGGGATTGAAGATGTCGCGACGATGTACAAATACAACATCATTTTATGTAATTCCGATCAAAATCGTGAAAAAGAAATCCATCTCTTGAATACGTTGCTCGGAAAACAAGTCGATGGCATCATTTTCATGGGTGGACGCCTTCATGAAGATTTAGTCCGCGAATTCAAAACATCCCCTGTGCCGATCGTATTAGCAGCGACGCTCAATCAAGACTATGATCTTCCTGCTGTCAACATCGATTACGAGAGTGCGGCATATGACGCCGTCAAATCATTGATCGATCATGGACATAAACGGATCGGGTTCATCACGGGTCCACTCGAGCAACAGATTAACGGTGAGAAGAAATTTGCCGGGTACCGTAATGCCCTGGAAGAAGCCAATCTTCCGTTTGACGAACAAAATGTCGTTTTAGGAAACTACACGTATGATTCAGGAATGAAGGCAATGAACCAACTGCTTGAACTCGGTGAGGAGTGCCCACGTGCAATCTTCGCTGGGACGGATGAAATGGCTCTCGGTGTCATTCATGCCTTACAGGACGCAGGTCACCGTGTTCCTGAAGACTTCGAAGTCATCGGACACGATAATACACGTCTCGCGACGATGATTCGTCCGAAGCTGACGACTGTCGTGCAACCGATGTATGATATCGGAGCAGTTTCGATGCGTCTGTTGACTAAAATCTTGAATCAAGAAGAAATTGAAACAAATGATGTAACGTTACCGCACCGGATTGAGCACCGGGACTCTACACGTTCATGATGTTCAAACAAAAATCGTCCTCTTTCCTAGTCGAGTCTAGGAAAAAAGACGATTTTTGTTTTGTTCTAAATTATTTAAGGTGTCACGGTAATAAGTTGATCTTGATGGTGATGCAACTGATCATTTTCAACATGAAGCCGGACCGTCGTTTGACCAGCTTGTGCTAATTTGACTTGACCGACGTACATATCGTCTTTCAACGTTAGTGGAATGTAGGTATGTTTTTCGACGCCTTCTTCGATGACTTCGACTTGAACGTCTGCTTTTAAGACTTTTCCATCTTCAAAGATATGAAACGATACAGGGAGCGTCGCACCAGCCGTGACTTTCGTTGCCCCCATATAGTGGACTGCAAGGTTTTCGCTCGAAGCATGATCGTGCTCAGCATCAGTATGTGAAGCTTCTTCATGCGAATGATCCATTACAGTAAAAGAAATTTTATCCATGTGGTGTAGACCCTTTTTATCATTGATATGATAGAGTCCTTCGTATTCACCTTCAGCGAGTGTTGCTTCTGCTTGGTAAGAACCCGTTTTTTTCAAAGAAGCTTTAATTTTTTTATGAGCAGTATCTTTTTCGTCTGCTTTCCAAATCTCGAACGTCACATCTTCTACATTGACTGCTTTTTTATCTTCGACAGCAGTTGCTTTAAATATGACCTTTTCATCAGCCATCGTTTTTGCTGGAACCTCTACTGTGACGTCGACTGCCGGTTTCCCACTACCTTGCATCGCGTCGTGGTCCATCGCCTTTTCTTCGCTATTGTTGCATCCTGCAAGAAATAGACCAGTTGCAAGTACGGCAACACTCATCCCCATCATTTTCTTCATGTTCAGTCCCCCAATTATTCATTTACTATGTAAAGTATTGAAACCTTATTTAGTATACCAATAACTTGTGAAATCCGAACGAAGTATATGTGAAAAGTACAGGACAATTTTTAATCACTCGAGTAGGGTGAAGCTTCTGATAAACGGTCTTTTTTCGCGTCATCGATAAATGGCCATAGGAGTCGTTTAACGGTTTCCCAGTTTTTTTCCTCGATTTCAGGTCGACGGGGAATCGAAGGGTATGCTGGCAATTGATCTGCCCACGTGGTCGGAACCGTCGTACTCTGTTTTGTCCATCGCTCAATCCAGTCTTTCGGGAGGTCCCCACTAAATGGTGCACGATTTGTCAAAGCTGCGAAGACTTGACTCCAGGCGCGGGGAACGACACGGTACCAATCGTATCCTCCTCCGCCTAAAGCGACAATCCGGCCTTTCGTATAACGGTTTGCTGCTTCGACGGCGATTTGCGGAATTTGTTCATAACTTTTCATCGTGAGCGACAAGTGAGTCAATGGATCAAGCGCGTGGGCATCGGCACCATTTTGCGTAATGATCAAGTCAGGTTGGAACAACTCACAGGCTTCGAACAAGGCAGTCCGATAGGCGAGTAAAAACGAAGCGTCTTCCGTAAAAGCATCAAATGGAATGTTCCAACTGAAGCCATAACCCTCTTCAGATCCGCGCTCTGTCACCATACCTGTCCCCGGGAAGAGATAACGTCCTGTTTCATGCAGTGACAGCGTCATGGCATCGGAACGATTATAAAAAGCCCACTGGACACCATCGCCATGGTGCGCATCGGTATCGACATAAAGAATACGACACGCATATTTTTCAATCATCGCCGCCATGGCGACTGCTGTATCGTTGTAGATACAAAATCCTGAAGCACGACCACGAAAACCATGGTGCAGACCACCCGCGATATGAAATGTCCGTTTATATCGTCCGGACAAGACGAGTTCGCAAGCCTCAATTGTTCCACCGACGAGTAGTGCGGCACCTTCATGCATGTCAGGGAAGACGGGTGTATCTTCTGTTGCTAGCCCATACATCTGTGCCTTCATTGGCGTCAGTTCACCTTGACCCGCCAGCTTGACGGCTTGAATATAATCGGCATCATGTACGAGTCGTAACTCCTCATCCGTTGCGCGACGTGGTGCGATACAGTCGACGTCCTTGAGTGCCCCCATCGTCTCTAAGAGAGAGACGGTCAAGTCCAGTCGAATTGGGTTGAAAGGATGTGTATCGGAAAAACGATAATTCGTTTCTTCCTCACTGTAAATATAAGCAAACTCTTTCATCGGCTGACGTCGGGACCGAGTACATCGAATCCTTCCTTCCGTAACTTTTCGATGATTCGAATCGGATTCATCGTCTGGACACGAAAAGCGACGATGCGGACATACGGATCAGGCGTAGGATACACGAGGACATTTAAGATATTGATATTCGTTTTGGCGAGTAGATTCGCAATCTTTGCTAATGTACCCGCTGTATTTTCAACACGCACTTCGATTTGTGAGCTCGGCTCGAGCGCTCCTGTTAATTGAACGAATGTCCGAAGCAAATCGGTTTCTGTCATTAAGCCGACGAGACGCCGTCCCCGAACAATCGGTAAGCAAGATAAGCGATGTTCATAAAATACAATCGCGGCGTCTTCAATGAAATCAAGCGGGTGTGCCGTGATAGGAGTTTGTTGCATAATACTTGAAACGGAATTTTGTTGATCAACGTGAAGGGTATCTGGATGAAAGACACTGCTTGCACTTTGGAGCTCTTTTAGACCGATGAGACCGACAAGTTCATGACGGGCGTTTGTCACGGGAATATGGCGAATCTCATGACGTTGCATCAATTCTGCGGCATGCGCAATAGAATTTGTTGGTTGAATCGTAATACAATTCGTCTTCATGATTTGTTCGATTAACATGCTATTCCTCCTTTAATCGTACATGAAGCGACGGCGGAGCCGTAAAGCATCGAAATGAGCGACGACTTCTGGTGCGACATGTTTCCCGATACGTGCCATTAAACAATTAGCCGGATGCGATGCAATCTCTGGATCATCGGTCGGGAAAAAGACGAGGCCCCCGTGGTTCATCATCTTTTCCATGATTTTTCGATAGTCCCAAACAGATAGTCCACTGCCTTTTAAATCCCAATGCCAGTAATACTCAGTCGTCAAGATTAAGTAGTTTTCCATGGCCGGATCGAGCATCGATACCTCGAGAAGCTTTTTACCAATCTGTTGACCACGAAAACGAGCAGACACTTCAATCGCACCTAACTCTAAAATATATGGATTATTTCCTTCGCTCCATGTCTCATAGGGATCAGGGTAAAGGAATGTGACATAGCCGATGATTTCTTGATTTTGCCTAGCGATAATGATCCGTCCTTCATCTAAATCCGCGATTTCAAGGAGCGCTTGATGCTGCTCTTTCGGTTGCCTGAAGGCAGTTAAACCGTCATCGAGGAGGTAAGTGGCGAGTTGTTTACTCGCGACAGGTCCTTCGATTTCAACTGGACCGAGCGATGTTTCATGAGTACGATGATTGAATTGTTTTTCAAACATGTAAGCGTCACCACCTTTCTCTTTATTATAGCCGAAGCGAGTTGCGGAAAGAGAGGGATTTTTTAACAAATTAACGGCAATCGATTGAACTACACCATAACTAGCTTATAATGGAGAGGAGTATAGAGAAGGGGAGGAACGAGAGATGAAAGTTTTGAAAGCGCTTCCGGGTAAGCATTGGTTATCCGACTATAATGAATCGGCGTCATACGATTGGCAAGAAGCGGAACAATATTTTTCATGGGCAACGACGGGGAAAGTCAATATGGCCCATGAAGCAATTGACCGTCATGCTGAAGGTGAACGAGCGAATAAAAAAGCTCTGATTTACTTTGATGGAACGACGGAGCAAACTTTTACGTATGCTGACATGAAACGTTTGACGAACAAAGCGGCAAACGTTTTGACGGATGCTGGAATCAAAGCAGGAGACCGAATTTTTATCTTCATGCCACGTTCGCCAGAACTTTATTTTGCGTTGCTCGGTGCCTTGAAAGTCGGAGCAATCGTCGGTCCGTTGTTTGAAGCCTTCATGGAACAAGCTGTACGCGACCGCTTGCTTGATTCTGAAGCAAAGATGTTGATTACGACGAAAGCATTATTACCACGTGTTCCGCTTGAAGAGTTATCGACACTCGAATCCGTCTTTTTAGTCGATGAAGACATCGAGACGACAGATCGGCTACTGGACTTCCGGGCAGCGTTCGAGTCCGCGTCAGATGTGTACGAACCGGTTTGGCTCGACCGGGAAGACGGTCTCATCTTACATTATACGTCTGGGTCGACGGGAAAACCAAAAGGGGTCTTACACGCTCAAAATGCGATGATTCAACACATGATGACCGGACGTTGGGTTCTTGACCTTCAGGAAGATGATATCTATTGGTGTACAGCAGATCCGGGCTGGGTGACGGGGACGAGTTATGGGATTTTTGCCCCGTTCTTAAATGGTGCGACGAATGTCATCGTCGGTGGTCGGTTCAATCCGGAGTTTTGGTACAGTGTCATTGAAAAATACAAGGTAACGGTTTGGTATAGTGCACCGACCGCATTCCGGATGCTGATGGGTGCCGGCGCAGACGTCGCACAAACACATGACTTGTCGAGCTTACGGCACGTGTTATCCGTCGGAGAACCGCTCAACCCAGAAGTCGTTCGTTGGGGAAAAGAAGCATTCGACCAACGCATCCATGATACGTGGTGGATGACGGAAACAGGGGCAATGATGATTTGCAACTATAAATCGATGGACATCAAACCAGGGTCGATGGGGAAACCGATTCCTGGGACAAAAGCTGCAATCATCGATGATCAAGGGAATGAGTTACCTCCGTTTAGAATGGGCAATTTAGCTTTGAAAACACCGTGGCCATCCATGATGCGGCAAATCTGGAATAATCCACAAAAGTATGAATCATACTTCTTCAAAGGATGGTACGTTTCAGGAGATTCTGCATATATGGATGATGAAGGGTACTTCTGGTTCCAAGGACGCGTCGATGATGTCATCATGACGGCAGGAGAACGGGTGGGACCGTTCGAAGTTGAGAGTCGTCTTGTCGAGCACCCGGCAGTTGCAGAAGCCGGTGTCATCGGGAAACCGGATCCAGTACGTGGTGAAATCATCAAAGCCTTCATTTCGTTACGAGACGGCTATGAACCGACTGAAGAATTGAAACAAGAAATTCAGGCGTTCGTCAAAGAAGGACTGGCAGCACATGCGGCGCCACGTGAGATTGACTTCCGAGACAAGCTTCCGAAAACCCGGAGTGGTAAAATCATGCGCCGTGTCTTGAAGGCGTGGGAACTAAATCTTGAAGCGGGTGACCTCTCGACGATGGAAGAATGATGTCAGAGTAAGTGACGTATAGGATTGACTGTTCTTGAACTACCAACGATGCTTCGTTGGTAGTTTTTTAATATGAACAAAAAAACGAAGTTCACTGTTACGTGAACTTCGTTTTTTTGAATGGCTTCATTCAGTTTTTTTGTCGTCTTCTTTTGCTTTCTTTTCAGCATCAGCCTTCGCCTCTGCTTCTTTCTTCTTAGCCTCCGCATCGGCTTTCGCCTTGTCGTCAGCCGCTTTTTTCTTAGCCTCTGCATCAGCTTTCGCTTTGGCATCGGCCGCTTTTTTCGCGTCCGCATCGGCTGCTTTATCTTCAGCAGCTTTCTTTTCAGCGTCAGCTTTTGCTTGCGCTTCAGCGTCGTCTTTCTTCTTCGCGTCTGCTTCTTTTTCTTTTGCCTCGGCCTCTTTTTTCTTTTCTTCAGCGGCTTTTTTCTTCGCTTCCGCTTCTTTTTTCTTTTTATCTTCTTCTTTGAATGAACCTGAGTTCTTGAAGTCATCTGCGTCTACTGAAGCCGGTTGATTGAAGCGTGCACCTGACTTGAAGTAACTGTTGTTCGCAGCATACGTTGCATTTGCCATCTGTGCCCACAGGTTCTGGGTACGTTGGTAATATGTCGTTGCACCCATCAATGAGTTGTTTTGATCATGCCCCGTCCAAACCGCCAGTGTAACCCCTGGTGTTGAAGCAACGAGGTAAGAGTCCTTAATTTCGTTCGTCGTTCCGGTCTTACCGGCCCAATCGCCAGGTACTTTTAATAACGAGTTCGCATAACGAGCTGTTCCGTTATCAAAGACACCACGCATCATATCAAGCGTTAAATAAGCCGTACGCTCTTCGTAGATTTTTTCTTTTTTCGATTTAGCTTTATAGATGCTTTTCCCGTCTTTCGTAATCTTCGAGATGATATACGGTTCGACGTATTCACCGTAGTTCGCGAGCATCGCATAAGCACCAGCAAGCTCAACCGGTGTGATTTCCATCGTTCCAAGAGCAGCAGATGGTGCGTACCGGATGCTGTCAGGAACTTTAATACCCATGTCGACTAGTTTTTGAATCGAGTTCGACATATTCATTTTTTCGTAAATCTTCACGGCTGGAACGTTGAGTGAAAGTTCCAATGCCTCACGGACCGTCACATTACCTCGGTAACGCCCGCCTTCATTGTTGATTGGGTTGTCACCTGGTTGACGTGGAACCGTTTGATAATAATACTTTTCATCATTAACGGTCGAAGCCGGTGTAATCAAGCCGTTTTCGATACCGTTCGAATAAACAAGAATTGGTTTGGCTGTCGAACCGATTTGACGTTTTGCCTGGAACGCGCGGTTGAAATCATCCGCCGTTCCATCCGTATAACGTCCACCGACGAAGCCTAAGATACGACCTGTCTCATTTTGAATCATGACAGCAGCCGTTTCTTCTGGATCTTTTTTCGAGACTGTTTTTTTCGTTTTTGAATCAACGACTTGCGTGTATTGTGGGGAAGCAGGGAAGTTGGCAGCATTTTTAGCCGGTGCCTGCATCGCCTCGTGAATTTTCTTATCAAGTGTCAAGTGAATCTTGTATCCGCCTTGACGCATGGCAACTAAAGCCTGTTCCTGATAGTTCGCTTTGACTTCTGCGAGTTCGGATGGTTTTACTTCATCTTCTTTGACGCCATCCTTTTTCATGAAATAGCTCGTCATGATTTTCAAGGCTTCTTTTTCAGCAAGATCGTAAACGTACGGGTACGTATCACGCGAACGTGTTGACGTTTTGGCGAAGTCTTTTGTGATATCGTATTTGACGGCTTTTTCATATTGCTTTTTCGTAATGTTTTTTGCGACATACATCCGTTTTAGAACAGTTTTCATCCGGTTCGTACTTGCTGTCAAATCTTCTTTGACGACACCACCTTGAAGGTAGGGTGTGTAATAATACGGGTTTTTCGGAATGCCTGCTAAGAAGGCTGCTTGTGGTAATGTCAGTTTTTTCGCGGATTTATTGAAGACACCACGAGAGGCGGCTTCGATTCCGGCAATATTTCGTCCGAGAGAGTTTCGACCGAATGAGACAACGTTTAAATAGGCTTGTAGAATTTCATCCTTCGTCATCGCATTTTCGAGACGAAGTGCTAAGATGATTTCTTTTGCTTTCCGTTCGAATGAAACTTCATTCGTTAAAATCTGGTTTTTAATCAATTGTTGTGTCAACGTACTGCCACCCGTCCGAGAAGACGAGTTCGTTAACTCCTGTAAGACTGCCCGGAGTGTTGCTTTCGGTACGACGCCATCATGTTCATAAAAATCGACATCTTCCGTCGAAAGAACAGCGTCTAGCAGGTAAGGTGAAATTTCTTTGATGTTGACCGGTTGACGTTCTTCATCTGTTGAAATGTTCGTCAACTTTTCGCCACTGCCCCAGTAAATTTCACTCGTAATGGCATAACTATTAACTTGTTGCTTCATTTCCGTTAATTCTGGTGCTTTTGTATCTTTGACGAGCGAAGCGAAATAGCCGCCTGCTGCACCGACAGAAAAACTCCCAATCAGTAGGACAGCAATGATGAGGAATAAAATGATATTCCAAGATACGTCATATGTGATATTCGACCAGTGCCGAACGGCTTTCGTTCGGGGATGATTCCAAAACTTGGACCAGTTCTCGCGCATAAATGATCTCCTTTACATCTTAAACTTGGGTGTAAATTAACATTAAATCACAGATAGACGTATTATACCACAACTGAAACGTGACAATGTCTCTTGACAGTCGATTCTACTTCGACGTATCATGAAAACATCTTATGAAAAATATACGAAAAAAATCAGCTGTGATTGGAATTAGTAATGGAACGCTCCCTGTATCAGAGACCTAGTGGTGCTGCGAACTAGGACATAGCGTGTTCATGAATTACGTCTCCAGGAGCTTCTTGAGAAATCAGGCGGACCGTCCCGTTATCGACGATCTAAGTGGCATGTGTTGCATGCAATTAGGGTGGTACCACGGAATATTCCGTCCCTTCGTTCAGTCGGAGGGGCGGTTTTTTTATACAATTTTTTTAGGAGGAAAACAGATGACGTTACTTGAGGATTTAGAGTTTCGCGGCCTAATCAGCCAAATGACAGATGAAGAAGGTATTAAAGAACTCCTGGCAAGTCCGACAACACTGTACACGGGATTCGACCCGACAGCAGATTCATTGCATATCGGACACCTGTTACCAATTCTCGTTCTACGCCGTTTCCAAGAAGCGGGGCACCACGTGGTCGGTCTCGTCGGTGGCGCAACCGGGATGATTGGAGATCCAAGTGGGCGGTCGACAGAACGATCACTGAACACGTCGGATATCGTCGAAGAATTTGCGAACCGCATCAAAGGGCAATTATCACGCTTTTTACCGCTGGATGGCGAAAACCCTGTGACGATTGCGAACAACCTGGATTGGACAAAAGATTTAACGATCATCGATTTCTTACGCGATATCGGAAAACACTTCCCAATCAGCTACATGCTAGCGAAAGACTCTGTTGATTCACGCCTTCAGAACGGGATTTCTTTCACAGAGTTTTCGTACATGCTATTACAATCATTTGATTTCTTAAAGCTATATGAAAACGAAGGGTGCCGACTCCAGGTCGGCGGAAGTGATCAGTGGGGAAACATTACAGCAGGGATGGAACTGATCCGACGCGTTGGTCATGAAGAGAAAGCATTCGGCATCACTGTACCACTCGTCACGAAATCAGACGGGCAAAAATTCGGGAAAACAGCAGGCGGGGCAGTATGGCTCGATGCCGAAAAAACGACACCGTACGAGTTTTACCAGTTTTGGTTCAACGTCGATGACCTTGATGTCGTCAAATTCCTGAAATACTTTACGTTCTTGACACACGAAGAACTGGAAGGATTGCAAGCGGAAGTGGAAACGGCACCTGAAAAACGGATTGCCCAGCGCCGCCTGGCAGAAGAGATGACGAAACTCGTTCATGGCAGCGAAGCGCTTGAACAAGCGGAGCGAATCACGAAAGCACTCTTCAGTGGTGACATCAAATCATTAAAGGCAGATGATATCGCAGATGCCTTTAAAGGGATGCCGCGCTTTACGCTTGGTGAAGCAACGAATCTCGTCGACGTACTCGTCGAAGCGAAAATCAGTCCGTCGAAGCGTCAAGCGAGAGAAGACGTGACGAATGGCGCAATCTACATCAATGGAGACCGTGAACAAGAGTTGACGAAAGAGATCACGAAGCAAGATGCGATTGGTGACTTCACGATCATCCGTCGTGGGAAAAAGAAATACTTCGTACTTGAACATGCGTAAGTGATATAACAAAAAAGAACGCTGACGAATGCTCGTCAGCGTTCTTTTTGCTTAGGCTGTTCTAAAAATACGGAGTGGTAATAAACGAACGGCGATCGTCGTGGCAAGTAACGCTTTTAGCGTATCACCGATGATGAACGGGACATTAATGACGAGGGCATCCATGAATGATAAATGTAGGACGAGCATTAAACCGAATGTTCCGAGTAAGTAAACGAGACCGAGTCCGAAAACGACCATTCCAAAAAACAATGGGATGAAGCGAGTCGTTCGTTCGGCGACATAGCCGATGAAGAAGCCGGCAATCGGGAAGGCGACTAAATACCCTACGGTCGGTCCGACGAACGGCGCAAGACCACCTTTGCCTCCGAGAAGTGGTAATCCGGCAGCAGCGAGCAGCAAAAAAATCAAGACGGCAAGCCCGCCGCGCTTCGCACCGAGAATGGCACTGACCGTCATGATGGCGAGCATCTGGAGTGTGATCGGTACAGGTCCGACGAGTTGAAGTTGTGGTAGTAAACTAATGGCTGAGATGATTGCAGCACCGAGTGCAGTAAATGTAAGATCTTTTGTTTTCATGATGGATGAGGGCCTCTTTTCTTTTTTTGTGTTAACCAATATAAATAAAAGGTTAACACAAAAAGAAAATGATGCAACTACTATTTTTAAAAAATGTTAAAAGGACACAAAAAAAGCACCCACCGAAGTGAGTGCTAAAAACAACAGATTAACGTGAGTAGTACTCAACGACGAGTTGTTCTTGGATTTGATCGTTCAATTCAGAACGCTCTGGAAGACGGACGAACGTTCCTTCGAGCTTTTCAGCATCAAAAGTAACGAAGTCTTTAGTTGCTGGTGCAACTTCGAGTGCTTCTTTGATAACGACAAAGTTCTTCGATTTTTCGCGAACTGAGATCGTTTGACCTGGTTTCACGCGGAATGAAGGGATGTCGACGCGAGCGCCTTCAACTTGGATGTGACCGTGGTTGACGAGCTGACGAGCAGCACGACGTGTACGAGCCATACCCATACGGTAAACGACGTTGTCAAGACGTGCTTCAAGTAAGAACATGAAGTTCTCACCGTGGATACCAGGCATTTTGCCAGCATCGTTGAAGATACGGTTGAATTGGCGTTCGTTTACTCCGTACATGTGACGAAGCGTTTGCTTCGCTTGAAGTTGAAGACCGTACTCAGACATTTTGCGACGGCTGTTACCGTGTTGTCCTGGAGCGTACGGACGTTTTGCGATTTCTTTTCCTGTTTCAGTAAGAGAGATACCGAGACGACGTGAAAGTTTCCAAGCTGGACCTGTATAGCGAGCCATAATAAGACTCCTCCTTAGTGTTCGTTATTATTTGCATAAAAATAATAACGCCATCAAACCCACGTTACGCCCATTTCATGGTGTGGCACCCTCGCTTGATAGCAAAGTTACACGATGCCCCTCCGGCAAAGCCGAGTCATGAAATGTGATACGCAAGCGATTTGACCGCTATCGTTATCATTTCTGCACTTTTACAAGTATACGTCTGCTTATTCCTGCTGTCAATCAAATATGACGAAGAAGAATTTCGCTAAAGGCTTCAAGGCCGGCTTGATCGGTTTCGTCAAAACGATTCAGTTCAGGACTGTCGATATCGAGGACACCAATCGTTTTTCCATCTTTAATTAATGGAATGACGATTTCTGAATTCGTTGCCGCATCACACGCGATATGGCCTGGGAAAGCATGGACATCCATGACCAGTTGTGTCGTTTGATCTTCTGCCGCTGTACCGCAGACACCACGACCGAATGGAATCCGGACACAAGCAGGTAAGCCTTGGAATGGCCCGAGAACGAGTTGATTTTGTTCTGCGTCCGTTAAATAGAAGCCGACCCAGTTCGTTCGATCGAGAAATTGACCAAGTAACGCACTCGCATTTGAAAGATTGGCAATTTGATTCGTTTCTCCAGTCAGTAAAGCATCAAGTTGCTTATTCAGCATGTCATATTGTTTTGTTCGGTCACCATCATACGTCGTTGTCTCAAACATCATTAAGATTCCTCCTGAAAAATCATATTTAATCTATCTTACCCGAGTTTTAAAGATGCTGACAAACAATTGATTTCTCGGCGAGACGCTGTAATCTGTCGAAGAAATCAGGAAAAGCCTTAGTAAATCTATGCAAATCGGTTGCGCTATACTATTATAAGGATAAGATTAAAAGCGAAATTGTTGAAAAATGGAATCGCTTGATAGGGTGGAGGTCGTGACAAATGTGGGCATGGGTGATTGGTGTCATCGTCATCGTATTACTCGTCATGTTATTTAGCATGATTAGTCGAAAAAAATATTATACAAAAATTGACGAGCTAGATATGCGCAAACAGGGGATTATTAGCGCATCAATTCCGAAGGAGCTACAAGAATTAAAGCAGCTTCCGATGGCGGGCGAGACGGAGACGAAATTCACTTCCTGGCATCAGGCTTGGGAGGAACTGTTGACAGTCCACGTCGCGCAAATCGATGAAACATTGTATCGAGCGGAAGAAGGGCTCGATAAATATCATTTCCTTGCCGTCAAGAATGATTTAGAAGTAACGGAACAATTAATCGGTGAGCTTGAAGGGTTAATCGATGAGATGCTGCGTGAGATGGAGACGTTTAAAAATAATCAATCTGCATTGACTTCATTGAAAGCGCAAGGTGAGACAGATTCAGGTCAAGTCCGTAAATCGTTGCTCCTACAAGCGACGTCGTTTGGTCCGGCATTAGCGAAACTTGAAGAACGTAGTGAAGAAATCGATCAGTTGCGTACAGAAATGTCTGCTTTTGAGGAAGCAGGTGAAGTGACGAAAGCGTATGAAACAAGCCTTCAGCTTGAAGAACGAGTCGCACAGACGCGTCAATTAGTCGAAGTGATTCCGAATCATTGGAAAGTCCTGGCACATGAGTTACGTCAACGAATCGACCAATTGAGCGCCGGATATAATGAAATGACGCTGGATGGCTATCCGCTTGAGCCGCTTGGCATGCAGTCGGATATTAAACGATTTGAGGAAACACGCCTCAACCTAGTTAAAAAACTTGAATTTCTAGAAATGGACGATTTAGAAGAACGCGTCCAGCAACTTTCGGCTGATGTCGACCAGATGTACGATACGTTCCGTCGTGAAGTCGACGCGCGTCATCATGTGAAAAAAGAAAATCAAGTCTTGAAACAAAAAGCACTGCGGATGCGTGAAAAAGTCCACCAATTGGCGCAAGAATTTAGTTCGCTCCGTGAACAGTATGAGATTTCAGCTGACTTAGGAGAGCATTACGAGTCGATTCAGCGCGATGAAGAGATGTTGTTTGGGGCAGCGAAGGATTTGGACGAATCCATCGCTAGCCGAATCATTCCGTTCAGCATGTTAGAAGATCAGATGCGTGATGCCATTCGGCTGGAAGAACAATTAACGATTCAATACGAACGGTTCAGTATCGAACTCCAAGCACTACGCAAAGAAGAGCTGGAAGTACGCGAACGCATCAATGAATGGCGTCATGCATTCTCTAGTGCCCGGTTACGATTAAAACGGCTCGGGTTACCGAAGATGCCGCAAGATGTCGAAGAAGCGCTTCAAACAGCGAGTCGTTCGTTACAGACGCTCGAGGCACGTTTTGAGGAGATTCCGTTTAATGTCGGTTACATCGTTTCGCAAAGCGAAGATGTCAAGTTGACGTTTAAACAATTGCAAGAACGGATAGATACATTAGTGTTCGAAGTCACTTATGCAGAACGACTTGTCCAGTACGCGAATCGTTTCCGTCGCAATGATAATGAGATACATATGTCGTTGACGATTGCTGAGACGAAGTTCCTCGCTGGCGATTACGAACGTGCGATTTTACTAGGGGAACGCGTCCTCGAACAATTTGATCCACAGTCAATTGAACGAATCAAACAAGCATGTGCCAAGCAAGAAACGATTCATATGTAATCATCACTGACAACTCAGGGTGGCCGCCGCGGTCACCCTGTTTTCGTAAAAAAAAGGAGCGATTAAGATGGGAATACTTTATGTAAACGGAATCATTCGAACGATGGCGCATGAACATGATGTTCATCCGGCGATGTTTATCGAAGCAGGTCGGATTGTAGCCATGGGGGATGAGGGGAAGTTACGGCGACGTTTCGGTAAACGCGTCGAGTCGATTGAGAATCTGAATGGCAAAGCCGTCTATCCTGCCTTTACCGATGCGCACATCCACCTCATTGGATATGGCGAAGCGATAGGTCGTGTCGATGCTTCGCGTTACATGACGCTAGAAGAACTCGGACAGGCCTTTTTAAAAGCGGAAGCGATCAATGGAATTCATGTGGCAGAAGGCTACGACGAGACCAAGCTAGATCAAGCGCCAACAAAAGCTTGGTTGAATCAACTGTTCCCGACAGAACCAGCTTTACTAAAGCGGACGGATCGGCATACGGTACTCGTCAATGACGTATTGTTTGAACAATTGGGATATAAAGCATCAACGGTCATCGAGGGTGGGAAAATCGGTTTGCTCGATTCAGGGGAAGCAGATGGTTTTCTTTATGATGCAGCAATGGAACCGCTCTATGCGTTGCAAGCAGGATCGACGGAACGAAACAAATCATCGTTGCGCGCGGCAATCAAAGACTTATATCGTCATGGGATCGTGGCGGCACATACAGAGGATTTATCTTATCACGGTGCATTAAACGAAGTCTTATCAGCTTATAAAGAAGTGACGGAAGAAACGGGTTTTCATGCCCATCTTCTCGTGCATCATCTCGTCCTTGATGAATTCATTCAAGCAAACCCTGTTCTCCCTGACACGCTCTCAATTGGAGCGATGAAATTATTTGTCGATGGTGCCCTCGGTGGAAGAACGGCATTATTGCATCGTGGCTATTCGGACGACCCGACGACGCGTGGCATTGAAGTTCACTCGCAGGACCAACTTGAACAACTCGTGAAGCGAGCACGAAGCTACGGTTTCACTGTCGCGGCGCACGTCATCGGAGATCTTGCAATCGAACGTTTCGTGGATGTGCTTGAAAAGTATCCGGCTCCGAAAGGGACGCGCGATCGTATTATTCACGCAACGGTCGTACGACCTGAATTATTGGCACGGATTCGGAAGTTGCCCGTCTTAATTGATGTGCAACCGGTCTTCTTGTTAGATGATGCTGATTTTGCTGAAGCACGTCTCGGTTTGAAGCGTCTCGACTCGGCCTATCGCTTGAAGTCGCTAGCGGGCACAGGAGCCTTAATGTGTGGCGGCTCTGACGCGCCGATTTCAAGTCCCGATGTTCGCCGAGCGCTCTATGCAGCGACCGTGGGGAAAGCAGGGCGGATTAATAAATCGAACGAAGTTCTTTCAATGTACGAAGCATTGTTATTATTCACAAAAAATCCACATGTCGCAACAGAGACACATGGACGAAAAGGAATGTTATTGCCTGGATATGATGCAGACTTCGTCATCTTCGAAGAAGATTTTTATCGTATTGCAGATGAACAGATTCTTACGAATCGACTAGTCGAAACGGTACAACAAGGAAAAACGGTCTATCGCCAGGAAGCATCTTTGACAACGACTTAAGAGGTTGCGTTCGTTCCGTAAATCCTCAAAAGGGGATGACTCATAGTCAGATGAACACCACCCCTTGTGACGGACGCGCTTCCTTTCCCCTCGGAGTCGAGGATGAACGTTTCCGTCCTCTATCAATCAAATGACCGATGATCCGCTTTTCGCGGTTTAAAGCGATTCAAGACGTTCTTTTCTGTACGTTCCTTAGGTGATAAAAAAACTTCCTTGTCCTTGGTGGACAGGGAAGTTTTTGTTTGTTTTATAAGAATGACCGTTGGATTTTGTGCCAAAATGTATTGTTCGTTAATTTGACGGTTTTTAATTCTTTATCGGACAATTGGATGTCGACGGAGTCCGTTCGTTTTAAGCTTAACGCTTCATTGTCCATCCCGATGATCGGATAGTCGTTTCCGTCTTCGATGATGCGAAGCGATAATTTACGACCACGGTTCAAGAGGAAAGCCGATCCGAGCGTCCGGTAGCGGTTATTGTTGACGGATGCGATTTCGCTGACTTGGAGGCAGTGAATCAATGGATCGACGATTGCACCAGACAAGGACTTGTTATAAGCGGTCGATCCGGTCGGCGTCGAAATGACCATACCATCGCCACGGAACGTTTCAAATAAGAATCCATCAATGTAGACTTCAATTGCGAGTGATTTAATGATGCTCGATTTAACGGAACATTCATTGAGGCAAAGCATACCTGGCCCGCCATTGATCGATGCTTCAAGCAATGGATAACGTCGGACTTCAATTTCGCCATTCGAGACGCGATCGCCTGTTTCTTTGAAAATGGCTTCGACGGAGGACAGGTCATTAATGTCGAAGTCACAGTAAAAGGAATTTGGACCTTCTGCGAAACCGACATAGATGGCATCGTCACGGAAGCCTGTAAAGCGAGCTGCTTGAAGAAACGCGCCGTCACCACCGATTGAAACGATGATATTTGCTTGTTTATGATCCTGGACGACATTCAATCCGTATCGCTTGCCGACTTCAACTAATTTACGTACCTGCGTCTCGTGTCTTTGTTTATTTCGGTAATACAGGTAGACATTGTTTCGAGCCATGGTCAATTCCCCCTTGAAAGCGTTTCATGTACTCTTTCATTATAACTGTTTTTTCAGAAATCGGGAACCGATAGCTAGGAAGTTCGTCAGAAAGCTTGCGTTATAAGGCGAACATTCCTATAGTAAGATTGGAAATGCATTTGAAAGACAACATGGGGAAATGGGGAATACACATGGCAACGTTTAAAGGAAATGATATTACATTACTTGGTACACGAGTTGAAGTCGGACAACAAGCACCAGACTTCGAGGTACTCGCTAACGATCTTTCGCCGGTTTCGCGCGATACATACAAAGGAATTCGTATGATTAGCGTCGTTCCATCGATCGATACGGGCGTCTGTGACGCTCAAACACGTAAGTTCAATGAAGAAGCAGCACAAATCGATGGCGTGACAGTGTTGACAATCTCAAACGACCTTCCGTTCGCACAACGTCGCTGGTGTGCCGCAAGCGGGCTTGATAATGTCGTAACATTATCGGATCACCGTGATTTATCGTTTGGGCATAGCTATGGCGTCGCGATTGAAGAACTTCGTTTGCTAGCTCGTTCGGTATTCGTTATTGATTCAGCAAATCAAGTCGTCTATGTCGAATATATGCCAGAATCGACAGACGAAGTGAATTTTGATGCGGCGATCGCCGCAGCAAAAGCTGCGAAGTAAGAATAGTTTACAAACGACGTAAAACAGATACAATGGATGTAATGAGAAGAACGGCTCCCAGGAAATATGGGGGGCCGTTTCGTTTTGAAAGGATGAACTGACGATGGAAGCATTAGAAAAATTATATAAGGAACTAACGCAACAAACGAGAAAATTAGAACGCGACCTTGATATGCCCTATTTAGAGGCGCTGACGGAGGTCATTGATCGCTTAAATGACCGCCATACTGAAAAAGTCGATCCGGAAGTCATTCGGAAAGCTGTTTCGCTTGCTGTTCTCGAAGGAATGAAACAGGCACAACCGAATCATTTGCCGACACCGGACAGCGTTGCATTGTTTGCAGGTTATTTAATCGGGAAACTAATCAAGAAGGACGACGCTCGGTTACTTGATCTTGGTAGTGGAACAGGTGGGATGCTTCATGCCGTCATGAGTCAACTTCCGACGGGGACGGCAGCAGAAGCAGTCGAAGTCGATGAAACGTTAGTCCGGTTATCGGCTTCAATCACGGAATTACTCAATTATCCCGTCACTTACACGCATCAAGATGCACTCCGTCCTCTACTGTTAGATCCGGTCGATCTCGCGATGGCAGACTTGCCGATTGGTTACTATCCGGACGAAGAAGTATCAAAAGAGTATGTGTTAAAACGAGAAGAAGGAATGAGTTACAGCCACTTTCTTTTGATTGAACAGGCGATGAATTATGTTAAACCAGGCGGATTCGGTGTCTTTGTCATCCCGAATGGATTATTTGAGCACGATACGGAAGGGAAATTGAAGCAGTATTTTGAGACGAAGGCACATGTCGTCGGCATCTTGCAACTGCCATTAACCATGTTCAAGCAAGAACAGGCAGCAAAAAGTTATTTAATCGTCCGAAATCACCTAGCGGGAATGACGATGCCAAAACAAGCATTACTTGCTGAACTCCCGTCATTCACCGATGCACGTGCATTTGGTGGAATGGTGAAACAGATTGATGAATGGATTAATACAGAATTAAAATGAAAAGTGAAAAGTAATTGAATTCTATTGTTAATTTGACTATTCTAATGTAAGACAGAAAAAATAGAACACCCACACAGATGTGAATGTCTACTGATTTTGAATGGAAAAGGGGAAAATAGATCATGGCAAAAATTATGGCGGTAAATGCTGGTAGTTCGTCGCTTAAGTTCCAACTACTTGAGATGCCGAGTGAAACGTTAGTAGCAATCGGTTTAGTAGAGCGTGTCGGGAAAGACGATGCAATCTTTACAATTAAATATGGTGAAGGGCAAAAGTATACAGACGTCCTTCCGCTTGCAACACATAAAGAAGCAGTAGAACTCTCACTTGAAAAGTTGATGGAGTTTGGCATCATTTCTTCTTACGATGAAATCAAAGGTGTTGGACACCGTGTCCTTCATGGTAAAGAAAAGTATGCGGATTCTGTCGTGATTACGGAAGATGTCATTAAAGATATCGATTCCTATACAGAGCTCGGTCCACTCCACATCCCACCAAACTTGATTGGGATTCGTGCGTTCCAAGCAATCTTGCCGGAAGTCGAGCAAGTGGCTGTCTTCGATACGGCCTTCCACCAAACGATGCCAGAAGAAAACTTCCTTTACAGCCTTCCGTACGAATACTATACGGAATACGGCATTCGGAAATATGGCTTCCACGGTACGAGCCACAAATATGTTACGGAACGTGCATCTGAGTTGCTCGGACGTCCGCTTAAAGACCTTCGTTTGATTTCTTGTCACCTCGGTAGTGGGGCATCGATTGCAGCAGTTGCTGGCGGTGAGTCACTCGATACGACGATGGGCTTCACGCCACTTGAAGGAATTACGATGGGAACACGTTCTGGTTCGCTTGACCCGGCCTTGATTCCGTTCCTGATGGAGAAAACAGGGAAGTCGGCAGAAGACGTCTTGAACGTCATGAACAAAGAATCAGGAATCTACGGATTATCTGGTCTTTCAAGTGACTTACGTGATGTTGAATCAGCAGCAACAGAAGGAAACCACCGTTCTGAAATGGCACTTCGTATTTTCGCGAACCGGATTCATGGATACATCGGACAATATGCTGCAGAGATGAACGGCGTCGATGCCATCATCTTCACGGCAGGTGTCGGTGAAAACTCTGACTCGATTCGTGAGCGTGTTCTCCGTGGACTCGAGTTCATGGGCGTCTACTGGGATCCATCGCTTAACAACGGAGCGCGTGGAGAAGAACTCTTCATCAACTACCCGCACTCACCAGTCAAAGTCATCATCATTCCAACGAATGAAGAATTGATGATCGCACGTGACACAGTTCGTGTCGGTGGATTGATTGAACAAAATGCATAAGTACTAACATGCAGAAGGCCGGACGTCATGTCCGGTCTTCTGACTGTAGACAACGTGCTATCGGGAGATCAAGCGTCTTTTTTCGTTGCTTTCCTCGGGCGAGGCGCAAGCCGTTGCTCCTTGGATCCTAGCGGACAACGAGCAGGGTCTTGCCTGCCTCTGAACGTGCGTTAAACACGCACTTTTCCCCGTAGGAGTCAACGAAACATGACGCTTTTTAGGGAATACCATGACGGAAATCCAGTCATGCAGACACTTTAGAGCGCAATCCGCCTCGATATCGTATGTTCACGTTTCATAAGAGTTTATCTACACGAAGACCGGACATCATGTCCGGTCTTTTTTTGTATTGATAAAGCTAAAACAATGATTTTTTTAACGAGAACTTTTGTTCTCGTTTTTTAGTTATGTTACAGTCCTTGTCATATAACGTTCTGAAATCTGTCTTCATTTCAAAAATAAGTCGTAAATAAGGTTTGAAAACATAAATATGAGCCTTTTGTAACATAATAGTAATAGTAACGACATTTTTTTGTGGTCTATATGTAACGGCACTGCCCCTTTTTGTCATGTATATTAATCTCAGTTAACAAATCGGGAACAATTATGGAGGAGAGATTACATGATGAAACGAATACTCGCTAGTGTTTTAGCAATGTTGTTAGCACTCAGTTCGTTTGCAGGTCTTCAAGCAGAAGCTGCTACTAAAAAGAATGTTAAATCGTCGGTCAATAGCCTAGTTGTTCGTCAAAAAGCAACCACGTCATCGAAAAAATTAGGTCTTCTTTATAAAAATCAAACTTTACCGTACAAAGCAAAAACAGGTAACTGGTACAAAGTAAGCTACAAAGGAAAAACAGCATACTTAAGCGCACGTTATTCAAAGGTCGTCAAGAGCTCGTCTTCTAAAAAACAATCGTCAAGCGGTTGGAAAACACTAACAAACGTCAGTGCGACAGCTTACACGCCGTACGATCCAGGCAGCGGCAACTTGACAGCGATTGGTTGGAACATCAAGAGTTCGAAGAAAAAAGTCGTAGCGGTCGACCCGCGTGTCATCCCGCTTCGTTCGACGGTCAAAGTGTATTATAAAGGGAAATTAAAAGGTACGTACACGGCAGCGGATACAGGTGGAGCCATCAAGGGGAAAAAACTTGATATCTTGTACTACTCGCGCTCAGAAGCATTCAGCTGGGGACGTCGTAACGTCACCGTTAAATTTAAATAAGCACATCTATCCATCGGGCATCGGCTCGATGGATTTTTTTACGAAAAAAAGCACCCTCGTGAGAAGGTGCGGAGAAAATAATGAATTCAATTACAGACGGACGATCAAAACATCACATTTGGCGTAACGTGTGATGCTTTCAGAGACACTACCGATGAAGAAACGTTCGACGGCATTCAGACCGGTCGCACCACAAATGATTAAATCGACATCATGATTTGGAGCGAGTTTCTTCGCGATCGTGACTTTCGGTGAACCGTACTCGATTGCGACTTCCACATCTTTGACTCCACGTTCTTGCGCCGTTTTGACATATTCGTCTAATAATTCTTTTGCATAAGACTCGGCACGCTCTGTGATTGTGCGGTCATATGCTTCGACAGTCGCGAACGTCCGTGTATCGATGACATGGGCGATGACTAACTTGGCGTCATTTCGAAGTGAGACGTCGATTGCGGTCTCAAATGCACGTTCTGCTTCTTTTGATCCGTCAACTGCTACTAGTACGTTATGATATACGATTGCCATGATGAATCCATCCCTTCGTATTCGGCTGATACTACGTCCTTATTATACCATTCCCACAAATGGAAAGTGTTGAACATTGTTAGAGTTCTAAAAATTGTTCTTCAAACGTGAACATCGTAAGATAGAACAAGGTGAAAGGGGGCGATGCCAAGATGAGGCACGCGTTGATTACAGCAGGAACGAAAGGGCTTGGAGAAATGGTGACACGCCGTCTGTTAGACGAAGGATGGTATGTGACAGCATTGCACCGATCGAAGCCGGAGTTTGAACATGAACGTCTTTATCCAATTCAAGCAGATGTGACGAAACAAACCGAATTGCTTAAAGCAGTAGATGAAGCGATGGAAAAGCATGGGCGGATTGATGCATTGATACTTAATGCGGGACCGTATATTTTTGAACGGAAATCACTCGTCGATTATTCAGACGAAGAGTGGGACGAAGTCGTCGCAGGGAATTTGACGGCGAGCTTTTGGTTACTACGGAAAGTGATTCCAATCATGCGGGAGCAACGCTATGGACGTGTCATCACATATGGTTTTCCGGAAAGTGCGACAGCACCAGGATGGATTTATCGAGCTGCTTTCGCTGCTGCGAAGAGTGGGATGGTCAGCTTAACGAAAAGTGTTGCGTTAGAAGAGGCGGAGTACGGGATTACGGCGAATATGGTCAATCCCGGAAACATCGTCGGAGACAACAAGACGAAG
The DNA here is from genome assembly GCF_018618725.1 of Exiguobacterium sp. s80. Taxonomy (NCBI): domain Bacteria; kingdom Bacillati; phylum Bacillota; class Bacilli; order Caryophanales; genus Exiguobacterium; species Exiguobacterium sp. s80. The sequence goes on along the minus strand of NZ_JACSMP010000003.1, from coordinate 3,325 downwards.
TGGATTGATGAAGCAGTCGCAGACGATCAAACGCCTGTCGGCCGGACCGGTGTCGGGGGCGATATCGCCCGCGCCATTTCATTTTTACTTGCAGAAGATGCGAGTCTGATTACGGGTGCGATTCTCGATGTGACAGGTGGCGTCAACGTCGTTCATCAGTCGCGAAAATAAAAAAGGTTATCTCATCCGAAGAATTCAGTCGGTTGAGCTAACCTTTTTTAGTAGATGTTTAGTTGGCTTCGATTGATTGTAAGTGTTTCGGATAGCGCGTCAATGCTTCTGGACCGTCTGCTGTTAAATGAATGTCGTCTTCGATTCGAACGCCACCAACGTCAGGGACGTAGATGCCAGGCTCAAGTGTATAGACGATACCAGGCTCAGCTGTCAGAAGATTATTCGATGCAAGTGACGGGAATTCATGGACGTCGATTCCAAGACCGTGACCAACGCGGTGCGTGAAGTATTCGCCATAACCAGCCTGGTCGATGACGTTCCGTGCCGCTTCGTCGAGTGTACCGAGTGTGATGCCGACACGACTCGCATCTGTCGCTGCTTCAAGCGCAGTTAAAACAGTTTGATACATTTTTTCCTGTTCCGCACTCGGAGTTCCATAAACGAACGTCCGTGTAATATCAGAGCAGTATCCTTTCCAAACGACACCGAGGTCGAACAAAACGAAATCGCCCTCTTTAATGACGCGGTCGCCAGGGACACCGTGCGGATCAGCGCTGTTTGCACCGAATAAGACGAGTGTATCAAAAGACATTTCGCGGACGCCTTTTTTCTTCATCTCGAATTCGATTTGTGCGATGACTTCGATTTCAGTTACGCCGGGGCGAATTGCATTTTTCCCGATTTCGATTGCTTCGTCTGCGAGTTGAGCGGCTTCGCGTAAAATCGTGATTTCTTCTGAATCTTTTTGGAGGCGTAATGCTTGGAGCTTATCTCCGATATCGAGAATTGCCGCATTTTCCAAACGAGACTCAAGCTCTTTGAAACGGCTGAACGTCATGTGTTCCCCTTCAATCCCGAGTCGGTTGTTTGAGACGGCGAACGAGCCGAGCAATTGCGCGATTTTGTCGAATGGATTTTCATGATCGGCATAAGTGACGACTTCACCATCCCATGGACTTGCTGCTACGATACTTGCTTCGAGTGCTGGGCAGAAGAGTGCTCGTTTTCCATTCGCGTCAACGATGACGGCCGTGACACGTTCGTGTGGTTCAGCGTAGACACCAGAAAAATAGAATACACCGGCTTTTGAAGTAATCAAGGCGACATCGATGCCTGATTCTTTTAATACTTGGCTGATTTGATTCGTACGTTCTAACATCTTATTCCCACCTCTCTTATAGTCACTTTTCAGTATAACATCCTTGCTTTTGGAAAACATTTCTCGCAAATCGGACTAGTACACTTTTCATTCTTTCGAGTAGTACAGTATAATGACAGAAGAGTAGAATATAGGAAAAAGAAGGGATACAGCATGCCTACGAAACACGAACAGATCATCCGACACATTGAAGATCTCGATGTTGGCGCAAAAATATCCGTCCGGCAGATTGCGAAAGATTTAACGGTATCGGAAGGTACGGCATACCGTGCGATTAAAGAAGCCGAAAATCTAGGCTTTGTTTCGACGATTGAACGGGTCGGGACGATTCGCATTAAGAAAAAACAGAAAGAAAATATTGAAAAACTGACGTTTGCAGAAGTTGTCAACATCGTTGACGGACAAGTTCTCGGCGGACGGAACGGTCTACACAAGACGTTAACGAAATTCGTTATCGGTGCGATGAAGTTAGAGGCGATGATGCGATACATCGACGTCGATAGTCTCGTCATTATCGGTAACCGAGAGAAGGCGCATGAACTGGTTCTCGAGGCGGGAGCGGCAGTCTTAATCACAGGCGGTTTCGATACGACGGAAGATGCGAAGCGCTTGGCAGATGAAATGGAACTTCCTATCATTTCGACGTCGTACGATACGTTTACGGTTGCGACGATGATTAACCGGGCGATTTATGATCGCCTGATCAAAAAAGAGATTTTGCTCGTTTCCGATATTTTGATTCCGTTGCATGATACCTTTTATTTACAGACGAACGACCCGATTTCAAGATGGCATGAATTGAACGAACAGACGAAACACAATCGGTATCCTGTCATCGATGAACAGATGAAGGTCGTCGGCGTTGTCACGGCGAAAGACATCATTGACCGACCGCATGATTGGCCGGTTGAAAAAGTCATGACCCGCCATCCGATCACGGTCGGTATTCGGACGAGCGTAACGAACTCGGCGCACCAGATGGTTTGGGAAGGGATCGAAATGTTGCCGGTCATCGACCAGTACGGCAGGTTGCTAGGCATCATCAGTCGGCAAGATGTCTTGAAGGCACTCCAACTCGCAAATCGTCAGCCGCAAGTCGGCGAAACGTTTGATGATTTGATTACAGGGCAAATTAAGACGGCGGAAGATGATCGTGGGCAGTACCTGTCGCTTGAAGTCTCACCGCAGATGACGAATTTCATGGGGACGGCGTCGAGTGGCGTCCTGACGACGCTGCTTGTCGAGGGTGCGACACGGATGTTACGGCATATGAAGAAGGGTGACCTCGTCATCGAAAATGTCAGCATCTATTTCATCAAGCCGGTTCAGATTGAGAGTACGATTACGATTCGGGCAAATGTATTTGATGTTGGCCGGAAGTTCGGTAAAGTCGACGTCGAGATGTACCAAGGAACCCAAATTGTTGCGAAGGCACTTGTGACTTCACAACTGATCGATCGTTGAACTACCTCCACATAGGCTTCGCTTAGAGGTGGAGGGTTCCTGAGTGATCCGACCTAACGGTCGAAAATTGATCAGGCTAACCCCGTCGTCCCGACGGTTGAAGAAGCTAAGAGGCGTTCAGCTTCTTGTTTGAGGTTCAGTCCTGCGTTCACATCGCGGTCGTGAAGGATGCCGCAACTTGGGCATGTCCATTCACGCAAGCCAAGGTGTTTCACGTCTTTGTGTTGATGTCCGCAACTGGAGCACAGTTGACTAGAGGCGAAGGTCTTGCCGACTTTCACGACGGTCTTCCCGTACCATGCCGCCTTGTATCCGAGCATGCGGAAGAACTCCGACCAACTGACATCCAAGATGGACTTGCTCAACTTGCGATTCTTCTGCATGTTCTTCACCTGCAAGGTCTCGATGCCGATGACGTCGTGGTTTTTGACGATCTCGATCGATACCTTGTGCAGGAAATCGGTTCGCTTGTTCGCGATCTTCTCGTGGATGCGGGCGACCTTCCGCTTCTGCTTCTGATAGTTCTTC
>NZ_JACSMP010000020.1:0-3708 GCF_018618725.1 Exiguobacterium sp. s80 | reverse complement strand
CGTGCGAGGAACGTTGAAGGAGGGAGCGAAGCGAGTCCATTCAATGTGACGCAGTACGCCAGCAAACGAAGTGAAGGCGTAAACGCCGAAAACGAAGTGCGGTAGTTGTTTATGTGTTATAAATTTTTTTAGATCTATTTTTTATTTTGGAGGTGTAAATATGAACAATGTTAAGTATTACGAATTAAAGTTTGACTTGATAATGGAGAACAGTTCCTCTATTGAGCGTGTTCTTCAATTGGCTGATCTGATGATTGAGATAGAATCTAGTAAGGGTTGGCAAGAAAGGGACGACGAAATGATGGCCTTGTATAGACAGGTAGTAGAAGCTAGATCTTTTTAATTACATAAGGAATGACTGTTTGTAAAAAAAAAAAAGATTAGTATGTATCTCTATGAATTGCTAATATATTTAATATTTTTAGGGAGGAATTACTTTGGAAAAACTGAAAAAATATGATTTTGCTTATGAACAAATTATGAGAAAAGAAAAGTCGATGGATCGGGACTTAGAGTTAGACTCTCTTTTACTCCAAATGGAGAGGGATTTAGAAATTATTCATAGTGATGCAAAAATTATTTCGTGGTATCAAAAAGTGATTGCTGCCAAATCACTTTAAAAAGTGTAAAAAAGGATATCGTTGCGTGAAATGACAATTCCTCGCAACGATGACGACGCTGCAGAGCCAAGCACGAAAAAAACGATCGATTCCGACCGTTTTCACAAACTTTTTTTAGCTTTTCGAAGCTGGAGAGAACGTGATGTTCAATTGCTTTCGAACGATAAGTACGACGATCAGAGAGACTAAAAGAGAAATCCGAAGAGCGGTATCATCAATCAAATTTGTTGCGTAATGAAGTGAAAAAAGAGTTGCTAATACAACTAAAACGATTCCTAAGAAAGTATATTTTTTCATCTGGGCACCTCTTTTCAGTAATCAAAATGGATTTTCCTCACGCTTAATTGTAGTCATTCATTGTTAAAAAAATCCATAAAAATCGAGAGCAATAAAATTCTTTAGAATGAAAAAAACTAAAGAAATGATGAAAAAGAGCATAAGGGGAAACTGCTATCACGCAGCGTGCTAGCCTAGGCGGAGCCTAGTTTTTCCCTGATATCACGAAAATCGCCAAAAGGTCACACCGCGTGCCACTAAAAACGTCATTTTGGCACGGTGTGTGCCATCGAAAAGGAGAGATCAGAAATATAATGAGTCATCTAATGCCGACACTTTTCCGTGATTTAGCAATCAAAGGAATTTTTTCTGACGATGATCTTTTAGAAATATTGACTTTAAAAGGAGGCAACGCACTAGCTCTTTTAGAGATAACAGATAGAGCTTCACAAGACTTGGATTTTTCTATTAAGCAGGGCGTGAAACTCACAAAAGAAGAGCACGAGCCTAAATTTAAAAGAGCATTATCTCGAGTTTTTAGAGAGGCTGGTTATGAAGTGATAGATTTTAAATTTGATATCAAACCTAAAAAATCGAAATCACCACTTCCACCATTTTGGGGAGGATATAGTATTGAATTTAAAGTTATGACAGAAGAAATGTTCGATGATTCAAAACACCTCTCTGAACAAAAAAGATCATCTATGGCGTTAGAAATTGTTGGTGGGAAAAAGAAGATAGAGATTGATATTAGCTTAGAAGAATACACTGAACCGAGAATGACAATGGAGTTAGATGAGTATCAAATTCATATTTATACTCCTTTGATGATCGTATACGAAAAAATGAGAGCGTTATGCCAACAGCTTCCGCAATACCCATTAGCATCGACGAACAAAGTGAGAGCCAGAGATTTGTATGATATCTATACAGCCATTCAAAAATCAGATTCTTTATCTTTAAGAGAACAGATTACTGATCCTGAAAATATTTATATCGTACAAGAAATATTTAAGGCAAAGGAAGTATCATTCGAGTTGATTCCAGAAATAATCAATCGTAAAGAAGAAATGAGGCAGAATTTCGAAGAGGTAGTTCGAGTTCAAATAACAGATCAGAGAAGCGTTCCTGCCTTTGATTTTTTATTTGATTTCAATCTCGAACTTATGATGGAAGTCTATAACTTGTTACCAAAAGAGTGATTTTTACTCTTCGGGTAACAAGTTTTTTGGATAATAGACGTTTGTTTGAAGATGGTGTTGCTTACTCAAAATTTGGTATCCGACGTACATTATGAATTCGTGATCTACGTAATCTTGTATTAACTTCATACTATTTGATTTATAACCATTCTCCATCATGTAAAAAGCAATTGAGTTTTGATAAGGATATTTGTAATCTAATTTTTTTAAATAACCAATCAAACGATTGACTGAAATGTCTTCAGCAGCTCTTTCGAAAGCCGACATAATTTCTTCTGGTCCACCTGAATAACTAGGTCTTACCACACAATCGATGAGAGTTCTTTCAAGATTTGTGACACGAATTTTTCTTGAAAGTTGTGGTGTCTTTTTACTTATTACTCCTAAGTTTCCTGTCTGTTTTCCATTCAACATGTGCACGAAATATTCTCGTCCTTGGTATTGAAAACTTGCGATTTGATTGGTTTTCCTCATAGGTCTGTTAAATGCGTAATCTATTTTCTTTTGAGTAAGCATGTTTTCTGGATCCACAGGCTTTTTAGTCTGCTCTCTATTTATGAATATTTCTTTGGGGACGTTATTTGTAAGGTCGTTTAAAAATAGTGCGCTATAATGCGATAAATAAGAATTAGGAAGAAGGCTTAATGCAACTTCAAAGGGATGAACAGTTGTTTGGATTCCCACGAGTAAAACATATCGTGATGTTGTTGAATGATTAGGTAAAACGAACTTCACTTTCTCTAAGACTTCTAATTCTATCAGTGCATTAACAAAAGTTTCGTATCCTAAAGTGCTTCTTAAGATGTTAGTATGTTTTATTTCATTTAGAACATCAATCAAGCTTATACGCGAAAATACAGATCCTTTGTCTATCAGTGCTTCTAAAATTGAATCTAATTCTTTAGAAATAGCCCATAAGACAGTTTTTTTCTTAGAAGATTGCATAAGAAACTCTCCTTTTATATACTCTGTGTCTCACTACTAGTATATATACTAGTAGTGAGACCTTGTACATTTAAATAAACATTACACCATACTCCTAGTATATATACTAGGAGTATGAGAACGTATTGTAAAGAAATCTTTTATAACACTACTAGTATATATACTAGTAGTGTGTTATTACTATTTGTTTTAAAAAGAATTATGAATGTGCTTTTTTAGCAACATTAAGATTAAAAGCTCAAAAATAAGGATTGTCAGAAAAATGATGTAAGCGTACAATAATCAGTAACAAAATACGGACGGAACAACAAAAAACGCCACTTCTCCTATCTACTTGTCGCCAAACGAGTAGATGATCAACGAAGTGACGCTTTTGAATAGCAAGTGCGGGAACACTGGCTATTGATCGTTGAAGGCACATTGGACGTGACTTCAACTTAGATGCACTTATCATACTAAGGAAACCTTGAACATTCAAGGTTTTAGTATAGAAAGGACATCGTTCAGTAGCAAGTTTTACGAAACTCGCTATCGGATGATGTCCTTTTTGTTTTGCTCTTACATAAAAAGAGGTCTGCACTCGCTCTTTAAACGAGTAGGTTCATCCAGCCGACGCAGTAGAATGGATCGGTCATCACCGCAGTTCCAGTAGGTGATGCGACGTT
>NZ_JACSMP010000019.1:0-4947 GCF_018618725.1 Exiguobacterium sp. s80 | reverse complement strand
ACGAGTAGGTTCATCCAGCCGACGCAGTAGAATGGATCGGTCATCACCGCAGTTCCAGTAGGTGATGCGACGTTAGCAGGGGAAGGACGGAGAGCCCTGTACATAGCCTAAGTCCCGAAGGGATACGGTAAAGATCGTTGAGAGGTTCAGACGGGGTCATATGGTACGAGACCGTAGGCAGTCCCACGACAAACAGTGGGGAATTTCCTAGTAGGCGGCTGTATGATTGCTGTGACACGACGTATGACGGCTCTTGGCCGCCATACAGTGGGTTATATGACGAGTCGCCGAAAGGCAGCAAGGTAGGGCGTGGAAACGCCTTGTGTGCGCGAGAGTGCAGCGAGTCATATCGTAGGGGCGAGACTCCCCTGCAATCTTGGAACGCCTAGACATACGGATACCTCGTCCTACACTGGACGCAGTGCACCGATGGGCAGATTTAACTCTTTCCTTTTTGCAAGGGGTTAGTCTGCCCATCCAGCCGTTTTCCTCGCCTGCCTCCCGCAGTATGCCCTCGCTCTTCTGGTTCTACAAGTTTTTTTAATCAAAAAAAGAATAGAAAGTGCCGGAAAGATGAAGATTAACGACAGGTTCATGTGTCGTGCGAGGGATGTTGAAGGAGGGAGCGAAGCGAGTCCATTCAACATGCCGCAGTGCGCCAGCAAGCGAAGTGAAGGCGTAAACGCCGGAACGAAGTGCGGTAGATCAGGAAAGCGAAAATCTTAAACAGGCATCCAGAGAGAAAAAGGGATATTGAAGTCGGTCATTTATATCAATTACCGAACGATCTAGAAGAGCGAAAGTTAATGAGAAATGCAGGTGTTTAGCCCTGTAATTTAGAATTTTAAGAGGGTAAGAGGTTAAAAAATAAGTCGAATACAGATTTTGATGGGGTGAAACGAATGAGAGAAATGGATCTGACGATTCTTGATGTGACGGAACTCAACAAACGGATGAAGTTCCTCGAAATCGCGAAACAGCATGCTCCAGTAGGCAAGGAGAAGCTACGAGAAGCCTTGAAACAGGCTGGGGCGATGTTCGACCAACAGACGAAGCGTTGGCAGATTGCTGAAGACCATCCGAATGCCCAGAAGCGTGTCCTGGATTTCGTCCAATCGACAAGGGTAAAGGAGAAAAAGAATCGAGCGACGGATCCATTACGTGTGGATCCCGTAACCGGACAGTCGCAACTCGACGACGGCTATTTCGAGATCGAGACGAAACCGCAGCGAATCATTCGAAAAAAGGTCTCGTTTGACCTCGACGTGACGCTCCACAAGCGTTTGAAGCATATCGCACTCGAGAATGACGTAAAACTCTACGAACTCGTCGAAGGTATCTTGCAAGACTATGTTAAAAGGCAAAAATGAGATTCTGGAGCTCCTCTTTTGACGATAGGAATATTTGGAATTGAAGAATGGTATTCTAGATATTATATAGGTTGATAAGGAGGAGTTTTTTTGCGTAAAACAGGATTTTATTTTCTATTAGCAAGTTTCACTAAGCTTTGGTTATCACTGTATCTCACTAATTTTTATATGCTTAAAAAGTTAGAAGTGTATGGCAGTATTGGTGAAAATGGTTTTGCAGCAATTCCTACTCTCGCTCTATGGATCATTGGATTGGAGTTCATCATCGGAATCGTTTTAATTATTTCAGGTGAAAAATTGTTTGGTTCGGGTAAAAAGAAAATGATGGATACATAATAAAAAAAGTCATCAACTCCTTTTGGGATTGATGACTTTTTTTGTATCATTGCGTGAAATGACAATTCCTCGCAACGTTACGACTGCTGCAGAGCCAAGCACGAAAAAAACGGTCGTTCCCGACCGTTTTCACAATCTTTTTTTTACTTTCCGGATTTATAAAATTACATATCGATTGCGTAATGGTCATCCCCTTTCAAAGACATGGTATCCAATTCCAATAAACATGTAGAGGAAATGATGGTATTTGGGTAAGGAAAAAGGTACGTCATTCTATTTCACTAAGGAGGATTTCAGATGCGCGCCGTAACGTACCAAGGAGCGAAGGATGTTCAAGTCAAACAAGTAAAGGATCCATCGATTGAAAAAAACGATGATATCATCGTCAAAATCACATCGACTGCCATTTGTGGTTCAGACTTACACATCTATCAAGGGAATATGCCGGCTCACAAAGACTATGTCATTGGTCATGAACCGATGGGCATCGTTGAAGAGGTGGGACCAGATGTGACGAAGGTCAAGCGAGGAGACCGGGTTGTGTTACCGTTTAACGTTGCTTGTGGTCACTGTTTCTTTTGTGAACATGATATGGAAAGTCAATGCGATAACTCGAATGGAAATCCCCATGTCGATACAGGTGGGTATTTCGGGTTCACAGAAGAGTTTGGTGGACATCCTGGTGGTCAGGCGGAATATTTAAAAGTTCCGTTCGGGAATTTCATGCCACTCGTGATTCCTGAATCATGTGAACTAGAAGATGAGGCATTACTGTTCTTATCTGACGTTTTACCTACGGCGTATTGGAGTGTCTTACATGCAGGTGTGAAAAAAGGAGATACGGTCGTTGTACTTGGATCAGGACCAGTTGGACTGATGACACAAAAATTCGCATGGATGCAAGGTGCGAAACGGGTCATTGCGGTGGATGATCAAGTGTACCGATTAAATCATGCTAAAATGACGAATAAGGTTGAGACAGTGAACTTCTCGGACCACGCCGAAAGTGGTGCATACATTAAAGAGTTGACACAAGGTGGGGCAGACGTCGTCATTGATTGCGTCGGTCTTGACGGAAAGATGTCCGCTGTAGAAAAAATTGAACAAAAGATTGGTCTGCAAGGTGGAACGTTGAGTGCCATTAATATTGCGAAGGACGCTGTCCGGAAATTTGGTACCGTACAGTTGACGGGTATCTATGCTGAAAAATATAATCAATTCCCGCTTGGCGATTTCTTCACCCGAAATATTACGCTGAAAATGGGACAAGCACCCGTTGTCCATTTGATGCCGGAACTATTCCAAAAAATCATCAACAAAGAATTTGATCCAACAGATATCGTGACGCATCGAGTGGCACTTGATGATGCTGCTTCTGCCTATCAAACATTTAATGATCGGGCAGATGGTTGTATCAAGGTCGTCTTAAAACCATAAGCTATCTCATACGCAAACAGCCCATCCGATTTTTGGATGGGCTGTTGTATATCGTGGAATCAAAAGAAAAAATCGGGTCAAAGGAGACAAATGAATACCTGAAATTCGATATGACCGAGGTATTCATTCAGGAGATGGATGTGGCGTTACATAAGCAGTTGAAGCAGATCGCCCTGGAAAACGATGTGAAACTCTAAAAAGGGCAAAAAAACGTCAAGTTTTCGTGAAATGAAAACTTGGCGACGCTCACAAGCCGAAGTGCGAAAAAAGTAAAAAAAGACCGGTTTTCATATTTTTTTTGAGTAGGAATTATTAATTTGTATGGGATGTATAACAAAACAGATAGGGTGTAGTCTGATCTGTTTTGTTATACATCTTTTTTTATTTAAAAAATAAGCATCTCCTGTTGACAATTTTTTTTGGATTTGATATTTATAAATTGTAGTTAGCACTCGATGTATTGGAGTGCTAAAAAAATAAATCTAAGGAGTGATTATCATGGCTAGTTTGATTCCTTTCAACAAAAAGCGTAATGATTTAATGAACCTTGGGTTTAATGATTTTTCAAACATGTTGGATGACTTTTTCTCAGCAAATGGGCTTCCATTCGAAAGAAGCCTAAGACACGACACATTTAAGGTCGATATCAAAGACGAAGAAGACAAGTATGTCATTGAAGCAGAAGTACCTGGAGTTAAAAAAGAAGATATTCAAGTTACAATCGATGATGGTCGTCTCAACTTATCCGTTAAGCATGAAAGTGTTTCTGAAGAAGAAGGAAGTAAATATATTCATCGAGAACGTCGAATGTCACAAATGTCTCGCAGTATTTTGTTGAAAGATGTGAGTGAAGAAGGCGCTCAGGCTAAGTTGGAAGATGGCGTTTTGAAATTAATTCTTCCTAAAAAAGAAAACGTAGAGACTTCGAAACGTATTATGATTGAGTAATTTTGTGCATCCCCTCCTAAAGAAGAGCGAAAGCTCTTCTGTTTTTTTTATGATGTTTTTTTTAAAAACACCTTTCTGTTTTTTGTTCAACTCTTTATAGACAAGATCATTGTCAGGATGAGTTTAGGAAGTTCGAAGCAAAAAACAGGATGAGTTTAGGAAGTTCGAAGCAAAAAAGAGCATAAGGGGAAACTGCTATCACTCAGTGTGCTAGCCTAGGCGGAGCCTAGTGTTTCCCTGATATCATCAAAATCGCCAAAAGGTCACACCGCGTGCCACTAAAAACGGCATTTTGGCACGGCGGTTGCCACCAAAAAAATATGATTGCTAGCACTAGCAATCGTATTTTTTTGTTTTTCAAATTTAATTTTCAATTTGAAAAATGATTTAAAATCTCTTTTTTTGAATCGAGATTTGATGAATGATAAAAATAAAACGTTGTCAGAAAATTGATGTAAGCGTACAATAATCAATAACAAAATACGGACGGAACAACAAAAAACGCCACTTCTCCCATCTGCTCGTTTGGCGACGAGTAGATGATCAACGAAGTGACGCTTTTGAATAGCGAGTGCACGAACACTTGCTATTGAATAGTTGAAGGCACATTGCACGTGACTTCAACTTAGATGCACTTATCATACTAAGGAAACCTTGAACATTCAAGGTTTTAGTATAGAAAAAGGACATCATTCAGTAGCAAGTTTCACGAAACACGCTACCGGATGATGTCCTTTTTGTTTTGGTCTTACATATAAAAGAGGTCCGCACTCGCTCTTTAAACGAGTAGGTTCATCCAGCCGACGCAGTAGAATGGATCGGTCATCACCGCAGTTCCAGTAGGTGATGCGACGTT
>NZ_JACSMP010000018.1:0-5771 GCF_018618725.1 Exiguobacterium sp. s80 | reverse complement strand
CCTGGCTTAAAGGATTGAATGACATGGTGGGCTTGAATTCCGTCCGGTTTGCCCCATAATTCTCTCGTCGCCTTCATCTGAGACTTGGCGTACTCCGGTGGACAATCGACCCCTGAGCGTTCTTCTGCCCGTTTCTCAGCGTAGGAAATGAGCTTGTTGGCTACTTTTGTATTGCCGAGTTGAATTGTTGCCATATCTGATTCAACTCCTTTTGTATGTTTTCCAGTTCTTCTTTCGGTACTGATTTGCCCTCATTTGCGTGTTTGGTCATCTGGTTTACGTTGTTCCCGATGGCACGCAATTGACGGGCCATCTCAAATGCGCCCTCTCGATCAATCTTCGGTGGTCGCATTCTCGATCCGTGTGCCTGCTTTTTGACATAAGCCGGCACACTCATTTGAAAACTTTCTGCTATCTCAGAAAGTTTCTCAAATTCGGATTCACTCACTCGAAAATTGACCTGTCGGTTCTCTTTTCGGTTCGCCTTCATAACAACCGCCCCCTCTGAATAGTGTCGAAGTATGTCGAATAAGATAGATGAATAAATAAACTTTATTCATCTATCTTATTTCATATATAGAGGGGTTGGCAAGCTTCGTATTTGCTAGCCACTTCGTGTCGCACATACAGCTTGTCGGGGGTTTCCCCGAGCCCCTTTCTCTAAAAAATTAGAGAGTGTTCTTTCGTCGTGGGAGACGAAAGAAGCTACTTCCTTGAGGAAGTAGCTTAGTAGATCGCTTTAAAGAATTCATTGTATAAGACTGTCAAAAAGGAGTATTCCTTTTGAAAGTCTTATACAAATATTGAATTCGTGTATTGTCAGAAAACTAATGTAAGCGTACAATAAGCAGTAACAAAATATGGACGAAAACACAAAAAACGCCACTTCTCCTACCTACTTGTCGCCAAACGAGTAGATGATCACTGAAGTGACGCTTTTGAATAGCGAGTGTTCAAGCACTAGCTATTGATCGTTGAAGACACACGACACGTGGCTTCAACTTAGATGAACTTATCATACTAAGGAAACCTATACTTTACAAGGTTTTAGTACAGAAAAAGGACATCGTTCAGTAGCGAGTTTTGCGAAACCTGCTATCGAACGATGTCCTTTTTGTTTTGGTTTTACATATAAAAGAGGTCAGCACTCGCTCTTTAAACGAGTAGGTTCATCTAGCCGACGCAGTAAAATAGATCGGTCATCACCGCAGTTCCAGTAGGTGGTGCGACGTTAGCAGGGGAAGGACGTAAAGCCCTGTACATAGCCTAAGTCCTCATAAGGATATGGTAAAGATCGTTGAGAGGTTCAGACGGGGTCATATGGTACGAGACCGTAGGCAGTCCCACGACAAACGGTGGGGAATTTCCTAGTAGGCGGCTGTATGATTGCTGTGACACGACCTGAGGTGGCTTCTGGCCACGTCAGAGTGGATTATATGACGAGTCGCCGAAAGGCAGCAAGGTAGGGCGTGGAAACGCCTTGTGTGCGCGATGATGCGCAGCAAGTCATATCGTGGGGGCGTGATTCCCCTGCAGTCTTGGAACGCCTAGACATACGGATACCTCGTCCTACACTGGACGCAGAAACGTTGGGCAGATTTAATCCTTTTATTTTCAAGGGGTTAGTCTGCCCATCCAGCCGTTTTCCTCGCCTGCCTACCGCAGTATGTACATGCTCTTTTAGTGCATCAAGTCTTTTTGATTAAAAAAAGGAAAAGAAAATGCAGGAAAGATGAAGATCAACGACTGGAGAACATGTCGTGCGAGGAACGTTGAAGGAGGGAGCGAAGCGAGTCCATTCAATGTGACGCAGTACGCCAGCAAACGAAGTGAAGGCGTAAACGCCGATAACGAAGTGCGGTAGAATCTTGTATATTCAAAAAAGAAGAGACTATGTTGATAGCCTCTTCTTTTCTTTACGATTTATATTTGGGTTTTACGTATTTTGCTTGTTTGGTTACTTTATTTTTATAAAAGCTTGAACTCATATTTGGAAGTGATACACGAATTTTTTGGATTTTTAAATCAGCGTATCCTGCAATGCGACTATATTTCTTTTTATTGGCAGGAATCGTAGTTGTTGTTCCATAGTTTTTGGTGAAGGAAGCACTTACAGCACCAAATTTAGTATCAAAGCTTGATGAGAATGTATCAGATCTACCTTGGCTCAGTGTATACGAACTTGCTTTTGCCCAACTTGGTGTATATTTGGAATAGGAAAGAAATTTCATTTTTTTGTATTCTGTTCCAACAACTGTTTCTCCAATTGCTCCTGCAGCACTTATTGATCTAAGCCCTACATTTTGTTTTGTATTTGGTAGGTTAGAGTAGGTGATGTATAACTGCATATCTTCTTTAGTTTCAAAGAAAGATTCAGAGCCATCTTGTTCTACAATTGTTAATTTATCAAAGTCTATTTCGCTTAGGCGATCGTTACTTTCTAAATCTGTTTGTTCTGATTTCACATTCGTATCATCCTCATTTGCCTGGACGGTATTTAGCTGAAATCCTACAGTTAAAAACAATGCACTGCTTGCTAGTAGAGAAGACTTGATGAGTGGATTCAATTTAATTCCTTCTTTCTGATTTTGGATTTTCGAATGTTTTTTTCTCTCTTTTTTAACAATTCTTTTCCATTGTGACACAAAAATATGGTTTCATCACCCTAATTTACAAAAAAACTTTTTTTTGTTAGTGTAACGTTATGCCTAAATACGTTTATAAAAATGAATTTTTAATGGAGGTTTTTATGGAGAATCAAAAAAAAGTTTTTATAACAACAGCTGAAGCAATCTTACTAGTTAGTACATTTTTCATGTGGATGTATATTGCTCAATTCATAGCGATTATATTCGAATTCAAGCATATCTTTGAACGTAATTCGATCTGGTATCTGCTACCAATCATTACCTTTACACTATTCCTTGTATCGTTTACTAGACGTAGAAAAACTGAATAAGAAGAGAGTAGATAAATAATAAAAAGCCATCAGTTTCTTCAGAAAATGATGGCTTTTTATTATGCTTGTGACGGAGTACGCCAGCAAACGAAGTGCGGTAGATCAGGAAAGCAAAAATCGTAAAAAGGCATTCAGAGAGAAGATGGAACTTATGGTTACGTTCTTTCTTTTTTTCTTTTACTCTTCTTGATTTGTTGTTCGATGTAGAGTAATGAAAAAGCAGTTATCAATAAGGCTGCTGATTTGATTAACATAGGGACTAGTTCTTTGTTATAAGAAACGTATTTGCTCATGTAGTAGTCGACAAGGACGAGTAACATGAAGTAGACGAAGTACCGAAGGTAACGCATTAGAAGCTACTCCTTATGAAATATGACATAAATCCATGCTACATGAAAAAATGATTTAAATCGGTCGAAATTCAGCAAAAACTGACAAGGTTGCGTGAAATGACAATTCCAAGCAATGATGACGACGCTGCAGAGCCAAGCACGAAAAAAACGGTCGAAATCGACCGTTTTCACAAACTTTTTACTCGCTCTTAGCCATATTGTTTATGACCATGGGATCACTATAAGAAAGAATATAAAATTCTTGTTCAAATGTTCTAATAGCAAATAAATGGAGTTCACCACGTTCTGTATAGATTTCATTTGTTTTCATATGTTTCTCAGCGAACTCACCAAAAACTGACTCCTTTAGCTTCACTACCGGATGAGGGTTCCTGAGTCCTTCTTCAAGAATTCCATGTTCTTGAAGAGTCCCCATAAATACAGCATATTTTTCAAAACGCATCAAAAAATAGTCGCGCGAAGGATCGTTTATTAAAAGATTTGTTGCATTCTCAGATCCGTAAAAGTACATATCGATCGCGTAATGGTCATTACTTTTCAATGACATCGTATCCAATTCCAATTCGTATTCTTCGACGTTAAGTAAAAAATCAAGATTTATGTTGTTCAATAAACACCCTCCTAACGAATTTAGAAAATTCATACAATTTAGACTTCTTTTGTATTATCATACATAAAAAGGAGGTTTTACAGTGAAAAAAATTCTTGTATTTTGTTTAACATTTTTCTTTTTCTTTAATATTTCTTTATCAGATGCCCCTGTTCAGGCATCATGTAGACCTTTTTCTGAAAAAGAAGAAGTGGTTTCAGATTTCGATAGAATAGAGCTTACTGATTCTGTCGAAATGGAAGAAACAGATGTTGAGATTCTTTGTTCGAAAACAACTCCAATAGGATGGGGAGCAGTTAGAAGTACTGCTCGACTTACCAATACTTCTGGAACGGGAGTTAAAAATTATGTAAAAAATGCTGATGCTGCTCAAGCCTCGCGTGATTTTAATTCGATACTTCCAGGAGTAAAGGTCCAAAAATCACCTAATCCTGATGGTTCAGTGACCCTTTATAAAGTATCGCCGACGTCAGGCGCTGTATCTATGTACAAAGCTACATCTACCGGTACCACATCTCTCAATTGGATGAAAGAAAAAATTAGATATAACAATTAATCAGTAAATTAAGCTATTGTTCTAAATTTAAAAGATGAAGGAGTATATCTAATAGATATGCTCCTTCATCTTTAGTTTTAAGGTAATTCAATACTTATTAGTGAAGCGATGAAACGAAACAGAAGGTAGATCGGAACGAGGAAGATTGCTGTCATCAGTCCTTGTTTTCCTGCATCCAGCCATTCTGTTTTGATGATTTTCCATTTAACGCTCGAAATCTTGTTCGAAAGACTTGCTGATATTTCGTTTAGCTGCTGTTCGTGCCTGCTCTTGAGACTGCTCATTTCGGTCTCGATCTTCTGTGTGTTGTTCTCGAGTATCCGTTTTAGTTCGCTTTGTTGCGCGATGATGCTGCTGTTGGCCCTCTCGCTCGTTTGCTTGAGTTGGTCGCTGATCATCTTGTGGCTTTCGTTCAATTGGTCGAGGTGTGTACTCTGTATGCTCTTCAGCTGCTCGTGAAGGACTTGCTGGTTCTTGGTGAGTTGATTCGAGTACGTTTCGATCAATGCCTGAAGTTGTCCGTTTATTTTGCTGGTATGCTCTTCGAGTTCCTTGCTTCGACTGTTCAAGCTTTCGGTTGAATTCTTCATAATCAAATGCGTCACTTCTTCGGTGTCCTTGCTGATCTGAACGAGGTTCTCGATTTCCTGTTGGAACGTCATTTCCTTCTGAACGACTTCCTGCAGGACGGTCGACAGATAGCCCTCGACGGCTCTCAGACGCATTAGAAGCTCCTGTTCGTTCGGAATCAAGGGTTCTTGTGTCTGACGGAGTGGCGCTTCCTGTTTGTTCTCCACGTGATACTCCGGTGTTTCCTCCGACTTCACCATCGTTTGTTCTTTCGCCTTCAATTGGTCTTTCAAACCCATCCTTGATGACCTCCCTCTCGTAATCTGACCCTAGTTTGTTGTCTCGTACTCGTCTTTTATTCGCATGATCGTAATACGTCGTCGTGTTTCCCCGTTCTCGTACTTCAATTTCATGTTTTTCAAGCAGATATCCTTTGAATGCTTCGTAGTTCATCGTCGCTCTCTTCGCTTCCTCGATTTTCGTCCGGATCTCGTCCTTCCAAGAGGTCTTGCCCTTCTCGAGAAGGGCTTTTTCCGCCAATGTATAACGAACCGGAGCGTCCTTTTTCACGATGACGGACAATCCTCGTTCCTGACAGAGTCGATCACTTTCCTCGCGAATCCGATGTAAGTCCTTCTTCGAAGACTGATACTTGCTGCCACTCTCGAAATTCACGGCATTGATGATGATGTGATTATGAATATGCTCCTTGTCCGTATGCGT
>NZ_JACSMP010000017.1:0-6115 GCF_018618725.1 Exiguobacterium sp. s80 | reverse complement strand
TTCTTCGAAGACTGATACTTGCTGCCACTCTCGAAATTCACGGCATTGATGATGATGTGATTATGAATATGCTCCTTGTCCGTATGCGTGTAGATGACGGCTTCATGCCCTTTTGATATGGCTCGAGCGAGTTCTTGCCCGATTTTGTTCGCTTGTTTGGCTGTCACTTCCCCTGGCTTAAAGGATTGAATGACATGGTGGGCTTGAATTCCGTCCGGTTTGCCCCATAATTCTCTCGTCGCCTTCATCTGAGACTTGGCATACTCCGGTGGACAATCGACCCCTGATCGTTCTTCTGCTCGTTTTTCAGCGTAGGAAATGAGCTTGTTGGCTACTTTTGTATTGCCGAGTTGAATTGTTGCCATATCTGATTCAACTCCTTCTGTATGTTTTCCAGTTCTTCTTTCGGTACTGATTTGCCCTCGTTTGCGTGTTTGGTCATCTGGTTTACGTTGTTCCCGATGGCACGCAATTGACGGGCAATCTCAAATGCACCCTCTCGATCGATCTTCGGTGGTCGCATTCTCGATCCTTGTGCCTGCTTTTTAACATAAGCCGGCACACTCATTTGAAAACTTTCTGCTATCTCAGAAAGTTTCTCAAATTCGACTTCACTCACTCGAAAATTGACCTGTCGGTTCTCTTTTCGGTTCGCCTTCACAACAACCGCCCCCTCTGAATACGTACGAATTATGCCTCGAAAGATGGACGAGTAAAATCCTTTTACTCGTCCATCTTATTCGAATCATAGAGGGGTTGGCAAGCTTCGTATTTGCTAGCCACTTCGTGTCGCACATACAGCTTGTCGGGGGGATCCCCGAGCCCCTTTCTCTAAAAAATTAAAGACTGTTCTTTCGTCTTGGGAGACGAAAGAAGCTACTTCCTCGTGGAAGTAGCTCATCAGGTAGAATAATGCATTAAATAATTAGGATCCGTACTAAGGATTCAATAGTTTGTAATGTATTTCCCTTCTTTTTTATTTGTAATTTCTTCTCCATCTTTATAGCCGATAATTTGAAAATTATTGGATCCCATTTGGTAAATTTCATATTCGTTTTTAGGCTCATCTTTAAAAGTCACCTTAGCAAAATATTCACCAGTTGTAGTGTCTAGAACAGTTTCTTTCTTTTCAACCTGTTGCATATAGTTATTTTCTTTTAAAAAACTATCTATATTCTGAGTGGTAGATTGTTTTTCGTCATAATAAAAACTTTTGTATGCCCATGCTCCGATCAAGACAAATCCTAAAAAAAGTATGATCAAAAAATATATAATTCCTTTTTTATTCATAAATCATCCCTACCAATCGTTTTTTTTACATTATAATCAAATAATACTAAAAAATGGAGGTTTTACTTTGTTTAAAAAGAGTTTTGGTTTTGCAGCGTTGGTTTTCTCTTTATCATTAACATCCCCTAACTTATCATATGCCGAAGATCTAAGCCAATTGGAAAATGATTTTTCGAAAAGCGCATATAGTGACCTTGTCGAAGAAGGTGTAGTTGATAAAAGTCTATCTTATAATTCGTGGGTGGATGCGAATACAGAAGATTCATTTGAAGAATTGGAAAAGGAATTCCCTGTTCCTAATAAATTAATGGAAGTCGAACCTGAATCAAAAACTGCAAAAGGCTATAGTGTACCTTCAAAAACTTTTTCCACAATGGCTGCTGCTGCTTCTAAAGGGCCAGTTTTAAAAAAAGGAGATATCTTGGTTAGTAATGGTACATTTTCTTATGGGTTAACTGGTCATGCTGGAATCGCTATTAGCTCCTCTAAAGTACTTCATATTTCTGGTGCGAAAACTAACCCCAAGGTCATCACGTCTAAGCAATGGCAAGATAGATATGGGATAGTTAAAGGCCAAGTGAATGGTACTAAAATACGTACGAATGTATACCGTGTAAGTAGTACAAAGGTTGCTTCTAAGGCAGCTGATTGGTCTACGAAAAACTATAAAGGTAAAAAATATAGTTATATGATTACAAGTAATCTAAGCTCGAAAAATCCAACATATTGTTCTAAGATCGTTTATCAAGCCTATAGTTCGGCTAAAGCCGTAAACTACCCTTCTGGAGGTATCGCTACTCCTTATGGACTACCAAGTTATTTCAAATCTGATCAAAAACTTAAAGGTATGGGATTCCTTTAAGACACGATAAAAAACCTTTGGAACATTTACTGTTCCAAAGGTTTTTTATCGTGTCTTATTGATTGTTCTTTTTTATTATGTTTATTTTAATATTGTCAGGAGAAAAGATAAGGCTTACAATAGGCAGTAACAAAATATGGACGAAAACACAAAAAACGCCACTTCTCCTATCTACTTGTCGCCAAACGAGTAGATGATCAACAAAGTGACGCTTTTGAATAGCGAGTGTTAGAGCACTAGCTATTGATCGTTGAAGACACACGACACGTGGCTTCAACTTAGATGAACTTATCATACTAAGTAAACCTAGAACATTCAAGGTTTTAGTAAAGAAAAAGGACATCGTTCAGTAGCGAGTTTTGCGAAACCTGCTATCTGACGATGTCCTTTTTGTTTTGCTCTACATAAAAAAGAGGTCAGCACTCGCTCTTTAAACGAGTAGGTTCATCTAGCCGACGCAGTAAAATAGATCGGTCATCATCGCAGTTCCAGTAGGTGATGCGACGTTAGCAGGGGAAGGACGTAAAGCCCTGTACATAGCCTAAGTCCCGAGGGATACGGTAAAGATCGTTGAGAGGTTCAGACGGGGTCATATGGTACGAGACCGTAGGCAGTCCCACGACAAACGGTGGGGAATTTCCTAGTAGGCGGCTGTATGATTGCTGTGACACGACCTGAGGTGGCTTCTGGCCACGTCAGAGTGGATTATATGACGAGTCGCCGAAAGGCAGCAAGGTAGGGCGTGGAAACGCCTTGTGTGCGCAATGATGCGCAGCGAGTCATATCGTGGGGGCGTGATTCCCCTGCAGTCTTGGAACGCCTAGACATACGGATACCTCGTCCTACACTGGACGCAGAAACGTTGGGCAGATTTAATCCTTTTATTTTCAAGGGGTTAGTCTGCCCATTCAGCCGTTTTCCTCGCCTGCCTCCCGCAGTATGCACATGCTCTTCTAGTGCATCAAGTCTTTTTGATTAAAAAAAGGAAAAGAAAATGCAGGAAAGATGAAGATCAACGACTGGAGAACATGTCGTGCGAGGAACGTTGAAGGAGGGAGCGAAGCGAGTCCATTCAATGTGACGCAGTACGCCACCAAACGAAGTGAAGGCGTAAACGCCGAAAACGGAGTGCGGTAGTTCACGAAAAGCGAAATTCCTTAGAAGATCCATCGGGCGAAGAAGGAAACGAAGTGCAGTAGTCTAGGGAAAGCCAATGATAGAATCTAGATAGTAAGTAATTTATTTTAGGGGGAATTTAGTATGGAGAAAGATTTAAGAATGCCGGCAATCGAAGAATATAAAGTGATTTATGAGGATTTGATGGAAAGTCCTTCTTCGATCCAGCGTGACTTAAAACTTGCTGCGTTAATGACACGAATGGAACAGGCATTTCATATCCCGATGTTAAAGAATGAAGAGTGGGAAAAAGAGCATCGAGAGGTGATTGGACTCTATCGCCAAGTATCGGATGCCCGTTCACTCTGAAAACGGTCGAAAATCCGTAAGATTGCGTGAAATGACAATTCCTCGCAAGGATACCGTTGGTATCAAGCCGAACACGAAAAAAACGGTCGATCCCGACCGTTTTCACAAACTTTTGATGTAAGTTTACTTATTTCTTAACCCTCATCTTTCATATTCAAATCCTCTGCTTGACGAATTGTTATTACTTTTTCTTTATCGTCAATTGAAATAACGCAGTCCCATGTCGGTTTTAGTTGAAGAATACCTTTTTTATCAATCCATAATACGGCGGTTAACTCGATAAAATTCCCCATTACAACCATTTTTTTAGCGTTCTCATCAATTACTGCGTAAAGTTCTTCATCTAGGTTGATTTTCCAACCGAAAAATTCATTAGTGTTCATAAATAATCTCCTTTTTATTCATCGATAACTTTGCCATTTTTATTTAAAGATCCAACTCTTTTAGGATTACCGATTTTCCATGCTTTTTTAGTTCCATCATATCCGATATGACCAGCACTATCTTTAGTAATGACCCATTTTCCATTCTTAAAAGTTCCACTTGTTTTACTTAGAGGTGTCTTTCCAAATTTATCTTTGAATTTCGATAAGTCTACAGTTGTACTTGAACCGGATTTTTTTAAGCTTTTAGGAATTTTTGCAGCAGCTTCTTTAGCGGCTTTTTCACTAAAGTATGCACTTACCTTGTTGTAAATCCAAGAACCTGCTGAGACAGCAACTCCTGCAACTATGAGACCACCCGTAGCCGTGATAGCTACTTGCCCTATTCCAGGAATCATGTATATTCCTGCAGCAGCAATTGGGAATGCCATAGTTCGAATTTCGCCATCTTTTTGTTTACTGTCGCCATTAGCATAAGTTGTAGAAATAGTGTCTGGATGGTAAGGATTTAAGTATTCAGATGGTAAGTAAATAATTTCTTCCTCAGAATAGTATCCAGGCTCAAACAATTCTTTTGGAACTTCCTCGATGCTATTATATTCAAATTTCCAATCTACAGGAGTATCAGCTTGGACAGTAGTCTTTAAATTATTATTTTCACCTGTTGCAGCTGAGACTGGTGCGACTGCTGTTAAACATAATGTAGCAATCGATAATGATGCAACACCACTTTTTATTTTTTTCATCCGATCTCTCCTTTAAGTCATCTGATTTTAATTTTTCTATTTACATTTTTTAAAAATAATGACTTTTCGATAACATAATACGCACATTAACATCCAATAGTTTCATTTTTAAGTAAAATTTGATCGTGTTTTTTTATGGCACATCAAAGCCTATAAATGAAAAAACAAAACGAAACAGAAGATAGATTGGTATTAAAAATATGGCTGTCATGAGCCCTTGCTTTCCTGCGTCTAGCCATTCTGTTATGAAAATTTTCCGTCTAACGCTCGAAATCTTGCTCGAAAGATTTGTTGTGATTTCGTTTAGGTGCTGTTCGTGCCTGTTCTTGAGGTTGGTCATTTCTGTCTCGATTTTCTGCGTGTTGTTCTCGAGTATCTGTTTTAGCTCGCTTTGTTGCGCGATGATGCTGCTGTTGGCCTTCTCGCTCGTTTGTCTGAGTTGATCGTTGATCATTTTGTGACTTGTGTTCAATTGGTCGAGGTGTGTACTCTGTATGTTCTTCAGCTGCTCGTGAAGAATTTGCTGATTCTCCTTGAGTTGGTTCGAGTACGTTTCGATTAATGCCTGAAGTTGTCCGTTTATTTTGCTGGTATGCTCTTCGAGTTCCTTGCTTCGACTGCTCAAGCTTTCGGTTGAATTCTTCATAATCAAATGCGTCACTTCTTCGGTGTCCTTGCTGATCTGAACGAGATTCTCGATTTCCTGTTGGAATGTCATCTCCTTCTGGACGACCTCCTGCAGGACGGTCGACAGATAGCCCTCGACGGCTCTCAGACGCATCAGAAGCTCCTGTTCGTTCTGAATCAAGGGTTCTTGCGTCTGATGGAGTGGCGCTTCCTGTTTGTTCTCCATGTGATACTCCGGTGTGTCTTCCGACTTCACCATCGTTTGCTCTTTCGCCTTCAATTGTTCTTTCAAACCCATCCTTGATGACCTCCCTCTCGTAATCTGCCCCTAGTTTGTTGTCTCGTACTCGTTTTTTATTCGCATGATCGTAATACGTCGTCGTGTTTCCCCGTTCTCGTACTTCAATCTCATGCTTTTTCAGCAGATAGCCCTTGAATGCTTCGTAGTCCGTCGTTTCTTGCTTCGCGTCCTCAATCTTCGTCCTGATCTCGTCCTTCCAAGAGGTCTTGCCCTTCTCGAGAAGGGCTTTTTCTGCCAATGTATAGCGAACCGGAGCGTCTTTTTTCACGATGACGGACAATCCTCGTTCCTGACAGAGCCGATCGCTCGCCTCACGGATCCGATGGAGGTCTTTCTTCGAAGACTGATACTTGCTGCCACTCTCGAAATTCACGGCATTGATGATGATGTGATTATGAATATGCTCCTTGTCCGTATGCGT
>NZ_JACSMP010000016.1:6632-14672 GCF_018618725.1 Exiguobacterium sp. s80 | reverse complement strand
GTAGTTGGGGGCTTCCCCCTGTGAGGATAGGACGTTGCCAGGCAATTGAAAAAGACCGATCTGCATCTTGCAGGTCGGTCTTTTTGTGTTGTGTGAAACTTCAGACTGTTCTGATTATTACTGGAGTCATTGACATGACTGTTTCTCCTTGTTACCATAACATCAATATTCTTTTATCAAAGAGAAAGCGAGTGGATAAACATGTGGGAGAATAAATTTGCTAAAGAGGGCTTGACGTTTGATGACGTTTTGCTTGTACCACGTCGTTCAAGTGTCTTACCACGTGACGTCGATCTATCTGTATCCTTATGCGAAGGGATTACACTGAACATCCCGTTAATCAGTGCAGGAATGGATACTGTGACGGAAGCACCAATGGCGATTGCCATGGCACGTCAAGGCGGTCTAGGTGTCGTCCACAAAAATATGTCGATGGAAGACCAAGCAGAACATGTCGATCGCGTCAAACGTTCTGAAAATGGTGTCATCACGAATCCGTTTTACCTTACACCTGAACGCCAAGTATACGATGCTGAATATTTAATGAGTAAATATCGTATTTCTGGTGTTCCGATCGTTAACAACGAAACAGAACGGAAGCTCGTTGGTATTTTAACAAATCGTGATCTTCGTTTTGTTAAAGACTACTCGACGGTAATTGAGACGGTCATGACGACAGAAGAACTCGTCACTGCTACAGTTGGTACGTCACTTGAAGAAGCAGAACAAATTCTCCACAAACATCGCATTGAAAAGTTACCACTCGTTGATGAGAACGGTGTATTAAAAGGCTTAATCACAACAAAGGATATTGAAAAAGTCGAACAATATCCACATGCAGCAAAAGATCAATTCGGACGTCTTCTCGTCGCTGCAGCTGTCGGTGTCACGAAAGATGCATCTCTTCGCGCACGTTTCCTTGTTGATGCAGGCGTCGATGCACTCGTCGTCGATACGGCACACGGTCACTCTGAAGGCGTACTCTTAAAAGTACGTGAGCTTCGTGATGAATATCCAAATCTTCCAATCATCGCAGGGAACGTTGCAACAGCAGAAGCAACACGCGATTTAATTGAAGCTGGTGCATCGGTCGTCAAGGTAGGGATTGGACCTGGTTCAATTTGTACGACACGTGTCGTTGCGGGAGTGGGGGTTCCACAAATCACTGCAGTCTTTGATTGTGCGACAGAGGCCCGTAAGCATGGTGTCTCTATCATTGCCGACGGCGGTATTAAGTACTCGGGCGATATCGTCAAAGCACTTGCAGCTGGCGGTCATGCGGTCATGTTAGGTAGTCTGCTTGCTGGTGTTGAAGAAAGCCCGGGCGAAATGGAAATCTACCAAGGTCGTCAATTTAAGACATACCGTGGTATGGGTTCTGAAGCATCAATGAAACGTGGTAGTCAAGATCGCTACTTCCAAGAAGCAGATAAGAAATTCGTTCCAGAAGGAATTGAAGGTCGTGTCGCTTACCGTGGAAAACTCGGTGATTCTGTCTATCAACTCGTTGGTGGGATTCGTTCAGGAATGGGATATTGTGGAGCAGCTTCATTAGAAGAATTGCGAGAAGACACACAATTCATCCGCATGACGGGTGCTGGCTTACAAGAAAGTCACCCACATGACATTCAAATCACAAAAGAAGCATCGAACTATACACGCCAATAAAAAGAAAGCCCTGCAGATGATGCGGGGCCTTTTTTTGTTTATAGATTAATGATGTTAAGCGGCTCAAGGTGTTTAACGACATAGCCTATATGAAAATCACGGACACGTTCAAGCTGGTTTTGTTCACAGTCCGAGAGACTGCTGTTACAACTGCCAAGACTGTAACAACTCGCCAAGCCCCTCTTCAAGATCTGATTCCGATAGACTTGCAAAACCTAACACGATTTGTGGATGCGTTGCTTCTAACGGAAGTTGTGCATACTGGGATAAACCATAGACCTGAATTGAAGCGTCGTGTGCTCGCTTGACTAATTCTTCTTCCGTCATCCCGTTCGCAACAGAAACGACGACATGCAAACCCGCACTTTCGCCGGTCAAGCGCAGGGATGAGATAGCACGTAACGAATTGACGACGATGTCTAACTTACGCCGGTAAATCTTTCGCATCCGATTCAAATGTTTCTCGAAGTCGCCTTCTTTCATAAAACGTGTCAAAATCGTTTGATCAAAACGTGAGACACTGCATGTGTAATAGGAGAGTTCGGTCTGATAGCGCTCAAGCAAAGAAGGCGGAAGGACCATGTAGCCAATCCGCAGTGAAGGCATGAGCGACTTGGAGAAGGTGCTCAAATAAAGTACTCGTTCACTATCGATGCTGTGGAGTGACGGAATCGACTTGCCACTATAACGAAACTCACTGTCGTAGTCATCCTCAATGATGTAACGTGTCGGGGATTCAGCAGCCCAGTTCACCAATTGCCGGCGCCGATTGACGGATAAGATGCTTCCGGATGGAAATTGGTGGGCAGGTGTCACATACATGATATCCACATCGGTCTGACTTAAAGTCGAGACTTTGACACCACTTTGATCGACCGGAATCGGGATTGCTGTTCGTCCATGATTCTCAAGAATGAGTCGGGTCGCATGATAACCGGGATCTTCGATTCCGTAGGTGACATGTTGTCCTAGCAGGAAAATCAGTTGGGGCAAAAGTTGTTCGACCCCAGACCCAATGATGATTTGTTCAGGCGAACAGATGACACCTCTTGAGTGATATAGGTAGGTCGCAATTTCAACACGTAAGGCGAGATCGCCTTGCGGGTGTCCGAGTGAAACAAGAGATTGATTATGTTCATCGATGACATCCTTCGCATGTTTTCGCCAACGTGAAAAAGGAAAAGATGATCCATCGATTTTACTCGGATGGAAATCATGACGGATATAGGTGGACGGAGAAAGGCGTTGCTTCGTTGCTAGTGGTGTTTTCTTTACATAAGCGAGCTCTTCGTGTGCTAAGACAAAATACCCTTTTCTTGAAACTGACTCGACATAGCCTTCGGCGACAAGTTGTTGATAGGCGAGCTCAATCGTCGTTTGACTCAAGTTCAAGAACTGACCGAGTTTTCTTTTTGAAGGTAATTTGACACCATACTCTAGACGTCCATCGATGATTTCTTGACGAATCTGTTGATACAATTGCTCGTATAACGGCTTATTGCCCTCTCGTATTAACTCGAACGATAACATATCCATTGAAGTACCTCCTAAAACTGACCTGTTCATTTCATCATAAACTGATGCTTTTAAAATAGTCAATCGAGACTATACTAAAACGTAAGTACGGAGCTATCAATCAAATTGTTCAAGGGGGAATTTAGAATGATGGAACGGCAACAAGGAACGGATCGTGTCAAAAGAGGAATGGCTGAGATGCAAAAAGGGGGCGTCATCATGGACGTCGTCAATGCCGAGCAAGCAAAAATCGCAGAGGCAGCCGGTGCCGTCGCCGTCATGGCACTCGAACGTGTCCCGTCTGATATTCGCCGAGATGGAGGTGTGGCACGAATGGCAGATCCGACCATCACGGAAGAGGTCGTAAATGCCGTCACGATTCCTGTCATGGCGAAATGCCGAATCGGCCATATCGTCGAAGCACGGATTCTTGAGTCGATGGGGGTCGATTTCATTGATGAGAGTGAAGTCCTGACACCGGCTGATGAAGAGTACCATCTGTTGAAGTCGACGTTTACGGTACCGTTCGTTTGTGGGGCGCGCGATTTAGGAGAGGCGGCTCGCCGAATTGCGGAAGGTGCGGCGATGATTCGGACAAAAGGCGAACCGGGAACGGGTAACGTCGTCGAAGCCGTCCGGCATATGCGAAAAATTCAAGCTGAACTCAACCAGGTTTTACATACGAATCCGGATGAGTTGATGACACGGGCGAAGGAGTGGGGTGCACCTTACGAAGTCTTACGGATGATTCAGCAAGAAGGGCGTCTACCCGTTGTTAACTTTGCTGCCGGTGGAATCGCGACGCCGGCAGATGCTGCGCTGATGATGCATCTTGGAGCTGACGGTGTTTTCGTCGGTTCAGGCATTTTTAAATCGGAGCAACCGGAAAAATTTGCGAAAGCGATCGTCGAAGCCGTGACGTACCGGGATGACTTCGAACGAATTGCGTATCTCTCGAAAGGTCTCGGAACAGCAATGAAGGGGATTGATGTCACGTCGATGCCGTTTGAGGAACGGATGGCACCACGGGGATGGTAATCGGGGTACTTGGTCTACAAGGGGCAGTCAGGGAACACCTTGAGATGTTGGCATCGCTCGGTGTAAAAACACGAATCATCAAATCGGCGGAAGATTTAGAAGGAATCGCCGGACTTGTCTTGCCCGGTGGTGAGTCGACAGCGATGCGCCGGTTGATTGATCGCTACTCCTTGCTTGCGCCCCTTCGACAAAAAATAAAGACGTTACCGATGTTCGGGACGTGCGCCGGGATGATTTTATTAGCGACGGAACTTGAACAAGGAGATGTTCACCTCGGGGCAATCCCGATGAAAGTGAAACGAAATGCGTTCGGTCGCCAAGTGGACAGTTTTGAAACGATGCTAGCCGTCGACGGAATCGGGGCGGACATTGAAGCTGTCTTTATTCGAGCCCCTTATGTCGAACGAATCGATCAAGCGACCCGCGTTCTCGCTCGTATAGACGACGAAATCGTCGTCGTCGAAACAGACATGCATCTCGCCTGTTCGTTTCATCCGGAATTAACGAACGATACCCGTTTGCATCGTTACTTTATTGAAAAAGTAAAACAGCAACGTTCGGTTCACGTCATCTAACGACAAAAAAAGTATCCTTCAGTTCAAGCTGTGGGATACTTTTTTTATGCTACACTGAGGGTATAAATGAATTGAAGGAGAGGAACGATGAAACGACTTTTCATACTCTTCTTGAGCGTCCTTTTACTGACGACGAGTCTACTCCCAGTGACGAGTTATGCCGAGGTACCGACGATCAAGGCAGAATCCTACATCATGGTCGATGCTGTGACCGGTAAAGTATTGTTAGAAGAACAAGCCGATTTGGCTTTACCTCCGGCTTCGATGACGAAATTGATGACACTTTACTTAGTCCGACGTCAAATCGAACAAAAGAAACTAAGCTGGAACAAAAAAGTTCAACCAAGCCAAAAAGTACTCAAATTAGCAGGCACACCAGGATTGGCACGGGTGCCGTTAAGCAATCGTACATATACCGTTCGTGAGCTCTATGATGCAGCGTTCATCAAGTCAGCTAATGATGCGGCTGTATTACTTGCTGAAGTCGTTGCCGGAACAGAACAAAAATTCGTCAAGCTGATGAATGAGACGGCGAATACATTTGGGATGGACAATACAGAATACGCAAATGCATCGGGACTCGATGCAGTCGATGCAGCCTTACCGGGGACGAACTTGATGACAGCGACCGACATTGCACTACTCGTCATTCGTTTTATTAAAGATTATCCCGATGTATTAGATGTCACGAGTCGTTCTTCGATGAAACTGGATGGCATCACGCTCCAAAACTCCGATAAGATGTTGAAAGATCAAAAGTACGCGTATCCCGGGATGCGTGGGATGAAGACAGGGACGACTGATCTTGCCGGATATTGTTTTGCCGGTGTCGCGACGAAAGATAACATGACGATCATTACAGTCGTCATGCGGACGACATCCGATCAAGCGCGGTTTGCAGAAACAAAAAAGTTACTCGATTATGGCTTCTCATCGTTTGAGCCGTTGACTTATTACGGAAAAGGCGAGCGGATTAAAGACGTCTTCCCGATTCGTGGTGCGGAAGAAACAGACTATGACGTCATCACGGATGCATCGCTTTACGTGACGGTGCCGAAGAACGCAGCAACCCGTCCACCCGTATTTACGTTTAATCTGACCCATGCTCCAATCAAGAATGGCGCAAGTGTCGGAACGGTTCAAGTGAAGGATGAAGGCATGTACTTGCCGGGGTTTGATGTGCCGAGATTACTTCTCTATAGTGCGGAGCGAATCGCTTTGGCGAGCTTCAAGACCCGTTTGTTCCGGGCGATTGCGGCCTGGTCCGATAAAATTGATGATGCGATTCGTAAACCGGGTCTTGTCAATCTCAAACAGGATAGTGTAAAGTAGAGCTAATCTCATAACGATGCAATGAACGGACCAAGTAAAGGAATTTATTCTGTTAAGAGAGCTAGTGGTTGGTGTGAACTAGTCAGAAGGATGCCTTGAATCGAGCCGGATCGCACACCTTGCGAACAAGGTGCGGGTACGCCCGTTATCGCGTCTTTGAGTTGGCTAGTACGACTAGCAATGAGGGTGGCAACGCGGATCCAAGGTGATTCGTCCCTCTTCGGTTTTTATACCGGAGAGGGATGGATTGCCTTTTTTTATTGAAAAAAAGGAGGAATACACATGATTGATATTAAACGCCTGCGTCAGGATTTTGACGCAATCCAAGAAAAACTAGCACACCGCGGGGAAGATTTGACGGACATGAACCGTTTCGTCGCGTTAGATGAAAAACGTCGTGAACTGATTGCCCGGACCGAGGTCTTGAAAGCGGAACGAAATGACGCGACGAAAAAAATTGCAGAACTCAAACGCAATAAAGAAAATGCCGACGAGGCAATTGCCGCGATGCGAACTGTCGGAGATGAGATTAAAGGAATCGACGACGAGTTGCGCGAAGTCGAAGCGACGTTGAATCAACTGTTGCTTGGTATCCCGAACATTCCGCATGATAGCGTCCCGATTGGTTCTTCAGAGGATGATAATGTCGTCATCCGTGAAGTGGGTGATAAGCCGGCCTTTGATTTCGACGCCGTCCCGCATTGGGATTTGATGGAGCAATTAAAAATCGTCGACGTGGAACGGGCAGGGAAAGTCACAGGAAGTCGCTTCGTTTTCTATCGTGGGGCAGGTGCTCGTCTCGAACGTGCGTTAATCAACTTCATGATGGACATGCATCAAGATGAAAACGGCTATACGGAAATCTTACCGCCACTCATGGTCAACCGCGAATCAATGACAGGAACAGGTCAACTTCCGAAGTTCGAAGAAGATGCCTTCAAAGTCGAAGAGACGAACTACTTCCTCGTCCCGACAGCGGAAGTTCCCGTCACGAACATGCACCGGGATGAAATCTTGGCAGCGAGCCAATTACCGATCGGTTATGCAGCATACAGCCAGTGTTTCCGCTCAGAAGCCGGATCTGCCGGCCGTGATACACGAGGCCTGATTCGTCAACACCAATTCAACAAAGTGGAGCTCGTTCGTTTCGTTAAGCCGGAAGAGTCTTATGAACAACTTGAACTGTTGACTGGTCAAGCCGAAGAAGTGCTTAAACGATTGAAATTACCGTATCAAGTCCTCAGCATGTGTACAGCGGATCTTGGATTCACAGCAGCGAAGAAATACGATATCGAAGTCTGGATGCCGAGCCAAGGCGTTTACCGCGAGATTTCTTCTTGTTCAAACTTTGAAGATTTCCAGGCGCGCCGGGCACAAATTCGTTTCCGCCGGGAAGCGAATGCAAAACCGGAATTCGTGCATACATTAAACGGTTCTGCGCTTGCTGTTGGCCGGACGGTCGCAGCCATCTTAGAGAACTATCAACAAGCAGATGGTTCAGTTATTATTCCAGAAGTACTTCGTCCATACATGGGTGGACTCAAAGTGATTCAAGCATAAGTAGAAAAGGGGGAGCCTTCCCCCTTTGTACTTTTAAAAAGTTTTTTTAGAAAAGGTCTTTACAGAGTA
The DNA here is from genome assembly GCF_018618725.1 of Exiguobacterium sp. s80. Classification (NCBI taxonomy): domain Bacteria; kingdom Bacillati; phylum Bacillota; class Bacilli; order Caryophanales; genus Exiguobacterium; species Exiguobacterium sp. s80. The sequence continues at coordinate 6,915 of NZ_JACSMP010000016.1, read as the reverse complement.
AAACCAAGATGCTATTATAATTTATGTCAGGAAGGCAAGCACGTTACAATTTGCTCGATTATAAGTACGGAGGCGTACTCAAGTGGTTTAAGAGAACGGTCTTGAAAACCGTCAGGCGGCGAAAGCCGTGCGTGGGTTCGAATCCCACCGCCTCCTCCATTTCTTTTTTTTTACCTGAAAACTACATATAACTTGGAGGCGTACTCAAGTGGTTTAAGAGAACGGTCTTGAAAACCGTCAGGCGGCGAAAGCCGTGCGTGGGTTCGAATCCCACCGCCTCCTC
>NZ_JACSMP010000016.1:0-6532 GCF_018618725.1 Exiguobacterium sp. s80 | reverse complement strand
CACTTCTTTTTTTTTACCCAAAAATAAATTTAACATGGAGTCGTACCCAAGCCCGGCTGAAGGGGACGGACTCGAAATCCGTTAGGGGTCGTAAGGCCCGCGTGGGTTCGAATCCCACCGACTCCGCTTATATCGAGCATCTCACATCGTGTGAGATGCTTTTTTATTGAACCAAGATCCGTTTACATGCTATGTTTTCCTACATGTAAAAAGGAAGAAGGAGCACTTGATATGACCAATACAAAAGAAACCTTACTCACTCACTATAAAGAAACGATGAACTTCGTCCGTGAACTCGAACACATCCCGGAAGACGCGTGGCGTAGCTCATATGCGGAAGGCAAATGGACGATTGCTGAAATCGTAGGTCACTTGTCACCGTGGGACCGCTTCATGGTGGCAGAACGTCTTCCATTCATGTTGGCGGACGAACCATTCCGTGTGAAGCCGAACAGTCAGGAAGTCAACGAAGAAGCGGCGAAGATGAGTCGCGAGCAGCAACGAATCTTAACGATTGATGAATTCTTAGTCAGCCGTGACCTATTAAGCCGGGCCGTTGATTTGATTCCGGAAGAACGTTTGACGGATACGTTCACTTCGAACGGGAAAACGATGATGATCGTCGACTTGCTTGGCGCGATGAAACAACACGATTTACATCACATCGACCAAATCAAACAAGTAACAGCACGCTAAAAAAAGCCCTTCGATGACTGTCGAGGGGCTCAGGCTGTAGACAAAGTGCCATCGGGAGATCAAGCGTCTTTTTTCGTTGCTTTCCTCGGGCGAGGCGCAAGCCGTTGCTCCTTCGTCCTAACGGACAAGAAGCAGGGTCTTGTCTGCCTCTGAAAAGTGCGCTAAACACGCACTTTTTCCCGCAGGAGTCAACGAAACGTGACGCTTTTTTAGGGCATGCCGTGAAGGAAATCCAGGCATGCAGGCGGTTTAGGGCGCAATCGGTCGCGACCCTGCAGCTTTGCTGTAGCGGCGCGGAAGATTGCCGCTTTGAAGACGAGGTATGACAGGGAAGCGCGACCGGATTGTCTTTCGTTATCGCATGTTCACGCTTCATAAGAGTTTGTCTACACGCAAAAGCCCTTCGACGACTGTCGAGGGGCTTTTGAGGAATCAACGTGTTTTTGCAATCCGGGCGACTTCAAGTTGTTTATCGATTTTCGAGAGGATACGTTCAATCGACTCCGGTTCATTGAGAAGATCATATTCATCGATGGATAAACGAAGGACCGGGCAAATCGTGAAGTTATTGATCCAGTTCGTATACCGTTCGTACATCTCTTCCCAGTACTCGATTGGTGTTTGCTGTTCCATCTCGCGTCCGCGGAGACGAATCCGGTCGAGCACCTGTTCAAACGATCCTTCCAGATAAATCAACAAGTCCGGATGCGGGAAAAATGGCGTCATGACCATCGCATCGAACAAACTGGAGTACGTTTCGTAGTCCGTTGGTGACATCGTTCCTTTTTCGAAGTGCATCTTCGCGAAAATGCCTGTATCTTCGTAGATGGAGCGATCTTGGATGAAACCACCACCGTATTGGAAGATTTTCTTTTGTTCTTTAAACCGTTCCGCTAAGAAATAGATTTGTAAGTGGAAGCTCCAGCGCTCGAAATCATGGTAGAATTTATCGAGATAAGGGTTCGTATCGACTTTTTCAAGAGATGTCCGGAAGCCGAGTGCGTCTGCTAGACCATTCGTGATCGTCGATTTTCCGATTCCGACCATTCCACCGATCGTAATGACGGCATCTGCCGGAATATTGTATTTTTCACGTAACTTCGAGTTCATGCGTGGTTCGCTCCTTCATATAATTCATTGCGGATTTTAGTTAAGACATAATCCAAGTCTTCTGGGCGTTTGACGAAGTCGAGTTCATCTCCGTTAAAACGGATGACTTTGACTTCCGGGTGTTTGATTTGATACTCCGTGACGAACGTTTCGTAGTCTGCTGCGAGTTGCTCGAGATAATCGCGTGACATGTGTTCTTCAACTTCACGTCCGCGTAAGGCGACGCGTTTCATCAGTGTATCGATACTCGCATTCAAGTAGATGACGGCATCCGGTTTTGGCATATCCGTCGTTAAGATCGAATAAATTTGTTCATATTTATCGATGTGCTCTACTTTGAGCGAGCGGTGAGCAAAAATCAGGTTTTTAAAGATATGATAATCAGCGACGACAGAGCGTTGTTTACTTAGGTAGTGACGTTCGATATCATCGAGCTGTTTAAAGCGATTGCATAAAAAGAACATCTCTGTTTGGAAACTCCATTCTTCGATGTCCTCATAGAACTTTCCAAGAAAGGGATTTTCTTCGACAATTTCGCGTAACATAGAAAATGAGAAATGATGACTGATGGCGTTCGCAAGTGAAGTTTTGCCTACACCAATCGGTCCTTCAACCGTTATGAACATATTCAATTACCCTCCGTTCAGCAAAGTGCAATTTATATTTTAGCACAAAGCAGGGACCCCTGCCGAAGTTTCAGAGGGAGAATTTTTGTAAAGATAGGGAGTGAGTAGAAGTGGAGCGACACGAATATTATATGGAGCTCGCGATTGGTGAGGCGAAAAAGGCGGAAGCCATCGGCGAAGTGCCGATTGGGTGTGTCATCGTCAAAGACGATCAAGTCATTGCGACCGGGTATAATCACCGGGAAACGAATCATCAGGCGACGGCACACGCCGAATTACTCGCGATCGAGCAAGCGTGTGAAAAGCTCGGGAACTGGCGACTGGAAGGGTGCGAACTGTATGTGACGCTTGAACCGTGTCCGATGTGTGCCGGAGCCATCATGTTATCGCGGATTGAACATGTCATCTTCGGAGCCGTTGATCCAAAAGGTGGTTGTTGCGGAACTTTGATGAACCTCATCCAAGATGAGCGCTTTAACCATGTTTCACGTCTGACGAGTGGTATATTAGAAAAAGAATGTGGTGAGTTGTTAACGGCGTTCTTTCGCGAACTTCGTGCGAAAAAGAAAGCAAAGAAACGTGCAATGGGTTGCAACAATTTAGACGAAACAGTATAATGAAAAAGCACTCGAACGGGTGCCACTAAAAAACGATAAATCATTTGCCGTGCTAGGTGGGGATGTAGCGGTTCCCTGTCACTCGCAATCCGCTATAGCGAGACTGAATTCCATATCGAGGGATATGATTGGTATGGTCTGCCTTACGTAAGTAGCGTTGACGTTTGAGTCCTGCGCAACAGATACCCATGAACTAGGTCAGGTCCGGAAGGAAGCAGCCTTAAGTGGTGCTCTCTGTGTGCCGCAGGAGTGCTTGAACTGAGCAGGCTGCGTGAGTAACGCATGTTGAACATATTTCAGAATATGGTGCGCGGCAGTTTAATTTTTATAAAACAAGTCTACAGCCGGTTTCGGTTGTAGACTTTTTTAGGTAGAATAGAACAAGGATCTTAAAAAAGAGGAGGCGCAAATTTGGCCTATCAAGCACTATACCGCGTGTATCGTCCGCAGCGTTTTGATGAAGTCGTCGGGCAAGCACATATCACTCGGACGATTCAAAACGCATTGATGGAAGAACGGATGTCACATGCCTACCTATTTTCAGGCCCGCGCGGAACGGGGAAGACAAGTCTTGCGAAAATCATCGCAAAAGCAATCAACTGTGAACACGCACCTGTAAAAGAACCGTGTAATGAATGCCCGACATGTCTCGCGATTACGGAAGGATCGAGTCCGGATGTGTTCGAAATCGATGCGGCTTCAAACAACGGAGTCGACGAAATTCGTGAAATCCGCGATAAGGTGAAGTACCCGCCTTCAGAAGCAGCCTATAAAGTTTATATCATCGATGAAGTGCATATGCTATCGACGGGAGCGTTCAATGCATTATTAAAAACGCTTGAAGAACCACCGGCACATGCGATTTTCATCTTAGCGACAACAGAGCCCCATAAAATCCCGGCGACCATCATTTCGCGTTGCCAACGTTTTGATGTCAAACGCCATGAAGTCGACCAACTAGTCGAACGGATGCAGTTCATCTTATCCGATCAAGAAATTGCCTACTCGGAGACGGCGTTACGGTTGATTGCACGCGCAGCAGACGGAGGAATGCGGGATGCCTTAAGTTTACTCGACCAAGCAGTCGCTTTCTCGAATGGGGATTTGACGGATGCTGCCGTACTCGAAGTAACGGGTGCCGTAGAAGACGAAGCGTTGCTCGCGATTGCAAACGCACTTCATAATCATCAAGTCGATCAATTATTGCAGACACTTGAGCAGATGCAACGGGCAGGAAAAGACCTGAAGCGATTCGTCGAGGACCTGGTCTTCTTTTATCGGGATACGCTCCTGCTAAAAGCCTCACCGACGGCAGTCGATTTGTTAGAACGCGCCCGTCCGACAGAGGAATTCAAACAGTTCGTCGAAATGATTGAAGCGGAAACATGTTTCCATGTCATCGAACAACTGCATGATTGCCAACAACAGATGCGATTGACGAATCATCCACGTGTCTTAGTCGAGATTGCCTTCATCCAAATTACGGAACAGGGGCGTACGACGGGACAAATCGTCCAGTCATTGCAACAGGAAGTAAGAGAAATGAAGGAACAGATGCATCAGTTGAAAGCGAACGGTGTACCGGCAGCAGAAACAGTCGCGGCGCAACCAGCTAAACGGAAGCAAGGTCGTCCGACCGTGCGGATCGCGAAAGAGCGGATTCGACAAATGCTGATGCGAGCAGAAAAAGCACAATTGCTTGAAATCCAAGAGCGCTGGGATGCTATTCTAAAACTCATCTTAAAGCAAGATGGTCCGATCTATTCGCTTGTCCATGAAAGTAAACCCGTCTTGTGTTCGGGAGATACGTTATTGATTGAGTTTGATAACGGGAAGGGCTGGCATTTCGAACAAGTCATGACGAATGAACGAACGCGTTTCGTTATCGAAGAAGCCCTGTTTGAAGTATGTGGCGTCAAACGGGAGATTCTTGCAATTCTTGATCAAGACTGGAATGAATTAAAGGCAGAGTTTGTTGCAAAGCGAAATAGTAGTAATATAGAAGAGAAAGAGGTCGCTGAAGAATCGGAAAGCGATCGTTTATTATCCGAGACGCTTGGTCGTTTTGGTGATATCGTAGAATTTGAAGACTAATCTTACTTGAGGAGGAACAAATATGCGTGGTATGGGAAACATGAACAATATGATGAAACAAATGCAAAAGATGCAAAAGGATATGGCGAAAGCTCAGGAAGAACTTAAGGATTTGACAGTGACAGGTACAGCTGGCGGTGAAATGGTATCTGTCGTAGCTGATGGTCATAAAAACATCATCGACGTCATCATCAAAGAAGAAGTAGTGGATCCTGACGATGTCGAAATGATTCAAGATCTCGTCCTCGCTGCAACGAATGATGCATTGAAAAAAGTCGATGAACTTGTTTCAAGTAAAATGGGTAAATTTACGCAAGGTATGAACATGCCGGGAATGTTTTAAACTGTAGGGGGAAATCAATTGCAATATCCTGAAGCAATCAGTCGTTTGATTGAAAGTTTTACGAAGCTACCGGGGATCGGACCGAAAACGGCTGTTCGTCTTGCTTTTCATGTCTTAGACATGGAAGAAGATGATGTGTTGATGTTCGGGAAGGCACTCGTCAGCGCGAAGCGCGATATTTCTTATTGTAGCGTGTGTGGAAACATAACGGACAAAGATCCGTGTTATGTTTGTTCGGATAAACATCGTAATCGGACGGTTGTCTGTGTTGTTCAGGATTCGCGAGATGTGATTGCGATGGAGAAGATGCGAGATTATCAAGGGTTGTACCATGTACTCCACGGGGCGATTAGTCCAATGGAAGGGATTGGACCTGAAGACATTAACGTATCGAGTCTTTTGACACGTCTTCAAGAAGACGAAGCCATTACGGAAATCATCTTAGCAACGAATCCGAACATTGAGGGAGAGGCAACGGCGATGTACTTGTCACGTTTACTGAAACCGACGGGAATTCGTGTGACACGAATTGCACATGGTCTTCCTGTTGGGGGAGATTTAGAGTATGCGGACGAAGTCACATTATCCCGTGCGATGGAGGGAAGACGCGAACTATGAGTTGGTTTCGAAAAAAAATCCGAAACGAATACGATGAGCGTCTCCTTACAGAATTGTCTAAAGCAAAAGAAGACTACTTGATGAAACGTCATCTACTTGAGATTAGTTATGATGATTATGGTGATCTTGAAGCACAAATGAAATTAGCCGAGTCGTTGTATTTCTTCTATATAAGCGAAGCAAAACGAAGACGCGTTTCAATCATGATGAAGTGAACGAGTGAAGGCTGTGAGCCCGAGTGGTTTGCAGCCTTTAATCTGTTCTTAAAAAGAAGAAGCGAAAAAAATGAAACTATTTTAATAAAACAGTTGTCATCCCCTAACTATCGTGGTATATTAATTCATGTCCTAAAGAGGACGCACGCTTGAAACGAACGAAAAAACTTCTTTTAAAAAGTTGTTGACTTATCGTTCCAGACTTGGTATTCT
>NZ_JACSMP010000015.1:0-34805 GCF_018618725.1 Exiguobacterium sp. s80 | reverse complement strand
CTTTTTTTGATGACCCTTGCGCCGACGAGGAGCGAGCTAGAGTACGGAAACAGGACGGCTTGCGGTCTCTTTCCATCAGACAGAGCGGGGCCGCTCTGTTCCATGCTTTTATCTATGGGATCCTATCTGATTGAAAAAAAGAACACACCCTAACTCATGAAGTGAGATAGGGTGTGTTCTTACACAAAAAAGAAAAAATATACCAAACTTCTATTAAATTCTTAATGTTTTCGCATTGATAGCTACGATGACCGTACTCAAACTCATCAAAACTGCTCCAATCGCTGGTGAAAGAATAATGCCGTATGGTGCTAAAATACCTGCAGCTAAAGGAATCGTAATGATATTGTAACCAGCTGCCCACCATAGATTCTGAATCATTTTATTATATGTTTTTTGCGATAGTTCGATGACAGATAAGACGTCCTTTGGATTACTTTTGACAAGGACAATATCAGCCGTTTCTACAGCTACATCTGTTCCACTACCAATCGCAATCCCTACATCCGCTTGTGCGAGAGCTGGTGCATCGTTAATTCCATCCCCTACCATCCCTACTTTTTTTCCTTCTGCTTGCACCTGTCTCACTTGACGTGACTTATCATCCGGTAATACTTCTGCGTACACTTGATCGATCTCAAGTTGGGAAGCGACCCACGAAGCGACTTTTTGATTATCCCCAGTCAGCATGATGGATTGAATCCCTTTCTCCTTTAATTCCTGTACAGTCTTCTTAGCTTCCTCGCGAACGAGGTCGGCAAGGGCGATCATACCGATTAATTCTGTGTCCTTTAAGACAAAGACGACCGTTTTCCCTTCTTCAGACAAATCTTCGAATGTCACTTCGTCGATTTCGAGTTGTTTGTCCCGTACGTATCGCGGACTAACGACGCGGACTTGCTTTCCTTCGACTGTTCCTTCCAATCCTATGCCTGTCATCGATCCAAATCCTGCGACCGATGGTAAATCAAGCTTTCGTCTTTGAACTTCAGTCAAGATCCCGCGAGCAAGTGGATGTTGCGACGACTGTTCGATGGCTCCTGCGAGTCGTAATACTTCTTCCTCACTTATACCTGTACTTGCCATCACATCCGTTACTCCAAAATTACCTTGCGTTAAAGTACCAGTCTTATCAAAGATAACCGCATCTAGTTTTCTTGCCTCTTCGAATTGTGTTCGATTTCGAATCAAAAGACCTCTTTTAGCGGAAAGTGCTGTAGAAACGGATACGACAAGAGGGGCTGCTAAACCAAGAGCGTGTGGACAAGAGATAACCATAACCGTTACCATGCGCTCGATTGCTGTACTAACCGAATATCCAAGTACAATCCAAATCACGAAAGTCAGAACACCTGCTCCCACCGCGAGATAAAAAAGAATTTTTGCTGCTCGATCAGCTAAGTTTTGAGTCCGTGATTTGGAAGATTGCGCTTCACTTACTAAGCCGATGACTTTTGAAAGGTAGGTGCCTTCACCAGTACCTGTCGTCTCGACTGTCAGACCACCTTCTTGATTGATAGAGCCAGCAATCACGGTGTCATTCTCCTGTTTATCTACCGGAAGTGATTCACCGGTAAGCATTGATTCGTCAATCGTTGTTGTTCCTTCGACGATTTTTCCGTCTACCGGTACCTGTTCTCCCGGCTTGATCCGAATGAGATCTCCTGCCTCTAATTCATTGACCGGCACCTCTTCAACCTTCCCATCCTTCACTCGATGCGCCACACTCGGAAGTAACTTTACTAATTCCTGCAACGCATTTGAGGCACCCATGATTGATTTCATTTCAATCCAATGCCCTAATAACATGATGTCGATCAAGGTCGCTAACTCCCAAAAGAAATCATGTCCTTGTCCGAAACCGAATATGATAGCGACACTATAGAAATAGGCTACACTAATCGCTAATGCAATCAACATCATCATTCCAGGATTTTTTTGGCGTATTTCATTAATACTACCTTTTAGGAAGGGCCATCCACCGTAGAAGTAGACAATTGTGGATAGCAAAAGCAAAACAACGTCGTCATATGGAAAGCTAATGTTGATACCCGACCATTCTTGAATCATTTTGGAAAGTAGCAGGATTGGAATGGTCAACATTAACGATACGAGAAATCTTTTCTTGAAGTCTCCGATCATTCCTTCATGTTCATGATGTGAAGCACTCATTTGTTGGTCTTCATGATGAGTATGTTCGTGATGGATATGGTGATTCATAAGAAAACCTCCTTTTACGTACTATATACCTGTATGGTGTATATAGAGAGATCATGACTATATAGAGCTACATCTCGTTTTTACTTCCAGTTAAACTTATATATATAAATATAAAATGTATTTTGACACACTAAAAAATAAAAATTATCATACAAGTATAGGATATATTTTAAAAAATGAGACCATTTGTTTGAATAGGACTATTTAGCGCCAAAATCACAAGTACTGAAACTTTAAAAAGAATTAAAGGACAAGTTCGAGGTAGACATCAAATGATTGATGACAATTCATGAATTAACTGAACTGATGAAGACTATGGTCAAATGAACGAATAGGTACTATCGTGAACAGACAAATGAGCTAATACAAAAAACGCAATTAAAAAGCTTTGTTTTATACACCTACAAAATTATCTCTAAGGAGAATCCAATCGTGAAACTTAACATACTCTTAAAAAGCGTAAGTCTTATTAGCCTATCCCTGATTGCGGTCGGCTGTGCTCAATCCCCGATGAAGTCTTCTACTCCCAATCATTCAAAGGAGGTAGATCATGCGAAACATATGAGCGGTGACAAGATTGAAGAAACATCATCATCGTTGATACTTCCCACGTTTTTAAAAACCCAACCTGAAGATGTACGAAATGTTTATCAAGCTGTAGGGAAAAATCGTAAACTACTAGAGAAAATACCTTGCTATTGCGGTTGCGGTGAAACAGTCAATCATAAAAATAATTATGATTGCTTTATAGAAGAAAACGCGACGAATGGATCTGTGAAATGGACAAGTCACGGAACGACATGCAGCACCTGTCTCGAGATTGCTGTAAAGTCTATTTTGAAGCAACGGGACGGAGAATCGGTTAAAGATATTCGTTCTGCAATCGATTCTTCATATAAAGATGGATACTCGAAGCCGACACCGACTCCCTTATGATTTTTATGATGACACTTTTGCTCCTATAGTAAGAGTGTCATTTCGTTTCATTCTCACTCCAACGATATCCTCTCCCCCAAATTGTTTTCAGATGCCTATCGATCGGGTAATCTAACTCTCTTAACTTTTCTCTAATCATCTTAATATGAGAATCAACTGTCCTCGGATCCGATTCTGACGTATAAGACCAAACGAATTCATAAAGCTCTAGTCTGTTGAAAAGCCTTCCAGGATGTTGAAGGAATAGTCGCAGTAATGCATGTGCTTTTGGTGTAAAGTCAATCGACTTGCCATCTAGTAAAATTAAATTGTTGCTCTCATCGAACGTAAGTCCGTGGTAGATAACGGGTTCTTTTGCTTTCCTTCTCATGACAGACCGAACTCTTGCTAAAAGTACGTCCCCGTTAAACGGCTTTGTGACATAATCTGTAGCTCCAGCATCTAGTCCTTTGACGATGGATTCAGCATCATTTAGAGCCGTTATCATGATGATAGGGACTTCCGGGTGAGAATCCGTTATTTTCTTACATACTTCGAATCCATCGTACATTGGCATCATTACATCCAATAAAATCAAATCGAAGGTTTCTTTTTTCACTTTCTCTAAAGCTTCGATCCCATCATTCGCCATACTACATTCATATCCTATTGGTTCTAGATAGAGTCTTAATAATTGCCTCATTCTTATTTCATCATCAACAATTAATATTTTATCCATCCTAGTCACCACCTCTTACATTAAAATTTTTTAATAATAAATGATTGTTAGTCTATTTCCTCATAAATTTCACGAACTTTCTATATAATCAATTCAACCTATAGAATGGAGTTGATTTTCATGAAAGTGTTTATGAAGAGTTTGGTCGTTATCCTCTATGTATCCTTATTTTCTCTCACCATACTACTGGTCTATAAGGGTTATGAACTTTTTCATAACTAAGTATCTTAGTGCTTATAAATGAAAGAGCATCAGCTTTTTAGCTCATACCTTTTTCGGCATGGCGACATAGATGCTCCTTCATTTTTAACACTTCGCTTTAAGCAATTAATTTACGACAGACTTTTGCACATTCATTACAGGCCTCAGCGCACTTTTTACAATGATCATGATCATGTTTCGAACATTCGTCGGCACATCTTTCACAAATTTCAACACAGCTTCTTGCAAGAACATCAATATTGCTGCTGTTTCGAGAAATAGCTTGTACTAAAAGACTACAAATTTCAGAACAATCTCTGTCTAGACGTATACACTCTGCCATCGAAGAAACATGATGTTCACTCAAACACGCATCAAAGCATTCATTACAAGTCACTATACAGTTGTGTAGGGCACCTAAGATTTCTTGTTGTCCAGTATTCATTCTAAAATACCTCCATTTTCCGTCTTTTTTGACTTACACAAAGCCTATTTCCTTAGTTTGTGAAAAAAAGATGAAAACATTCACCTATTTTTTAGTCCACTTTCAACTGACCCATCATTCCGTTCTCTTCATGTTCAAGGATATGGCAATGGTACATGAATACCCCTTTTTCCTTGAAAGTCATCTGAATCTTAACTCGTTCATCTGGTTTTATAGCGATAGTGTCTTTTAGACCTGCTTCTTGATTATCCAGTTTCTGTCCGTTTCGCTCTAATACTTTGAATTGGACTCCATGAATGTGGAAGGGATGAGTCATTCCACCCATCATGTCTTTTTTATTATAGACCTCCCAAATTTCGGTTTCTCCTTGTTTCGCTTTAATATCGATTCTCTTCTCATCAAACTTTTTCCCATTGATTTCAACATTTTTGCCCATCCCGAAAAGAGTTAACTTTTGATTCACTGTAGACAAGGTCTTTAGCGGCTTTTCATATCCACTTTTCGGCGCCAATGCACTTAGGTTCGTCCCTTGTTTATCCTTCAGCTTGAAGTTAACGACCCTTACTCCATTCGTCTCAAATGAAACAGTCTCACCAATTTTTCTTTTTGAAAAGTCTACCAATACCTCTATACGTTCGCCTGGACTTAATTCAATTTTCTTTACGTTTTTCGGTTTTGAGATGTAACCACCATCATCAGCAATTTTTTTAAAGGATGAACCGTCAGATAGCTTCACTACGTAGTTACGTGCATTGGAGCCATTTATCAATCTGACTCTAAGTTGCGAATATTTTACGTTGAAATATGGATTAATCGTACCGTTTACGAGGAGGGTATCGCCTAAAGCCCCATCTGTTTTTTCTACATCAGCATATCCAAGGACATTCCTGTTTTTAACTTTTCGATCTTGAAGAATTAATGGAATATCATTTTCACCATATTTTTGAGGTAGCATCGTCTCTTTAGTTTTTTCATCTTTTACGTACAACAATCCTGCTAACCCCTTGTATACTTGTTCAGCAGTTTTCCCCATTGGATGTGGATGAAACCACAATGTCGATTCATCTTGCTTCACTTTAAACTTTACTACCTTCGTTTCACCAGCTTTCACGACTTGATGTGGTCCGCCATCTACGGATGATGGTACAACAAGACCGTGCCAATGGAATGTAGTCGCTTCTGATAAGCGATTCACCGTACGGATTGTTACTATTTTTCCTTTTTTCAATTCCACTACAGGACCTAAATAATTTCCGTTATATCCTAGAGTTTCAGTTTTTTTACTATCTCGGAAGAACTGTGTCTCCCCTTGTTTAGCGACAATCGTGTATTGAATGGAATTCTTGGTTTCACGATCGGATTTTAGCATCTTAGGGATGTTCAATCGTCGCTCTTTTTCTTCAGTTGATTTTAAATCGACACTCGCGCCATGTCCCATACCTTCCATCATAGTCTGATTTGTAGTAGTGTTCCCTCCATTCATCATAGATTTCATGTGCTGTTTGTTATTTGGCATAGTACCTCGGATAAAAAGTAAATACGAACCGCCCACTATAATCATGAGAGTAAAGATACCGATAGTTGCGATTAACCATCTTTTCTTCACATGGATCATTCCCTTCAATTAATTATTATCTTTAACTTAAAGAATGATTGTGAAAAAAATATGTCTTTCCACCCATGAATTTTATAGTTTTTTTCAATGTGTTACTTTTCTGCTCTCTGCAATGTTTCTGCAAATTTATGTGATAGAGTCTATGGAAAGCATAAAAAAACAATTGGAGGTAATTTTTATGAAATTAAAGAAAAAGATTTTTATGACAACTATGGCTGCTTCGCTTTCTTTAGCACTCGCTGCGTGCGGAAGCAATGGTGATGATTCTAAATCAACAGGAAGCATGGATAAAAATATGGACGGTATGGATCATTCGACGATGGACATGTCTGGATCGAAAGAGGTTCCGAAAGGGCTCCAAGAGGCTAAAAACCCTAAATTTAAAGTTGGCGACATGGCGATGATCAAAGAAGCACATATGGAAGGCATGAAAGGGGCCGAGGCTAAAATTGTAGGAGCTTATGATACTACTGCTTATAGCATTTCTTATGACCCTACAAATGGCGGGAAACGCGTCACGAATCATAAATGGATTATTCAAGAAGAGATTGTAGATGCCAAGTCATCTCCTTATGAAGTAGGCGATGAAGTAAAAGTAGACGCGGATCATATGAAAGGAATGAAGGATGCTACGGCCACTATCGACTCAGCTAAGCAAACAACAGTGTATATGATTGATTTCGAATCGACTACAGGTGAAGAAGTGAAAAATCATAAATGGGTGACTGAAGACGAACTATCTGCAGAATAAACGATAAACAAGAGAGGAACGGTTTTTTAACCGTTCCTCTCTTGTCTTATTTCTCCTTATTTAAGGAACCCACTTGTAACCAATTCCCCATACTGTGCGAAAGTGTTCTTCAATAGGAAACTCGAGTTTCCTAAGTTTTTCTCTTAAGTTTCTTACATGAGAGTCGACCGTTCGTTCATCTGTCCACTCATTTGCTAACCATAAACTTGAGAGCAGTTCCTCTCTTGAATAGACACGTTCTGGATTTTTTAATAACTTAGCAAGTAATGAAAATTCCTTTGGCGTGACTTTGACTAAATGATTATCATAATACAGCTCATGGGCGTCTTCATTTAAGATTAGACCCGACGATTCGATTTTTGATCCTGAAGAAACTGTAGTTCGTCTGAAAATCGATTGAATTCTTGCCTTCAATTCCGCCTCGTCGAACGGTTTCACAATGTAATCATCTGCTCCCAGTTGTAATCCTTTTACGATTTCTTCTTTTCCGTCGAGTGCTGTCAATAAAATGATTGGTACATTCGAAACTTCCCTTATCCTTTGACAGGTCTCAAAACCATCCATTAAAGGCATCATCACATCCAATATGATTAAGTCAGGCTCATCTACATCAATCAAGTTCAATATCTCTCTTCCGCTGTTCAGCTTAATACAGGTATAACTGTCTTGCAGATAGAGTTCAATCAGTTCTAACATTCGATTCTCATCATCTACCAAAGCAATGGTTCTCATCCTGGAATCCCCCTCAAGTCAATGACAACTTTCAGCCCGTTTTCTACATTAATAGCTACGATGGTCCCTTTGTGCGCTTCAACTATTTCTTTCGTGATAGCCAAACCGAGCCCAGTACCTCCTGTTTCACGATTTCGTGAAGAATCTACTCGATAAAAACGATCAAAAAGATACGGGAGTGATTGCTCATCCACACCACCACCTTCATCCGTAACTTCAATAAAGTTTTCATCAAGTTTTAAAAATACGCGTTTGTTCGCATGTGTATATTTTAGCGCGTTATCCAGTAAATTTAAGAGAACCTGATCAAATCTAGCTTGGTCTATCTCTTTGTAGATAGGAGTTTTATTAATTTGAAGAATTAATTTCACTTGTTTCTCCTCAAATTTAAAAATTATTCTTTCACTGATTTTTTTTAAGAAATCATTCATCTCTGTGATCTGAGGATCTATTTGAAAATGTGGCTCTTCCAATCTAGCAAGTTCAAACAAATCCTCAATCAGTTCTTGAAGTCTTTCGGATTCCTCATAGATAATATCTCCAAATCTCGATTCGTCTTTTTTGAGGAGTCCTGCATATCCCTTAATGTAGGTAATCGGCGTACGCAATTCATGTGTGATTGAAGTCAGAAATTGCTTTCTTGTATTTTGAATGTGACGTAAATCAACAGATAACTTAGTGATCGCTCGTGCTAAATCTCCTACTTCGTCGCTTCTCTCAGCTTCTCTGATTTTCAGCACCTCGCCTTTACTTAACTTTACCGTTGCCTCTTTCATTGATAAAAGTGGCTTTATAATGATATAACTCAAAAAATAAACACTTACTAATAGAAAAAGTACTAACAAGAATAGAGAGAACACTACTTGTTGTTTCAATTCCCCCATCAAATGCTGTATATACTTCGTCGGCTCTAACATGATTATTTGACCGCCATCTTCAATATTACTCACCGTCACTAAAAATTTGCCCTCTCTCCAATTACCTTCTACGATTCCATCCTTTTTTTGAATCCAATCCGGGTTCAAAAATTGTTCAGCGTCGTTAGATGAATCGACGACTTGATTATTTTTGTCTAAGATAATCACATCAGTCATCGCCTTTTCCTCCATTAAAACAACGTGTTCAACTGTTTGCTTGTCGAAGTTAGTGGAAAGAACATCTCGATGACTATTGCCTCTCTCTTGAAGGCTCTCCAGTTCACTTTCTACTTGTTGATGCTCAAGAATGTTGTATACAATAGCAGATGAGAGAATGAAAATCATGAGAATCCCGAAAAAATAAAATAACGTTATTTTAAATGAAAGTTTATTCATAAAGTACCTTTCTCATTTAAGATGATTACATATAAAAACAAACTGTTGAGATTTAGAAAAGAAAGTATTCTTCATTTAGGCGATACACAAAAGAGCTTTTATCATTTGATTCTTTTAAAAGGACAATTCCTTGAATATTGCTCCACAAATAATTAGCGAAATCATAATCACTAAAATTAGCCTCACGAGTAGAATGCGTCATGAAACATTCTATTTTTGTAATCGTATACATTCCCTCCGAATCACGTTGATAATCGAAAGAAAAAGAACCCTTTATATTAAGCCTTTGAGCAATTATTGCTACGCACTCCTCTAAAATCGAGTTGGCAAACACCTCGTATGAAAGAACAGTATCTTGGTACCGTTCATACTCTTCTCTCATAAAACAGCAAATCACTTCACTAGATCGATAATCGACATATGCATCAATTTTCCCCACCTTTACACCTTCAGGCGCATTCTTTATCTGTTCAAAAGAATAAGTGAAAGTATTACCTTGAACCGAAAATGAATCATGAAGTACTGTTTTATCCCAGTCAAAGGATGTTATAAACGCTACGTTATTTTTTCTCATTTTCAACTTATGTTTTGATAACGTAGATGCTTCTTGTTCGCTTAAAGGGATAATCCAGCCTATTTCTTGAGAAGTACAATATTCAATCAGATTACTAATATACCCTTCTTCTGATTCTTTTTTTGAAAATGAATCAAAATATTTAAAATCAGGAAATAGCTTTCGAACCCATCCTTCTTTTGAAGAAATATGAATATCTATACTTACAGGTTTAAGTTGTTTTATGTTCTCCATCACTTTCCAGTTTTCCTCTACTCCCATTATCAGGACATTTTCACGAGACATTTACGATGCATCTCCTTTCGAAATAGAAAATAGAGCGTCAGAACCCTCTAAACCCTGTAAAATCAATCAATATTGTAGTTAGTTTCGTCAGACCATCGAAATACAATATGATACCTAATAAAATCATAAACCAGCCACCTATTTTCATAACCTTTGAAGAATAATTCATTAAGTATCTGGATTTCCCGACCAAAAACGACATCAAGAAAAATGGAATAGAAAAACCTAGTACATAAAAGAGCATATATAAAAATCCATTACTAGGATTCGTGGCGATCAAAGCAATAACTCCAGCGAGGATTGGTCCTGTACAAGGAGTCCATCCAGCAGCCGATCCGACTCCGACAATAAACGTTCCGATATAACCACGCTTTCTTTTTCCTAAGTTCATTCTTCGCTCTTTAAGTAAAAATATTGGGGTCCACAGACCAGTTAAAATAACACCGAATATGAATAAAATAAGTGCACCGCTCATCCGTAGAACATCTTTATACACTATAAAAAAATCAGCCAAATATGACGTTGAAAAACCCATCACTAAAAATACGCTCGAAAATCCAAGTAAGAAAACGAATGTATGGGGAACACCATTCCAGTTCCACTTTTTATTTTCTTTTAACTCTGTAACTGAAATTCCTGTAATGTAAGATAGAAAAACAGGATACAAAGCTAGGCAACATGGCGAGATAAAAGATAAAAACCCTGCCCCAAAAGCTAACAAAAAAGATAACTCCATCAAATTCCTCCCGAACTCTAAAAAATAAATCTTTTTTTAAGATGTATAAAAAAGAAATGTGTTTAATTTTAATCATAAAATCTGTTTGTGAAAAACCTATGCATTTTTTGATTAAATCTCGTATCAATTTTTGAAATGAATTTGATACACTTTTTTGTAATATAGTGATGCTATACTCCTTTTAACAAATCGTTTGTCACCGTATCTTTATCTTTAAAGGAGTACAACTAATGAAAAACAAGGTAATACTTATCGCTTCTAGCGTCTTACTCACAACAACTTTTTCAATGCATAGCCCAAAAGTTGAAGCAAGTAGTGCATATAAAGTAAAAGTAAAGACAGACGATCTCCGTGTTCGGACTGGTCCTTCTCTCAATTACAATATAGTCGGCGTGACTAACACTGGTCAGACTTTTTCTTATTTAGGAAAAAAAGGAGCTTGGACAAAAGTACTTTACAAAGGGAACACACGGTATATCTATAGTTCTTACCTAAAAAAATATAAGAGCCACGTTGCAAAAAAAATGACGTATAATGAGTCTCTTTTTGCTTCTCCTACTAAAGGGAGGCTGACCCAAGGATACGGAAAATCTAATGGCGCTTACGGTTATACATTCCATAATGGCGTTGATCTAGCTGCAACAAAAGGCACACCTGTCTATGCTTCTGCGAGTGGAAAAGTCACTACCTCTAAAAACAGCGGTGCATATGGTAAACACGTTATGATTTCACATAGTCTAAAGAATCAAAAATACGTAACCGTTTATGCTCATATGAATAGTCTTTCGGTAAAAAGTGGTCAGACAGTCTCTAAAGGTATGAAGATTGGAACAGTTGGGAATACAGGAAACTCGTTCGGAAATCATTTACACTTTGAGATTCATAAAAACAGTTATAAATACAGCAGTTATTCTGCAGCGAATAGTGTCAACCCAATGAACTATTTGTAACCTAAAAAAAAAAGAAAAGATGATGTCCGAGGACATCATCTTTTCTTTTTACGTTCATTGCTGAGGACGACGACGAAGTGCGAAGAATCCGAGGATCGAAGCGGCTGCGATTCCGAGTAATGACCAGAGGATACCCGCTGAAGATTGTGATTCAGCTGCTCCACCAAGACCGGTGTTCGGCATTCCGGCCGGGCTGCCTTGGAATTTATCCGGGAACTGATCGACGATCGCTGTCGCTGTCCCTTCACCGACTCCGTACATGTGACCGTAGGCTTCACGGATCGCCGGGTACGTTTTGTCGTAATCTTTTTCATTGTAGCTGTTGAACGCCAGTAACAGTTGATCAATGTGAACCTTGAGTCCTTCTTCTAAGTCTTTCGACTTCAGGCGTCCTTCCGTTGCGGCATCGAGGAAGGCGGCTTGTTCGACGCGGTACTCATCCAGTTCCTGAACGGCCATGTCGCGTGCTTCCTCGTCTTTCGCGCCTGTTGCTTTGACATAATCGACGAAGTAGCCGATGTGGCTCGACCAGATCTTCTTGAACTCTTGTGCGGCTTCGCTACCGTACACCGACCCGATTGAAGCGGACAAATCGTCTGTATTTTCGTTCAAGGCACCTGCCGCTGCGTCAAAGTCCTTCGCACCGTCAATCCCTTTTTGCATCGTCAGAATCGCAAGCGCTGCGTGTTCTGAGAAGTTTCGGTTCAGTCCGGCACGGAGATCCGCTGCCGGTGTATCGACTTTCGTATTTTTGAATTTATCCGGATATTGATCGACGATGGCGCCGGACAACCCTTCACCCACCATATACATATGCTCGATGGCGATACGCAGGTTGCTGTACGTGGCATCATAGTCGCCCGCGACATAGCTGTCAAACGATGTCAGCAATTGCGTGATATGGACTTTCAATCCACCTTCTAAATCAGCCGCTTTCAGACGACCTTCTGTTGCCTTGTCGAGGAACGCCGCTTGTTCGACGCGGTATTCGTCGAGTTCTTTTAAGGCTTTTTGTTTCGCTTCTTCATCTTTGGCACCCGTCGCTTTGACATAATCGACGAAGTAGCCGATATGGCTCGACCAGATTTCCTTGAACGCTTCGCCCGCTTCATCCCCGTAAACGGATCCGACCGCGGCCGAAAGATTATCCGTATTTTGACTCAAGGCACCTGCTGCCTGATCGAAATCTTCTTTTCCGTCAATTCCTTTTTGCATCGTGACGACTGCTGCACTTATCGCCAGTATCCCTTCCGCAATGACCACCGTACTGACATGAATCGCCAGCCAGTTCGTTTGGAGCGCGGGGATCAATGGACTGATTTCATTCGGAAACATGCTGGCATACGCAATGATCAGCAAGGCAACCGGCAATACAACCATTCCTAAAACGGGTGTTTTATAGAGAAAATAAAGAATGATAAATCCTCCGACCAGCGTCATGCCAAACGCTGTCGTGAATTCAAACATGTTACTCAGCGGTGCATGGCCGGATACAGCCCAGCGGGTGAAAAAATAACCCAAATTCGCAAGAAAACCGAAAACAGTAACGGTAATTGCCACCTTCCCCCAACGCTGTTCCGAGTCGAACGACCCTTTTTTATTCCCTTTTACAGCTCCTCCAAATACGAATGTGGCAATCAGATACGCAAAGAAAGCGATATACAGTAAATTCGAGCTAATGGCGGTTAATGTCATGATCGCAGTTCCCCTTCCTTTTCCGTTTCTTCCTGCTGGTCGCTATAAGCAGGGAGTGATGCATATGCAGAAATTTGTTCGAGGTCTTTCTTCAAGCCGAACCAGTTTTTGTTCGTATGTCCAGCAAGCAGAATGTCGCCGCTATCGGTTCGCAGCAACCAGAACCGGCGGTGATTAAAGTACATCCCCTGTGCTACCCCTATCATAAAAATCAGACCTCCAAGACCCAGGATGGGCAAGGTTCGGTCTTTTCGGACGGTCAGGCCGGAGACATTTCGTGTTTCGGCACTTTGAAAAGCCAATTTGTATTGGTTGTCGCCAAATGGTTCGATGGTGTTTTGGATGGTAATGAAACTGGTTTCCCCTTTCGGCGTTGCCGGTGTGGTCATCTCCACAAGGAAACCTGGGTTGTCTGGCAGCGGATTCGCCGTTTGCGGTTCTCCATTTTCAAAACCGGAAAAATTCGGGTAATAACCGAGCAGTTCGACTGTCGATCCGTTCATCAATTCATACTTATCATCAGGATCGATCAAGTCAATGGTCAATTCCCCCATAGATTCTTGAGACTTTTTCTCCGTTAAAGCGAATGTCATCGTTTTTAATTCATTCAGCTTGTAATCCATCTGATACAGGGCATAGCCATCAAATTTTAACGGATGGTTCACACGGATGGGGTACTCTTTGACAATTTCCAAGTTATCAGTTGCCCCTGGCAAACTGCCTTCAGGCGCTTGATAAAGTACGATATCTGTCTGGTAGTTTTTCGCGACCGTTCCCACACGGTCGAGGGCTTCACCGAATCTGGCTTCTTCGCCTTCACCTGTATACGTTTCCAATGCAAACTTCACATTTTCCAAGGAATAGCCCGGCACTTCCGGAATAGCCCGTGTTTCCCCTTCCCGAATCCACAGTGTTTCATCGACATAAAAACCAGGGATCATCCGCAACATGACACCGGAAAGGAAAATAATTAGTCCGATATGATTGACATATGGGCCCCATCTGGAGAACCGACCTTTTTCAGCCAATAGCCCGTTTTTATCCGTTCTGACTTTATACTTCAATTCCTTCAATTTGGCTTCGGCTTTTTGCAGTGTATCGTCGGCGCCAGGACCCTGCCCATAGATGCGCTGTTTGTCCATAAAGCTGGAATGGCGCAGAACTCGTTGATTTTTCAACGATTTATAAAGAGGGACAAAACGGTCTAAGCTGGCAATCACCAACGAAATCGCCAACATCCCGACTAATGCGATAAACCAATAGGAACTGTATAAGTCGTGGAAGCCGAGAAAATGATAGACACGGCCAACGCTGCCATAAGTATCGGCGTAATAAGCTTTGATAGTCGCTTCTGTATTTGCTGGAACAAAAGCTTGCTGCGGGAGGATTGTGCCGATGGCCGCTGCAACCAGCAGGATGACAATAATACTGACGCCCACTTTCACGCTTGAAAAGAAGTTCCAGATTTTGTCGATAATGGATTTGTTATAGGTTTGTGAACGTCTAGCCGTTCCTTCGTAGCGCATATCCACCAATTTGCTGTTTTGTTCTTTACCAGTCAAAGACCGGCCACACGCTTCACATAAGTCTGTTCCGGGCGGGTTTACATGTCCGCATTTGCATTGCGTATTCTCCATCAACAAATCTCCTTACTCTATTTTAATCAGCTTCATCTGGATGTAACTATTCTCTATATAAAGGGATTTAGCTACAACGCAATCACACCATCTTGATTGACTAAAATTCTTTCTGCTTTGTTTCCCCTACTGGAGAAGGCGCTGTCTTGTCGTGGAACGTGTTGTCTTACTTTAGAATTTTAAATCGCAATATCGATGACTCAACATAATGGAGTGAGTATTGCATGGCCTACTGGTTCTTGCAGTAATATTTGACATGACCACATTGGATTTATCTAAAGGAAGGGATACCAAGCAACAGACATGAGAAGGAAAAGCAGGTAACATATGGACATATTATTTTTTGATTTTTTCTCCAACTAACATTCCCTCACGTTCTCCCTCTTATTTTCTAGCAATTAACACTAAACATTGAAACATTCATTTGAATATTAGAATTGACAAAACAGCGAACTCTTTCTATACTTACGTTAATCAAACGATCGTTTGAACTTCAAATATTTGAATGAGGTGGGAAATATGCAAAAAGAGACAGTCCGTATACAAAATGCAATCTGTGAGGTTAGTTGTGTAGACGAGGAAAAAGTTACGCGAGTGAAAAATGAATTGACGCAGCAAAACCCGTTGGAAGTAGCGAAAATCTTCAAGGCGTTGTCGGATGATACGCGAATCAAGATCGCCTATGCCTTGTCGTTGGAGGACAAACTCTGTGTTTGCGACGTTGCGAACATCATCGGCTCTTCTACGGCAACAGCCTCCTACCATCTGCGCCTGTTGAATAAGATGGGATTGGCGAAATACCGTAAGGAAGGGAAACTGGTCTATTACTCATTGGATGACGCACATGTGAAACATCTCGTGCAAGTGGCCTTCACCCATCAGAAGGAGGGTGTCAGCGTTGGTTGAAAAAACGAAGGAAACAGAAGATAAAACGGTCTACCGGGTCGAAGGGTTTTCATGCGCGAACTGCGCCGGGAAATTCGAGAAGAACGTCAAAAATCTTTCCGGTGTTGAGGATGCAAAAGTAAACTTTGGCGCTTCGAAAATTTCCGTTTACGGTGAAGCGACGGTCGAGGAACTGGAAAAAGCCGGTGCTTTCGAGAATTTGAAAGTGGCCCCGGAAAAACCGAAACGCCAGACAGCTCCGGAAGTGAAAGTCGCCATTGAAGACAAAAATGTTTTCCGTGTGGAAGGCTTTACGTGTGCCAACTGTGCCGGGAAGTTTGAGAACAACGTCAAGCAAATTCCCGGTGTCCAAGATGCAAAAGTGAATTTCGGGGCTTCGAAAATTTCCGTTTATGGTGCGGCCTCGGTTGAAGAATTAGAGAAAGCCGGTGCGTTCGAAAATCTGAAGGTCGCGCCTGAAATTACTGGTCGTCCAGCGGGTTCGAAAACGGAAGCCGAAAAAGCGACCGTTAAAAAAGAGGACAAAGTGCCGTTCTACCAAAAACACAGCACTTTGCTCTACTCCACCCTGTTGATCGTTTTCGGGTACATTTCCCAGTACGCAAATGGAGAAGAAAATTTGATAACATCCCTCCTATTCGTAGCGTCCATTGTCATTGGCGGCTACTCGCTCTTCAAAGTCGGTTTCCAGAATTTAATACGACTGGATTTCGACATGAAGACCCTCATGACCGTCGCGGTCATAGGGGCAGCCTTTATCGGCGAATGGGCGGAAGCGTCCATCGTCGTCATTCTCTTTGCCATCAGTGAAGCACTGGAACGCTATTCCATGGACCGGGCCCGTCAATCCATCCGTTCGTTAATGGACATTGCCCCGAAAGAGGCACTTGTCCGGCGCAATGGACAAGAACAGTTGATTTCGGTGGACGACATTGCCATCGGGGATACCATGATCGTCAAACCCGGACAAAAGATTGCGATGGACGGCATGGTGGTCAACGGCTATTCGGCGGTCAATCAGGCAGCGATTACGGGTGAATCCGTGCCCGTCGGCAAAACGGTGGATGATGAAGTCTTCGCCGGCACGCTGAATGAAGAAGGCTTGCTCGAAGTCAAAGTCACGAAGCTGGTCGAAGACACAACCATTGCAAAAATCATCCATTTGGTAGAAGAAGCACAAGGCGAACGGGCCCCTTCCCAGGCATTTGTCGATAAATTCGCCAAATATTATACACCGATCATCATGGCTGTTGCCGCACTCGTGGCCATTGTCCCTCCCCTCTTGTTTGACGCCAGCTGGGAAACCTGGGTCTACCAAGGATTGGCTGTGCTAGTCGTAGGCTGCCCGTGTGCTTTGGTCATTTCGACTCCGATTTCGATTGTATCTGCTATCGGGAACGCAGCGAAAAAAGGCGTTTTGGTAAAAGGCGGCGTGTATTTGGAAGAAATGGGTGCCATCAAAGCCATCGCGTTTGACAAGACCGGCACCTTGACCAAAGGGGTTCCGGTTGTCACGGACTTTGAAGTGCTGAACAAGGGAATCAGTGAAAAAGAGCTGCTTTCTATCGTCACAGCACTGGAGTACCGCTCACAGCATCCCCTTGCTTCGGCCATCATGAAAAAAGCGGATGCAGAAAATATTTCTTATTCTTCGGTCTTGGTCGAGGACTTCTCATCCATTACCGGCAAAGGGATTAAAGGAACCGTCGAAGGAACCACGTACTATATCGGCAGCCCGATCCTCTTCAACGAGCTGGGCGCCGCAAGTGCCGATGAGAACTTGGAACAAAATGTAACAGCCCTTCAAAATCAGGGCAAGACAGCCATGATCATCGGAACGGAACAAACTATCCTCGCGGTCATTGCCGTGGCGGATGAAGTCCGTGAATCCAGCAAGGAAGTCATCCAGAAGCTGCATCAAATGGGCATCAAGAAGACAATCATGCTGACGGGCGACAACAAAGGGACCGGTCAGGCCATCGGCCAGCAGGTCGGCGTCACCGAAATCCAGGCAGAACTGATGCCGGAGGACAAGTTGAATTTCATCAAACACTTAAGATCTGAATACGGCAACGTAGCGATGGTCGGAGACGGCGTGAACGATGCTCCGGCACTCGCTGCTTCTACTGTCGGAATTGCCATGGGCGGTGCCGGAACCGATACCGCTATGGAGACCGCTGATGTGGTCTTGATGGGTGACGACTTGAGCAAACTGCCCTTCACGGTGAAGTTAAGCCGGAAATCCTTGAACATCATCAAAGCGAACATCGCGTTTGCCCTCGGCATCAAATTGATTGCGCTGCTGTTGGTCATTCCGGGCTGGCTGACCCTTTGGATCGCCATCATGTCCGATATGGGCGCTACCCTTCTGGTTGCGCTAAACAGCTTACGGCTGATGCGCGTAAAAGAGTAACGAAAAGAGCTTTCCTATCCAATGGAAAGCTCTTTTCTGAAATACATAGTAATTGTTCATATGTATTAAACATTCTCTTTTAATCTTTTAGATAAAGGGTATGGAGCATTAAGAGAGGCGCTTTTGTCGTTAAGTAGCATATTGTTCCAGAAAGTCCTCTGCTTGTGAAGTAAAGGTCAGTAGAAATTATGATTTTCTTCAATTATTTAATACCGAAGGAGGAAACGGAAATGACAAACGAAGCAAAACAGGAACTTGATTTATTGGTGATCGGAGCCGGATCAGGCGGCTATGTGGCGGCCATACGCGCGGCACAGTTAGGGAGAAAAGTGGTATTGGTGGATAAGGCCGAATTAGGCGGAGTTTGCCTGAACCGCGGGTGCATCCCTTCCAAGGCGCTGATCAGTGCTTCTGAACGAGTGAAACATATCCAGCACGCCGGGTCCATGGGCATCAAGGTTTCTGGAGAAGTGGAAGTGGATATGCCGGAAGTTGTGAAATGGAAAGACGGCATTGTGAACAAACTCACGAGTGGGGTCCAGACCTTGCTGAAAGGCAATGGTGTGGAAGTCATTAGCGGGGAAGCTTACCTGACGGAATCCCATCAGGTAAAAGTCAAAACTGCAGACGGAGAACAGCTCTATACCTACAAAGATTTGATTCTGGCAATCGGTTCCCTGCCGACCGAACTGAAAAGCCTGCCGTTCGATCAAGAACGGATTCTCTCGTCAACAGAAGCTTTGACACTTCAGGAAGTGCCGAAACATCTCGTGGTGGTTGGCGGCGGGTATATCGGATTGGAACTCGGAACAGCCTATGCGAAATTCGGGGCCAAAGTGACCATCCTGGAAGGAACGGATACCATTCTTCCGGGAACGGACTCTGCACTGACGAATGTGGTTAAACGTCACTTAAAAGATTTGGGTATCACGGTCATCACCAAAGCCATGGTCCAAGGCGGTGAAAATACAGGTGAAGAAGTCAATGTCCGGTTCCAAGTGAATGGCAAAGAAGAAACCGTTACCGGCGATTACTGCTTGGTTTCGATCGGGAGAAAACCGAACACCGGAAACATCGGCTTAGAAAATATTGGTGTGGAACTGGATCAACGCGGGTTTATCAAGATAAATAACCAATGTCGAACCACGGTTGATCACGTGTACGCGATCGGCGATTGTGCAGGCGGTGACCTTCTGGCCCACAAAGCGAGTTATGAAGGTAAGATTGCAGCAGAGGTGTCAAGCGGACAAAAAAGCGTGATTGATTTTCAAGCGATGCCGTTTGTTATCTTCAGCGATCCGGAAGTTGCGTATACCGGATTAACCGAAAAAGCGGCAAAAGAACAGGGCTATGAGACGGTTTCCAGTCGCTTTCCGTTCCAAGCGAATGGCCGCGCCTTATCTATTTCCGATGCGGATGGCTTTGTACAGATTGTGGCCGAACAGGCGACGAAACGGGTATTGGGCGTCCAGATGGTCGGACCGGAAGTATCGTCCCTCATTGCCGAGGCCGTCTTTGCCATTGAGACCGGAGCGACTGCCGAAGACCTGAGCCTGACGATTCATGCTCACCCGACGTTGCCCGAGCCCTTGGCGGAAGCTGCAGAAGGTGTCATGGGACACCCAATTCATATGCTGAGCAAAAAATAATGGAAGAAACCGCAGACCAATTGCCTTGGCAAAAAGTAGCTGATGAAGCTCCGACTTTAATTCTGTCGGTTTCAAGTGTTGTTTGAAAGGTTTTTATAAAAGGATTCGAACGCGAATGGATTAATAGAAAGTACATGGTTAACCGTACACCTTTTCTTTTGAAGACAGGGATTCCAGGGAGGCTTTCAAAGATTCAAACCCGTCCCCCTTTCTTCAAAGGAAATGACTTTAACTTTTTTGGAGCTGATGGTTTTGTCTTTAGTGATCGTATCTGCAATTGGTGCCTTTATTGTCACCAATATTGATGACATTTTTATTTTGATGCTGCTGTTTTCCGAAGCGAAAACAGCGAAGGGAAGCACGGCCAATACGCCATCTTCCATCCGGCCACGTGATATCGTCATCGGTCAATACTTGGGCTTTTCCCTGCTGGTTTTACTCAGCGTGCTGGGGACATTCGGTGTTATTCTGATTCCGGATCAATGGGTCG
Source organism: Exiguobacterium sp. s80 (assembly GCF_018618725.1). NCBI lineage: Bacteria > Bacillati > Bacillota > Bacilli > Caryophanales > Exiguobacterium > Exiguobacterium sp. s80. The sequence goes on along the minus strand of NZ_JACSMP010000015.1, from coordinate 14,539 downwards.
GGTTGCTTGGATTAATCCCTATTTATTTGGGAATCAAATTGTTCCTGAATGGGGATGACGAAGATGAAGGGGCCATCCTCTCTACATTGAACTCCGGAAAGTTCAGCAAACTCTATTTGAGTGTTGCTTTTATCACATTCGCTAATGGCGGCGACAATATCGGGATTTATGTTCCCTATTTCTCCACCTTAAACATGAACGAATTGTTGGTTACCGTGCTCATTTTCTTAATCATGGTCAGCGTCTGGTGCTTCGCCGGATACCGGCTCGCATCCTTTAGATATGTCTCCGAAACCTTGGAGAAATTCGGGAAATGGATCATTCCGATTGTGTTTATTGGGCTGGGAATTTACATCATGATTGAAAATGAAACTTTTTCTGCCATCTTGGACTTTATTAGTTTGTGATGATGGGTTGAATGGAAAATTGTATAGCGCTTACCTAGAAACTAAACCCGATAGCCCTCCTTTTAATTAGATACAGTCTAGCAAAACAGCGGTCATCTTTTATGTGTCCGCTGTTTTTATAAAACTTCACTCCCAAGGTGGTAAACAGAAGAAAGGAGCCAGAGGCTCCCTGCTGAAAAGTAAAGGGCATAAATTTTCTGCTTTTCAGAGGGACAACCGCTACCGCATGAGAAAAATCAAAACAGCCACTCTATGAATTATTCACGCTTCGTAATAAGCATTACGTCTTCGCCCTTACTAAAAAAGCAGGCTCGAAGAAGGGATGAGGTATTCATGAGTAAAGAAAAGAAAAAAGCGTATATACCGGCCCTCAAATATCACTGGCTGACACGTTTTTACGATCCTTTGATGGAGTGGGGCATGCGAGAAAAAAAGATGAAAATGAAATTGATTCATCAAGCCTCCCTCCAACCTGGCGAACGGGTAATGGATTTGGCTTGCGGCACGGGGACACTCGCCCTTTTACTTCAGCAGTCGCAACCCGGTGTGCAAGTGATTGGCGTCGACGCCGATCCGGAAATCTTAGCAATCGCAAAAGAAAAAGTGAAAGAACGTCCAGTCGATTCTATCCTTTTTGAGGAAGGCTTTTCTGATCAACTCTCCTTTTCTAGCAACCTATTCCACCATGTCTTCACCAGTTTATTTATTCACCATTTGACGCTGGAGAAGAAGAAGGAAACCTTTGAGGAAGTTCGCCGGGTACTCAAATCGGGCGGCCAGTTCCATCTCCTTGATTTTGAGAAGCCGCAAAACGGATGGATGCGCGCTGTATTTCTCCCTGTCCAATTCCTAGACGGATTTGAAACCACTTCCCCGCATGTTAAAGGCATTATTCCGGTTTTGTTAAAGGAAACTGGATTTGCAGCAATTGAAGAAACGGGTCAATTCGTGACAATTGTCGGTACAATACGGATATATAAATCATTTAAGCCGTAAATTGATTATCCGGCATCTCAATTCGCCCTATATTTGTAATTTTGTATGTCCATTCTCCTTTCGATAGTAAAACATTCATTTGATTATTATATCGTGTTATAATCTGAAGGAATAATTATTGAGGAGGATATCCCTTGTACTATGTCATTGCGCTCATCGTTTTGGTCATTGATCAGTTATGGAAATCGGCGATTATTAAATGGTTAGAAATAGGACAAAGCATCCCTCTATGGGAGGGTGTGTTTCACATTACCTCTCTACGAAACAGTGGTGCAGCATTTGGAATTCTGCAAGGCCAACGCTGGTTTTTTATCATCGTAACGCTGCTTGTTGTAGTGGGTATCGTTTATTATTTACAAACGGAAGGAAAGAAAAATAAGGGAATTTCTTTTGCATTGTCCCTTTTATTCGGTGGCGCTTTAGGGAACTTCTATGATCGATTGCTGAGAGGGGAAGTTGTAGACAGTCTTGATTTTCGCTTCATTGATTTTCCGATTTTTAATTTAGCTGATGTTTTCATTTTTTCTGGTGTCGTCCTGTTGGCATGGCATACATGGCGCGATGCAAACCCTGATGAGCAAAAGGAAACAAAAATACTCGAAGCAGATTGATTCTTTCTCTCTTTTTGAAAGGAAGAGGCTGTCCGGAACGCCCATAAGAGGGGGCTTTCTGTGACAACCCTTTTAGTTTTTCTCATTTCTGGACAACAAGTAAGCGAGTCGCTTGCCTGGCTGTATTTTAAAATACAAGTTTTTCTTATATAGATTAACAAGGTAATTGTCCAAAAAACACGTTTCCCATCGACTTCCTAATGAGCGTGACACTTTTATATAATTCCCGGGAGTTTTTTCGTTCTTCCCTAATTGTGGATATTGCTTTGCATCAAAATTTATGACCGTTCGTAAAAGTACACTTTTACAAACAAAAAAGGAAGAAGCGTTTTCTACCTCCTTCCCTTCCAATAAGTGCTGATATGTGGTGTCTGTTTCTGTAATATGAACGAGCTGAAGCCATTGATTTTCCAGCTACTGCTCATGCACTTCCACATATACCGTGCCCATGACCTTGTCATTAATAACCGCCTCTAACTTCCACATGCCCGTTTCGGGCAGGGACATCAGGGTCGGGATATGATGATCGGCGCCATTATTCGGACTTGGTATCAATATATCCCCTTCAGGAACCACTTCAATTCCCTCACTGCTGTTCTCATGGGTTCCAACTACTTTGAACGAACCGGTAAGCTCTGTTTGGCTTCCCCAGAAATGCCACATGTACTTTTGGGGTTTATTTTCATAGAAGCGGACCACTTCACCGCCATCATAAATAAAGCCTGCTTTTTCTTCTTCACCGATCATTGTATAGCTACCTGATTCAAATAAAGGGCTTTCTTGCCATTTCGACTCATCGGTTTTTGTTAGGACCAAGCTTTCCTGTTGATCTCCCCATTCGATCGTTCCAGCGATTTCATCCTCTTCCGAATATAAAATACAGGTTGTGCAAGTCCCTAAATCTACATTTGGATAACCGCCATCTTCACTCAGTAGAAGCGCTCCCCCAAAGGATCCTTGATCATTTTTGTAAACAAACCGATAGGAGACTTTCTCGGGCTTCGTGCCCTCCCCGGTATACTCGATGGTCATAAACGCTTCCCGTCTATCCCCCTCTATCCCCTTTTGGGTATAGGTTACTTTCCAGCTGTTGCTCTCATCGGAAAAATTCATCACAGCCCTTTCCCCTTGTCCCAATGATCCAACCGAGGACTCCTGTCCTTCTTGGATAAGGGTCACAGCGAGGAATGACGCGACTGCAATCAACAGGAGTGCAAAAATGGCAGCAAACCGAAACGTATTCATTTGTCTTCGTGGAATGTTAAAAACGGCACGTCGCATTTTTTCCTTCGATTCCTTGGACAGTGAAACAGCATTCGACAGCCGCTGGAACTCCTCATCTTGTCGATTGTTCATAATTCACCCCTCCTTGCTTCTTCATGGAATCCTTCAATGACACCAAAGCTCGGGAAAGTTGCATCTTCACTTTGCTTTCGCTCCATCCGAGAACTTCCGCCGTTTCTTTGACCGACAGCATTTGAATTTTCCGGAGAATGATCACTTTTTGATGGCTCATCTTCAACGTGGAAATCGTTCGGTACAATTCCTTCAGATTGTCTTGCTCCAGAAAAGCGGATTCTGCGCTTTTCATGTTGATGGGTGAGTCGAACAGGGTGGAAACCGGGTGCTTCTTCCGGAAATGATTCATTGTCGTCGTATAGGCAATCCGGTAAAGCCATGTCCGGACTGCGGAATCTCCCTTGAATTCTCTTGAGTGGACAAAAGCTTTGATAAAGGTGTCCTGCGTCAGGTCTTCTGCCGTACCGCGGTCCTTCACCATAAACAAAATATATTTGTACATCTCCTCCGCGTAGTCTTCGAACCACGATTCTGTTTCCATAAGATCACCATCCTCTTATCTAATTAGACACATAAGTTCACTCTTCCGTCACAGCTTTTTAAAATAATTTTTATAAAAGCTTTGTATTCATCCATAAAGAAATATTCAAAGAAGTCCAGATATAACGGAAAAGGGAGAGAAGATGTGGTTGTTCCCTCTTCTCTCCCTTCGTATTCAAGTAACTTCCGATAAATTCATGATATGTAAACTAAAAATTCCAGCCAAAGATATTTAAGACTTCTAAATTAGCTGCATTTCTAATATCGATTTTTGGAAAAAAATTGGAAATTTACTTATCGATTAGTACTGCATATTCATTAATTTTTTCAAAGCTCACATCATTTGAAGTCCTGACTAATAAAAACAGTTATTTCAGTTCTACCCATCCATTCTTTATCGCCGTTACAACTGCTTGTGTCCGATCAAGCAGAGCGCGATAGAGTTTTGGAAGAAAAAGAACAGTTTTTCTGTGTCCACTTTCTTGACGGAAGACCAAGAAAGATGTTTGCTTCATGGTTGATTCCCCATCCATTTCAGTACCAATGCACATATCTTTTTTCATTGAATTGCCTTATTACTTAGTTGATTAATCGCCTAAATCCATTAGAGTTAGAATTACCTGACGGGATAAGTTCAGTTAGTAAAAATACCTAAACAGAAGAAGTGAGGGAGAAAAAAGATGACAGCAACGAAAAAAGAGAACAAAAGAAAACAAAAAAAAGAGAGATCCTCAACATACGGATTCCTCTTTTATAGTGTGGCTCTCTTTGTTTGGGCCCTTTATGATTTTGTTTTGAATGATAAAACGGGATGGCAAATGCCCATTTTGCTTATTGGACTGGCTATTTACCTTTGGTCAAAAGTGTTTTACCACCAACAACTAGTTAAACAACTTGCTGAAACTAAAAACAGTTTTAAAAAAACTTAATGACAGAATTTCTTTCGAATCCGAACAAGACAAATGGTAAATTCATATAAAACTCATCTTTCTCCATTAAAAAGAGTTGGCGAAAAATGCTGAAAATTATTCAAATACAAGATATTCAATCTTTTCCTTCATTACAGAAGCAGTACTTAAAAATAGTTGTAGCTCAATGCAGCTTTTTGCTGAGCGAAGCTCCAGCTTTTTTGTAGTATGGCAATACATCAGTTCGTTTTTCATAATGGTAAAAATAGTCCAGTGTACCGAGAAATAACGCTTTCCCCATTCTTTGACGCTCCAACTCCGATTTTATAAATTGAAGATCCTTCGAATTATCGATAAATCCTATTTCAGTTAGGGAGGCAGGAACTGTGTTTTCACGCAGCACGGCTAAATTCCCTACTTTAACTTGACGATTGGTCAACTTCCACGCTTCTTGCATGCGTGCCTGCAGATAAATGGAAAGCGCACGTGACTCTTGGACGTTCGGATTTGTCGCTGTTGTTTTCGCATAGTAAAAGGTTTCTTGTCCGTTTACTTCGCCATTAAATTTATTTGTATGAATGCTAACAAAAACATCTCCATCATTTTTTGCTGCTGCCTTAGCACGGTCACTTAACTCAATGAAAACGTCGGTACTGCGTGTCATTGTAGTAGCAATCGGTGTTTGATCAAAATAACTTTTCATGTGTTTTCCGACATTTAGAGTAATCATCTTTTCTTGAAAACCATTAGCGACGGATCCTGGATCTGTCCCCCCATGACCGGGATCTATAATAACTTTCAAATCACTCGTTCCTAGGGAAGTGGAAACTGGTGCGGGAACAGTGGGCTTTAAAGCTACAAGATAATTTGTACTGACGTAACCAGTAACACCATTCACCTGAACATGTGACCAGCCATTTTTTGATGACGCGACATTAACGGTTGTTCCATGTTTCAAACTGCTTATTACTTTATCCGAAGTGCTGGGACCAGAACGCATATTTAAAGTATCAGCACCTGTATTAACATACATTGTCTTGCTAAATGAAACACCCTCCGGTTTAACTCTGAAATTTTCATTTAAGCTTCTTGCCAAAAAAATTGCAAAGTCTGCTCGAATGATGGTCTCATCCGTTCGAAAACTGCCATCAGGAAAGCCTTGTGCAATTCCTTTTCGCATTAAGTTATCCACCGAAGTAGAGACACTGGTTCCACCCAAATTAAAACTCCTATTTATCAGAAGAGCCATCTCTCCACGAGATAGAACTTTATATGGTTGAAACGAGCCATCGGGATAACCTGATATTATTCCTTTCCGAACTAATTCATCCACATATCCTGAAGCGAAGTTGCCTACTTTTACGTCAGAGAATTTGGTATTTCTTTTAACCCCACTTAACCCTAGTGCTCCGCCGAGCATAGCGGCTGCTTCACCTCGAGTTACCTGTCGATTAGGCACAAAAGTTGTTGCCGTTACCCCGTGGACAAAACCACGAGTCACGAGATACGAGATTTCAGCTTGAGCTCGATGATTAGCTACATCTACGAAAGTGAGATTTGTATTTGCATAACTTTTTGGCGTGTAGATCGAGACTAGCAAAATCATTACAAGCATTATTATCTATTTTTTCAACTCATAATACCCCCTATTTTATACCTACAACATACTTTAAACTGTTTCTACTTGAATACACATCTGACATTATATTTAATTTTTATTTTATTTTGTCATTTTAATCGAAATGCCTGGGCATAAAGATACATTTAATGATAGAGATTTGTCTTTTCCAATGAAATTCAGCTGGTTATACGGGTGCAATTCGACAATTTTAAGCTAAAAAGAAGACTCTGGGAATATACTTGACAATTAATAAAAGAAAACCTTATAATCAATATATGAAAATATGCTCATATATTGATTATAAGGTTAAAATATATCTTTGGAGGTCTTTAGAAGATGAGTATGGATTTTGAAAAAGAAGAAGTTTCCGCCACGAGTAAGCGGTTAGATGAAGAAACCCTCTTTGTCGTCTCCCAAACATTTAAAGCATTAAGTGACCCTACTCGAATTCGCATTTTGAATCTGCTGTGTTCCGGTGAATACTCCGTCAATGACCTGGCAGAAAAGTTGAATTTGGGCCAATCCACGGTGTCGCATCAACTGCGTTTTCTGAAACAGTTGCGATTAGTGAAATATCGTAGAGCTGGAATCACACTCTACTATTCGGAAGACGATGATCATGTCATGAATCTTTTAAAGCAGGCCATTGAACACGCGATCCATCATTGAAAAAAGTTTAATTACAAGATTCACTGCTGGACATCCTATATGTTGAAAAGAGTAAAAAAGAATGGCATATGATCATAACCGATTACAAAAAGACGCTTCCAATCTCCGGCATTCAATGGAATTAAGCTATACACGACCGACTTATACACTTCAAAAAGCGGATCTCAAAAAGCCAGACACGTTAGTTTGAGAGACCTTTCCAACATTAAAAAATTGATAGACGGTGAGATTGATCCCCTGGTATTTGAAGATGATCCATGATTACCAAGCCATTGGCCGTACCTGGTTCCTCAAAGGAAAACAGCGACTCATTCCCACCTATGGCCAGCATAAGGGCGTGAAGCTGATGGGTACGGTGGATTATGAGACCAGTGCAATTTTTTTAATAGAAGAATAGTATAATGCCCATGCCTGTTTATGGCATTCTAGAAATGTAGTCTTTGGCAACGTCCAGAAAATTATTCTGACTGTCAGTGCGTTTCTTCAGGACGTCATGCGCCGAAAAAAGAAACGATTGATCGGTTGTGCGTTAGATTATTAAACATTAATTCAACTTATATAGAAGATATTACACGCCACTCTTTTTAGTTTAGAGGGAATAAGTCCACAAAATCTATGGACACAAACAATAAGTGTACGAAAACCAAAGAGATTACATTTAAAGAGGTGATAGAAATGGAGACAGTTAAAGAACAACAACCTCATGAAACACATAACCACGACCATAATCACGGAAAGATGCCCATTATTTTGTACTTCATTGGGTTAGCCCTAGCGCTTATTGCTTTATTTTTAAATGGAGAGTATACAATTACTAAGAACATTTTATTTTCAATTGCAACAATTAGTGCGGGCTATCATGTCATTCTTCTTGAAGGAATTGGAGAAACAGTTGAAAATACAAAAGCCAAAAATAAATTTACACCTAATTCCCACATTTTAATGGGATTAGCTGCACTTGGTGCTTCACTGATAGGGAATTTTTGGGAAGGAACGTTGCTGATTCTCATATTTTCTGGTGCGCATTTTTTAGAAGATTATGCTGAAGGTAGAAGCAAACGAGAAATCACAAAATTACTTAAATTAAATCCAACGACTGCCAGATTGATCATTTCTGATGGCAATACAAAAATTGTTGATGTTAATGAATTAAAAGTGGGAGATCGGCTCCAAGTATTGAATGGAGATCAAGTACCCATTGACGGAGTCATTTTATCTGGAAATACCTCCATTGATGAATCTTCTATCAATGGAGAAAGTATCCCTAAAGAAAAATCCAAAGGAGACATGGTTTTTGGGAGTACGATTAATGGAACAGGTACTTTCACAATGGAAGTCTCAAAAGAAAATAAAGATACTGTTTTTTCAAAAATTTTACAACTAGTCAATCAAAATCAAAATAATCAAACAAAAGCCGCCAGTATTATCCAGAAATTTGAACCTAAATACGTTACAGTTGTTTTAATGGCAATACCGCTCTTCATTTTACTCACTCCCATGATTTTAGATTGGACTTGGTCACAAAGTACTTATAGAGGATTAGTTCTTTTAGTCGCAGCTTCACCGTGTGCTCTAGCTGCAGCCACTGTATCCGTAACTTTGTCAGCCACTTCAAATCTAGCTAAAAGAGGCGTACTTTCAAAAGGAAGTTCCTATTTGTCTCAATTAGCCGGGATTCAAGCAATTGCCTTTGATAAAACGGGAACCTTAACGAAAGGAAAACCTGAAGTAACCAATTATTATTTTACTAATTCTGTAAACGAAGAAAATATTATTGATATCGTAGTGGCTCTTGAAAAGGAATCCAACCACCCCTTAGCAGATGCTATTCTAAGAAAGTTTGAACAAAAAAATAAACTAGCTATTGAAGTAGAAAATCAGATTGGTAGAGGATTGACAGGAGATTACAAAGGTAAAAATTATCGAATAGGAAAGCCGACTTCTTTTGACGGTGTTTCAGATGAATATATTCATTTAAATAGTGAATGGGCATCAGAAGGTAAGACAGTCGTATATGTAGCAGAAGATGAAGAAGTCATTGGTCTGATTGGGCTAATGGATATTCCAAGTGAACATGCGAAAGAAACTATTGAGTATTTTAAAAAACTAGGTATACACACTACTTTAATTACTGGTGATTCTGAAATGACCGGAAAGGCGGTTGCTGAACAGTTAGGACTGGATGAAGTTATCGCTAATGTTATGCCGGAAGACAAATCTAATATTATAGATCAACAAAAAGAAAACTATGGCATAACCGCTATGGTGGGCGATGGTGTAAATGACGCACCTGCTCTTGTGAAAGCAGATGTCGGAATTGCTATGGGAGATGGTACAGATGTTGCAGTAGATGTATCTGATCTAGTTTTAATGAAAAGCGATTTATCCAAATTAGTAAAAGCTCATCAGATTTCTTTAAAAATGAATCGTGTTATTTGGCAAAATATTATTTTCTCAATGGCAGTTGTAGCATTTCTAATTGTCGTAAGCTTAATAGGATTAACGGATATAGCAATCAGCGTCATTATTCATGAAGGAAGTACATTGGTTGTAATTCTAAATGGGCTTCGTTTGTTAAAATCTAGATAATCTGGTCCAGACTTTTTTAAAATAGAATGTACTATAAAGTGTTTGTAAAAGTACTTTTTTACAAACTTATACAGACCAAAAGAGAGAAAAGAGGCTTTTAAATTTGCCCCTTTTCTCTCTTTTACTTAAGTAACTCCTAGAAAGCTATTGAAAGTTCCCTTAGGAATCACACGCACTAAAAGAAAGGTTATTAGCGGTCTTTCCATTCCAGTTCAATGACAGAATGAGCAATTTTCAGGTCAGAAGTGGCCATTCTTACTTTTTCTTTTATAGCGGCTGAATCCGCAAGATTATCTCCCTCAACAGAAAGATGTAGATTCAGTGCATTCTCTTCTCCGTCGATCGACCAAATGTTTAAATCCTGAACAGCTAACACCCCAGGAATTTTTTCGATTTTCGCCTGCATTTCTTCTATATTAATTCCCTCAGGTACGCCTTCCAACAAAATTTTCATGGTTTTAGTAAGGTTGCGCACAACGTTTACCAAAATAAACAATGCAATTGCAAGAGATAAAATCGGGTCGAGGATGTGGATATCCTTGAACAGCAGAACAATGCCGACAATCAGCACTGCCACCCACCCTAAGACATCTTCGAGCATATGCCAGGACAGGACTCCTTCATTTACTGATTTTCCTTTATGTAACTTGAAAGCTGCATAACCATTTAAAAGAACGCCTACAACGGCAAACCAAATCATCCCTTGGGCATTGGAATGTTCCGGATTAAACAGCAAAGGGATGGCTTGAGTAAAAATATAAATAGAGCCGGCAATCAAAACAGCTGCATTGATTAATGCGCCCAAAAGCGAGAAACGTTTATAGCCGAACGAAAACTTTTCATCCCCTTCTTTATTTGAAAAGTTTTGGAGAAACCAGGAAATTCCTAAAGCAATGGCATCCCCTAGATCATGAATGGCATCCGACATGATTGCAATGCTGTTAATTAAAAAGCCGCCAATGAGTTCTCCTATTGAAAATAGAAGGTTGATCACGAAAGCCAACTTAATGTTCTTGGTGGATTTATGAGCTTTTGCCATAATACATCCCTCTCCTGTTTCAGTTTTGATTTCAGAAAAATTACATAGATTCTAAATACACAACAGAAGCATCTGTATATTTTGCTAACGTTCCTTCTATCCTTTAGTCGTCTATTCCCTGGAAACGTCATTATATGCAAAGCAGTTGAAGGAACAACGCAAAAAGCATTTCGCAAAATGGCGATGAACTAATAGACGGGCAGTGAAAATATGTTAAATACAGTTTCTTATATTAAGTGAGCTCTTTAAAAAGCGTTCGTAAAAGTACACATTTACGAACATATATAAATCATCACCTTCCATATCAAAATAACGTCCGAAAAAGTATTAAATTACTTTACGGACGTTCGGGTTTTTACACACACTTTTACGAACTGATTTCAAGTATAATGAGTGAAGAAAATCATTTTTGAGGTGAATTATGGAAAATCGTAAATTTGGATACATACGGGTCAGCAGTAAAGATCAAAATGAAGGTCGACAACTAGAGGCCATGAAAAACGTCGGCATCAACGAGCGCGACATTTATCTCGATAAACAAAGTGGAAAGAATTTCGAGCGCGCAAATTATCAGTTACTCAAACGGATTATCCGAAAAGGTGATGTGTTGTGCATTCATTCACTCGATCGATTCGGTCGCAATAAAGAAGAGATCCTACAAGAGTGGAACGATCTAACCAAAAATATCGAAGCTGACATCATTGTATTAGATATGCCATTACTCGATACTACCCAATATAAAGACAGCATGGGGACATTCATTGCAGATCTAGTATTGCAGATCCTTTCTTGGATGGCTGAGGAAGAAAGGCAACGGATTCGGAAACGGCAACGGGAAGGCATCGACTTAGCCCTACAAAATGGTGTTCAATTCGGGAGACCAAAAGTTTTAATCTCAGACGAATTCAGGGAAGTCTATCAAAGATGGAAACGTAAAGAAATAACGGCAGTCAAAGCGATGCAAGAAGCCGGAGTCAAAAAAACAAGCTTCTATAAATTAGTAACCGCTCTTGAAAAAGAAGAAAAAGATGCTGTACACATTGAGTGATGATTTCTTGAAGATCCTCTTGGGCTGAGACCAGGAGGATTTTTTTAATTTCATACACTCATTGATCCTATATTAAACGACCGTTATGTATACAAAAATGATTATTCTTTCACAATAAATGAATCGAATGGATCGATTTCAATATCAAAGTCTATAAACGCATCTTTTTATCAATGTATTTTTAAATAGTCCTTTTATGAATAAAAAAGATAAATAACTTCGGTCATACTTTTCAAAAAGTGCGACAAAAAGGATCAACGTATAGATACCATCGAGTATCTGAACGTTGATCCTTTTTCAATTATCCATCTAATCGTTGTTCAGCCATTTTATAAATTTCATCTTTATCCCGTTTACCGATCGCTACAATTTGAATGATCTGGAGTTTACCCTCTACTTCTCTAAAAACAACGCGTAATCCCATTTTTCTATTTTTCAACTTATTGCAATGCGACAAATTTCCACTGAGTGGCTGTCCTGCCGCCATTCCTATAGAAATGATACGGTTCAATGCTTTGTCTACGAATATCTTTTGACTACCATCAAGGTTATCGTAATCTTCTTTCGAATACTGCGTCCACTCAAGTTGATACAATGATCACTCCCACCCATCCATTTCATCAATAGTCGTAGGGTGAGTTACCTGTTCTCCACGGACTTCTGAATCAGTATAAGTGCGGACATTTTTATTAGATAGTCGCATCTCAACAGTCAAATCATCTAATCGACTGTACAATTCTTCAATTTCTTTATTGAGTGATTCGTATTGCTGTTGCGTCAACATGACGCCTGCAACTTTTTCACGGTTAAAAACATATACGCCGGCCGCTTCACGATCTGCTTTTTGGAAAGCTTCCATAGGAGACCGTTTCACGTCAGATATAGAAGTGGTTGGAATATCAAGTATTCGCATTCCCATCATTATGCCCTCCTCTTATTTTTCTTTAGTATACACCTTTTAAAAGACTTTTAAAAGACTTTTAAAAGACTTTTAAAAGTCTTTTAAACATTCCTTTTGATTCTTGTACTATCTATGGTTAACCCCTATTTTTGCAATAAAACCCCAAAAAACAATAGGGTTCTCATTTACTGAGTTCCCTATTGCTTGTTAGACGCTATTTTATTTATATACAGCAATCTGAATTACGTTGAATATACGTTTACAATACAAACACCAGTTGACTATTTCTACAATAAATTCAATTGCTATTTTCGAGTATTCGTTAATTCGTAATCAAAAGATTATTCAATGATCTTTAATTTTACATCTGCTTGTGTCTCTAATATATCTCCATCCTCACCAAAGAATGTATAAGAGTTTACTCCATCCACACCAAGAATCGTGTTTACTTTCAAGTCTCCATCTATAGAATTGACAGTAAAATTCGATCCTTCCCCAATGCTTTCAACACGATATCGATTAACTGGTACATCATCACCGATAATGTATTGACCAGGACTCAATGTAATAGGTTCACTTTTTGCGTAGATTATTTTTGTAGTCAAGCTATCAAGTAAGTCTTCTTTCTCACTAATTTTTTCTTTAAGTGATTTATTTTTGTTTTTTGTTTTCTCGTAATCCGCTTTAATAGCATCGCGTTGTTTGACCAAATCTAATATGTCTTTATTCTCTTCTTTAAGTGCGCTATTTTTCTCACGCAACTCATCACTATAGAGAGCCCCGTCCTCGATTTCAGTCTGTGCACTATACGTTCCAAAGAGTGATCCGATAAAAAAAATAAAGACAACAATGATCGGAAGTATGACATATTTCTTAAATTTTTGTTCCACTTGCTAATCTCCCATCCTAACTAATTGGTGTAAAAAAGGGATTCTATTTAAAAATCCAAATTCTAGACTGAATAATTTAACAATACTTTTTTAGAATAGTCAATATCTATAATTTAAATACAATTTAAGTTATTAGATCCTTTTAAATATATATAAATTAGATGATTCATCTTAATGATGCTATCTAACGCTCCGTGCCCTCCGTCGTAAGGAACAGGAACGTAGAGATGCCTCGCGCACGCGAGTCGCAGCTCTCGTTATCGGTCCGGCAGGAGGGCAGCGGTGCGATGAGGATGTTGCTGCGTGCAGCGTGCAGCCTACAGCCTCACGCATGAGCCCGAAAATTCTTCTTCTGTTGTACATCCAGTAGAAAGAGCATCACTACCTATCTACAGGAGGATCGATTCACTTCACTCAGCTATCTCTCCTCGAACCTTCATGCACTCCACTACTTGTCTCATTCCTGTATCCTCCATCACACCCTTCTACATAGAAAAGACCAAATGTACTTTCTCACCCGCAGTGGATCCGGCCACTGCGAGTCTTTCAATGCCCTTGGATTCGGGACGAATCCATTCCCTACTCGCTTGCGCTCTCTCAAAAGAAAAACGACGCCGTTTTTCGTCCATGCTCTGGCGCGCGGACAGGACGGGGTTGTCCCGTCCGTCTACGTTCTATCATCTCTTTACAGCACACCTTGTGCTTTCAAGCTGACGTATTCTTCTCCGGCACCGACGATGATGTGGTCAAGCAGCTGAATACCGACGATGCGTTTGACCTCGACGAGCCGTTCCGTCACCTCGATGTCTTCCCGTGATGGATGCGGGTCACCGCTCGGATGCTGGTAGCTGACGATGAGTGACGTCGCATTGTTGAGGATGGCGGACTTAAAAATTTCGCGAGGGTGGACGACGCTTGAGTTGATGCTACCAACGTGTGCCCGATGGACGGCAATGACGCGGTTCTTCGTATTGAGTAGGATGACGAGGAACACCTCACGGTCATCGTCCTGGATGAAGCG
>NZ_JACSMP010000014.1:0-38598 GCF_018618725.1 Exiguobacterium sp. s80 | reverse complement strand
AATGGGAGACCGCGAAAATGTCTCAACTGGAAAACTGCATACGAGGTCTTCACGGAAGAAGTGTTGCACTTAATTTGACAAACCGTCATATAAAAAAATTGTTGATGAAAAATTCCCATCAACAATTTTCCATATAAACTGAGTTATCCTTTTAACAATCCGATGACGCGGACGTCGACTGCTTTCGGTGGGAATGCCAACATGTTTTCCATGTCTTGCACAATCCGTTCTTGCACTTTACCCGCTGTCTTGATGATCGACATACCATACTTGATATGAACAGCCAGGCTGACCGTAATCTCGCCTCCGACATCTTCGACCTTAACGAGTTTGACCATTTGTTTTTCTTGCAGTTTCGAATCATCTTGCGTAAATGCGATACCTTCTGTTTCCTTGACGGCAACTCCGGCGATGACCTCGATTACCTGCTGAGAAACGTTTACGACACCATCCGCGTTGTTTAAGTTATATGACATACTTTCCACGCCCTTCATCTATTAATCCATCTACTTTAAAGTGTATAGCATTTAACCTTTTTTTGAAAGGTCTTCCCGCTTCTCGACAATCGGACGGATGTCGATCTCAATCAATGGGCGTAATATCCGAACAACTGCCGGGTGAACGATGATTCCGACGATTAAAATCGCAACGCCAAAAATGATCAACAAAGCGACCCAAGGTTCTGTTACAAATGCATCCGTTACATATTGTCGCCAAGCCATGACGAAGAAGACGTGTAAAAGATAAACGTAGAGACTCAGCTCCCCTGCCCGGGTCACGAGTGGAAGCCTGCGCATCGGCACAAGCATCATGAACCCGAGTGACGCCGTGATCGATAAGAAATAGATGACGCTATGCTTCAGTACCCCGACCCAGGCATCGCTATCATATTGTTCGACGTAAGGAAAACGATGTTTAAAGGCATTGGCAAGATCGACGACTTCTTGCGGTGTATCCCGCCAGGCTTGAAACAATAAAAAACCGACGACGGAAGTAAACGCGAGTCCGCCCAGTAAGCGGACGTTCATCCGGCGTTTGAAATTTTTCGGCATCTCGAAAATCCGGATAAACTCGTGTTCCGAGAGATAGTTCCCTAATAAGAAATACGGATAGAACATGATTAACTTCCGTAATGCCAGGAATCCTGTATTCTCAAGTTCGAAGCCGTATAACAGGGCGAACGCTAAACCGAACCAGATATATCCTCTCAAGTGCACGACGTATGGTGTGACAATGTACCAGACGACCATGACGAACAAATACCAAAGCGCCCAGTACGGACGCAACAAGTGCGTCCCGATATTTTGACCGGAAAATAAGGGTAACCCTTCCCCAAAGGTTGCCCACGACCCGATTAAAATTTGCCAGACACAATAGACGGCAAATAATTGAATCACCCGTAAGTACTTGTTTTCGCGAAAGAAGTAGCCACTCAAAATGATGAACAATGGCATGTGGAACGAATAAATAATTAAATAGACCGTCTCGAGTACCTTGCCATCATAGTCGAACCGAATATCAGTCAGCATATGACCGATGACAACGAAAATGACAAGAAATCCTTTAATATTGTCGAACCATGGATTTCGATTCATGTTACACTACCCCTTATACTCCTCTGAAAGGAACGATTGTTTTATGAAAAAAGCACTATTGATTCTCTCGGTTGTCATAAACATCGTTCTCCTTGCACTACTGTTCGGACGTAAACCACTTGATTTAATCGAAGACGTCTTCCCTGCAATGAGTTCGAAACCGGTTACGACATTCCAATACACAAAAAACTCCAACTATGTCCGATTGAATAGTCTCTTCCATACTTATCAATACCCAAAATCTCCGAATGCTGTCATGTTAGGTGATTCGATGACACATTTTGGTGACTGGCGGATTTTGATGAATGATTCATCGATCGTTAATTTCGGGATTCCCGGTGATACGACGGAAGGATTTTTGACACGACTTGACTTAATTCTTGAGTTAGAACCAAAACAAGTTTTCGTGATGGGTGGTATCAATGACATCCGGCACTTCACACCCGTCTCTAAGATTACAGAGAATATGACGACGATCGTGACGACACTCCGAAAAAATAACATCGACGTCGTCATCCAGTCAACGGTCCCCGTCGCACCGAAATATTCCGACTCCGTCCGGGTCAACCGTGAAGTCGAAGCGTTGAACCGTAATTTGAAGCAGCTCGCAGAATCGGTCGATGCCGACTTCGTCGATTTACGGCCGGTCTTGACGAACGATCAAGGATACCTCCAAAATCGGATGACGTATGATGGGTTGCACCTCGTCGGTGGCGGTTACTTGCGGTGGAGCGATGCCTTAAAACCGTATGCAGAAAAGATAGACGTCACAGAAAATAAATAAGTTAAATCCGGTCGATCCGAATGATACGTTTGTCATTCGGTTGGCTTTGATTGTATTCAAAAATCTAAAAAGGACGATTCCGACAGCGGAATCGTCCTTTGAGCTTGTAAAGATTCGGTGAGGCTGATGCCTGACCAATCCTTAGTCTTCTTGATTTTTAACGCCCATGTACGCAGCAACGCTTGAAGCTGTGAACACAGCGATTGCGACGATACCAACCGCGATCCAAACGACTTGATCCACCATCTGTTTTCCTCCTTTAATGTAACCGCTCACTTTCTTTTTTTAGCGTACACGAAAATCGTCAAGAAAGAAACACATTTTCCATGTCTAATGACTGGACGTTTAGGGAAAAAGTAACTATAGTAGAAGGACAACTATAAATTGTCAGAAAATTCGATTATTTCACAAGGAGGTGATTCTGATGGCCACTCCACTCTTGAAACCGAAACTCATGATGCAACGACGAAGTACACTCAACTTTGGTTATTGGCTCGTCATCGGGCTCATTGGTTGGATGATGCTCAGCTTAGTCACAGGACTTCGCGATGTCCTGACAAGTCTTCCTTTGTATGAAACAATTCCATTGACATTTCTGATCGTCTTTGTTACCGGCGTTACTTTAAAAATGCTTCGCGATGAATGGTGGATTCGTTATCTCAATCGGCAAAAGCAATTCTATATCGGTCAAGAAACCGTCCTGACGTGGTGTTCGATCATCGACAGCATGTGGCTCGTCCGCAAACCGATGCGTCGCGAACTACGGCACCTGTACAAACATATCACACAGACGAAAATTTCTGAAGAAGCAAAAGAGACACTCGCAATGCAACTCGTTGAGCGAGGAATCTTGATTGTTTATTCTCGTCCGAAAAGTGACCATCCAGCTTAAGAAAAAAGCATTGAGAACTCAGGATTCTGCCCCTTGAGTTCTCGATGCTTTTTTCATTGTGTCAATTGATTGTTTAACCAGGATGCCGCGCTTTCAATCGTCGGCATGACGAGCTGATGTCCGTGGTTTGACCATGTCACGTCGACATGCGCTCCGGCACCTTTAAATAGTGCTTTTAGTTCTTCCGTCTCACTTGCGGCACAAATCGGATCATTTGCCCCCGCTCCGATGAAGACGTTGACGCCTTCACTATTTGGCAACGGGATGCCACGACGCGGTACCATCGGATGGAGCAAAATCGCTTGTGCGAACAGCGCTTCTTCAAACATCATGTTCGCTGCGATATTTGCCCCATTCGAGTAACCGACGGGAATTAATTCCTGAACGGAAAATTGATACGTCTCACTTTTTTCTTTGATGAATGCCATC
This sequence comes from Exiguobacterium sp. s80, assembly GCF_018618725.1. Lineage (NCBI taxonomy): Bacteria > Bacillati > Bacillota > Bacilli > Caryophanales > Exiguobacterium > Exiguobacterium sp. s80. The sequence goes on along the minus strand of NZ_JACSMP010000014.1, from coordinate 34,898 downwards.
AATTCTTTTGTCCGTAAGGCTAAGTCGGCTTCGTCAAAGACGCCTTCTGCCAAGCGTTTAAAGAAACGCGGCATCCCATTTTCCGTGACTGCTCCACGAACGGAGAGATAACCGGCATCTGGATGAAGCAATTGGACGAGTCCGATTAAATCTTGTTCCGATCCACCCGTGCCATGGAGAAGCAAGAAAATCGGTGCGCCTTGTTTTTTAGGTTGTTCAAAAAGATGTATCATACGAGTCTCCCCTTCTTGACTGTGATTGGTGCGGCATGTTGCGCGATTTTCGTCCGGTGCGCCTCAAATTGCTCCGGCAACTTTAAGTCTTCACCGAGTGCTTCGAATGCTTCATCAACGGCAAAACCAGGATTGTCCGTTGCGCTTTCATGACGATTACCTAGTTACTCCCTTTTATCCTTAATATAATAATAGTAACTAAATTACTAAAAGTAAACAAAAATGCTCAATTATATAAATTTTAAAAATGGAACCTTTAACCAGTTTTAACGTAAGGGTACAATGTAAAGAGAAGTGACTACTTAGTCTACCAAGGAGGTTCACATGCTAGAACTACAGAACATCACAAAACAGTTCGGCGATTTTACAGCCGTCGATGAGCTATCGTTTCAAGTTCCGGAAGGACAGATTTTCGGATTACTTGGCGCGAATGGTGCCGGAAAGACGACGACGTTCCGGATGTTGCTCGGTATCTTACAGCCGACGACAGGATCAATCACCTGGAAAGGAAAAGCCATCCCCCTCTCGCAAATCGGCTATTTACCAGAAGAACGCGGTCTTTATCCAAAGATTCGGGTGGACGAGCAATTAATCTTTTTAGCCGAGCTTCGTGGGATGCGGCGTAAAGAGGCTAAAGCATCTCTAGTGGCGTGGTTGGATTACTTTCAAATTCCTCAATATGAAAAGATGCGTGTCGAACAGCTTTCAAAAGGGAATCAGCAAAAAATTCAATTGATTTCTGCCGTCCTGCACAAGCCGGATCTGTTGATTCTCGATGAACCGTTCAGCGGACTTGACCCTGTCAACGTCGAACAACTTAAAAAAGCGGTCCGGAAACTGACGACGGACGGGACGACGATTGTCTTCTCGAGTCACCGGATGGATCATGTCGAAGAATTATGCGAACATGTCGCGATTTTAGATCACGGAAAACCTGTTGTCGCCGGTTACTTACCAGACATCAAGGCAGGCTACGGAAAAACGCGTGTTTTGTTAGCAACCGATGCCCCACCATTGTTATGGGATGCACTGCCTGGTATTTTACAGGTCGAGACGGAAGGCACCGGCTACACGCTCCAAGTCGAATCGAAAGAAGCCGCCGACGGATTACTTCGCCATTTAATTACAGAAGGTTTCCACGTCGAACGTTTCGTCTGGGATCAACTCTCCCTACAGGACATTTTCATCGAGGAGGTCGGAAAACGTTATGAACCGTAAATTTATGACCCTGTATCGCTTTAGTTTATTACAAAAATTGCGGGCAAAAAGTTTTCTTATCTCAACCGCTTTAATGATTGTTTTTTTGATTGGATTTTCGAATATCGAACGAATCATTGACTGGTTTGCAGGAGACGAACCTAAAATCGCTGTTGTCAGTTCACTGGATGCGGACATCGTTCCTGTTCTAAAAGAAAGTGGGATAAAATCCGAAATCGATCAGAAAGATTATTCATTACAGGAAGCACGAGATGCCGTTAAAGACGGCACATATGAAGTGGTTGCGTTGATGACGAGCGATCCTTACGTTGTCACATTAATTAGTGAGAGTCCGGAACAATCCCTGAAAACTCAACTGTCAACGGCACTAAAACTGGTTCGTGATCAAAAAATCATTTCTGAATCAAATGTTGATCCTGCGATTCTCGCCGCATTGGCTGCTCCTATTACAACAAAACAAGAGTTAACATCCACTGGCGGAAAAAATGAGGACGAACTGTTTGCCGCTTCTGCCCTCGTGTATGTTTTGCTGTTCTTAATGTATTTTACGATTGTAATTTATGGCGGAATGATTGTAACCGAGATTGCCAATGAAAAATCATCACGTGTCATGGAGCTGTTAATCTCTGCTGCCAGTCCGATTCAACATATGCTTGCAAAAATTTTATCCATTGCAACGGTCAGCATCATTCAACTTTCTTTGCTTGTTGGCGTTGGTTACTACAGTGGACAAAAAAGCAGCTTGTTTGACCAACTATCACTCGACTCTTTAAGCATTCAAACAGTTGTCTACTTATTTGTATTCTTCTTACTCGGCTACTTCCTTTATGCAACGTTGCTCGCCGCACTCGGTTCACTCGTCAGTCGGGTCGAAGATGCACAGCAAGTAACGATACCCGTTATCATGCTGATTGTAGCCGCGTTCATGATTTCCATTTTTAGTTTAAACGCTCCAACAAATCAAGCGGTCGTCGTCTTATCATTCATTCCGTTCTTCACCCCGATGTTGATGTTCTTACGGGTCATGCTGACGGACGTCCCGATGTGGCAAATCCTTTTATCCATCGGCTTAATGGGGGTAAGCATCGCCCTTGCCCTGTTCGTCGGAACGAAATTTTATCGAGGCGGTGTGCTGTTCTATGGATCGAACCCGCTCAAGCAACTGCGACGTATTTTAAGTGGTCGTCAGTAGTGGTTTACAAGATGAGACGTTTCCGCTATCGTTAAGTGAGAAAAACTTTAGGAGGAACTACGTTATGCGGTCTCGTTTTTGGGCAGCTATTTTATTCACCGCTGCCGCCATCGTCTCGTCTCTTGTCATGTTTACGAAATTTCCACAAGCGAGCGAGACGTGGAAGCTCGTCCTTGCTTATGGTGGCATGACGTTTGTCGTCAGTCTATTTTTCTGGTCGTTCGTCGCTATCCGCATTCAATCATCCCGCCTCTTCGGAAGTTGGATGGGAATCTTCATCGCCGGCACGACGGTGTTACTCGTTTGTATCGCTCGGTTTGTGATCCGTGGAGATTTCATGATGGTCTTCAAATGGCAAGCTATGCTTGGTAGCTTGACGCTCAACTTTGGATACGTCGGATGGGTTCTCGTCATCGCGAACGCAATCATCGGCTTCATCATCGGGCGGACACGTCAAAAAAGCCGAGTCTCTCATCACCAAGTTCCACGACGATCATAAAACAAATGCCGCCTCTTCTTCAGGAAGGGGCGGCATTTTTAATGAAACGACTTCGCATCACTTTCGATGATAGCGCATTCGTTCAATCTGATTACTATACTGGGTGTAACACGTCGTTCGCTCGGTCGTCTCTCCCTCAGTCAAACGATCTAAATACTCGTCGAGTTGAATCATCGAGGGGAGTTTATCCTCGAACATCTCAAACGTCCCCCGCGCTTCTTCCCGACGAAGCTCTCCGGCCTCCATGACCGACTCGACCAGCTCGTGAAAAATTCGCTGTTCCGTCGTACTCATCGTTTGTTCAATCCGCTTCACGTCATCATCATACATCAAGTCAAACATCCGCATCCGTTCTTCGAGTTGTTCTTCGATGACGGACTCATCCTGACCCAGTGTCTGCTCGTACGCTAAACGCATTTCCTCGAGTGGTGTGCTGTCCTGCATGACGAACTTCAACGATTCCCCTGTCCAAATATGCCGCGCCAAATAACTCGAATCGATTTGTAAAACTTCTGCTAACGACTCGATGTAGGCTTTCGTCGGGTAGACCTCACTTAATTCTGTTCGTCGAATGAAATAAGGTGCGACACCCAGGTTATCTGCTAACTGATCAATCGAGATTCCGGCGCGTTCCCGCAAAATCCGAATCCGGTCCCCGTACCCTCGATATGGTGAATGATTCAGCATATGCTCCCTCCTCGCTATGCTCTTATCATACCCTTGAATCCGGTATCGGATACATCGAACTTTCGCCTGACTTTTGAAGCAGGTGTCGTGGGTATCGAACCCAGAGCGGGAAGATGCTTCCGATATAACAAAACGTGACGATTCCAATCCACATCAAGGAAACACCGAACAGGGGACCCATCTTAAGACCCGCCTCGGAAATGATGGCTTGGAACAACAACCAGGCATGAAATACGGAAATCAAGTATGGAATCATTAAGACCGCTCCATATTTCACAAGTAAAAACGTTCGGACACTTTGACGATCAAAACCGAGGGCAAACAGCGTCTTCAATCGTTTTTGTTCTTGTTCAGCCGTCATCTGCATCCAGACGTGGAGGAAACTCGCGTTGATGACGAAGAGCCAGACCGTCAGTAAAATGACGACGAATGAGACAAGACGGACAATCCGAATCCCATCGAGTTCATCTTCTGTTTCATTGATTAATTGATACGGCGCCGCCGCTTCGTTCGTCATCTTCGATTTCGACTGAATTTCCCGGACGATTGACATCCAGTCATCCCAAGCCCCTGTCCCGTAATCCCGATAGGCTGGCGTTTCAAAAACACGAATCCGGGCGAGGGGTTGTGCCAGTTCGTTGAAGCGCTGATCACTGATGACAAATAGCGTTTCGATGCGATAGTTATAACCGAACAAGAGGCGGTGTTTAGCCGGGGTTACTAATCTGTATCCAGCTTGTTCCATCGCCTGTCGCGCTTTTTCCATCGTCGGTGTCTGTTCTTTTAACTGAACGGGACGGGCTGGAATTTGAAGCGCCTCACGGTAGTTCAGCTCGCGTCGTTTCTGTCCCAGCTCGTTTAATAATTGATTGTAGTCGGATAAAGGCAACACGTAACGTGTCCCCTTCTTTTTCAGACGAACTTCCTGCTGATATTTTTCCGGGAATGTCGCTTCCATCGTCTCTTCAATCTTTTGCAAGCGTTCGGACTGCTCTTTCGACTCTTCATAATAGACGAGTCCAAAATGATTTTGTGAAGATAAGTCTAACCCGACTACTTGAAAGATGAAGACGAGCCCGACTGCCGTTAGTGCACATGACGTCAAAATCGTCCCAAGGGCAACGAGGGTGCTATTCGTCCGGAGCTGTGTCGCAATTTCAGAAAGGATGAGTTTACGTAACGACAACGTCCGGGGACGATACAGTTTCATCAACGTCGGTAACACATAACGGCAAATGAAAAAGGAACCGATAAAAATGACGAATGGAAACAACAAAACAAATCCGGTTTGTTGGACAAATGCTAATACATACCCGTAGAACAGCAGAAGAATCGCCATAAATCGCAGCGATATACGAAAGCGGCGTCTCCATGTTGAACGTGTCCGAATGGGGCGATCCGGACGGAATCGATAGATGGCGAGTACTGTCGCCGTTAAGAGAACAAGGAGTGCCCCGGCGATTAGTACTAAAAACGACAGTGCAGAGATTTCAATATCGAGTCGTGGTAAAAACATCACTTTTTCGATTGCCAGCAACATTAGTTTCGTCAAGACGACTCCAAGCAACAGCCCCGCCGAAATCGCTAATCCGCCGACAAGGAGAACCTCAATGAGGAAGTACTTTAAAAAGTGCGAAAATCCGCTCCCGAGCGTCCGCATGACGCGTAAATCATTTTTACGGTGTTCAAGCATCGTATACGTCGTCGCATAGATGAACAGGATACTGAAAAACAAAATAATCAGTTCCGCGATAAAAACAAAAATCATCGTCAGTTCGATGACTTGATTCAATTGACTTAAGACTTTTGCGACATTTTGGAACGAAGCACTCGTCACTAAGTTCCAGTAGCTCGTCGAAATCGTCATCGCAATGATAATCGTCAATGCGTATCCGTAATACAAGCGTTGATAACGCTTAATGTTACGTAGGGCGTATTGTAGATAATTGATGTTCGTCCCCTCCTAATAACGACAGCGACTCGATGACGCGTTGAAAGAAGATACGACGGGGTTCGTCCCGAAACAACTCGGTTTGAATGTTACCATCCTTTAAAAACAGGACGTGGTTACAATACGAGGCGACCGTCGGGTCATGGGTGACGATGACCATCGTCATCCCGGCTGCATTTAACTCAGCAAGTAATTCCATTACATGTTTTGTCGCTTGGAAATCGAGTGCACCGGTCGGCTCGTCAGCCAACATCAAACGCGGAGCATGGATTAAAGCACGCCCAATCGCAGCGCGTTGGCGCTGTCCACCGGATACTTCATCCACCTGTTTGTCGAGTAGCTCATCGATTTGAAGCCGTTTTGCGAGATGCAGCATCTCCTCTCGCGCGAGCTTCGTCTTTTTCCCAGACAGCATCAACGGAACGAGCATGTTTTCACCAAGCGTCAACGAATCGAGTAGATTGAACTCTTGAAAAATGATTCCGAGTGTCTCACGCCGAAAGCGCGTCGTTTCTTTTCGCTTGAAGGTCGATGTATCAATGCCCTCCATCAAAATCGAACCCCAGCTCGGTTGATCGAGCGTCGCCAGTAAGTTGATCAGTGTCGACTTGCCACTTCCGGACGGCCCCATCACCGCGACCATCTCGCCTTCCTCGACACGGAAATTCAAATCCGTCAGCGGTTGTTCCGTTACTTTTCCTGCATATACTTTCCCAAGCTGTTTGACTTCAATCATCCGTTCGTCCTCCTACAAGCTTCAATCGACACGTCGTCCCTTGGCCTTCCAGACTATTCAATTCAATTTCATGCCCGAGCTTCGTACAGACCTGCCAGACGAAATAAAGTCCCATTCCGGTCGACTCTCCGTAACGCCGTCCATTTTCACCCGTGAAAAAGGCGTTGAAGACACGCGGCAAGTCACGCTTCGGAATGCCGACTCCATCATCAATCAATGTCAGCACGACTTGTCCGTCGCGTTCCATCGCCCGAATCAGAACTTCTTTACCATGTCCCGTCGTGTATTTGACGGCGTTCGTCAACAGTTGAAGTAACAAAAAGCGGAACCATTTAGCATCTGTATACACGTATAAGGACGGTTCGATTTCAAGCTTCGGATAGACTTTATTTTTGACAAACAGTCGTTTTTCTTGATTGATGATGTCCATGACGAGAACACGGAGATTAAGTTGCTCCGCCTTCAAATCCGTCTCGATTGCTTCGAGGCGTGACGAATACAACATTTGATCAAGACCTGTCCGTAGTCGTTCGACTTCGTGCCGCAGATCTGTCCGGTAATCTTCACCCGGATGTTCAAGAATCAGTTCGATGACCGAGAGCGGCGTCTTCATTTGATGAATCCACTGATCGACGTACCGGTGCCGTTCTTTTTCTTTCCGCCGTTCGGCAAACAAACTGTTTCGAAAAATCGTTTGTTGCCGTTCTAAAAATTGTTCGACTGCTGCAGCGATTGGTTCCTCACTGCCGGGGCGAATCGGTTCTGCAACCGAGGTAATCGGATTTTGTAATCGTTTAAGCAGTGGCAACATACTAAAAAAGCGATAGCTTAAATAAATGATGAGCGCGATTGTATCAAGTAAGATGATATAGAAAAACGCTGCGGGTTGATAAAGATCGTATAACCATAAGACGAGAAATAAGCCGACCAGTTGAACGATGAAAAACAGCAGTCCTGGAATCGTATAACGAAAAAACAGTTTCATTTTTCAAGCACCAGGCAATACCCGACTCCCCGGACCGTCTCAAGCCCTGACACGCCGATTTCTGTCAAACGTTTACGAACACGCGTAATATTGACGTTCAATGTATTTTCATCGACGAAGGCTTCATCATCCCAAATTCGTTCGAGCAGGTCTCCCCGGCTGACAATCCGCGGGCTAGCCGTCAGTAACATTTCTAAAATCAAACCCTCTTTTTTCGATAGTTCAATCGATTGATCACCATGTTCGACGATATACCGATCTAAATACAACGTGATGCCCGCCTTCACGACGGTCCGTTCATCATTCTCACTTGATAACGTCCCGTACGCCCGCCGAATCTGACTTTTGATTTTCGCGATGACAACGGCTCCTTGGAACGGTTTAACGATGTAGTCATCCGCCCCATATTCAAGTGCCATGACTTGATCCATTTCTCCGACTCGCGCCGAAATGAACAAAATCGGGGCACGTGTTTTTAAGCGAAGCTGCCGGCACCAATAAAAGCCGTCGAACTTCGGAAGGTTCACATCAAGCAAGATGACATCCGGCTTCGTCTCTTCAAAACGTGCCGCGACATCACCAAATCCATCTTCGTGAATGACACGGAAATCATAACGTTCGAGCAACTCTTGAAGTAACTCCGCGATTTTTTGATCATCTTCCACTAATAAAATTGTTTCCATCGAATGATTCATCTCCTTCGTTATCTATCATACCGAACAAAAAAAGGACTGGAAACGATTATTCGTTTCCAGTCACCGTCGTCACATCACAATCCGCCGGTACGCTCGGACCGTCATGATGTAATACACAAGGTAGACGACCGTATAACAGCCAATCGCAAGGACTGTCGGCATGACGATGTTGTAGTTGAGTAGTTTTTGAAGGACTTGCATCGCAAAGATGCTGTGAATGAGTCCAAGGAGGTACGGTAGGGAGAAGACAAATCCGACGAGGCGACGAATGATACTCACCTGTTCGCCTTGCGCCACCCCAACCTTTTGAATGATCGCAAAACGGTGCTTTGATTCTTCTGCTTCCGCAAGCATCTTGAAGTAGATGATTGAACCTGTCGCGAGCAGGAAGACGAGTCCGAGGAACCCGGCAGCAAATGCGAGCAGCCCTGTCGTCGCCGTCGTTATCGCGTAGACCGGATAATAGGCCGCCATGTCCGTTTCCGCCTGCTTTCCGTAAAGTGCCTCGAGTTTCTTCATCAACCCGTCATCCGTTCGTTCATCTGAAAATTGATAATTCGTCAGCATCCATGCACGCTCCGGCATCATCGCGAAGGCATCGTCCGAAACGACGAACGCCAATCGTTGTTTCTCATAGAGTTGAGCGATCGGTAAATCCGTTTCACCCGTGATGCGAAAGGACGAATGAATGTCGTTTATCGTGATTCCAACGGGTGACTTGACTCGTTCCTGCAACAAGTCGTTTCCTTTGAATGTCTCGAGGACAATCGCCTCACCTTGTTGCGGCTCAGGTAAAACACGTTTTCCGTTCGCCTTCGCTAGTCTGCGGTAGTCTGAATAATTGATGTAGCTGAATTGTCCTTTTGAACCGTCCATCGCATATGTCCGGTAGTACTTCGTCAAATATAACGGATTTGGTAACTCTTTCATCTGATGGTCGACATTTTTGACGTTGACCATCGTCCGCTGTTCAATGGTTTGATTCGATTCCTTAATCAATTGCTCTGCCTCCGGTCGTTTACTCGCAACCGATAAACTGTATGGCATTTGTTGCTCGACCGTTCGATCGATGAAATAGTAAATCGATGTCGCTGTTCCGACCGTCGTCAGTGTGACTGCCGTGATGACAGTAATCGTTGATAACATGACAGCATTCGACTTGACGCGTGACAGCAATTGACCATGTAAAATCAAATTCGTTCCTTCGAAGTGACGTGCCTGCTTACTGAGAACACGCAACAAGAAAATTGTAAAGTAACTCATCGTCCCGAATGTTCCGACGATGATACAAACTATCAAGAGTGGCGCGACTACAGTAAAGTGATCGAGCAGCGGCTGCCCCGTCAGGTAATAACCGAATCCCATCAATAGAAGAGAAAGGACTGCGAGAATCGGATGGACTTTCGGAATCACTTCGACTTGTTGGTTTGCTTTGAATAGTTCAATCAAGGTGAAGCGATAAATTGTTCGTGCCGATCGCAGAGCAATCAATAAAAAAATGACCAAGAACACGGCAATCGTCTGACCCATTGCAGCGAGGCTGATCGTAAACGTCGCTTCGATATCGATTGCCATGACATGCGCAAGCAGTTGAACAAAGTATTTTGAAGCAACCGTCCCTAGAGCGGTCCCGATGATCAATCCGACCATTCCATATCCCATCGTTTCAATAAAGATCAGTTGAGCGATTTGTTTTCGCTCGAGTCCAAGTAACGCATATAAACCAAGTTCTTGTTTACGACGTCGTAAGAAAAAGTCACTCGAATACCAAATGAAAATCGTCGAGAACACGGCCAAGATGATACTCGATCCCGTAAAGACCGTCCCGAGCTTATCGTACATCTCATTTGCGTTCAGCATCGCTTCGTTCGAACGAATCCCTAAAAACGTGTAATAAATCAAAATTGCGAATGTGACGGCACCTAGATACATCATATTGTGCCGGATGTTCTTTAAATTACGAAAAGCTAATTTAGACAAACTCACGTGCTGCACCCCCGAGTTCGCGTTGGACTTCCATGATTTGTTCGAAAAATTCCTTTTGCGTCCCAAACCGATGGATTTCTCGGAACAGCTCTCCATCTTTGACAAAGACAATGCGTTCCGCGTATGACGCCGTGACAGGATCATGGGTCACCATCAAAATCGTTGCCCCTTGTTCATTCAGCGTCTCGAGGGCTTCGAGTAACCCTGTCGCTGACTTTGAATCGAGTGCTCCCGTTGGCTCATCGGCTAAGAGGAGTGATGGTTGGTGGATGATTGCACGTGCTGCTGCGACGCGTTGTTTTTGACCACCTGAAAGTTCGACCGGACGTTTCTTCAACAAATCTTCGACTCCAAGTTGCCGCGCCACTTGTTCAACACGCAACACAATCATCGCTTTGTCGACACGTGCCAGCGCAAGCGGAAGGGCAATGTTTTCTTCGACCGTCATCGTGTCGAGTAAGTTAAAGTCTTGGAAGATGAAACCCAGTCGTTCCCGACGAAACCGTGCCAATTGTTTTTCAGTCATGCTCGTGACATCTTCACCATTAATCGAAATCATACCTTCACTCGGTTGATCAATCGTCGATAAAAGATTCAACAGTGTTGATTTACCAGCTCCTGAAGGACCCATGATGCTGACGAACTCCGCTTCATGTACCGTCAATGATGTCGGTTTTAGTGCTTCATGCCGCGCCATTTTGGTTTGGTATACCTTCGTGATGTTCTCTGCATGTAAGATTGTTTTCATATTCTATTCCTCCTGAAGTCGATTCGTTACCTTCAGTCTACCGAGCGTTCACGTTTTGAGGGATTGCGTTAACTTTCAATCGACTTACAAAACAGTAAGGTTTGGGTGGAGTATGAAACAGGGAGAAGCTTTTTCGGCATATTAAAAACTCCCTCATCTCGTAAGATAAGAGAGTTTCAGACTGTAGACAAAGTGCTATCGGAGATCAAGCGTCTTTTTTCGTTGCTTTCCTCGGGCGAGGCGCAAGCCGTTACTCCTTGGTCCTCGCGGACAACGAGCAGGGTCTTGCCTGCCTCTGAAAGTGCGTTAAAAACGCACTTTTTCCCGTAGGAGTCAACGAAACATGACGCTTTTTAGGTAATACCGTGACGGAAATCCGGGCATACAGAAGGTTTAGAGCGCAATCCGTCTCGAATCGCTTTAGAACCGCGAAAAGCAGTCGGTCGCGACCCTGCAACTTTGCTGTAGCGGCGCGACCGATTGCCGCTTTGAAGACGAGGTGAGACAGGGAAGCGCGAACGGATTGCCTCTCGTTATCGCATGTTCACGCTTCATAAGCGTTTATCTACACGCTGAAACTCCCTCATCTCGTAAGATAAGGGAGTTCAGATGAGGCGCGAAACAGCGTACGCCATCAGAAATTATTTATGTGTTGCCTTGAACAATTCTGTTTCGCCTGCCACTACTGAAGTACCTTCAGCAGGAACAGCAGAAAGTGTGAATTGGTCGTGGTTCGTGACGATGATTGGCGTAACCGTCGATGGTGCGTTCGCACGGATGTAATCTAAATCGAACTCAACGAGGACATCGCCCGCTTTGACTTTATCACCAGATTGAACATGTGCTGTGAAACCTTCACCTTTAAGATTAACTGTATCTAAACCAACGTGAATTAATAGTTCGAGACCATCTTCACCTTTAAGACCGATTGCATGTTTTGTTGGGAAAATCGTTTCGACTGTTGCGTTAATCGGTGCGACCACTTTACCTTCAGTCGGTTCGATTGCGACTCCGTCTCCCATCATTTTTTGTGAGAAGACTTGATCGGGTACGTTCTCGATGCTGACGATTTTACCTGTAAGTGCAGAAGTGATTTTTGCGTTTCCTGCTTCGTTGCCACCAAACAATTTTTTAAAGAATCCCATGATACTATCCCTCTACTTTCTTGATCGTTTTTCTTCATTGAAGAAGATTCGATTTTTTTATAGGAGCGTGTTTATGAACGACTCGCTCACGTTCTCACAAAAAGCATACGTTTGTCCCTCTAGTTTTGCAAGTATTTTTGTGTGATAATAGTTAGAAATCAAAAGGAGGCGCTTACATGTTACCATTTTCAGAACTTACATATGTCCGTCCTGATCTGAATGTTTTAGAAACCACCATGCAAAACGCAATTTCTCGTTTAAAAGAAGCCACACAAGTCGAACAGGCAAACGCAGCCATCACTGAGATTAATACCCTTAGAAACCAATTCGAAACAGCGAGCCAAATCGTCGAGATTCGTCATACGATTGATACGCGCGACGCATTTTACGAAACGGAACAAGGCTTTTTTGATGAAGCAGGCCCCGTCTATCAGGGCTACGTCTCGAGTTACTATCATGTGTTGACGGCGCATGCGCTCCGTGAACAGCTCGAAACGACTTGGGGCAAACAACTCTTCCTCTTAGCAGAAGCCAGCTTAAAAACTTTTTCAGAAGCAATCATTCCGAAGCTTCAAGAAGAAAATCGTCTCTCGAGTGAATACACGAAGTTGATGTCTTCAGCAGAAATCGAATTTGATGGCAAAACGTTGAACTTGTCTCAGTTCGGTCCTTACTTGCAGTCACCTGACCGCGCGGTTCGTAAAGCGGCTTCAGAAGCACGTTACGGTTATTTAGCAGAACACGGCGAAGCGATTGATACGATTTACGACAAACTCGTCCATGTCCGGACTGAAATCGCCACGACGCTCGGATTCCCATCATTTGTCGAACTCGGTTATGCCCGGATGCTTCGCGTCGACTATAACCAGTCGATGGTCGAAGATTACCGCAAGCAAATCCTTGACACGATCGTTCCGATTGCGACGTCACTAAAAGAACGTCAACAACGCCGGATTGGTGTCGATTCACTCTACTACTACGATGAAGGATTCGCTTTCAAATCAGGAAACGCGACACCGCAAGGCGAGGAAGCTTTCATCATCGAAGGCGGAAAAAAAATGTACCGCGAGATGTCGCCTGAAACAAATGAGTTCTTTGATTACATGATCGAGCGTGGTGCCCTTGATTTGACGGCGAAGCCAGGTAAAGCAGGCGGTGGGTATTGTACCTACATCGCTGACGAAAAACTGCCGTTCATCTTCTCGAACTTCAACGGGACGTCGGGAGATATCGACGTCTTGACGCATGAAGTCGGTCATGCTTTCCAAGTTTATGAGAGCCGTCACTTCACGACACCGGAGTACGGGTTCCCGACATATGAGGCATGCGAAATCCATTCGATGTCGATGGAATACTTCGCGTACCCATGGATGGAAGAATTCTTCGGTGAAGAAACATCGAAGTATAAATTCAGTCACTTGGCTGGCGGTGTTACCTTCTTACCATATGGAGTCGCAGTCGACGAGTTCCAACACGTCATCTACAGCAAACCGGAGCTAACACCGGCTGAACGTCGTCAAGCGTGGCGGACGATCGAGAAGAAATACCTCCCGCATCGCAACTACGAGGAGAATGACTACCTCGATTCAGGTGCTTGGTGGCATCAGCAAGGACACGTCTTCGGCAGCCCGTTCTATTACATCGATTACACGCTCGCTCAAGTTTGTGCCTTCCAGTTCTATGCATGGATGGAGAAGGACCGCGAAGCCGCTTGGAAATCGTACCTCGCGCTCTGTAAAGCAGGTGGATCAGAAAGCTTCCTTGCACTTGTCGAACGCGCCGGCTTGAAGTCACCTTTCGCTGACGGGACAGTCGACGAAGCGGTCGCACCAATCAAAGCCTATCTCGAACAAGCAGACGACTTAGCACTCGATCGTGTCTAACTAAAACATGCCTGACAGCAACAGGAATCACTCGTTCGCAAGTGTGCTGTCCTCAAGCAAAAAACATAAGCCCCGTTTTCCTGTCAGTTCAATGGACAGGAAAACGGAGCTTTTTTTGTGTACGCGTAGTTTACGTTAAGCCAACCGAAACGAACGAGGTACCCACTCTCCGCTTCGATTGTCTCATGAAGATTTCAATGTTTCCTGATGCTGCATGAACCAAACTTCAAATTCATCTGCCGGAATCGGACGGGAATAGTAGAACCCTTGTCCATATTCACAGTCGAGCTTTCGTAAACTCTCGCTTTGTTCCAACTGTTCAATTCCCTCTGCGACTACGTCGTACTTCAACGTATGCGCAAGCTTGATGATTGTCTCGATCAATGGTGCATTCGAACATGCATCTTCCCCGCTAATGAAGGAGCGGTCGATTTTCAGACGTTGGATCGGAAGGCGACTTAAATAAGACAAAGAAGAATAGCCGGTTCCAAAATCATCGATTGCCAATTGATAACCCATTGCATGTAGCGACTCGAGGGCATCAAAGACGCGTTTATCGGAAAAGACACCAAACGATTCCGTGATTTCTAACTCCATCCGCCGTTCAATTCCCGGATGTTCATTTCTGATATCCGCCAAATAGTCGACGATGCGACCGGAAGCAAGTTCTTTCACTGATAAGTTAGCTGAAACACCAAGCATCGCAAGTGGCGTCTGCTCCCAGCGTCTAATTTGGTTGACCGTTTCCTGAACGACCCACATGCCGACTTCTTCAATCAGCATCGAGCGCTCGGCAATCGGAATGAAGACGGCCGGGCTAATCATGCCTCGTTCAGGATGGAACCAACGGAGTAACGCTTCACAGCCTTCGACCTGTCCTGTCTTTAAGTTAATTTGTGGCTGATAAAATAACTGAAGCTCATTTTTGACGATCGCTTCGCGCAACTCTGCTTCGAGAACGACCGATTCACGGTACTCTTCACTCATCCATGATTCGAACCAAACCGGCTCCCCTGCTTGATCCCGTTTCGCATGTTGCATCGCGATATCAACAGATGACAAGAGCGAGGTCACGGCAACTGCATCGTTCGGATAACGGACCATACTCATACTGATGCTGACATGGATTTCTTCACCTTCGACATAATACGGAAGTTCCATGACTCGTTTTAATTCGTGGTAATCGACGATGCCTTGCTGCGAAATCAAGACAGCAAATTCATCTCCACCGATTCGTGCCGGTGAACCTGTCCCGATGAAGTGACGGCGTAAACGGTTCGCTACTTCTTTTAGAATCAAATCACCCGCGCTATGCCCATACGCATCATTGATGCGTCTAAACTGGCGTACACTGACTGTGACGAGTTCGCCGGGCTGTAACCCTGCCAATGCTTCCGTCATCTTTTGTTCGAAACCATTTCGATTCAATAGCGTTGTCAAGACGTCATACAGTGCCAGTTGCGTAATCCGCTCTTCTCGTCTGTATTGATCCGTTTCATCGTGACACGTTAAATAAAGTGCAATCCCGTTCTCGCTTTTCGCCGGCACATAAATGATGTTGACGAACATATTCCGAATGTCCGCTTCGAAAATCATCTTACAACGAATCGTTTGACTATGCCCTTCGATTGCCCCATTTAAGGCACGACGCACCCGGTTCAAATCAGCCGGGTGAATCAGTTCTTCAATCGTCACGAACTCTGTCGTCTCGACGAGCTTCTGGAACTGGTCATTCCCATGCAATAACTTGAAGTCTGCTGCTAAGGCAATGATTGGATCTGTATTTTGTGAAAACAGGGATTCGATTTCTGCTTTTCTCTGTTTGATTTCGAGCGTTTTTTGGTCATTGTAATCCAGTAGTCCTGAGATAATCGCCGTCATCGTCCGAAAAGCATGGACGACAGGTTGAAAATCATTGCGTTCCGGCACTTGATAAAACGATTGTTGCTGTCCTTCAGCAAATACGTTTGCTTCTTCCTGTAACATGACTAAGTCTTTTCGGAAAGCACGTAACAGCAAGAGCGTCAGTAAGAGTAAAGCGAAAATGATGAAGCACGTCGCAACGAACATCAACCACGCATTTCGAATGACATCATTTCCCCGGTCCGTCATTTCCGTTTGTACGTCTGAAATTGCTCGATTAAACAAACGGTACATGCTGCCTTGATAGCGATCTGAAATACGTTCTAACGTTTCGTATTCGCGAAGTGCGGGTTCACTCAACGTCGTATCGATCACACCAAAATATGCCGCCATCTCACTTTTCATCGTATTAATATCAAGTCTCGACGCTCCGTCTTCAGCATCAATCGTTGCCGAAAGCGTTTTCGTCACCGTATCATTTCTCACTGCCAAATCTTGACGTATTTGCCGTATTCTTGATAACTCGTATGCATCCAATTGTTTGTCTTGATCTGCACTAAGCAGGCTCTGTCCTGCTTTTCCGAAATCCCGTTCCATTAAGAACAGGTTAGAAAACAAGGAATAATATTTCCCGGTATCTTGACTGAGCGATAGCTGATTAAATAAGATTTCACTTTTATAATTTGCTACGGCCGTAAAAAATCGATTGCTTGCGACATAACCGTTTTTTCGCACCTCGTCGATTTCGGTTAGTACGTCCTCTTTCAAAGAACTTGATGTTGGCATTGTCTCTAAACGTTTGCTCAGCGCCACGAGCTCGTCATCGACCTTTTCCGACCACTCGATTCGTTGCGTCAACGAGTCATCGACCCGTGAACTCAAGGATAAATAATAATAGTATGTAAGATCGCGTTCCGCCTGATTGACTTGTTCAAATACATCCATCACGCCGCTCGCACGTTTATAACTGTAACCTTCTTCTACATTTTTTAAGAGTTGCTGCGTCGCAATTAACACGGCTAACAACCCGATAATCGAAATCATCCATGAGAACGTTTTATAGTAGGAGCGTTTCCGAAATGCTTCTACGATGAAGACTGGTGGTAAAAGTCGCAACACATCGTCCTCCCTAAATTGTCATTATGTCTATATATCGTCTAAAAGAAGCGATTCGTGAAGTGGAAAGAGGTCAATAAAAACGCTTTCGCCCGTTTATTTTCGGGACAAAAGCGTTTTTGATCCATTCTTCAATATTGGACATTCTCTCGCTCTACCTTTTTAGCGAAATAGTCGATGATGTCGCGTCGACGAATGATTCCAATGAAGTGTTTGCCGTCATCAATGACGGGCACGAAGTTTTGATCAGTGATGACCTCAATCATTTCTTCCATTTGTGCTGTGATCGAAACGGGTTTATAACGAACACGTTGTTTAATGTCTGTCAGACGTGTTTGAAGTACATGATCATAATCCGCATGTTCCAGGTTTTTTTCAAGTGCCCAAAGCACATCACCTTCCGTGAGCGTTCCTGCATATTTTCCTTTATCATCAACGAGCGGGACTGACGTGAACCGATGATGTTTCATCTTTTCAAGTGCTTGCCTGACCGTCGACTCAGGATCTAAGTATTTCACTTCATCTTTTGGCAATAAGAAAAAAGCAATATTCATTTCTAAGTTCCTCCCTAGTCACTCTGTGACATCCACTTTATTTTATCATGAACTTCCGTTCGATTCATTTCTCAAATCATGAAAATCTCACCATAATTCCTTCATATTTAACATTACCCGTCCGATAATCAGAATAGACAGATTTTATAGATTATTTAGATAGGAGAATTACATATGCGCCTTCCCATCACACGCCGTCTTTTCATCGGTCTCATTCTATTACCTGCGCTTACGTTAGGTGTCTCAACCTGGTTCTCATACAACCAGACAAGTCAAACTGTTGAAAATCTTGTCGATTCAACGTCTCAAACGGCATTAAAGCAACTCGAGCAATCCTTCTCGCGGATCATCGACGATACAAAAAAAGATACGTCTTTACTCGCCGGACTCCCGTTCACGCGGGCGAGTGGCTCACTGCCGAACTATACTGATCCAAAAGACCTTCCTGATCTGACGGACGAACCGTCTCAAAAAGCAAAAGACATTTACAGCGTCCTCGAAAAATACGGTTCATCGAAAATCGAAAATTCTTTTCTCCAATACGCTGATACGTCAGGCGGCTACTTGAACTGGCCGAAGCAAGACGTCCCTGCCGGCTATGATCCACGAAGCGACCTTTGGTATAAACAAGCACTTGAAAATTCAAGTACGGTCGCCATGAGCGAACCGTATTATGACGAAGCGACGAAACTATCCATCATCAGTTTCTCAAAAGCGACACTTGATGATCAAGCAAACATCAAGGGTGTCTTGTCCGTCTATAAAAGCATCAACCGCCTCTCAGAAGACATGAAGCGAATCGAAATCGGACAGGAAGGTTTCGTATTCAGCTATACAAAAGACGGAAAAGTCGTCACGCACCCGAATAAAAATTACTTCTTTAAAAGTCTCGACCAACTCCGTGAAGAAGGAAAGTCTTATTTCAGTGCACCGAAACAGATGATTGACCAAGAATCCGGTTCCGCCATCATGGATGTTGCGGGGAAAAAATCAGTCGTCATCTGGCAACTCTCTTCTAAAACAGGTTTCAAGCTAGCAGTCGTACTAGATTATGCGTCTCTGTATGCTCCTAAAGATGCCATGCTCGAACAGTCGCTCATCAACTTTGTCGTCGCGATTGCGCTAGCGACATTGATTGCCTGGTTAATTGGACGCTCAATCAACCGTCCCCTCTCGACACTTCGGACGGAAGCCCTCGCGATCGCAAGCGGTGATTTACGGACGACAAAACGTCCAAAACGCTTTATTCGCGATGAACTTTCTGACCTCAATGAGAATTTCGATGCGATGCGTCAAAAGTTGCGTCAAACGATTACGGCCATGACACAATCAGCCGGAACCGTTCGTGATGCGTCACAGGACTTATCAGCAAATGCGACCCACGTCCAAAATGCGTCACAACAAATCGGTCAAACGATGGAAGAAATTGCAGCCGCCGGTGAAACGCAAACGAAACAGGCGGAACGATCTTCGCATGCCGTTTACGGTGTCAAGGAACGCTCGGTCGCGATGCAACAAGCGGCTGCTACGACGTTGTCTGAAGTCGCATCCGTCGCCGATGCCGCAACACGCGGTAGCTCACTGACGAAACAAACGATTACCGACTTACTACAACACTCCGATTCACTCGAACAGGAAATTCAGAACACATCCGAATTCCTCGGTAAACGTTCAGGCGAAATCGGAAAGATTCTCGGGACGCTTCAAGCAATTTCAAGCCAGACGAATCTCCTGGCTTTGAATGCCGCCATCGAAGCGGCGCGTGTCGGTGAACAAGGTCGAGGTTTTGCCGTCGTCGCAAGTGAAGTCCGGAAGCTTGCAGAGGAAAGCGATCATTCTGCAAAACAAATTAAACAGCTCCTCGATAATATTCAAAAAGAGACGCACACCGCGATGAGTGCGATGAACCATGTCATGGATGACTTGAAAATTTCCCTTGAGTCCGTCAAAACGACAGGCATCGACTTCGAACAGATCGCCGGTTCCGTCCATCATGTCTCACAACGGACTGAATCACTAACCGGTGATATCAGCGCTCTGACGACTGCGACAGAAGAAGTGTCTGACGCGATGGGAACGATTCTCGCGTTGACAGAAGAGAACGCAGCCGGTATCGAAACGAGTGCCGCAAGTATCCAGGAAACGAATGCGACAATCGAAGCCGTCACGACGGCAGCGACGCACTTGGCTCATATCGCAAGTGAACTTCATCAATTGACGTTCGACTTCCAATTAGACGATACACTGCCACCTGAAGAAAGAACCGAAGCTGACGAACTGCCTCATGCCGATGCGTCTGATGAAGTTGCGGACGAAGCAGCCGTGACCGAATTGGAACAGACAAGCGATAGCGACTTGTTTGAACTCGATGCTGAAGAAGTGCTCGATGATTCGACTAATCAGCAGGAATCAGACAATCGTTGATAAGCCTTATTAAAAAAGGAACCTGCCACGCGCAGGTTCCTTCTTTTCGTTCCTCCCTATACAATTTCTTGTACACCCCTTAGACTAGACTTAATGATTTCTACCGAGAGGAGTAGACCCATGAAGCCGCTACAAACAGACGATTTAATCCAGATTGCTGAAAGTATTTATGGGACGACCGGTTTTTTTGTATCGTACCAATCACATGAAAACGATTCACTTCATGTACGACCAACCGCGCCTGTCCATCCCGATCAATTGACGCTTGAAACCGAGTGGCCGACTGCTGAAGCGGTCCCACTCCTCTACACGCTAAAAGATGGAACGGCGTATTTATTCATTGCCGTCGCAGATCAAGGGCAATACCGAATTGGTCCCGTCCTGTTACAATCCGCCTTGTTTCGCGCGCATATTCAGGATGAGTCTTATCACCAATTTTATAAATCGTTACCTCGGACGACTGAAAATCGATTAATCGATTGCGCTCACCTCGTCTATCGGCTATTGAACGGACGACAGCTCCCGTCCCGCGCAATCCGGACAGAGTCTGAAATCGTCGAAGAAGAAATCCCGCTCGTCGCAGACGTGCCTGCCCATACAGGAACGACAGCCTACCGCAAAGCTTGGCAACGCGAACAGCAAATCATCGACTGGATTTCCTCCGGTCAAAGCGAGCGCTTGGCGACGACTTATTCCTTACCTGCCTATGGTGAATTCGGCTCGCTCGCACGCCATCAACCACTTCGGGCAGAAAAGAATCTCCTACTTGGAACGGTCCTGCTCAGCGCACGTGCTGCCATTATCGGTGGACTTGAACCGGACGAAGCCTTCTCACTCAGCGACCGGATGATTGATTCGATTGAAGCAGCAAACAGCATCTCTGAGCTTCGTAATCGCCACGTCCGGATTACTGTCAGTTTCGCAGAAGCCGTCAAGCAAATCCAAGAGTTACGACACTCGCCACACGTCTTAGCTGCCATCCGTTACATTCAACAGCATCTTTATGATCCGTTGTCCGTCTCTTCAATCAGTCATGCGATTCACGTCTCCTCCAATTACCTATCCGTCCTGTTCAAGGACGAAACTGGTCTACCGCTTGCCCGGTATGTCATCCGGGAGCGAATCCGGGAGGCGAAACGCTTGCTCCGTTCATCTGATGATTCGTTGCTGACGATATCAAACAAACTGCATTTTTCGAGCCAAAGTCACTTCAGTCAAGCGTTTAAACAGACGACTGGTGAGACACCCACCCATTATCGACAACGGCACTACCTGTAAAACGCAGCTGACGATTTAGTTTTTTTAACCGACAACAGGACCCCTCCGTTTACACGAAGGGGTCCTGTTTTTTGAATCGCCTGATTTAGTTAAAAGGACGAGTCGAACTCTTTTTTTAGAAGATCGATCGGCGCTGCATAGCCGATTGGACCACACAATAAATTTTCTCCGATCCACATACTTAAATCCATCATATGCACTTGTTCTGTCGGTAAAAAGTCCTCAAGCTTCCACGAAATACTAATGATGGCATCATTCAATTGTCCGATGATACTTCGATCATGTGTCTTCGAGTACTGGACGTCACCGCACCGTTCCAGATAACGATCCACGACCGCATTAGAAAATCCTTCTGCTAAAAATGTGTCCTTGATTGCCTTCAAGGCAATGACATCAAATTGTTTGAATTCTTTCATTTTCATGCCGTAGAAGACGATACTATATCTTGTTTTGTTATTCATCAAGACAACACATTTTCTTCGATCAAACGTGAACACATTCGCATGCCATTCATAAAAAGAACCTGCGTGAGTTGTCTCATACGGAGTTAAGTTGATTTTCATCGCATCTGCTAGTTTTTTTGTACATTCGATCAGCATGCTCCAACCCCGCTTTTCCTTTAGTTAGAAAGTTGCTCTTACATTTTTACGAAAAGAGCTACACTCTCGACGTGTGTCGTATGCGGGAACATATCGACAGGTGTGACTTCCATCAGCTTGTAACCAAGTTCAGCAAGCAACTTCGCGTCACGTGCTTGAGTTGACGCGTTACATGAGACATAGACGATTCGTTTTGGTGCCACTTCAGCCGCAGCACGCAGGAATTCTTCGTCACAGCCTTTACGCGGCGGGTCAACGACGATGACGTCCGGTTTGATTCCAGCTTTGACGAGTGCCGGCATGACGGATTCAGCCGTTCCATACTCGAATGATACGTTGTCGATACCGTTCGCAGCTGCGTTGCGACGTGCGTCGTCGATTGCTTGAGGAACCATTTCAATCCCGTAGACATGTTTCGCTTGTTGTGCAAGTGATAATGAAATCGAGCCGATACCGCAATACGCGTCGACGACGATTTCTTCACCTGTCAATTGTGCATACTCCAGTGCTTTACCGTATAGTTTCTCCGTTTGCAACGGATTGACTTGGAAGAATGAATGTGGCGAGATTTCATACGTCAATCCGGCGATTTGATCGCGGATGACAGCTGGTCCGTGCAGGACGATGTTCTTTTTCCCTAAGATGACGTTCGTATCCTCTGGGTTGATGTTGTGTTGAATCGATGTCACGTTCGGGACGGCTTTTAAGATGCCGGCGACGATTTTATCGATACCACGCAATTGTTTGACCTTCGTCACGAGGACGATCATCAATTCATTCGTATGGTACCCGTGACGTGCCATGATGTGACGGATGACACCCGTTTGTTTCTTTTCATCGTAAGCTGGGACTTTTAAGTCAGCGAGGACTTTACGGACCGCTTGGATCGCTTCATCATTTTCCTTGTTTTGAATCAAGCAGTAATCCATATCGATGATGCGGTGGCTCCGTTTTTGGTAAAAACCGGCCATCAACTTGTTCGACTGGAAAGCGACCGGGACTTGTGCTTTATTGCGGTAGCCCCATGGATCTTCCATACCGATTGTTTCATGGACCGGAATTTCGAGTCCTGCGAGGCGGGCAAATGCATCACGAACACGGTTGTGCTTAAAGACGAGTTCTGCATCATATGATAAGTGTTGCAGTTGGCAGCCCCCACATTGGTTGTAGACAGGACATGGCGGCTCGACACGGTCAACACTCTTCGTCTTTTGACGGATAATTCGTCCGAAACCATATGATTTCGTTGTTTTCGTAATTCTGATTTTGACTTGTTCCGTCGGTAAAGCTCCTGGAATGAAGACCGTATAACCATCGATTCGTGCGACACCTGAACCGTCGTGCGTCAAATCGACGATATCGACGACGTGCTCGTCATTTTTTTGTACTGGGATCATAATTGGGTTCCTCCTAGAAAACCCCGCGCCTTACGCGAGGTTTGTTTCTGTTTCTTGTAGTTGTGTATTAATCAGTTCCATCTCATCGATCCGGAACTTCGGTGTCATGACATCGAAATGCGACTGTAAATTCGTCATCTCCCCTTCACAGGTGCCACCGAACTCACCGTCGATGTTCAAGCTCATCTCAGAAGTATTTTTCATCCGGACGAATGAAGTCGTGACATGCTCGACACAAGGATCCGAGAAGTGATCCCCTTTTAAGGCGAGACGCATGACGCGAATCAGTTCGACAAGATTACATTTTTTTAAGATGAATAAATCAAACCGTCCATCATTGAGTGACGCATTCGGAGATAGCTTCTCAAAGCCACCAACGGAGTTCGTATTCGAAGTCAAAAACAACATGACTTCGCCTTTGAACGTCCCTTTTTCATGTTCGAGTTCGACATACGTCGGACGGATTTGTGGTAACTTCTCCATCCCTTTGACGTAATAAGCGAGTTGTCCGAGTGCCGTTTTGAGTTTTGACGGAACCTCGTAAGACAACTCCGTCATGATGCCGCCACCTGCGATGTTGATGAAATAATGAACACCCGTCGTTCCTTCAATCTTCCCAATGTCGACAGGCATCGTATAGCCGGTGCAGATGACATCCATCGCGCCTTCAATCGTCAACGGAATCCGCATCGCTCGTCCAAAATCATTCGTCGTCCCGACAGGCAAGACACCCAGTTTAGGGCGAACCTTGTAGGCAGCCATGCCACTGATGACTTCGTTTAACGTTCCATCTCCACCCGCAGCCACGACGAGGTCAAATTCAGCTTCACAGGCCCGTGCTGCTTCATGTGTTGCGTCACCGACCGCCTTCGTCGAATAGACGGAAGTCTCATAACCCGCTGCTTCAAGCCGGTCTAAGATATACGGCAGATTTCGCTTTACCATCTCTTTCCCGGAAGTCGGGTTATAAATCACTCGCGCTCTAGGTCTCATAAGTTTTTCTCCTTTTTAATCAACCGGTCATTTGATACATAACTGTTTTATTTTACATGAAGTTTTGCTACATTACAAAGCCGAAAAAAAAGATGTCCCCGTTTTCCGCCTGATTACGAGACGAAAAATGGGGACATCTACTCTGATTTAAAGGATTATTTTAATTTTTCGAGTTCTTCATGGAAGAGTTGATCGAGGAGGGCCGGATTCGCCATCCCTTTCGTTTTCTTCATGATTTGACCGATGACGAAACCTTTTTTCCGGTCTCGTCCACCCACGAGTTCTTCGACGACAGCCGGATTTGCTTCGAACATCTCGACGATCAGTCCTCGTAAGAGACCTTCGTCAGAAATTTGAGCGAGTCCTTGTTCTTCGACATACTGACGCGGTTCGACACCCTGTTCGATCGTCGCCGCGAAAACTTGTTTCGCGATTTTCGAAGAAATCGTTCCGCCGACAATTAATTCGATCATCTCGGCGAGACGTGCCGGTGTCAGTTTGATTGTTTCGAACGTTTCACTCGACTTGTTCAAGTGTCCTTGTACTTCACCGACTGTCCAGTTCGCTGCCGCTTTCGGTTCTGCACCGGCAGCAATCGTCGCTTCGAAGTACTCAGCCATCTCGCGTGTGACGGTTAATTGTTTCGCGTCATACGCGGATAAACCGAGCGTTTCTTGATAGCGGACACGACGTGCATCCGGAAGTTCCGGAATCGCGGCACGAATCGCTTCTTTCCAGTCTTCGTCGAGGACGAGCTTAACGAGATCCGGTTCTGGGAAGTACCGGTAATCGGACGCGCCTTCTTTCACACGCATCAAGACAGTCTGTTTTTTCGCTTCGTCAAACCGAAGTGTTTCTTGACGCATGACGCCACCCGCCAGTAAAAGTTTACGGTGACGGTCTTCTTCGAATTCGAGTCCTTTTAAGACGTTACCGAACGAGTTGAGGTTCTTCAGTTCGGTTTTTGTTCCGAACTTCTCTTGCCCGTATGGACGGACCGAGATGTTACAGTCGCACCGTAACGAACCCTCTTCCATCTTCACGTCCGAGACGCCTGCGTATTGCAGGACTTCTTTCAAACGTTCGAGGTAGGCGACCGCTTCTTTTGGTGAACGCATGTCGGCTTCACTGACGATTTCAATCAAAGGTGCGCCCGTCCGGTTAAAGTCGACGACAGAATGATTAGCACCCGTATGGTTCATCTTCCCGGCATCTTCTTCTAAGTGGACCCGTTCAATCCGGAAGCGTTTTGTTTCACCGTCGACTTCCGCATCGATGAATCCATCAAACCCGATTGGCTGATCGAATTGTGAGATTTGGTAGGCTTTCGGCGTATCCGGATAGAAGTAATTCTTCCGGTCGAATTTTGTTTGATCGGCGACGTGGCAGTTGAGCGCCATTGCCGCACGAACCGCGAGTTCGACTGCTTTTTCATTGACCATCGGAAGTACGCCCGGGTGTCCGAGACAAATCGGACAGGTTTTCGTATTTGTTTCCGCACCGTACTCACGGGCACAGCCACAAAACATTTTTGTATTTGTATTTAGTTCGGCGTGGACCTCGATGCCGATAACCGTTTCAAAGTTCATAACGCACTCTCCTTATAACTTCGGAAGCGCGAATCCGCCCGTTGCAAGCTCGAAAGCATGCGCCGCACGATAGATCGTCGCCTCGTCAAAGTGTTTTCCGATGATTTGTAGACCGACTGGTAATCCGTCGACGAGACCTGCCGGGACCGAAATCGCCGGAACACCCGCTAAGTTGATTGGAATCGTCAAGATATCATTCGCATACATCGTCACAGGATCATCGTTTTGTGCACCGAGTTCGAATGCAGGTGTAGGTGCCGTCGGTCCGATGATGACATCATAGTTCGCGAGGACGTCATCAAAATCTTTTTTAATCAATGTCCGCGCTTGTTGCGCTTTTTTATAATACGCGTCGTAATAACCTGAACTTAACGCGTACGTTCCAAGCATGATGCGGCGTTTGACTTCGTCGCCGAATCCTTGGGCCCGTGAATACTTGAAGACATCTTCGAGTGCATCTGCTTCAGCACGGACACCGTAACGGATCCCGTCAAAGCGGGCTAAGTTTGATGAGGCTTCTGATGAAGCGAGTAAGTAATATGTCGCAAGCGCGTACTTCGAGTTCGGAAGGGATACTTCGTCGACCGTCGCTCCGAGGGACTCGAGTTTTTTGATGGCTGCACGAATGTTGTCTTTCACAGATTCACTGACACCTTCGCCGAAGTATTCTTTTGGAACGGCGATTTTCAAGCCTTTGATATCACCTGTCAGTGCTTTCGTATAATCGATCCGGTCAACGTTCGCTGACGTCGAATCCATGTCACAATGCCCTGCGATCGCGCTAAGCAAATAGGCGTTGTCTTCGACCGTCCGTGTCAATGGTCCGATTTGGTCGAGCGATGACGCGAATGCGACGAGACCGAAACGTGAAACGAGACCGTACGTCGGTTTTAAACCGACGACACCACAATAGGCAGCCGGTTGACGAATCGAACCCCCTGTATCAGAACCGAGACTGAACAAGACTTCTCCCGCCGCAACAGCAGCGGCTGATCCGCCTGAAGATCCGCCTGGAACGTGTTTTGTGTTCCATGGGTTACGGACCGGTTTGTACGCTGAATTCTCATTGGAAGACCCCATCGCGAATTCATCCATGTTCAGTTTACCGATCGTGATGGCACCTGCTTCATGTAAACGTTCGACGACAGTCGCGTCGTGGGCGGGGACGAAGTTCTCGAGGAATTTCGAGCCGCATGTCGTCGTCATTCCCTTCGTGACGATATTATCTTTCACACCGATTGGTAAGCCGAACAATGGGTTTGCTTCATGTTTTGCGAGCTCATCCATCCGTTTTGCTTGTTCGAATGCGTCTTCATTCAAGGACAAAAAGGCGCCGACCTTCCCGTCAACACGATCGATTTGATCAAACGATTCTTGAACGAGATCCGATACTTTCACTTCGCCATCCTTGACGAGTGTATGCAGTTTTTTGACACCATGCTCAAAAAGTGACATTCCTGTTTTCTCCTCCTTATTCGAACACTGCTGGGACGCGGACTTGTCCGGCTTCCCAATCAGGCGCGAGTCGTTCTACTTCCGTGCGCGGAAGCGATGGACGTACTTCGTCTTTTCGTAAGACGTTCTTTAAATCAAGGACATGCGTCGTAGGTTCGACACCTGTCGTATCAAGTTCATTTAATTGCTCAGCAAAACCGAGAATTTTTTCGAGCTGAACCGTAAATTGTTGTACTTCTTCATCTGTCACGGCAAGGCGTGCCAAATGCGCCACGTGGCGGACTTGCTCTTCATTAATATTTGCCATGTCATTCCACCTCCGGAACTTTTGCAGTATATTTTACACTATTTCTAATCATAGCACTTTTTAGTCAGACAAAAAAGACGATGGTGCATCGGGGGGAGGTCCGCACCATCGTCCTTATAGGGGTAGCAAAGCTTTCGGGCGGAAAGCTTCTAGTAATTCATTACCCGTGCGACTGTTTTACAAAACAAAATAACAGAATATTCAAACTAAAAGATCGACTAATAAATAGATATTGAAGATGATGACGATCGTCACGATACTCCAGGCAAGGAGTTTCATCTTCATCCCGTTCTTGAAGTCACCCATGATTCGCCCACTCGACGTTGCCCGAATCAATGGAATCAGCGCGAACGGAATCCCGAACGATAAGGCGACCTGACTCCAGATTAAAGCACGCGTCGGATCAAATCCCGATAACAACAATAAAATGGCTGGTGCCATCGTGATGCTTCGACGCAGGAAAATCGGAATCTCAATCTTTAGGAAGCCACGCATGATGGCATCACCGGACATTGTCCCGACGCTTGATGACGCAAGACCGGACACGAGTAAGGCGACCCCGAACAGGTACGGTGCTGTTCCACCGAGCGATGTCCCGAGTCCTGAAAAAATACTTTCAAGTGTCGCTGCTTTCTGATCGGTTCCGAAGAAGACTGTCGCCGCGATGACGAGCATCGCCCCATTGACCGCCCCTGCGATCAACATCGCTGCCCAAATATCAAGTGTCTGAATTTTCATCAATCCTCGTTTATCCGCAATTTTCCCCATCCGGCGTTTCGTCAAATCCGAGTGCAAATAAATCGCGTGCGGCATGACTGTCGCTCCTAACATCCCGGCAGCAAGGACGATACTCGGTGTTCCCTCGAATCCGGGAATCAAGCCGCCTGCCATGTCCTGCACGTTCGGCTCGACCTGAATGACTTGGATCGCGAATGCAACGGCAATGACGAGGACCAGTCCAGCGATGACGGCTTCGAAATGGCGTAAGCCCTTCCGTTCAAAGCCGAGAATGACGAACGACGCGATGGCTGTTAACAGCGCAGCGATTTTCATATCAATATTAAATAACAAATGAAATCCGAGTGCGGCACCAACGAATTCCGCGAGATCCGTCGCCATGGCGACGAGTTCTGCCTGTGCCCAGTAAAACAGTCGGGCAACGGGCGATAGCTCGTCCCGGATGACTTCCGCCAAGCTCATATTACTGACGAGTCCAAGTTTTGCTGACAACGTTTGGATGACGACCGCCATCAAGTTCGCTGCGACGATGATCCAAAGTAATAAAAATCCGTACTGGGCGCCGGCCGTCATGTTCGTCGCAAAGTTCCCCGGGTCGAGGTACGCGACGGCGGCAACAAAGGCCGGACCGATAAATTGTCTTTTTTTCAATCGTTCGACCGGTGCTACCGGTTGACTGACCATATTGAACACCTCTCTTTAGTTGCAAGTATACGCTTTTCTTTCCTTCAGGCAACATACATGCTTCACGGAAATACTTATTAACAAAGTAAACTGAATCATTCAGTCCTGAAATCAAGCCATCTACCATTCTTTTTGACCGCGCATTCTAACCACAAAAAAAATCGAAGTTCACATTCAAGTGAACTTCGATCAGATTGTAGACAAACGCTGATGAAGATTGAAGCTTATCTATTCGCATACTGTCTTACTGCGCTTCCCCGTCTTGACTCGTCTTCACGGCAATTCAAGACGAATTGCGCCCTAAACTGCCTGCATACCCGGCTTTCCGTCACGGTATCACCTAAAAAGCATCACGTTTCGTTGACTCCTACGGGAAAAGACGCTTGATTTCCCGATAGCACGTTGTCTACAGTCTGAGTTCAGTCCTTACATGACCTGCTGTTCACTTACACGATTTTCCGCTCTGGTTCGACACCTTTCAACTGCGCCTTTACTTCATCAAACTCACGGTAGACCGCTTCGCTCGGTTCAGCCGTCGCCAGACTGACGACAACGAGTGCAATCGTCGACGCGAGGAATGCAGGAATCATTTCATACATCTCCGAAATATAGAACGGTAAATCCTTCACGTACAGTTTGACTAAAATCCAGGCGATGACGACGACGGATCCCGTCAGCATCGAAGCGAGTGCTCCCGCTTTGTTCATCCGGCGCCACAGTAAGCTGAACAAGACGACCGGACCAAAAGCAGAACCGAATCCTGCCCACGCGTACCCGACGAGTGTCAAAATCGATTTTTGTGCGCCGAACGATAACGCAATGGCAAGTAAGGCAACCGCCAGCACCATGATACGACCGACGAGCATCAACTCTTTGTCTGAAGGCGTCCGCTTCATGAAGCGTTGATAAAAGTCATTGGTCGCAGCACTCGAAGAGACGAGTAGCTGTGTCGAAATCGTCGACATGATGGCAGCGAGTAACGCTGCGAGTAAGAGACCGGTAATGAAGCCCGGGAATAGATCACGCGAAAGCTGAATGAAGACGTTCTCCGGGTTGTTCAGCTCAATCGCCTGTTGCGTAAAGTACGCATAACCGAATAATCCTGTCACCATCGCGCCGATGATGGAGAAGGTCATCCAAACCATCCCAATCCGGCGGGCCGACTTCATTTCACTCAAGTTACGTATCGCCATGAAACGGACGATGATGTGCGGCTGACCAAAGTAGCCGAGTCCCCAAGCGAGTAAGGAGATGATGCCGATAATCGTCGTTCCTTTAAACAGTTCAAGTTTTGAACCATCCGTCGTCCGAATCGTCTCGAGCGTCTCATTGATCCCGCCGCTCAGTGAAAGGGCGACACCCGGAACAATCAAGAGTGCGATGACCATGATCATCCCTTGGACGACATCCGTCCAACTGACGGCGAGGAATCCGCCAAGGAACACGTAGGCGATGACGACGCCTGCTAAAATCCAAAGACCCGTCGTGTACTCTAAACCGAAGACCGCTTCAAACAATCGGCCGCCGGCGACAAACCCGCTCGATGCGTACATTATAAAGAATATTAAGATAACTCCAGCTGAAACTGTACGCAACACACCACTTTTGTCATGGAATCGTTTTTCGAAATAGTCGGGAATCGTGATTGCGTCGCCCGCATGCGCGGTATACGCCCGCAGACGTGGCGCAACAAGCAACCAGTTTGCATAAGCTCCGAGCAATAGGCCGATCACGATCCATCCACTGGACAGACCAGTTGCAAACATCGCACCCGGCAATCCCATCAACAACCACCCGCTCATATCGCTTGCTCCGGCTGAGAGTGCAGTGACGACGGGCCCGATCGTACGTCCTCCAAGCATATAATCATTCATGTTTTTCGTCCGGTAATACGCCATCACGCCAAGCGTCACCATCAGACCGAGATACAGTAAAATCGCTAACCACATTCCGTTCATCCTTGCTCCCCCTTTTCTATGGTGTATAAAAAAACGGATATGCAGGTCGCATACCCGTTTCATCTATTAAACACTAATTCAGAACATTTCTGAAGTCGTTTTTGCTTGCAAGTGGAGTGTTAAATAATCCGGTCCACCGGCTTTTGAATCCGTTCCTGACATGTTGAAGCCGCCAAACGGTTGGTACCCGACGATTGCGCCTGTACAACCACGGTTGAAATAGAGGTTCCCGACATGGAAGTTCGCCCGTGCGTACTCTTGGTTTGTCCGGTCTTGTGTGATGACTGCCCCTGTCAAACCGTACTCCGTGTTGTTCGCGATCGCGATTGCTTCTTTAAAGTCTTTCGCTTTCGTGAATGCAACGACCGGTCCGAAGATTTCTTCTTGCATCAAACGATCCGTCGGTTGAACGTCGGCGACGACCGTCGGTGAGACGAAGAAGCCTGTTGAATCGTCAGCCGTTCCGCCTGCTGCAATCCGTCCTTCTTGTTTTGCGATATCGAAGTACGACGTGATTTTTTTGAATGCCGCTGCATCGATGACAGGACCGACGTTGTTCGTCACGTCGACCGGGTTCCCGATGCTCAGTTTTGCTGTATTCGCAACAACTTTTTCGAGTAACTCGTCGTAGACGGAGTCGAGTGCGACGACACGTGAACACGCTGAACATTTTTGACCGGAGAAGCCGAATGCTGCTTTTGTGATCATGTCTGCCGCGTAATCAAGATCGGCTGACTCATCGATGACCATCGTGTCTTTTCCGCCCATCTCTGCGATGACACGTTTGAGCCAGATTTGACCGTCATTTAATTTCGAAGCACGTTCGTTAATCCGGAGACCGACATCACGTGATCCTGTGAAGCTGATGAAACGTGTTTTCGGGTGGTCGACGAGGTAATCCCCGACTTCTGCCCCTGGTCCCGGGATGAAGTTCAAGACGCCAGCCGGAAGACCTGCCTGCTCCATGACTTCAACGAATTTAGCAGCGACGACAGGTGTCGTCGATGCCGGTTTCAAGAGAATCGGGTTTCCGGCGACGATTGCCGCAACCGCAGTCCCTGCCATGATCGCGAGTGGGAAGTTCCATGGTGAGATGATGACCCCGACACCGAGTGGGATGTAATCGTAACGGTTGTATTCACCCGGACGACTCTCGACTTTTTTGCCGTCTTTTAAGACGAGCATCTGACGTGCATAATATTCAAGGAAATCGATTGCTTCTGCTGTATCCGCATCTGCTTCGTTCCATGGTTTCCCAGCTTCTTTGACGAGGTACGCCGAGAATTCATGTTTGCGTTTCCGGATGATGTTCGCTGCTTTGAACAGGACGTCCGCACGAACACTCGGATTGACGAATTTCCACGTTTCGAATGCTGTGACAGCTGCCTGCATCGCATCCTCTGCGTGTGCTTGTGTCGCTTTTGAGACACGTCCGACGATCTCTTCTTTGTTTGCCGGATTGACCGAAACGATTTTATCTTCCGTCGTCACATGTTTGCCCCCGATGACGAGCGGATAATCTTTTCCTAGCTCTTGCGATACGAGTGCAAGTGCCTCCTCGAACGCTTTCTTGTTCGCTTCTTGTGAGAAGTCCGTGAATGGTTCGTGTTTGTACGGAATCATCTCTATTCCCCCTTTATACATACTTTTAATCGCTTACATTCTCCATTGTACAGAAGCATGACGCCGCTTACAATTATTCTAGTCAAAAAAAATGAGCAGGCTGCGTTCTCCCGCTCACATTTCGCTCGAATTATTCAGTTGCTTGGGAAAAGACGATCTCTTCGTTTTGGATTGAGACCTTGACGTCCTGCTCCTGGAACAACCACTCATCTTGATCGGAGACGACGAAATGAATTCCGTCCACGACTTCTTCGACAGCTGCCCGTTCGACTTCTTCCATATGGACACCGACCGAAAACCCTTGTGTCAAATCCGTCGATCCGCCGTATTTCGCGAAAAAGCGAATCGTGTCGCCTTCCTTCGCTTCCATCTCATCTTTAAAGTATTGTAATGCTTCATCCGTTACGTGAATTTTCATGTTTTATCCACTCCCCTTTATACTAGTGTACCTATTTCCTACTCAAAAAAGCGAATATCCTGTATGGTGAAGACAGTAAACACTTCATTCCATCATTCCTGTTGATTCTGATTTAGGAGGTCCTATATGAAACGATTAATCACAGCTCTACTATCAACGAGCATTCTGTTAGTCGGATGTGGGAACGATTCCACTTCCTCTACAGATACTGAATCCCCGAAGACGACGGAAACGAAACAAGTCGCGCAAGCTGACCAAGCCGTTCTTGATGTCTATCAAGCCTATCAAGATACGTTAGGGAAAACGGGATCAGCTGATGCAAAAGCACTCGCTAAGATTGAGTACACGGGTGAGTCCGAACCTTTACGCGCAGCAACGATTGGTGCTAAAAACCTGAACGTCACGCCTGGTAAGGTCGTTAAAAGCTTCCAACAAGGCGACGTCGCCTATATCATCCATGAATTCAATGATGCGGACGGGTCCCCGCTCCCGAACCGTGCGTCGAAGTTATTCCTGAAAAAAGATGGGGAATGGAAAGCTGTCATCGCACCAACGACCTTTGAACCAGCCGTCTTCACGACACTCGCTGAGATGTTTGATTCATTTAATGCAGACGAATACGGCGTCAATGCCAAAGCAGCAGAAGCCGTCGGGAACACACCGGAAGATGAACAGGATAAAGTGTTCACACGCGTCAATGCCCAGACCGACTATATGGCACTCGAGATGAACAGTAACATCTTAATGATTTACGGTATGGCACTCGGCAACGAAGGCAATCCCGAAGTATTAGTCGACTACTATTCCGATTACGCGGACTGGTATGTCGATGAACAAGATCTATTACTCAAAACTGCGAAGGCCGGAACAGACTATGAAAAATATTTAATCGCACTTGACCCATTAAAGGAAAGCTTACAAAAGAAACTCGGAAAATACGCTGATCAACTGAACATGGAACTAGGTTAAAGGAGGACTCTTTTATGAACGCACCGACATTTACGTTACCGAACGCTACAGGCGAAGACATTTCACTCGCCGATTATCGTGGTAAGAAAGTCATTCTCTACTTCTATCCGAAAGACTCGACACCGGGTTGTACGACGGAAGCCTGTGACTTCCGTGACGCGACGGACGCCTTCGCGGCTGAAAATACCGTCATCCTCGGGATCTCCGCTGACAGTCAAAAACGGCATCAAAACTTTATCTCAAAATATGAACTTCCGTTTCAACTTCTCTCTGATGTCGATCATACGGTCTGCGAACAGTATGGGGTCTGGCAACTCAAAAAGAACTACGGTAAGGAATATTATGGAATCGTCCGTTCAACGTTTTTAGTTGATGAGGCGGATGAATTAATCCAAGAATGGCGAAGCGTTAAAGTTAAAGATCATGTTTCTGAAGCCTTAAACTACGTAAAATCACTTGATTAAAAAGAAAAACACGTTACTGATGTAGCCTGTTTCAATGTAGACAAACTCTTATGAAGAGTGAATATGCTATAACGAGAGGCAAAGTTCGCGGTTCTAAGCGATTCGAGACGGATTGCGCTCTAAACCGTCCGCATGCCCGGCTTTCCGTCACGATGTTACCTGAAAAGCGTCACGTTTCGTTGACTCCTACGGGAAAAAGTGCGTTTTTAACGCACGTTCAGAGGCGCAAGCCGTTGCTCCTTGTCCGTTAGGATCAAGGAGCAACGGCTTGCGCCTCGCCCGAGGAAAGCAACGAAAAAAGACGCTTTCATCTTCCGATATCACTTTGTCTACACGCTGACCACGTTACGGATGTAGCGTGTTTTTTAATTTTACAATCATTTTATCGCTACCAATTTTATCCTTTCAAAAATTTTTTTCACATGACGGTTTGTCAAATTAAGTGCAACACTTCTTCCGTGAAGACCTCGTATGCAGTTTTCCAGTTGAGACATTTTCGCGGTCTCCCATT
>NZ_JACSMP010000013.1:0-39275 GCF_018618725.1 Exiguobacterium sp. s80 | reverse complement strand
CGTTCCCATGCCGAACACGGAAGTTAAGCACTTGAACGCCGAAAGTAGTTGGGGGCTTCCCCCTGTGAGGATAGGACGTTGCCAGGCAAACGGTGGTTCTGGAGCATACGCTCAAGGGCCGCCGCTTTTTTATGGACTTTTTTTGTATCTTGATGTTTTTTCAAAGATGCATGACTTATATAATAAGGAAGGAACGTGACACACATGGCAAAAAAACAAAAACTTCGAGTGGCTGTTGAAGAGAATGAAACAATCAGCGACTGCCTCGATCGGATTGATGCCATGGGTTATCGTCCGACTGTTCGACGTGAAGAACCGATTTTTGGATTAGATGCGAATGAAGAACCGTATCCGATTCGCCAACAGATCATTTTTGACTGTAAAGCGAAAACAGAATCTGACTGATTCCTTTAGACGCTCGCCTCCGGGTTATTTGTCTCTGCCAGATGTGCGTAGCTCAGGATATGTATCAGGACGTCACGACCGAGAAGAACAGGTATAGAAAACGCCGATGAATCCGTATGAAAAACGGGGTCATCGGCGTTTTTGCTTACAAAAATGAACCGTTCCTCCCTCAAATAGAGGTTGAAGCAACTTGTGAGTCAGGCCGTGCAACGTCAATCATCCCAGTTCAGCAAACTACATTTTTTGAATACAGGCTAAGGTGAAGTTCACGTAACCGTGATACTTTGCCTTTTTTTGTACAACCAATAGTAAAAATTCCGAATGCAATTAAAAAATGAATGAGCTAATTGTGTATAAAGACGAACAATAAATTTTCAGATAATTAAATTGTTCGCCTTTGGTTGACGGATGCTTCCTTGTCTTGTTAAGATGAAGGCGTGATAGGAAGATTGAATATAACACCTCGTATAATAGCAGGGATATGGCTTGCAAGTTTCTACCCGACGACCCTAAATCGTTGGACTATGGGGTATATGGATGTTCGTCGATCGTTCTTTGGCGTACCTTTTTATACCCTAAGCCACCCTTTTAGTCGTGGTTTGGGCTTTTTTTATGCAAAAAGGAGGAGACGAAGATGAGTAATGTGGAAATTGGCGTTATTATGGGAAGCCAGTCTGACTGGTCAACAATGAAAGCGACATGTGATGTACTCGATCAGCTGAACATTCGGTACGAAAAGAAAGTGGTCTCGGCCCACCGAACACCGGACTTAATGTTCCGTTACGCAGAAACAGCGCGCGAACGAGGACTGAAGGTCATTGTTGCAGGAGCGGGTGGGGCAGCCCACTTGCCAGGAATGGTGGCAGCCAAAACAACACTCCCCGTCATCGGGGTTCCGATTAAAAGCAAAGCTCTTCAAGGCATCGATTCCTTACTCTCGATCGTCCAGATGCCGGGTGGTGTGCCTGTCGCTACGGTTGCGATCGGTGAGGCGGGTGCAAAGAACGCCGGATTACTGGCAGCACAAATTCTTGGAACAGTGGACGAACGGATTGCGAGAGCACTCGACCATATGCGCGTTGAACTAGAAGGACAAGTCATCGCTTCCGAGGTGCATCTGACATGACGAAGATTGGCATCTTAGGTGGCGGCCAGCTCGGACGGATGATGGCATTATCGGCACGCGAAATGGGATACGAACTCCTGACACTGGATCCGACGGAAAATGCACCTTGCGCGCAAATCACGGATCAACAAATTGTCGCAGACTTTACGGACGTCGAAGCAGCAAAGCGTCTAGCGCAAGAATCAGATGTCGTCACATACGAATTTGAGAACATCTCGCACGAAGTCGCGATGGCAATCGGTGATAAGTTGGTCCACGGGACAGAGTTGTTGTTTCAGACGCAACACCGGATCCGGGAAAAAGAGATGATTGAACGACATGGTTATCAGGTCGCACCGTATCATGCTGTTCATACCGTTGCAGACTTGAAAGAAGCAAGCGAACGATTAGGATTACCTTTCGTCCTGAAGACGGCTCGCTTCGGTTATGACGGAAAAGGGCAGAAGGTCATTCGGACAACAGCTGATTTAGCAGGTGCCATTGAAACGTTCGAACCGACCGAATACGTCGCTGAAAAATGGTTACCGTTCGATCAAGAAATCTCCGTCATCGTCACACGGAGCGAACGGGAAACGCGTGTCTTTCCAGTCAGCGAAAACATTCACCGAGATAACATACTCCATCTGTCGATCGTTCCGGCCCGCATTTCAAATGAGCTGTCACAACAGGCAATTGATTTGGCAACGAACATTGCCGAAGCAGTCGGCTTGATTGGGACACTCGCCATCGAACTCTTTGTTGTCGGTTCAGAAATCATCGTCAATGAACTGGCGCCACGCCCACATAACTCGGGGCATTATTCCATCGATGCGTGTGAGACGTCACAGTTCGAACAGCACATCCGTGCCATCTGTGGGCTCCCGCTCGGTGATACCCGTCTGACGACACCGGTCGTCATGGCGAACATCCTAGGTCAACATGTCACAGCATTATCCGAGGAACAACATACATTATCGGCACGGACGAAAGTTCACTTATATGGAAAGCAGGAAGCGAAGACAGGACGGAAGATGGGGCACTTGAACATCTTAGCGGATTCAGTCGAAGAAGCATTAGCCGAAGTCGAGCGCCTGCAAATCTGGAAGGAGACGGTTAGATGATCGAACGGTATACACGACCTGAGATGAAAGCGATTTGGACAGAACAGAATAAATTTGAGGCTTGGTTAAAAGTCGAAATCTTAGCTTGTGAAGCGTGGAGCGAGCTTGGTGTCATTCCAAAAGAAGACGTAAAGCTCCTTTGGGACAATGCTTCGTTTGATGTGAACCGCATCAATGAAATCGAGCAAGAGACACGCCATGATGTCATCGCCTTTACACGCGCTGTATCGGAGACGCTTGGTGAAGAACGCAAATGGGTCCATTACGGACTGACGTCAACGGATGTCGTCGATACGGCACTCTCGTATCTCTTGAAGCAAGCAAACGATATTCTCGCAGCGGATCTTGACCGCTTCATCGAGATTTTGAAAGTCAAAGCGAACGAACATAAATACACGGTCATGATGGGGCGGACACACGGTGTCCATGCTGAGCCGACGACATTCGGTCTGAAGCTTGCCCTCTGGTACGAAGAGATGAAACGGAACAAAGTCCGCTTCGACGCTGCACGTGAGACCGTCGAATACGGAAAAATGTCAGGTGCGGTCGGAACGTTTGCGAACATCGACCCGTTCATCGAAAAATATGTCTGTGAGAAGCTTGGAACGAAACCGGCGCCGGTCTCGACGCAGACGTTACAGCGTGATCGTCATGCCCATTACATGTCGACGATCGCGTTAATCGCGACATCGATTGAGAAGATGGCGACGGAAATTCGTGGTCTTCAAAAAACCGAAACACGAGAAGTCGAAGAATTCTTCGCGAAAGGTCAAAAGGGATCATCCGCGATGCCACATAAACGTAACCCAATCGGTTCAGAAAACATGACAGGGCTTGCCCGGGTCATTCGTGGACACATGGTGACGGCTTACGAAAACGTCTCGCTTTGGCACGAACGGGACATTTCCCATTCATCTGCGGAACGAATCATTCTGCCGGACGCAACCGGTTTACTCAACTACATGTTGAACCGGTTCGGTAATATCGTCAAAAACTTGACAGTCTTCCCGGAAAACATGAAACGCAACATGGACCGGACGTACGGTGTCATCTTCTCCGGACACGTCTTACTCGCTTTGATTGAAAAAGGCTGGTCGCGTGAAGCCGCTTACGACTTCGTCCAACCACGGGCGATGCAAGCATGGGAAGAACAAATCATGTTCCGTGATTTGTTATGGCAGGAACAAGAGATTCAACAACTCTTTACAGAAGCAGAACTCGATGCTTGTTTTGATCCAACGTATCATACGAGCCGGGTCGATGAAATTTTTGAACGGTGTGGCTTGAACTAATCAACCTGAGACGGGGTATTGTCCCCGTCTACATCTTAGGATCCTGGGGGACGAAAGCAATGCAACCACTTTATGAAGGTAAGGCCAAACGATTATACACGACGCAGGAGCAGGACGTGCTCCGCATCGTCTACAAGGACGAAGCGACAGCATTTAATGGAGAGAAAAAGGCAGAGTTCGCAGGTAAAGGTGAACTGAACAACCGCTTGACGAGTCACTTCTTTGAAGTACTTAAAGCGGCCGACATTCCGACCCATTTCATTGAACGCATTTCCGAGCGCGAACAGCTCGTACGCCGTGTCACCATCATTCCACTCGAAGTCGTCGTCCGCAATGTCGTCGCCGGAAGCCTCAGCAAACGGCTTGGGATCAAAGAAGGAACAGTGCTCGAAACACCAATCGTTGAGTTTTACTATAAAGATGATAGCTTAGGCGATCCGCTCGTCACCCGTGCCCACATCAATTTACTGAAGATTGCGACTACGGAAGAGCTCGATTTACTTGAACAAGAAGCGAACCGTGTCAATGCCGTCTTACGTCCGTACTTTGACGAAAAGGGGATCACGCTCGTCGATTTCAAACTCGAATACGGAAAAACACCGACAGGCGAGATTCTACTGGCTGACGAAA
This sequence comes from Exiguobacterium sp. s80, assembly GCF_018618725.1. Taxonomy (NCBI): domain Bacteria; kingdom Bacillati; phylum Bacillota; class Bacilli; order Caryophanales; genus Exiguobacterium; species Exiguobacterium sp. s80. The sequence continues at coordinate 34,722 of NZ_JACSMP010000013.1, read as the reverse complement.
TTTCACCGGATACATGCCGTCTGTGGGATAAAGAAACGGGAGAGCACCTCGATAAAGATGTCTTCCGTCGCAACATCGGATCACTCATCGACACGTACCAAACACTATTCAATCGCCTAGGGGGAAACACACAATGAAAAAAGTCATCGTATCGATCGCATTACGGGAAAGCATTTTAGATCCACAAGGAGTCGCTGTCAAAGGTGGTCTTGCGCAACTCGGTTTTACGGGTGTCGAAGAAGTCCGGATCGGAAAACGAATCGAACTGCTCGTCTCGGATGAAACGACGGACACGATGATTCATGACATGTGCCAAAAGCTCCTCGTCAACACGGTGATGGAAGACTATCGTTTTGAAGTAGAAGGGGTGACGACGGCATGAAGTTCGCGGTCATCGTCTTTCCAGGATCGAACTGTGATTTAGATATGTACCATGCCGTTAAGGATGCGCTCGGTGAGGAAGCGGACTATGTCTTCCATACCGAAACGTCACTTGAAGGATACGATGGTGTCCTGCTTCCGGGCGGTTTCTCATACGGGGACTATCTCCGCTGCGGCGCAATCGCCCAGTTTTCACCAATCATGGAGGAAGTGAAACGATTTGCAGCAGAAGGGAAAACCGTTCTTGGTGTCTGTAACGGCTTCCAGATCCTTGTCGAAGCGGGTCTTCTCCCGGGTGTCTTGCACCGCAATACCGGACTGAAGTTCATGTGCCGGACAGTCGAACTGAAGGTCGAAAATCACGAGACACGTTTCACGTCAGATTATGCACCGGGTGAAACGATTTCGATTCCAATCGCCCACGGGGAAGGAAACTACTACTGTGACGACGCCACGTACGCGATGTTGCAGACGAATCAACAAATTGCCTTCACATACGTCGACAATCCGAACGGATCGCGCGGCGATATTGCGGGGATTACGAATAAAGCAGGGAATGTGCTCGGGATGATGCCACACCCGGAGCGTGCTGTCGAAATGCTGACAGACGGAACAGATGGACTTAAGTTATTCACTTCACTCGTCAAACAGGGGGCCCACCATGTTAAAACAACAGTCTGAACCAACGATTGAGCAAATTCAGGAGCAACGGATTTATGCGACGATGGGACTTAGCGACGCGGAGTACCAGATGGTCGTCGACTTACTCGGTCGTCAACCGAACTACACGGAAACAGGACTCTTCTCCGTCATGTGGTCAGAACACTGTTCGTACAAAACATCAAAACCGGTCTTACGCCAGTTTCCGACGACCGGTCCCCGTGTCTTGCAAGGACCAGGTGAAGGCGCAGGTGTCGTCGATATCGGTGATAATCAAGCGGTCGTCTTTAAGATCGAAAGTCATAATCATCCGTCAGCCGTCGAACCCTACCAAGGGGCAGCAACGGGTGTCGGTGGGATCATCCGCGATATCTTTTCAATGGGAGCCCGTCCTGTCGCGTTGATGAACTCGCTTCGTTTCGGACATCTCGGGACACCACGCGTCAATCAGTTGTTTGAACAAGTCGTCGCCGGGATTGCCGGATACGGCAACTGCGTCGGGATTCCGACGATTGGCGGAGAAGTCGGTTTCGACCGTTCGTATGAAGGAAACCCACTCGTCAATGCGATGTGTATCGGACTGATCAATCATGAAGATATTCAAAAAGGTCTTGCGAAAGGTGCCGGGAACTCGGTCATGTACGTCGGTGCGGCAACAGGGCGTGACGGCATCCACGGTGCTACCTTCGCTTCAGAAGATCTCGGGGAGGATACGGAAGCAAAACGTCCGGCCGTCCAAGTCGGTGACCCCTTCATGGAGAAGTTATTGATTGAAGCCTGTCTCGAAATCGTCGGCCATCCGGCACTCGTCGGGATGCAGGATATGGGCGCTGCCGGACTGACCTCGTCGTCAGCCGAGATGGCTTCGAAAGCCGGCATGGGGATTGAAATGCACCTTGATGATGTGCCGCAACGTGAAACCGGCATGACCGCTTATGAAATGATGTTATCGGAGTCGCAGGAGCGGATGTTGCTCGTCGTCGAGCGCGGACGGGAAGCGGAAATCGAAGCCATCGTCAGCAAATGGGGCTTACATGCCGTTCATGTCGGCGAAGTCATCGAAGAAAAAGTCCTTCGCCTTGTCCAGCACGGAACGATCGTCGCTGAAGTACCGGTCGATGCCCTTGCGGAAGAAGCACCGGTCTATCAAAAGCCATCGCGCGTTCCGGCTTATTATGAAGAGTTCCAAGCAATGGAAGAGACGTTGCCGGTCGTCGAGGATGTCGTCGAAACATGGCGTGCCCTGCTCAAACAACCGACGATCGCGTCAAAACGTTGGGTCTACGATCAGTATGATCATATGGTTCAAACGTCAACCGTCGTTGCACCGGGTTCCGATGCAGCCGTCATCCGTGTCCGTGGCACGAACAAAGCACTCGCGATGACGACAGACTGTAACAGCCGCTTCGTTTACCTCGATCCGTTCGTCGGTGGTCAGATCGCCGTCGCTGAAGCCGCCCGCAATATTGTTGCAAGTGGTGCAACACCACTTGCGATCACCGATTGCCTCAATTTCGGGAATCCGGATAAACCGGAAGGCTTCTGGCAACTCGAACAAGCGACGGCCGGGATGGCTGAAGCCTGCCGCGTGCTCGAGACACCGGTCATCGGCGGAAACGTTTCGCTCTACAATGAATCAGCCGGCAAAGCCGTCCACCCGACGCCGGTCGTCGGAATGGTCGGATTACATGACCAGACCGACTGGATCACGACACAACACGTCAAACAAGCAGGCGACGCAATCTACGTGCTCGGTGAGACGTTACCGGAGTTCGGTGGCAGTGAACTCCAATACATGCAATTCGAAAAATCATTCGGGAAAGCACCACGCATCGATTTGAACGTCGAACAAACCCGTTTACGTGCCTTACAAACAGCCGTTCAGGCAGGGCTCGTCACAGCCATCCATGATGTCGCGGAAGGTGGACTCGCCGTCGCCTTGGCAGAAATGACATTCGGAACGACGCTCGGTCTCGACGTGACGTTTGAAGGACCGGCGTTACATCTCTTCAGTGAATCACAATCCCGGTTCGTCGTATCGGTGAAGCCGGAGCACGAGGCAGCCTTCGTCGAACAGACAGGTGCTGAAAAACTAGGTCACGTCACAGCAGAGGATTCGATTCAAATCAAGACAACGGACACACTCATCGAAGCAACACGTTCAACACTGCAAGCCGACTGGGAAGGGGCGATCGCGTGTTATATGACATCAAAGGATTAAATGAAGAGTGTGGGGTATTCGGGATTTTCGGACAACCGGAAGCGGCACAACTTGCTTATTATGGTCTCCACAGTCTGCAACACCGGGGGCAGGAGGGCGCAGGAATCGTCGCGAGCGACGGCAACCTGCTTCTTCCACACCGGGGACAAGGACTTGTGACGGAAGTTTTTTCACAAGAGACACTCGATTCGTTAGCCGGACAGCATGCGATCGGACACGTCCGTTACTCGACAGCTGGTGGCAACACGCTCGAGAACACACAACCGCTTCACTTCAAATCACGGACGGGTGACTTGGCACTTGCCCATAACGGGAATCTCGTCAATGCCGATTCGTTAAAACATTTACTTGAGGCGGAAGGGGCGATTTTCCAGACGACAAGCGATACGGAAGTCGTCGCCCACCTCGTCAAACGGAGTAAATTACCGACACTCGAAGACCGGATTGCCGATAGTCTGGCGCGGCTTGTCGGTGCATTCGCCTTTCTTTTTTTAACGGAAGATACGTTGTACGTCGCCGTCGATCCACATGGTCTGCGCCCGTTATCACTCGGGAAAACATCAGATGGCGGCATCGTCTTTTCATCGGAAACGTGTGCTTTTGATATCGTCGGGGCCGAGTTCATTCGTGACATCGAGCCGGGAGAGCTCGTGACGATCACGACGTCCGGCATGTCATCACGGCAGTATATGGAACCGCATGAGCGGGCGATGTGTTCGATGGAATACATCTACTTTTCCCGTCCCGATTCGATGATTGATGGGGTCAATGTCCATACGGCACGAAAAGCACTTGGCAAAAAAATGTTCGAAGAAGCACCGGTCGAGGCAGATGTCGTCACAGGTGTTCCGGATTCAAGTATCTCCGCTGCGATTGGTTATGCGGAAGCGAGCGGGATTCCCTACGAGATGGGATTGATTAAAAACCGTTACGTCGGACGGACGTTCATTCAGCCGTCGCAAGAATTACGGGAACGCGGCGTTAAAATGAAACTGTCGGCACTACGGGGTGTCGTCAACGGCAAACGGGTCATCATGGTTGATGATTCCATCGTGCGTGGGACGACAAGCCGCCGCATCGTTGGACTGTTACGCGAAGCCGGGGCAACGGAAGTTCATGTCCGCATCACGGCGCCGCCCATCACGAATCCGTGTTATTACGGCATCGATACGTCGTCAAAAGACGAACTGATTTCCGCCCGCCTGACACCCAGTGAGATTTGCCAAGAAATCGGTGCTGACTCACTGGAGTTTCTGACAGTCAACGGAATGGTCAATGCGATTGACCGTCCGTTCGATGGTCCACTGAAAGGACAATGTACGGCCTGCTTCACAGGCGAATATCCGACACCGATCGGTGCACTTGAACTAGAAGCCAAACTTTGAATAGATGGGGGAACAAAGCATGAGTAAACAATACGAAGCAGCAGGTGTTAGCCTGACCGCAGGGTACGAATCCGTATCCCGGATGAAAAAACACGTCGCCCGTTCGATGCGGAAGGAAGTCATGACGGGACTCGGAAGTTTCGGTGCAATGTTCGACCTCAGTCAATTGAATCTAAAAGAACCGGTGCTCGTCAGCGGGACAGATGGCGTCGGAACGAAGTTAAAACTTGCCTTCGCCCTCGACCAACACGATACGATTGGGATTGATTGTGTCGCGATGTGTGTCAACGACATTATCGTCCAGGGTGCAGAACCGCTCTATTTCCTCGACTACATCGCACTCGGTAAAGCCATTCCGTCGAAAATCGAACGGATTGTCGCCGGTGTCGCCGAAGGCTGTGTCCAGTCGAGGTGTACGTTAATCGGTGGCGAGACGGCAGAGATGCCAGGGATGTATGCAGACGGTGAGTATGATATTGCCGGCTTTGCCGTCGGTGCCGTCGAAAAACAAAAATTGATTACTGGTGAAGGTGTTACACCCGGTGATGTCATTTTAGGGCTCGCGTCGTCAGGGGTTCACTCGAACGGATTTTCACTCGTCCGAAAAATCGTCGAAGAAAGTGGTCTTCAGTATGAAGATGAATTGATGATGCTCGGTAACACGATCGGCAATGCTTTGTTGATGCCGACACGGATTTATGTCGAAGCGGTCAAAGCAGCGCTCGAAACAGAGAAGATTCAAGCGATGGTCCATATCACGGGTGGCGGTTTCTATGAAAACGTACCACGTGTCCTTCCGGAAGGTTGCGGAGCGACGTTTGATCCGAAAAAATGGCCGACGTTACCGGTCTTCGATTGGCTTGAACAAGCCGGAAACATTCCGCGTGACGAGATGTATAACGTTTTCAACATGGGGATCGGCTACATGATGATCGTCAAGCCGGAACACGTGACCGAAGTGACGGCACGCCTGGCGCGCGAAAATGAAACGGCCTATACGATCGGGACGGTGACAGATCAAGACGGGATTCGCATCAAAGGAGTCGACCAATGAGGCTTGCCTGTTTTGCTTCCGGAAGCGGGAGTAATGTTGAAGCGTTATTTGAAGCGATTGAGGCAGGACGTTTACAGGCGACGATTGAACTCGTCGTCTGCGATCAAAAAGAGGCGCTCGTCATCGAGCGGGCACGAAGACGTGGCTGTGATGTGTTTGTTTTTACAGCCAAGGACTACCCGGATAAACCGTCTTTTGAACGCGAAATCGTTGCGGAACTAGAGCGGCGAGACGTGGAACGGATTATCCTAGCCGGATATATGCGTCTCGTCGGTGATGTCCTTCTCGCACGGTATGCCGGACGAATCGTCAACATCCATCCGTCGCTGCTTCCGGCATTTCCAGGAAAAGATGCCATCGGGCAAGCATTTCGTGGCGGAGTTAAAATCACAGGTGTTACAATTCATATAGTCGATGAAGGAATGGATACGGGACCAATCATGGCACAGGAAGCGGTCCGTATCACTGAGGATATGACGCGGGAAACGCTACAGAAAGCGATTCAGCAAGTAGAGCACAGATTGTATCCGCAAGTCATCGAAGAGTGGATTAAAGAGGGGGCAAACGTATGAGAGCGTTAATTAGTGTATCGGATAAAACAGGAGTCGTAGAACTGGGACAAGCCTTTCACGAAGCAGGGATTGAACTTGTATCGACAGGCGGGACCCATCAAGCACTTGAGGCAGCAGGACTTCCGGTCATCGGTATCAGTGAAGTCACACAATTCCCGGAGATGCTTGACGGTCGTGTGAAAACGTTACATCCAATGGTCCATGGAGGTTTACTTGGACGTCGTGATTTAGAGACGCACCGCGAACAAATGGCAGAGCAACACATCAAACCAATCGATTTCGTTGTCGTCAATCTGTATCCATTTAAGGAAACGGTTATGAAAGAGGACGTTCCTTACGCAGACGCAATTGAAAACATCGATATCGGTGGACCGAGCATGATTCGTTCTGCTGCGAAAAACCATGCAGCCGTGACGGTTGTCGTTGATCCAGCAGACTACAGCGAAATCATCAAAGAAATCAACCTCGGTGGAACGACGTTTGAAACACGCCAAAAATTAGCAGCGAAAGCCTTCCGTCATACGGCAGCCTACGACGCCTTGATTGCGGACTACTTCTTGACACAAACGGGAGAAAAATTCCCGGAGCAATTAACGATTACGCTCGAGAAGGTACAAGACTTACGCTATGGAGAAAATCCGCATCAGGAAGCGGCGTTTTATAAAACACCGATCTATCGTGGGGCGTCTCTTGCATCAGCGAACCAACTGCACGGAAAAGAATTGTCATACAACAATATTCAAGATGCCAATGCCGCACTTGAAATCCTTGATGAGTTCCGCGAAGCAGCAGCCGTCGTCGTCAAACACATGAACCCGTGTGGCGTCGCTGTCGGTCCGACAATCGACGAAGCCTTCCGCCGGGCGCATGCAGCAGATCCGGTCTCGATCTTTGGCGGCATCGTCGCTCTGAACCGTGAAGTCGATCTCGCGACAGCGGAGCAGCTCAGTGGCATCTTCCTTGAAATCATCATCGCCCCATCGTTTACGACAGAAGCATTCGAGTTGTTGGCAGCGAAGAAAAACCTGCGTTTGCTTGAACTGGATGTCAAACGTGTCCAAGCGATTCGCTATACAGCGGTCGCTGGCGGTATGCTTGTCCAGGATAGCGACGATGAGACGTTATATGATGCAGCAGCACGTGTCGTCACGGACCGTAAACCGACAGCAGCCGAATGGGAAGACTTGAAGCTCGCATGGCGTGCTGTCAAACACGTCAAGTCGAACGCGATTGTTTTAGCGAAAGATGAAGTGACGGTCGGTGTCGGGGCAGGGCAGATGAACCGTGTCGGGTCGGCGAGCATCGCCATCGCGCAAGCCGGTGACAAGGCGATTGGTGCATCTCTCGCATCTGACGCCTTCTTCCCGATGCGCGATACGGTCGAAGCCGCGGCGGCAGCCGGGATTACGGCAATCATCCAACCGGGTGGGTCGATTCGTGACCAAGAGTCGATTGATGCGTGTAACGAACACGGCGTCACGATGATCTTTACGAATGTCCGTCATTTCAAACACTGAGTGGAGGCGACTTGCATGAAGGTATTAGTAATCGGAAAAGGCGGGCGTGAACACGCGCTCGTCTGGAAGCTAGCACAAGATGAACGAGTCAAAACGATTTATGCCGCGCCGGGAAATGTCGGGATGACGGAAGCCACATGTGTCCCGATTCGGGAAGATGCCATCAGTGAGCTTGTCCAATTTGCTAAAGACGAACAGATTGATTGGACGATTGTCGGACCAGAGGGCCCACTTGTCCTCGGTGTCGTCAATGCCTTCGAAGCAGCGGGTCTTAAGATTTTTGGTCCTTCGCGTGAAGCGGCGGCACTTGAAGGAAGTAAACAGTTCGCCAAAGGATTGATGGAACGGGCAGGGATTCCGACGGCAGCATTCGCTGTCTTTACATCGGCAGAAGAAGCGAAAGCGTATGTCTCCCGTCAAGGGGCACCGATCGTCATCAAAGCAGATGGTCTCGCAGCAGGTAAAGGCGTCACGGTGGCGACGACGCTCGATGAAGCAGTTCGCGCAATTGAAGACATCTTCGCCGGTGACTTCGGTGACCAAAGTAGTGTCGTCATCGAAGAATGTCTCGTCGGAGAAGAGTGTTCCTTGATGGCATTCGTCCATGAAGAGACCGTCATCCCGATGGTCTTGTCGCAAGATCACAAGCGCGCCTTCGATGGTGATGCCGGACCGAATACCGGTGGAATGGGAGCTTACAGCCCGTTGCCTCAATTCGATGAACAAGCCGTCACGGATGAAGCGATGACACGGATTTTGCGTCCCCTCGTCGAGCAGATGGCAAGCGAAGGGATTCCCTTTACAGGATTCTTATACGCGGGTCTGATGTTGACGAACCGCGGACCGTCCGTCATCGAGTTTAATGCGCGGTTCGGGGATCCGGAAACAGAAGTCATCTTACCGCGTCTCGAAACCCCCTTGCTCGATGTCATCATCCCGCTCGCAGCAGGTGAGGAACCTGAAGTCCTGTGGTCTGATGCTGCGACGGTCGGTGTCGTCATCGCGGCAGACGGATATCCGGAACGACCGCAGACAGGACAACCGATTGATCTTACATCAATCGATTCGAAAGTCTTAGTCTTTCATGCCGGGACGACAGAAAAGGACGATACACTCGTTTCAGCAGGCGGGCGTGTCCTCGTCTGTGTCAGTCAAGCCGCGACGATGGAAGCAGCAGTCGCTGATATTTATCAAGGGTTAGCTTCGTTTGATCAAACCGGTTTCTTTTACCGGACGGATATTGCGAAAAAGGCGTTTCGGACAACATGAATTTGAATATAACTGTTATGTAAAAGCCAAGCGATTTCGCTTGGCTTTTTTTTGAAAGAAGGGTTTTGACAAAAAGTTTTTCCTTCTTGTGCTTTTCCTTGTAAGAGTCACGAGAAGCGAAAGCTGTGTCGGGATGTCGTTTTTTGAGAGGTTGGTTTTGACAAAAAGATTCTTCCTTCTCGTGCTTTCCTCGGGCGAGGCGCGAGCCGTTGCTCCTTGATTCTACGAACAAGTAGCAGGGTCTCGCCTGCCTCTGACAGCGCGAACCGCGCTATTCCCCGCAGGAGTCACGAGAAGCGAAACTTTTGTCAGGACGTGACTTCCGACTTGAATCGCTTCTTAGCGAAAAGCAATCAAGAGCGACCCTGCAGCGTAGCGAAGCGGCGCGAAGGATTGCCGCTAGAAGACGATTCGAGAAGGAGAGGAGCGGCTGACATGATAAGCATCAGGTTCGATACAGTCCAACACCGGAAAAAATGTGAGAAGAGCAGACGTTCAATCGAAGGAACAAGCGAAAGTTGATTGTCTTCCTTGACAGTTTTGTGTTATTTTGTCGAAATAGGTCGGATATACATGAAATTACCTTGAAACTTTTTTGATAACATTTTAGTATAAGAAGTATAAGAAAGCGTTTTCAGAAAATAAAAGGAGGTCGAGCTTTCGTGAAAAAGAATTGTGGAAGGTCCCCTTGGACGAAAACTGAAGTACGTGGTCACCAAGCGGTCATCAGCGGACAGCTTGCACCTACACTCGTACTTGAAAATGCGACGTACTTAAATCATGGGTTGAAAGCATGGCGCACGGCGAATATCTGGGTTAGCGGAGACCGGATTATCTATGTCGGACCGGATATGCCGGACCAGGCGGACGAGGTCTACGATGCAACAGGGAAATTCATCGTACCAGGATACATTGAACCGCATGCCCATCCCTTCCAATTATATAATCCGGCGACGCTCGCGAAGTTTGCTGCGGAGCGTGGAACGACGACACTCGTCAATGATAATATGCTCCTTTTGTTAGAGCCCGTCGAGCAAGCGTTTGCACAAGTTGAAGCGTTAGCGGATATTCCGACATCGATGTATTGGTGGGCACGACTCGACGCACAGACGGAACTTGATGCAGATAGTATCTCGATTGACAACAAGCGGATTCAAGCCTGGCTCAAACATCCCCAAGTTATTCAGGCGGGAGAATTGACAGGATGGCCCCGTCTTTCACAAGGCGATGATGAGTTACTTCAATGGATGCAGGACGCGATGAAGCTCGGAAAACCGATTGAAGGGCATTTCCCGGGAGCATCTGCGAAAACCCTGACAAAGATGGCACTTTATGGCGTAACGAGTGACCATGAGGCGATGACGGTCGAGGAAGCATTGACGCGTCTTGAATTAGGATATACGACGACGATTCGTTACTCATCGATTCGTCCTGATTTACCGGACATTTTTGCAGGACTTGTCGAAGCCGGATTACAAAATTATGAAAAGGTCCTCGTGACGACAGATGGTTCGACACCGTCCTTCTATAAGTCTGGTTTGATGGACGAGACGGTCCGCTTGATGCTTGCTGCGGGAATTCCGGCAGAAGAAGCGTACCGGATTGCCTCGTACAATGCAGCACGTCACTTTAATCTTGATCATCTCCTGGGAAGTATCGCACCGGGACGGATTGCCCACTTAAATATTTTAGAAGCGATCGATCAACCGACACCCGTCGATGTCCTAGCACGCGGGACGTGGGTCCGGCGCGACGATATTCCGTGCTACCCCGTTGAAGCACTCGATCAAGCGATGGAATTAATGCAGAAGTCTGAAGTCAGCGTCTCATTGACGGATCAAGATTTTTCATTCAGCATGCCGGTTGGTCTTGAGATGATCAACTCGGTCATCATGAAATTGTATCAAGTTGAACATGATACGAGTGTGCCTGTCTTACCTGCCGATTGCAATGAGTCGTTTTTAATGTTGCTTGATCGGCAAGGGAAATGGCGCCTTAATACGGTTTTGAAAAACTTTGCGACGAACGTCGGGGGGATGGTCAGTTCCTATTCAATCAGTGGTGATATCTTAATGATCGGGAAATCGAAACAAGATATGCAGGTGGCGTTTGAACGGATGAAAGCATTCGGTGGGGGAATTGTTCTCGTCGAAGACGGGGAAGTGATTGCCGAGATTCCGTTGACGTTGATGGGACAGACTTCTGATTTACCGCTCGAAGACTTAATCGTTCAGGAAACAGCATTGCGTGAAGCGTTGTTCGCACGGGGGTACCAATTCGAAGATCCGATTTATACGTTATTATTCCTTGCATCGACGCACTTGCCGTATGTCCGCATCACGCCGCAAGGCATCTATGAAGTCCTTCGGAAAAAAGTTCTTTTCCCAGCGATTTTACGCTGATGCTTGAAATTTAAAACGTCGCGCTTTAAACTATTAAAGAGTGATTGAATGGGAAAGGAAGTTACAAGATGCAACTCGATAAATTACGAGGGAAAGAACTCGACCAATTATTTACGGCCATCATGAAGATGGATTCATTAGAAGATTGCTACACTTTATTTGAAGATTTAGCGACGGTCAACGAGATTCAAGCGCTTGCGCAACGTCTCGAAGTGGCACGTCAACTACGTGAAGGAAACACGTATCATAAAATCGAGAAGGCGACCGGGGCGTCGACGGCGACGATTTCACGTGTGAAACGTTGTTTGAACTATGGCTCTGGTGGTTACGATTTAGCGTTAGCACGTTTAGGTTTGAAAGAAGAAACAGTAGCGGATAACTAATCGGTTATCCGCTGCTTTGATGAAGGAGGACGAACCTGGATGGATTTAGCGTTTCAACAAAAGATTCAGCATTTCATTCGAAAACTGACGCCGATCCAGTCGCTCGTCATCATCTATTTCGTTGCTGTCATCATCGCAATCATTTTATTAGGACTACCGTGGTCGACCCGTGGAGACTATGACTGGGATTTTACAGACTTGGTGTTCATGGCGGTTAGCTGTGTCAGTGTGACCGGATTGACGACCGTTTCCGTCTCCGATACGTTTACGACGTTCGGATATTTTATGATCATGATTTTGGTGCAGGTAAGTGGAATTGGCTTGATGTCGCTCCATATCGCGATGTGGGTCATCTTGGGGAAGCGAATCGGTTTTCGAGAACGGCAACTCGTCGTTCGTGATCAAAACCAGACGACGATGCAAGGGGTCGTCAAATATATCCGTGAAGTCATCTTAATCATTCTTTCCATTGAATTGATCGGTGCACTTATTTTAGGCCTTTATTATACGAAATACTTTCCGACGATCGGTGAAGCAATGTTGCAAGGTGTCTTCGGTTCAGTCAGTGCGACGACGAACGCGGGGTTCGATATCACAGGAGAGTCGCTTCTTCCGTTTCGAGGAGACTTATTTGTCGTCTTTATGCAAATCGTCTTATTGACACTCGGTGCGATTGGTTTCCCTGTACTTGTTGAAGTGCGACGATACTTTGCCTACCGGGCAACACGTCAATCGACACGACAACCGTATCACTTTTCGTTATTTACGAAACTGACAGCCTCGACGTTCTTCATCCTCGTCCTGTTCGGGACAGGCAGTCTGTTGCTGTTTGAATGGAACCAGTCCTTTAAAGGATTACCGATTGATGAAAAAATTGTCGATGCGCTGTTCCAGTCGGTTACGACACGAAATGGTGGATTGACGACGGTTGATATTACGACATTTTCACAAGCTTCCGTCTTCGTCTTATCCATTTTAATGTTCATCGGTGCTTCTCCATCATCCGTCGGCGGGGGGATCAGGACAACAACGTTTGCTGTTGCATTACTTAGTGTTGTCGCCTTCATCCGTGGAGAATATGGAATCAAGATTTTCGGACGTGAAATTGACCAATCGGACATTTGGAAATCGTTCGTCGTCATTGTCGTTTCGACGGGAGTGACGATCATCGGATTGATTGTCTTGCTCATGTTCGAGGATGCACCATTCCTCGTGCTGTTCTTTGAAGCATGTTCCGCGTTCGGAACGACCGGGTTATCGCTCGGGATCACGAGTGAGTTATCGAATGTCGGAAAATGGACATTATCGATTTTAATGTTCATCGGACGAATCGGTGTCATCTCGTTTGTCTTACTCTTAAAAGCGAATCAGCCAAAACGAAAATACAATTATCCGAAGGAATCCGTCATTATCGGTTAAGGAGACGATTGCATGAATCGTGCATTTTGGATTAATTTTGGTTACATCTTTGCTGTTCCGGCGTTGCCATTTCTGGCAATCGTCAATGGACGGGCACTCTGCTCGCCTGAATCATCGTTACTCGACGTCCCGGTGCTCGGTTTTTTTCTCGCTGAGCCATGGGCATTCGCCGTCCTTTACGGATTTTTAGCGCTCGGACTCGCAGCACTCTTAACGAAACGACGCGCGACTACTTGACCTATCTCGCCCTGCGCGAGATGGGTTTTTGTTTTATACTAATTAGAGATGAACAAGATAGGAAGGATGGGACGAACGTGTTACTACCGTATGATGAATGGCGGCATGTCTTTAAATTAGATCCAGCAAAAGAAATCGAGGAGACGACCCTCGCAGCAATCGCAACCTCTGGAACAGATGCAATCATCGTCGGCGGAACCGATGATATTACGCTGGATGCGACGCTCGACTTACTGATGCGTCTGCGAAGATATCCGGTCGCGGTCGCACTTGAAATTTCTGAGCTCGAAGCGGCGACGATGGGGTTTGATACGTATTTGACTCCGAGCGTCTTAAATAGTGGTACGCTAGAATATCTGGTCGAAAAACAGGTCGAAGCCTTACAGGAAGTCGGGCATATGCTGGCCCATGCCGACCTGGTCGGAGAAGGCTACATCGTCTTGAATCCGGAGGCGAAGGTCGCGCACGTCACAAAAGCAAAAGTATTACAGGACGAAGAAGTCGTCGCCTACGCTCAACTCGCGGACAGTGTGTTCCGTCTGCCGATCGTCTATCTTGAGTACAGCGGCGTCTATGGCAATCCGGAAGTCGTCGCAGCCGTCAAGGACGTCGTCCGGCAGGCGCGGCTGTTTTATGGGGGCGGAATCGATTCCGTCGAGCGGGCTCGGGAAATGTTCCGGTATGCTGATACAATTGTCGTCGGAAATATCATTTATGAGGATTTAAAAGCAGCACTTGCGACAGTAGAAGCAACACGATAAAATATAAGAACAAAAGTTCGGAAAAAAAGAAATGAGGCTATTACATGTTTAATTTAAGTGAACAGCTCGTGAGCGGATTGAATCCGGAGCAGGCGAAAGCGGTCAAACATACGGACGGTCCCTTGCTGATCATGGCAGGAGCCGGTTCAGGGAAAACACGTGTTTTGACGCATCGTGTCGCCTATTTGATGGCGGAAAAACAAGTCGCACCATGGAACATCTTAGCGATTACCTTTACGAATAAAGCCGCACGGGAAATGCGTGACCGAATCGGTCGTTTAGTCGGCGGGGTCGCAAACGACATCTGGGTCTCGACCTTCCACTCGATGTGTGTCAGGATGTTACGTCGTGATATCGATAAGCTTGGTTACGACCGGAACTTTACAATCCTTGATTCAAGCGATCAGCAGTCGGCACTTAAATTGGTCTTGAAAGAACAGAACCTTGATCCGAAGAAATGGGATCCACGGTCGATGCTCTCTATTATTTCAAGTCAAAAAAATGAATTACGGAGTGCTGAGTTCTATGCGTCAATCGTGACGAATCCATATGAAAAAACAGTCGCTGAAATTTATAAAGGATACGAATCCGTCTTACGCCGCAATAATGCGCTCGATTTCGATGACTTGATTGGCAAGACAACAGAGTTATTCAAACAAGCACCGGACGTACTCGCCTTTTATCAAAAAAAATTCCGTTACATCCATGTCGATGAGTATCAAGATACGAACAAAGCCCAATACGATCTCGTTAACTTATTAGCAGCCGCACATCAAAACCTCTGTGTCGTCGGTGACTCCGATCAGTCGATTTATCGCTGGCGTGGTGCGGATATCGCGAACATCTTGTCGTTTGAAGAGGATTATCCGACAGCCCGCGTCATCTTGCTCGAACAAAACTATCGTTCGTCCAAACGAATTCTTGATGCGGCAAACCATGTCATCAAAAACAACAGTACACGAAAAGATAAAAAGCTTTGGACGGAAAATCTCGAAGGGGAAAAATTGATTATCCATACGGCGGAAAACGAGCGGGAAGAGGCCTTTTACATCGTCCAAGAAATTCGCAATTCGCTACGTTACGGGATGAAGCTTAACGACATCGCAATTTTGTACCGGACGAACGCTCAATCGCGTGCAATCGAGGAAACGTTACTGAAGTCAAACGTACCGTACAAAATGATTGGCGGAACAAAGTTCTACGATCGAAAAGAAATCAAAGACGTTCTTGCCTATCTCCGCCTGATTTCGAACCCGAACGAGGATTTATCCTTTGCCCGAATCGTCAATGAACCGAAACGTGGAATCGGGGCGACAACGATTGATAAATTACGTGACTTCGCTGATCTTCAGGGTGTGTCCTTGATGGATGCCATCCGTGATATCGAATTGTCGAATATCGCACCAAAGACGGCAGCTAAATTGACGGATTTCCGGACGATGATCATGGGGTTACGTCAGATGCAGGAATTTATCAGCATCTCGGAGCTCGTCGAGGAAGTTCTTGAAAAATCAGGCTATCGTCAAGTCTTAAAGGAAGACAAGACGCTTGAAGCACAAAGTCGTCTTGAGAACATCAACGAGTTCATCACTGTCGCGCAAAACTTCGAGAAGGAGACAGAAGGAGAAGATCCGGAAGACCGGACGATCATTGCCTTCTTGACCGACTTGACACTCGTCGCCGATGTTGATTCGCTTGATGAAACGGATCCAGGTGAGCAAGTCACGTTGATGACGTTGCACTCGGCGAAAGGGCTTGAGTTCCCGGTCGTCTTCCTGATTGGAATGGAAGAAGGTTTGTTCCCGCACAGCCGTTCGCTGCAAGATGAAGACGAGATGGAAGAAGAACGCCGCCTGGCCTACGTCGGCATCACGCGAGCAGAAAAACGACTTTATCTCTCGCATGCGCGGATGCGCTCGTTATACGGACGGACAAATGCGAACCAAGAATCGCGTTTCTTAGCCGAGTTACCGGAAGAAGTTATCGAACGGACTGGTAAAAAACCCAAACCACTCCCATGGGAAGATCGTCCGGTTCCGCAAGGGAAAGCTGTTATCGGTCGTTCGGTCACGAAACCGACAGCGATGAAAATATCCGGCGCCGAGTCACTTGGCTGGAATGTCGGGGACAAGGCAGAGCATGGTAAGTGGGGGCAAGGAACGGTCGTCCAAACACGTGGGTCTGGCGATAGTCTTGAGATTGATATCGCGTTCCCGGCAGTCGGGATTAAACGGCTGCTTGCAAAATTCGCACCAATTAAAAAGGTATGAGTGGAGGCGTCAAAATGGAAGACCAAGCACGCATCGAAGCATTGCGCCAAAAACTAAATCAGTACAGCTATGAATATTACGTAAAAGATCAGCCGACCGTACCGGATAGCACGTACGATCAATTGCTACGGGAACTGACTGAACTGGAAACGGCCCATCCGGAACTGATTACGGCGGATTCTCCGACCCAACGTGTCGGAGCAGCGCCACTCGAAGCATTCGAAAAGGTGACGCATGACTTACCGATGCTCTCACTTGGCAACGTATTCGATGAAACGGAGATCCGGGAATGGGTCGAGCGGATTGAACGGTCGCTCGGTCGTGCAACGACATATGTCGCGGAGTTGAAGTTCGACGGACTCGCGATTTCTTTAAAGTATGAAGACGGACTACTCGTTCGTGGGGCGACACGAGGTGACGGAACGGTCGGGGAGAACATTACCCAAAACTTACGGACGATTAAAGCGTTACCGTTACGTCTGCGTGAGCAGGAGACGGTTGAAGTTCGCGGCGAAGCCTACATGCCGAAACAATCGTTCGAGCGCTTAAACGAGGAACGGACGGCACGCGAAGAAGCATTATTCGCCAATCCACGAAATGCCGCAGCCGGTAGCTTACGGCAACTCGACTCGTCGATAACGGCGTCACGCAATTTATCGTTATTCGTCTACGGTGTCGGTGTCAATACGCTGACGGCGCGCTCTCATAGTGAAGCGATGGAACAACTGGCACAGCTCGGTTTACCGACGAACAAAGAAATGAAAACATGTCAGACGGTAGAAGATATTTTAGCGTTCATCACGTACTGGACGGCAGAACGTGCGACATTGCCGTATGAAATCGATGGCATCGTGCTCAAGGTCGACCGTTATGACGATCAGGAAGAACTCGGATTTACTGCGAAGAGTCCACGATTTGCGACTGCCTATAAATTTGCTGCTGAAGAAGTGATGACGACCGTCGAAGAAGTTGACTTTAGTGTCGGACGGACCGGGAAAGTGACACCACGCGCAAGGTTCGCACCCGTCGTCGTTGCCGGTTCGACCGTCAGTTATGCGACGTTACACAACGCGGACTTCATCATGGAAAAAGATATCCGCCTGCACGATCAAGTCATCATTAAAAAAGCGGGGGACGTTATTCCGGCTGTCGTCAGTGTCGTCGTTTCAGAACGAACGGGGGCGGAACAACCGATTGAATTCCCGAAACAATGTCCTGCCTGTCAGTCGGAGCTCGTCCGCCTCGAAGGTGAAGTCGACGTGCGCTGCGTCAGTCCGGAATGTCCCGCCCAGTTGACGGAAGGCATCATCCACTTCGTCTCGCGCCAAGCGATGAACATCGATGGGCTTGGTGAAAAAGTTGTCCGTCAACTGTATGAACATCAAGCAATTCGGACGCTTGCTGATTTGTATCGTCTCGATCGTGACGAACTCTTGACCTATGAACGGATGGGAGAAACGTCAGTCGATAAGTTACTGGCGGCAATCGAGGCGTCGAAACAAAATTCGCTCGAACGCCTCGTCTTTGGTCTTGGGATCCGTCTCGTCGGTCAAAAAGCAGCGTATCTGCTCGCAGAACGTTTTGATACGTTAACCGGAATCGCGCAAGCAAGTTACGATGAAATTGTGGCGATCGACGGAGTCGGCAGTAAAATTGCTGACTCAATTACGCAGTACTTCGAGCATCCGGAAGCACAGGCACTAATCCAGGATTTAGCAGCGCTTGGGCTGAATCAACAGTTTCTTGGTCAACGGATCGATCAATCGAATGCACCGTTCTCCGGGAAAACGATTGTTTTGACCGGGACACTGGAATCGCTAAAACGTTCGGAAGCTGGAAAGCGTCTTGAGGTACTCGGTGCGGACGTGACCGGGAGTGTTAGTAAGAAAACCGATATCTTAGTCGCAGGTGAAAAGGCGGGGTCGAAGTTGACGAAGGCTGAATCACTCGGAATTGAGATTTGGGATGAGGCACGATTGCTGGAAGAATTGGCACGACACGAGGCGTGATTTAAAATAAGCGATTCAGAGTAGGGTCTACGCCTTAAAAAAATCCGAGCGATTCTTCTTTTGAAAAGAATCACTCGGATTTTTGTTTGTGTTTGAAAGCAGATGAAGTGCTAGACTCAATCAAGTGTTTCTGTTTTAATCAACACACCTTGTTTGATTAAACGGTTTGTCGCGGTTTCCGGTGGATCACAAGTGATGAGTGTAATCATCGGTTGTTTGACGTTTTGATCGAGAACGGAGAGATCCGTCGGCTTGACGAGTTTTGAACTTTCCATGCGGTACGTATAACGATGGTCTTTTGTGGTGACGATGACATCGGCTCCTGTTTTCAGTTGCGGTAACTTGTTGAAATGAAGTCCTTTCGTAAAACTTCGGTGTCCTGCTAAAGCATAGTTTCCTTTTCCCGGGGCACCGGTTTCTTTGATGTGCCCGATACTGTGATCAAGAACATCGGTCGAAGCTCCTTCTAAGATGACTTGTTCGAAATCAAGTGAAGGGATTGTTAAGAGTCCGTCACCTTTTGTCACCAGTGGTTTTGTCGTTTCTTTTGCATCAACCGTTTGTAAGCTTTTTTTCCATTGTTGCTTTAAATCAGTCGTTGTTGCTTGTTTTTGATAGGTATTCCAAATGGGCCAAAGCATGAATAAAATGCCTGCTGATAAGAGGATGAGCCCGATGACTTGTCGTTGTTTCATATAAGATTGTCCTTTCGCGCGATTAAAAGTCACGCAGTGCTTTTTGAAAAGTAGGGGAAAACTAGTGCTTCCCCGATTGAAAACGATTCTGTTATGATAAAGAGAACGATTTTAAAACATGGGGTGCAATGATGATGATGAGATATAGAAAAATGATAGCATTGACATTGACGAGCACACTATTTTTAGGTGCTTGTTCGATGGATCTATCACAAGACAGCGATACGAAAGAAGTCATTACTGAGAGCGAACAAGGTAAAGAAGTCCAAGCAGTTGTCAGTCCGGCAATCGATACGACCGATTCGTACTATCGAACGGTACTTCCGTTTCGGCCAAGCGTCGCCCGCGGGATGACACAAAAGCGGGTCAGCTCACGGCTTGAACTGGATGAGATTGAGACCGGGCTGATGCGCCATTCAACACAGTTTTTTGACCCGGAAAAATATTATTACCAAGAAGGTCAACTGCTGGAAGCGGACCAAATCGCAAAGTGGTTGCTTCGAACAGGAAAAGCAGATACGAGTGGGAGTGATCCAGAAGGATTAAACCCGGCGTACACGACTGGAAAATCATATAAAGAGAAAAATCAGAAGTCTCCTTTGATTTTATCGCACATCTTAGAACAAGACTACATGCTCGAAGAAGATAAAAAACTCGAACTGGGTGGGACATCGATTGCGTTAGTCTTAAATAGTGAGTACGTTTTCCAAGATGAAAACTATGGGCCGACATATACTGTGAAATTAGATGAGAAAAAAGTCATCGAGCAAGGCAAGAAAATGGCAAACGAACTCGTCCAAAAGATGCGGAAGACGGACGGGATGAAGACGACACCGATCCACGTCGCCCTCTATTTACAAGAGAAAGAGGGTTCACCGGTTTCAGGTCACTACCTTTCATCGGCCTTCATCGGTCGCGGGAACCAAATTAGTGCGAATGACTGGAAAAATTATGATGAGAAGTATTACTACTATCCTTCTTCAGCAGCAACGAATGACGTTCGTGATGACGCGGCGAAATTCGACTTGTTCAAGGACCGCCTCGAAGACTACTTCCCGAACTACACGGGGATGATGGGTGAAGGATTCTATCAAGAGGGTGAATTGAAGAAGCTTGAAATTAAAATCCCGGTTCAATTTTACGGAAAAGCAGAACTTGTCGCCTTCATCCAATACGTGACGTATCTGCTTGAAAACCGGTGGGAGTATAACCGGAATGTTCCGACGACGATTACCGTCACGAACTTAAACGGAGATACGGAAGCGATGTTATTCCTCGAACCCGATACGAAAAAACCAATCGTTAAAATTCGTTGATAAAGTTTTTCCTGTAAGCTGAAGGATCCATGCACATGGGTCCTTTTTATTATGATTAAATTTTGGAATACAATAATTGAATTGAAATTAAGTTTCATAAAATGTACACTAAATGTATAACATGAAAACGAATTCTAAAAGAACGTCAAGTCAAAGGAGCGGATTGAATGAAGGGTGGTATCTTTTCACAAATTGAAGCAGTACGCGAGGAGTTGCCGTCCTCGTCACGAAAAGTAGCTGATTTTGTTTTATCCCACGCAAACGAAATCGCCGGGATGACGATTCATCATTTGGCAGAAGAATCGAATACGAGTGCTGCAGCCGTCGTCCGATTTTGTCGTGCGCTTGGATTAAAGGGGTATCCGGAACTGCGGATGCGGATTTCTGCTGATACGGCACGAACGGATTTGACAGGATATCACGATATCGAAGAAAACGAACGTCCAGCAGATTTAATCGAAAAAACGCTTAGTAACAGTATGCAAGCCCTACAAGATACAGCCAAACAATTGAACGATGTCCGAATCGCAGAAGCGACAAAAGCGCTCGATCAAGCACGTGCTATCTATTTTTATGGAATCGGTGCTTCGAACGTCGTCGCACTTGATGCAGCTCAAAAGTGGACGCGCGTCGGGAAGTTAGCGATTCAAGAATCGGATCAGCATCTTTTAGCGACACTCCTTGCAAATGCGAGTCCGGATGATGTCTTCTTCGCGATTTCTTACAGCGGGGAAACAGAAGAAGTCGTCGAACTGATGCGACTGGCAAAAATTCGCGGTTTAAAAATGATTAGTCTAACCCGATTTGGTGATAACCGAATCAGTCAGCTGGCAGATATCGCATTGTGGACATCGCGTGCACCGGAAGCACCGCTTCGAAGTGCGGCACTCAGTTCGCGCTTGGCACAATTGTTTGCGATTGATGTGCTCTTCTTGTCTTATGCAGCAATTCACTATACGGATACGATTGAACGACTTCAGTACACACGTGAAAGTGTAAAGATGTTGCACGGAAAAAAATAAGGGGGCTACTTAGTGGATCAGTCGATAGCGAGCCGGATCGAACAGCTATTTCCGGAAATGGTTGAACGCCGACGATATTTACATCAACATCCTGAACTTTCTTTTCATGAGGTTGAGACACCGAATTATATCGCAAGTCGTCTCGAAGAACTTGGAATCGAAGTCCGACGAAATGTCGGAGGACGTGGTGTCGTCGGAACGATTCGAGGAGGAAAACCGGGGAAAACGGTCGCATTACGGGCAGATTTTGATGCGTTACCGATTCAAGATGAAAAAACGGTTGATTATCGTTCGACTGTCCCAGGAGTCATGCACGCGTGTGGTCATGATGGTCATACAGCGACATTACTCGCCGTTGCGGAAGTTCTCGCCAGTCAAAAAGAACAGCTGACGGGAAATGTCGTCTTGATTCACCAGCATGCAGAAGAAGTGGTACCGGGGGGAGCGCGTGAGATGATTGCTGACGGCTGTCTTGACGGAGTCGATGTCATCTTCGGAACGCACCTTTGGTCGACGACCCAGCTGGGGACGATCGGAACACGGGTCGGTCCCGTCATGGCAGCGGCGGATAAATTCGAGTTAACGTTGTTCGGCCGAGGCGGACACGGGGCAAAACCGCACGAAACGATTGATGCCGTACTACTCGGGGCGACCATCGTCAAAGAACTTCAAAGTATCGTCAGCCGTCGTCTCGATCCATTGCAGCAAGCCGTCTTGACGATCGGGACGCTTCATGCCGGGAATACGTTCAATGTCATTGCTGACCGGGCACAATTGACGGGGACCGTCCGGACGTTTGATGAGGCGGTGGCTCAAAAAATCGTCTCGGAGATGGAGCGGACGATTAAAGGGATTTGTGATGCAGCGGGTGCGACGTATACGTTTCACTATGAAACAGGGTATCCGGCTGTCATCAATGACTTGGTTGAGACACGTTTTTTAGAAGCTGTCGCCCGCGACGTGATCGGGGATACAAGCGTATTTGAAATTGATCCGACAATGGGCGGGGAAGACTTTGCCTATTATTTGAAGGAAGTTCCGGGGACGTTCTTCTTTACCGGTGCAGGTGATGCATCACATTATCCGCATCATCATCCACGCTTTGACTTTGAAGAGCCGGCGATGGTCGACGCAGCGAAGATATTAGTCGAAGCGACATTACGTTATTTAGCGATACGGTAATCGAAAAAGGCGTTCCACGACGGGAACGCCTTTTTATCTACTTAAAGAATTTCCTGAACACGACCGACTTGACCATCTTCAAGGCGTACTTTAATGCCGTGCGGGTGGTTCGGTGATTTCGTCAATAAGTCTTTGACGATTCCTTCCGTCCGTTTCCCCGTACGCTGATCTTGTTTTAAGACGATGCTGACACGTAGTCCAGGCTTGACGTCTGCACGTTTTTTTCCATCCATTTTTTCATCGCTCCTTCGTGTGAATAACTATGGATATCAGTATAGCATGAGTCGGTTCATGAAACTTGTTTGAAGAAAAACCGTAAAGTGAAAAGATGAAGAGAAGCCGTGATGAAAAAGTTTGACTATATTTGACCAATTGACGATTCGATTTTATAATTAAGATACAGAGTTAATAAGTGAAGGAGTGAAGTGAGATGGCAAAAGATTATTACCGGACGCTTGGTGTCGAAAAGTCGGCAACGAATCAAGACATCAAACGAGCGTATCGGAAACTTGCGAAACAGTTTCACCCGGACGTCAATAAAGAGGCGAGTGCAGATCGCCGTTTTAAAGATATTCAGGAGGCTTTTGATGTCCTCGGGGATGAAGAAAAACGGACGCAGTATGATCGTTATGGAAGTGACTTTGAACGCATGGCTGGCGCGGGTCCGGGGCAATCAGCAGACTACGAGGACATCTTCCGTCAATACAATGGACGACAGTCTCGACCGACCGGTGGCGGTCAATCCTTTGGTTTTGAAGACATGTTCGGTTCGTTTTTTAACCAAGAAGAAGAATCGACGGATGAAGAACTTGAACTGACGGTACCACTCAGTCACCTCAGTACAAATGAAAAAGTAACGATTCGTCTAGCTTCAGGGACGATTCAGATGAGTCTTCCGAAAGACGTCTACGAAGGGAAGAAAGTTCGTTTACGCGGAAAAAGTTCGTTGCGTAACCGAAGTGGAGTGGCGGGTGACGTCTACGTGACGATTCATCTCAAAGATGACGACCGGTTCCGTCGACACGAACAGGATGTCATTTCAACGGTGCGTGTGTATCCGACGACGTTTGTCTTGGGTGGCGAAGTGATTGCCGATACGCTTGAAGGAAAACGTGTCAAGTTAAAGGTCAAGCCGGGGACGAAACCAGGTGCAAGACTACGCATTCCAAATCGTGGCTTAAGTAATCAAGACGGGCATCGGGGTGCTTTACTTGTTCAATTAGAAGTGAAGTTGCCTGAGATGGATGCAACGTTTTATGAAGAATGGGAAAATCAATTATCAGTAAAGGAGTAATGCGACATGGACTTTGAGAAATTAACGGATCGTGCTCATGAGGCAATCGTATCAGCGCAAGCGATTGCGAAACAACGTCGGCATAGTGAAATCACAGAGTGGCATTTATTACTCGCTTTAATCGCACAGGAAGAAGGAATCGCTCGGATCGTCTTTGAAAAACTCGATCAGCGGATGGATCAGATGGAACAAGCCATCAATCAAGCGATTGAAAAATTACCGGCGCTCGCGCAAGTCTCGACACCACGGATCAGTAGTTCTTTATTGAACGTGTTGACGGAAGCGGAAACAGAAGCCCGTTTGATGCAAGATGAGTATGTTTCGGTCGAACACCTCTTACTCGCACTCTCGAAACAAACGAGTCCTACAACACAATATTTACGGGGGCAAGGTGTGACGGAAGAAACATTACGCGAAGCCATCATAGCGATGCGTGGTAATCGGAAAGTGACGACAAAAAATCCTGAAGCGACATTTGATGTCTTAAAAAAATATGGACGGGATCTTGTCGCTGATTTTCGGTCAGGGAAAACAGACCCCGTCATCGGTCGGGACGATGAAATCCGTCGCGTCATCCGGATACTCAGCCGAAAAACAAAAAACAATCCCGTTCTGATCGGTGAGCCCGGTGTCGGGAAGACGGCAATCGTGGAAGGACTCGCCCAACGTATCGTGCGTGGTGATGTACCGGAGAGCTTAAAAAACAAACAGTTGTTTAGCCTGGATATGAGTACGCTCGTTGCAGGTGCAAAATACAGGGGTGAATTTGAGGAACGTTTGCAAGCCGTCTTGAACGAGGTCAAGGAAGCAGAAGGGCAAATCCTTCTCTTCATCGATGAGCTGCATACGATTGTCGGAGCCGGAAAAACAGAAGGGGCGATGGACGCCGGTAACATGCTCAAACCGATGCTCGCCCGTGGTGAGTTGCACTGTATCGGAGCGACGACACTCGATGAATATCGGAAATATATTGAAAAAGATCCGGCACTCGAGCGCCGGTTCCAACAAGTCCTCGTCGCAGAACCGGACGTCGAAGATACGATTTCGATTTTGCGCGGATTAAAAGAACGGTTTGAAATTCACCATGGTGTCAGAATCCATGATAATGCCCTAGTCGCAGCGGCCATTCTCTCCGATCGCTATATTACGGATCGGTTCATGCCGGACAAAGCGATCGACTTAGTCGATGAAGCGTGCGCGATGATTCGGACGGATATGGAATCGATGCCAGCGGAACTTGATTCACTCGTTCGCCGGGTCATGCAACTTGAAATCGAAGAGGCAGCTCTTAAAAAAGAAACGGACGAGGCCTCGCGTAAACGCCTTGAGACGCTGCAACAAGAATTAAGTTCAGCGCGTGAAGATGAGAGTGCGCTTCGGACACGGTGGGAACATGAAAAAGAAAGTTCGCAAGGTGTCCAGCAGCTGCGGGCAGATCTCGAAAAAGCAAAACTTGCCTTACAAGAAGCAGAAGGCCGGTATGATTTAAATACGGCTTCTGAAATCAAATACGGACAGATTCCGGAACTCGAAAATCGGTTACATGTAGCAGAAGAATCAGCAGAACACGTCTCTCATGAGTTAGTCCGCGAAGCCGTAACAGACGAAGAAATTTCAGATATCGTTTCGAAATGGACGGGGATTCCGGTTACACGTCTTGCGCAAGGTGAACGGGAGAAGTTGCTCCATCTCGAAGATACGCTGCATACACGGGTCTTCGGTCAGGACGAAGCCGTCCGCCTTGTATCAGACGCCGTCATCCGGGCTCGGGCCGGAATCAAAGACCCGAACCGGCCGATCGGTTCGTTCCTCTTCCTCGGTCCGACCGGTGTCGGGAAAACCGAGCTTGCGAAAGCACTTGCGGCAGCGATGTTCGACAGTGAAGATCACATCATTCGGATTGACATGTCGGAATATATGGAGAAACACAATGTGTCCCGTCTCGTCGGTGCGCCTCCGGGTTATGTCGGATACGAAGAAGGCGGACAACTGACAGAAGCGGTCCGTCGCAGTCCGTACTCGGTTCTCTTATTTGATGAAATCGAGAAAGCACATGGCGATGTGTTCAATATCCTGCTTCAACTGCTTGATGATGGCCGCTTGACGGACGCACAAGGACGTGTCGTTGACTTTAAAAACACGATTGTCATCATGACCTCGAATATTGGAGCGAACATTTTGTTAGAAGCAGCCAAAGATGGTTACATTGATCCAGCCGAAGAAGAAGCTGTCCGTCAAGAACTGAAAAATCATTTCCGGCCCGAATTCTTGAACCGGATTGATGACACGATTTTATTCCATCCATTGCACCGCGCAGAAATCGAGCGGATCATCGATAAAGCGGTCGCGAAGATGGCAGATCGTTTATCAGGTCGGGAAATTACGATTGATGTGACAGAAGCCGCCAAAACGTTAATCTTCGATGAAGCCTTCGAACCTCAGTACGGTGCCCGTCCAATCAATCGTTATATCCAGCGGACGATCGAGACAAAACTGGCCCGTGCACTGATCAGCGGGGAAATCCAGGATGGGTCGCACGTCGCGATCGACGCAGACGGTTCAGAACTCGTCATTCGTTGATGGAACGTCTGCTTGTTAAAAAATCTGAACGTCGTCGACATTCAAAGTATGAATCTCGATGATGTTCAGATTTTTTTGTTGTTTTTACAGTAACTTTTCCCGAGCTTTTTGCTTTCACAGACAAAACTACGTCTTGCCATATCTCGTTCTGACAAAGCATGATAAGCTATAAAAAAACAGGAAGAGGGAAGTACATGAACGTTACACAACAACAACTAGAAGAATTAATTGATGAATGCCGTCCTTATGCAGTACTCGGACAAGTTGCGAGTTATATTCCGGAGCTTGCGAAGTCAGAACCGACGCAACTTGGAATCGCAGTTTGCAATGCCGACGGGACATTTGTGTCTGCTGGTGAGGCGGACACTTTATTTACGTTACAAAGTGTCTCTAAAATTATCACACTTGCTTTTGTTCTCGAAACATTTGGTGAGGATTATGTCTTTTCAAAAGTTGGAATGGAGCCGACGGGGGATGCCTTCAACTCGATCGCGAAGCTTGAGGAGACGATTCCAACAAAACCGCTCAACCCGATGATCAATGCAGGAGCGCTTGCTGTGACGAGTATGTTACCTGGGGAAGATGCGGCAGATAAACTGCTCAAACTGCGCGAGTTCATCGCGAGTCTGCTCGACATCGAAGTCGAGATGGTCAAGTACGACGCGGAAGTCGCAAAATCCGAATTCGAAACGACGGATTTGAACCGGGCATTGCTGTACTTCATGCGCTATCACGGAGTCATTGAAGGAAACGTCGAAGAAATCATCGATGTCTACACAAAACAATGCGCAATCTTGACGAACTGTAAAGGACTCGCGATGATGGGTAAAATTTTAAGCCAGTCTGGAAAAACACCATCCGGCCATCAAGTCATCTCTCGTCGTAATGCGCGAATCATTCGTGCGATCATGACGACGTGCGGCATGTATGATGCTTCTGGTGAGTTTTCTGTTCAAGTCGGACTTCCCGGGAAAAGTGGTGTCTCGGGTGCCATCGTGGCCTGTGGACGTAGTGATTTCGATA
The DNA here is from genome assembly GCF_018618725.1 of Exiguobacterium sp. s80. Taxonomy (NCBI): domain Bacteria; kingdom Bacillati; phylum Bacillota; class Bacilli; order Caryophanales; genus Exiguobacterium; species Exiguobacterium sp. s80. Next base: position 7,070 of record NZ_JACSMP010000013.1, on the reverse strand, counting down.
TGGCAGATCTCGGAATCGGTATTTTTGGACCGGCCCTCGATTTAAAAGGAAACTCAATCGCGGGCACGAAAATGCTCGAGCTGCTCGTCCAGCGTCACCCTTAATCGAGTGAAAATTCGTCCAGTGCCGTCACTAAGGCTTGTTCGAGTCGTGTAACTTCTTCTGCGCGTTTCAATTGGTATTCATCCGGTGGTGTAAATGCGCGCCACCGTTCGAGCCGGTTGTACGTATCATTGATTTGGCCAAGCTGGGTCTGAACGCGTTTTAGACGATCGACGGTCGACTTCGGAAGAGTGGTATAAGGACGCAAGTATTCTAATGTATAGCGGTAGTACTTTGTCGCAAGACGTAATTCGTGCATCTTTTGGATTCTTTTTTGTCCTTCTGTATGGTGCACTTTTTCGTATTTTTGTGCTTTTTTATCAAATTGTTTTTTTGCCGCGTGAATCAAATCGTTTTCATCCATCCGTTTTAATCGTTTTGTCAGCGGTCCTGCTAAGAAACGACGGACGGATTTATCGAGTTCACTTGAGATGAGCAGATGCATCGTTTCAAGTAGCGTTGCTCGTTTTCCTTGGAGTTGGAGCGCGAGGTGTTCGGCGAATAGTTGCTCGACGGGTGACGTGACAGATTGTTGTTCGAGTTGGACGTCTAAATCACGGACCTCGCCAAATGCGCGCATCAGTCGTCTCCAAATCAGATAAACAGGTTCATCCGTCTCACCGACAAGTGTAGCGAACGTAATCAACTTCCGAAGACGGATTCTTGCTTGGTGGACATCTTCCGGATTTTTAAATTGTTGGGCTTCTTTTGCATAGTGGTTGAATGTCGCCCACGTTTCAAGTAGTTCGAACGTTAAGTTTTCAGTATCGCGATGATTCATATGAATCCCTCCTCACAATTTTTACGTAGAACAAGCTAATAGACAGAAATAATGATTAAAATAGAGCCGTTTCTTAGCTCTGGAATGTGGTGAAGTCATGTTAGAAACGTTTACGTTGTCTGGAAAGATTCAACAATTCATGAAAATTTTCTTTCCAATCTTAGTGACGCAAGTCGCTTTTTATTTGATTAGCTTTTTTGACACGGTCATGGCTGGACGATACGGCTCAGCTGATTTAGCTGGTGTCGGTGTCGGAGCAAGTCTTTGGGCGCCTGTCTACACAGGTCTGACGGGTATTTTATTAGCCGTCGCGCCGCTCGTCTCGCAAGCAATGGGTGCAAGGAAGGAGCGTGAAGTCAAACGAATCGTCGTTCAGGCACTTTACGTTTCAGTACTCATCATCGTTGTCACATTAGTACTCGGTTTACTGTTCGTCAATCCGATTTTGAATCAGATGGAATTATCGGGTGAAGCAAGACGTGTCGCACGTGTCTATCTCATCATGCTCGGATTTGGTATCATTCCGATGTTTATCTTTTTTGTCCTTCGCACATTAGTCGATTCTCTCGGGAAGTCAAACATCACGATGGTATTATTATTATTCTCTTTACCCATTAATGTTGCTTTCAATTATCTCTTTATCTTCGGAAAGTTTGGTTTTCCGGAGTTGGGGGGTGTCGGGGCAGGGGTCGCGACGGCAATCACATATTGGTTATTGTGTATCGCCATTACCGGGATCGTTCTAAAAGGGGAACTGTTCCAGCGCCTCGGTATTTTACGGCGATTCTACAAACCGGATTTTACTCGGATTAAGGAACTGGTCTTTTTAGGGGCGCCGATTGGACTAGCAATTTTTTCCGAGGTCAGTATTTTCTCAGCCGTGACGTTGTTACTCGGTGCGTATGGGGATGTCGTAATCGGTGCGTATCAAGCTGCAATCAACTTTGCATCCTTCGTCTACATGCTCCCCCTGTCAGCTGCGTCAGCTTTGACGATCACTGTCGGGTACGAAGTTGGGGCGAAACGCGTCAAGGATGCCGTCCAGTACATTTGGATTGGGCTGTTATTATGTATTGCTGTCTCGCTCTTCTCCGGCGGACTCTTGTACTTACAAAATGAACGGGTCGCGGCACTCTATAGCAATGATCCGGAAGTAATCAATCTAGCCGCACATTTCATGATTCTCGCGATTTTCTTTCAGTTATCCGATGCGGTCGCAGCACCGACTCAAGGCGCATTACGTGGTTTTAAAGATGTCAATGCCACATTCATTTTGACGATTTCGGCGTACTGGGTGATTGGCTTACCGCTCGGTTTTTATTTCGAACGGTTTACGACACTTGGACCGGACGGTTACTGGTGGGGACTCATTATTGGTCTTGCGGTCGGAGCAACGTTATTGCTCTTACGATTGGTCTATCTCGTCAAGAAGTCAAAGGAGGTTGTTGGATGAAGCTCAATAAACAACGAATCGTTACGATCGCGAAAATTATTTTACCGATTGCTTTAATTCTCTTTATCTTGTATCAAGGACAAAGTGAATTGAAAAATTTATCTTTAAATGAATCGATTCAAGCCATTCAGCAAATCCCATCATGGAAGTTCATTCTTTTAGTCGGTGCCGGTCTCCTTGCCGTCGCGACGATGTTCTTTTATGACGTCATCCTGTTACGTTCTTTGGAGGTCAAAGCGCCGCTCGGACTCGTCTTCCGGGCTTCGTGGATTGCGAATTCGTTTAACGGAATCATCGGATTTGGTGGTCTTGCCGGTATGGGGGTTCGGACGGCGCTTTATCGGCCTTTCGTTGAAGGAAGTCGTCTCCTGAAGGCTATCGGCTGGATGGCGCCGACGTTGATTAGTGGACTATCGATTTTATCTGCATTGTCTTTATTAAATATTTTCCCGGCGTTCGAAGTGCTCGATTTTAAAAAATGGCTTTGGCCCGTTATCATTGGTGTCGCACTTTTCTTCCCTTTATATCTCCTGTTTACGTTCAGACGCGGGGCGAGTAGCATTCGACCATCGTCGATCGTACTGTATTCACTCGTCTCACTCGTAGAATGGTTCAGTGCCGGTGTCGTCGTCTATTTAATTTTACAGGCACTCGGAACGGACGTCAGTTTTGCGAAAGTCATCGGTGTATTCATCATCGCGGCGACGGCCGGATTGATTTCGATGGTTCCCGGGGGTTTTGGTTCGTTTGACTTGGTTTTTTTGATTGGTATGCAACGCGCTGGTGTAGCGGAAGGAAGCGTCTTGACGGGACTGTTGATTTACCGTCTGGTCTATTACATAGTGCCCTTTGTGATTGGGCTGGTGTTCTCAGCACGCGAATTTAGTGGACCTGTTGTCAAAATGATTGAAGATAAGCCGATCGTCGGACCATCCGTCGAAGTCGGTGGAGTCATTTGGCGCTTGCAACTGCGCTTTTTAAGTAAGGTCCGTCATTTTGCGTTAGCCTTGATCACGTTGCTCGCAGGTATTGCGATTTGGGGACTTGCGATTTTACCGCCGGTCTCGTCACAATACGATTTTCTAGAAGCCCGTTTACCGCATGAATTATTACTACTTGGGAACAGTTTCTTCTTGATGGGCGGGTTATTATTCGTCTTACTGGCACCCTCGTTATATCGACGGACGAAACGTTCGCTCTATATGGTATACGGGGCATCATTCTTCGCACTGATTGGGATGGCCTTACGAGGATTCAACTTAATCTCGCTTTTTGCGGTTCTCGTTGTGCTCATTTTGCTGACGGTTTCGGCAAAATCTTTCCACCGCGAGCGGACGCTGATTACGACGATGCGGTTAATGCGTGCATCGTTGGCCGGGATACTTTACCTCGGTGGATTTGTTTTCTTCGGGTATACGTTTTATACGTTAGGGTCTGCAGACGGAACGGAAGTGTATCCGTCTCATGAAATTTCGATGTTTGCAGCAAGTGCAACGATTTTTGCACTTGTTTACTTGTTAGTGTTCATTCGCCTGTTCAACACGTTTAACCATCCGGTCCTCGGAGAGGCTTTTGATGAAATGAAAGTCCGTCAGACGTTGACGGAAGAAGGCGGAAACTACTTGAGTCATTTGGCTTTTTTAGGGGATAAACGATTTTTCTTCTCAGAATCGGGTCGGGCATTTCTTCAATTCAGTCAGACAGGAAATCGGATTATTGTGTTGGGTGACCCGAGTGGGAACCCGGATGAACATTCGCAATTGATTGGTACGTTTCTACGACGCGTCGAGGATTTGGGCTACATTCCGAACATCTATCAGATTCAGGCGCAAAACATGTCCCTGTATCATGATTTTGGTTTTAACTTTTTTAAGTTAGGCGAAGAAGCAATTGTTGATATTACGACGTTTACGGTTTCCGGTAAGAAGCGAGCTGGACTGCGTTCCATTAAAAATCGTTTTGAACGAGAAGGCATGACGTTTGAAGTTGTAAAACCGCCATTTTCAAATGCCTTACTTACATCGTTACGTGACGTATCAGATGACTGGTTAGGGAACAAAGTAGAAAAAGGGTTTTCACTCGGATACTTTCAGTCAGACTATTTGAATCAAGCACCCGTTGGAATCATGCGTGACGCGGCAGGCGACTTGCTTGGCTTCATGACGTTCATGCCTGCTTATCAAGACGGTGTCTTATCAATCGATTTGATGCGCTTCCGTCCTGATGGACCGAATGGGATTATGGATGCGATGTTCATCCGTTTGTTTGAGTATGCAAAAGAAGCAGGCTATCATACGTTCAATATGGGAATGGCACCACTATCTGCTGTTGGAGAAGACGAAACGTCATTTTGGCAAGAACGTGTCGCGGCTGACGTCTTCAATAACATTCGTTACATGTATAGCTTTACAGGCCTAAGACGCTACAAAGAAAAATATGATCCAAAGTGGGAAGGACGTTACTTGGCGTATCGCAAACGTCAATCGTTGACGATTGCGATTTTAAAAGTGACACGTCTTATTTCTAAAAAGAAAGACCGTGTGTTACTGCCATGACGGTGAGGATTACGCGTTTATCAATCAGGGAAGATTCCAATGAATGTATGGAATCTTCTTTTTTAATCAAACAAATGTATAAAGGTCTATACAACTAGAAATAGAGGCGTTATACTAAACAGAGAGAAACGACTCTTGAGGCAAAGCAAGAAAGGAAGCGAAGATATGACTGTCATCATCAATGCGAACATCTATACGGGTCAGACCGTGATAGAGAAGGGATTCATTCGGTTTGAAGAGACGATCAGCGAGCTAGGCGATATGACGAAGTATGTACCAGTGGCGGAAGAAGGGGTACTTGATTTAGAAGGGAAGCAATTGATTCCAGGAATGATCGATGTTCATATTCATGGGGGATATGACGTCGATACGATGGACGCCGATAAAAAAGGCTTAATGCGTCTTAGTCAAGCGATGTTAGCGGAAGGTGTCACGTCCTTTTTTGCGACGACGATCACACAAGACTGGAGTCAAATTACGCGCGCACTCGAGGCGGCGCGGCAAGTGATGGAAACCGAGACAACGACGATTGAAGGCATTCATCTCGAGGGACCGTTTATTAATCCGGATTATGCGGGTGCCCAACCACTCGACTATATCGTTGAGCCGGACGTCGAACAATTTTTAAAGTGGCAGCAGGCAGCAGGTGGTCAGATTAAACTCGTCACCTATGCACCCGAACGACCGGGAGCGCGGGCATTTGAAGAAGCGGTCCGTCTGACGGGGGCAGTTCCGTCAGCCGGCCATACCGACGCAACATACGAGCAGAATGAGCAAGGGAACGTCGTCCACGGGACACACTTGTACAATCAGATGCGGGCACTGCATCATCGCGAGCCGGGAACAGTCGGATACTGTCTACTCAATCCAGCGGTTCGTGCGGAAATCATTCCGGACGGGATTCATAGTGCAAAAGAAATGGTTGATTTTGCGTACCGGATGAAAGGAGCAAGCCGGTTGACCGTCATCACGGACGCGATGCGGGCAAAAGGCTTACCAGAAGGTCAGTATGAGCTCGGTGGCCAAGCGGTCGACGTAAAAGATGGAGCAGCGCGACTAGCGAGCGGAAATTTAGCCGGAAGTGTCCTGACGATGGATCAAGCGCTTCGGAATATTATTGCCTTTACAGGGTGTTCCCTTGAAGAAGCGGTACGGATGACTTCAATCAATCAGGCAGAAGAATTTGGTCTGACGAAAAAAGGGGTGCTCGAGATTGGTAAGGATGCTGATTTCGTTGTGTTAAATGAATCATTATTTGTCGAGCGGACGATTCATCGTGGAGCAGTCCATACATTTAAAAAATGAAGGGAGCTATTTTTATGAAATGGATGATTGTCGAAAAGGCTGAAGAATTGGCACAAGTCACGTATCAACTTCTCAAAAATGAAATTCAACGGCAAGAGGAGGGGTTGACGATTGGGCTGGCGACAGGGAGTTCGCCTGTCGGCGTTTATGAAGAGTGGTGTCAAGATACATTAGACTGTTCGCACGTGACGACGGTCAATCTTGATGAATATGTCGGACTTAGCCCGACGCATCCGCAAAGTTATCACACGTTCATGAAGGAACATCTGTTTAATGCAGTTGCCTTCAAGAAATCATATCTTCCATTCGGAGATACGGAAGATGCCCATGCAGAAAGTGAACGTTATGAACACCTGGTTCGTAAGCTTGGTGTCGATCTTCAATTGCTTGGAATCGGTTCGAACGGACATATTGCCTTCAACGAACCCGGCACCTCATTTGACGCGACGACTCACGTAACGAAGTTGACAGAATCGACGCGTGAAGCGAATCAGCGGTTCTTCGAAAAGTTAGAAGATGTTCCGTCACATGCAATCACGATGGGGCTCGGTACGATCATGGAAGCGAAAAAAATCTTGCTCGTAGCCTCTAGTGCCAGAAAAGCAGAAGCCGTGCGCGATATGATGGAAGGTCCGGCGACGCCCGATTGTCCGGCGACGATTCTACAACGTCATGCTGACGTGATGATTGTCCTGGACGAGGAAGCTGCCGCCTTATTGTCTGAAGAAGCGAAACGTACTGGACGCGCAGCCTATACGAATTTTATCTAAATCAGGCGAGAATACGCCCACTTCTAAACGATCAGGGTGAAGCCCTAGTGAAAGTGGGAGATGAATCGCCACCCTCTCTTTCAGGTATATCCGTTGTAAGGAGG
>NZ_JACSMP010000012.1:0-41962 GCF_018618725.1 Exiguobacterium sp. s80 | reverse complement strand
TGCATGTATTAGGCACGCCGCCAGCGTTCGTCCTGAGCCAGGATCAAACTCTCCATAAAGTGTTTGACTTGCTCGTTTTTGTGACCAAAGTCACGTTGACGAAGCTTGCGCTTCATTCATTGTTTGTATCCGAAGATACGTTTTTTGCCTCATCGTTCAGTTTTCAAAGTTCGTCGTGTCGTTTTCAGCGACTTTAATATCTTACCAAGTTATCAACACAATTGTCAACAACTTTTTTTGATATTTTTTTCGGTGTGTCACAACCATTTGCGGCACAAGAAATAATATACCACGGCTTTTTCGATTGTACAAGCATTTTATTAGAAAAACATTTAAAAAGATTATTTACCCGTTTTATTGCTGATTGATTCCAATCCATCATGTCTTTTCGAGCCTTCATTTTTCATAATAAAGCTCCCTCTCTACTATATATAGAAGAAAGGGAGCAAACGTGTTTGTTAGTTTTGTTGGTGGCGCATCGTTGGGAATAAGAGAACGTCCCGAATCGATGGTGCATTTGTTAGCAACATGACAAGGCGATCGATTCCGATTCCAAGTCCACCCGTTGGCGGCATTCCGTATTCCAATGCTTCGATGAAATCATTATCCATCTCGTGTGCTTCGTCGTTCCCAGCTTCCTTTTCAACAAGCTGTGCTTCGAAACGTTCACGTTGGTCGATTGGATCGTTTAACTCCGTGAAGGCATTCGCATGTTCACGACGCACGATGAATAATTCGAAACGATCCGTAAAGCGTGGATCTTCTGGGTTTTTCTTCGCGAGTGGTGAAATTTCAACTGGGTGACCATAAACGAAAGTCGGTTGAACGAGTGTCTCCTCGATTTTTTGTTCGAAGAATTCATTTAAGATATGCCCCGTCGACATATGTGACTGAACTTCGATTCCGTGTTCATGGGCAAGTTCGTGGGCCCGCTCTTTCGAAATATCATCAAAGAAATTGATTCCTGTCGCTTCTTTAACGAGATCTGCCATATGGGCACGTTTCCAACCAACCGTTAAATCGATGACGTCTTCGCCATACGTAACTTTTGTTGTCCCAAGTACTTCTTGAGCGACGTGAGCAATCAGGTTTTCTGTTAAATCCATGATATCTTCATAGTCCGCATATGCCTCATACAACTCAATCATCGTGAACTCTGGGTTATGGCGTGTTGAAATTCCTTCATTTCGGAAGACACGACCAATTTCATATACTTTTTCAAGTCCACCGACGATAAGACGTTTTAGGTGCAACTCAATCGCGATTCGCATGTAAAGCGTCATATCAAGAGCATTGTGGTGCGTGATGAACGGACGGGCAGATGCTCCACCTGCGATTGTGTGTAACATCGGTGTTTCGACTTCCAAGTAGCCGAGACTATCGAGATATTGACGGATGCCTCGAATTACTTTGCTTCGGGCGATGAATGTCTCCCGTGATTCCGTATTTGTAATGAGATCGAGGTAACGTTGACGGTACCGTTGTTCCACATCTTTTAATCCATGATATTTATCTGGAAGCGGACGAAGTGCTTTCGTCAACAATGTAAACGACGTGACATGGACTGATAACTCGCCGACGTTCGTTTTAAAGACATAACCACTGATTCCGATGATATCACCTAAATCACATGTCTTGTAAATTTCATACGCTGCTTCTCCGACATCGTCTTTCCGGACATATAACTGAATTTGACCTGTCACATCCTGAACGTTCGTAAATCCAACTTTCCCTTTACGGCGTGTCGTCATGACACGTCCCGCAATCGTTACTTCCGGTTTTAATTCAGCTAATTCCTCTTTTTCGTTCTCGCCGTAAGCTGAACGAATGCTTGCTGTATCCGTTGACCGTTCAAAACGAGCACCGAACGGGTCGAGTCCTTGCTCACGCATCGCGTTCATCTTACCGAGACGCACCTGCATTTGATCATTCATTTCCATGTCCTGACTCACTGTATTCACTCCTTCTAAAAATTGTTCACGACGGTCTTCATCATTCTGCATCAAAAAGCTGCCGGCATGACCGACAGCACCTTGAAAAAAACCGATTCGCTCATCTTTAATGCAATTAGCGTACCATAAAACGGGTAATGCCGACTATACTTTACCTGTCACGCATGTACTACGGTTGTTTCCAAGGTTTCGACATACTGACGTAACAACTCTTGAAGACCGGCATGGGTATCAATATCGAATAAGGCTTTTCGGACTTGCCCGTTCCCACTTAATCCTTTGAGATACCACGCGACGTGGGTACGCATTTCACGAACGGCTAGTTTCTCACCTTTCAGTGCAACGAGTCGTGCCGCATGCAACAAGCAAATATCAATCTTTTCACGTGGTGTCGGCTCGGCTGGTAACGTCCCGGATTCGAGATACTGGATGGTCTGATAGAGCATCCATGGATTGCCGAGCGCCGCCCGACCAATCATCACACCATCTACACCGATTTCATCAATCATCCGTTGCGCGTCTTGCGGCGTTTGCACATCACCGTTTCCGATGATCGGAATCTGCACTGCCCGTTTTGCTTCCCCGATGATGTTCCAGTCCGCAACGCCCTCATACTTTTGCGAACGGGTCCGCCCGTGAATAGCAACCGCCTTTGCTCCACCCGCTTCCGCTGCCCGGACATTATCGACACAATAAATATGATGGCTGTCCCAGCCTGTCCGCATCTTCACCGTGACGGGCTTCTCGACCGCTTGCGATACAGCATGAACCATTTCATATACTTTATCGGGATCAAGCAACCATTTTGCACCGGCATCACATTTCGTGACTTTTGGAACCGGGCATCCCATGTTGATGTCAATGATATCCGCATTCGTGTTGGCATCGACATACTGTGCCGCCTTTACGAGTGTCTCCTTCGATCCGCCGTAAATCTGCAGACTGAGCGGCTTTTCGCGTTCGTCGACATACAGCATCTCTAACGTCCGTTCATTTTCATACAAAATCCCTTTATCGCTGACCATTTCCGCACAGACGAGACCTGCCCCGAATTCTTTTGCAATCAAACGAAACGCAGGATTGCAGACGCCCGCCATCGGTGCGAGGATGACACGATTGTTCAGTTCGACGTCACCAATCTTAAAACCTGACATGTAGCGCTCTTCCTCTCTTCTTCAATACCCTCTATTCCTTCACGATTCGTCTGACGCCCGCTCGTTCCGTTTCCGGTAGTTGCGCGTAGAGTTCCTCGACCGTCCTCTTTAAATCCGGTACCTCATATTGCGGATTCAATTCCTGCAACGGCGCGAGGACAAATGCCCGCTCTTGCATCCGTGGATGCGGCACCGTTAATCCTTCTGAATGTATATCATCTGTATTATAAAGGATGATGTCAAGGTCTAACGTTCTCGGTCCATTCTTGAACAATCGCTTCCGTCCTTCTTGGCGTTCGATGCCCTGCAAGTGCTCGAGCAACACCTCCGCGGACCAACTCGTCTCAAGTTCGACGACCATGTTGTAGAATAAATCTTGATCGAGGTAACCGACAGGAACGGTCTCATAAATCGAGGACGGGCGAATCGCTTGAATCTCCGGGTACGCCGTCATCGCTTCAATTGCAGCATGTAAGTGCCCGGCCTTATCCCCGATGTTCGACCCAAGGGCGATGTAAGCACGGTTCATGCATAATCCCCCCGAACCCGATTGATTTCTACCGCGACATGCTCATAGTGCCCTGCGATCGGTGGATCAGGTTTGATGACTTTGACGGTCGCTTCCAAAATTCGTGGATCGAGCAAAAAGACGTGTCGGACGATTCGGTCCGCGAGCGCCTCGACCAACTGAACGGCCTCCCCTTCGACGACATGTTTCGTCGCTTCATAGAGTTCCGCATAATTGACACTTTCCCGTAAATCGTCCGTCTCGCCGGCGCGTGATAAATCAAGTCCGATGGATAAATCCACATTAAAGCGCTGTCCTAACTTCGTTTCTTCTGCGAACACTCCATGATAACCATAAAAACGCATCCCTGAAACGTGTATGCGATCCATCTTCATTCCCCCTTCGGTAATTCTGCTGCAAGCATCGCGTCCATCATCAGAGCGGCCCGCTTGATTTCTTTCACGTCATGGACACGCATCCACTCGCAACCTTGTTGGATGCCGTAACAGACGGTCGCAATCGTCCCTTCCACCCGTTCCGCCGCCGGGAGTCCGAGCGTCAATCCGATGAGTGACTTTCTCGACGTCCCGAGCAGGACGGGGTATCCAAAATCTGTCGCGATCGCGAGGTGACGCATCAAAAATAAATTCTCTTCATACGTTTTCATGAAACCAATCCCTGGATCGAGCCAAATCCGATTTTCCGAGACACCCGCCTGTTTCGCTAATCGGATTGATTCTTCAAGGTCGGCGCGGACTTCAGCTAAGACGTCTGTTCCGTGTGGTTCCGTCCGATTATGCATCAGGATGATTGGGACTTCGTGCCGGGCGGCGACCGTTACCATTGAACGATCCCCCCATTTCGAACCCCAGACGTCATTGATGAGATCTGCACCGGCACGGACAGCGGCTTCAGCGACTTCCGGTTTATACGTATCAATCGAAATCAAAACATCGAGCTCACGCTTCAAGCGACGAATCACTGGAACAACGCGGTCGATTTCATCTGCTGCTGAAACAAATGCCGCACCCGGTCGCGTCGATTCTCCACCAACATCGATTGCATCTGCCCCGTCCGCAACAAGTTGCCTAGCATGACGAACAGCGAGTTCGACATCAACGTATTGTCCACCATCTGAAAACGAATCCGGCGTCACATTTAAAATTCCCATGATTTTTGTCAACGTTTTTCCCTCCTCGACCACCGCGTCTCGACGGCCTCATCGAATAGCTGACGCACACGTTGATAGCCGCTTCCCGATTGCCCCGGGAACGTTCGTCCGTCAAGTGATGAAACGGCGACTGCTTCTTGAACGGAATTCGTGTAGAGAATTTCGTCTGCCTCCATCAACTGTGGCAATAAAGCAAGGCGTTCTTCGACCATAAGTTGCTCCATCAAGAACTGGCGGGTGATCCCATTCAAGGCACCCGTCTCAAGCGACGGTGTATACCACTTCTCCCCATAACGCCAAAAAATGTTCGAAGTGATGCCTTCACAAATGAATCCTTCCTTCGTCAAGAAGAGCCCTTCCGCTTCCGGATTAAACAGTTGGCGTTTCGCAACTAGATTGTTCATGTAGTGATGCGACTTTAAGCGATACGCCGTTTCCGGTGTACTGCGTGGCAACCGGACCGTTTCAAGCGCCCGCTCCGTCGCTTGTCGCGCACCAATCGGTCTCGCATAAATCACGACCGTCGGCGTGTCATACCGCTCAACGGAGAGTCCGATATCACGGGGACCAGCCGAGACATTTAAGCGGATGTATAAATCAGTCGTCGCATGGGCACGGTATAAGGTCTCAATCGCAACTAACAGTTCATCCCGCGTATAGGGGATGACGATTCCAATCGCGGCACAACTCATCTGTAGCCGTTTAATATGATCATCAAATAAAAATGGATGTCCTGCATACGTACGAAATGTCTCAAAAATCCCCATTCCATATAAATAACCATGGTCAAATGGTGAAATCCGAACGTCTTCTTCTTTTACTACCTGTCCATCATGCCAAAGATACATATCGATTCAACTCCAAAAAGTTTTTTAACATCCGTTTCCCGTCTCGGGTCAAGATTGCTTCCGGATGAAACTGGACACCGACGATCGGTAACTCGCGATGTCGCAGGGCCATGATTTCTCCCCCTGCTTCCGCTGTCACTTCCAGGGCATCCGGAAAGGTCTCCCGCTCGACGACAAGCGAATGGTACCGTGTCACTGGTGTATCTTGAGCGATGCCTTCAAACATCCCGGTCGCGTCGTGAGACAATAACGAAACTTTTCCGTGCATTAAGTCTTGTGCCCGGACGACTTGTCCGCCGAAGACTTGTCCGATTGCTTGATGACCGAGGCAGACACCAAGGATAGGCAACTTGCCTGCGAAGTATTCGATCGCAGCAAGGCTGATGCCCGCCTCGTTCGGAGTACAAGGTCCTGGCGAAATCACTAGGTGATCGGGTTTGAGTTGTTCAATCTCCTCGAGTGTAATCGCATCATTCCGAAACACCTGGATCTCTTGCCCGAGCTCCCCAAAGTATTGGACTAAGTTGTACGTAAATGAGTCATAGTTATCAATCAATACAATCATGTCGTTCCCTCCGCCATTTCTTTTGCGACCCAAAGTGCCTTTGCCTTACTGAGTGATTCTTCATATTCGCTCACTGAACTAGAATCGGTGACGATTCCTGCTCCCGCCTGAATATAAGCGACGCCATCTTTGGCGACGAGCGTCCGAATCAAGATGTTGAAGATCGCATCGTCCGCCCAACTGATAAATCCGAGTGACCCTGTATAAATACCACGCCGGACCGGTTCTAACTCCTCGATGATCTCCATCGTCCGGATTTTTGGTGCACCGGTGATCGTCCCACCGGGGAACATCGCTGCGAGAACATCGCTCGCACCTTGGTGTTCCGCTACTTTCCCACGGACATTCGAGACGATATGTTGGACATGAGAATATTTTTCGATCACCATCAATTCATCGACATGAACGGACCCATACCGGCTGACCCGTCCTAAATCGTTGCGTTCTAAATCAACGAGCATGACGTGTTCCGCCCGCTCTTTTTCATTATCGAGCAGCGTCTTCGCAAGCGCTAAGTCTTCCGCTTCATCCTTCCCGCGCGGACGTGTCCCAGCAATCGGACGCGTCGCGAGATCGTCTCCAATTTTTTCGACGAGCAACTCGGGTGACGCTGAGACGAGCGTCAACTCTTCATCGACGAAGTAGCCCATGTACGGCGACGGGTTCACCTGCCGCAACACGTCATAGACATGAGCCGGCGATGTTAAGAGACGTTCATGTTGACGAACCGCAAGATTGACTTGAAAGACGTCACCCGCTTCAATATAACGTTTGACGCGGTCTGCCGCCTCGACAAAGTCGGCTTGTTCGAACGACCGCCCCCGCTCTAACCGTTCATTCAAAACCGGGCGAAAGACTGGCGCAGGACTCTCCACTTTCCAAGCAAGTACTTCAGTTTCAAGTGCTGCTTCCGCTGCCTCGACCGTATCACGCGTCACGGCAACGAATAACTGACCTGCCTGTTCGTCATACACGGCGACTTCATCGTACCAATACAACGAAATATCTGCTGTTTCTAAATCGTCCTCCGCTTCGTCCGGTAATCGCTCTAAATACCGGACAGCGTCATAACTGACGTAGCCTGCCAGTCCACCGAAAAATGCAGGCATCCCGTCCGGACGAGCCGATGCATGACGTGCGCGTACTTCTTCAATTAATGAAAACGGAGAATCTGTTCGTTCTTCGACACCATCACGTGTTGTAATCGTCGTTTGTCCGGATTTCGTGCGTAACTGCCCGACCGGGTGCACACCAGCCATCGTATAGGAACCGATACGACCACTTTCGAGCCAGATATGACCGGTTTGTTCTTTTGTCCGCTCCACATAACGGTTATAAAATTGTTCCTTCGTCCATGTAAATGCTACATATCTCGTCTGTCGCACTTGCGTCCCCCACCTCTGTACGTATTCTGTCCTCATTATACGCAAAAAAAAGGCACGCGGGAGTCGAATGACTTCCGTGTGCCTGAAAAAAATTATAGTTTCGAACCTTCTTCTTCCTCGACTTGATAGAGTGGCGTACTGAGGTAACGTTCTCCATTCGAAGGAATGATCGCTAACACATTTTTGCCTTTTCCAAGACGTTTGGCCGTTTTAAGAGCTGCAGCGATTGCAGCACCTGAAGAAATCCCACCGAGAACTCCGTTTGATTTCGCGGCACGGCGCGCATGATCAAATGCTTCTTCCGTCGTGATTTGTTCGACACCGTCATAGATGTGTGTATCGAGAATCGAGGGTACGAATCCAGCACCAATTCCTTGGAGCTTGTGCGGACCCGGTTTACCACCCGAAAGAACAGGTGAATCCGTTGGTTCGACAGCGATGATTTCGATTCCCGGGAAGGCGTCGCGTAATACTTTACCAGCACCCGTGATCGTCCCACCTGTTCCGATTCCGGCGATGAAGGCATCCAGTGATAGTCCTTCGAACGCTTCAACGATTTCAGGTCCTGTCGTCTGTTCGTGGACGACGGGGTTCGCTCCGTTGTTGAATTGTTGCGGCATGAAATGACCATGTTCCTCTGCTTCCGCCGTCGCTCGCGCGATTGCACCCTTCATTCCTTCCGGACCAGGTGTTAAAATCAACTCCGCGCCGTACGCACGAAGAAGAGTTCGACGTTCCATGCTCATTGTTTCTGGCATGACGAGAATGGCCCGGTATCCTTTCGCTGCTGCGACCATCGCTAGACCAATCCCGGTGTTGCCACTCGTTGGTTCGATGATCGTATCGCCCGCTTTCAGTTTCCCAGCATCCTCTGCCACTTCAATCATCGACAGCGCAATCCGGTCTTTGACACTTGACCCGGGATTCATGTACTCCAGTTTCAAGTAGACATCTGCATCCTCTGGTCCTGTCAGATGGTTCAATTTGACGATCGGCGTGCGGCCGACTAAATCTAGTACTGAATTTGCAATACGCATGACCATTCCTCCTCATAATGAAAAACCTTTAATTCCAAGTAATCCGATAAATCAATTATCAATGGACTGGATGAAATCTGTCAATCAAAGCGCTCCACGGTAGGTTTCGTTCCATTTTTGGATTGACGTTCTATCGCTTCTTGAATCAAACGATCGAGTGTATCTTGTTCGTGTTCTTTACGCATTACTTGATAGACATCCGCTCGTGTGATGTCTTCGTCTCCGACTGTCGCGACGACGTCTTCAAGCGGTCCACCGATACTTTCTTGGACGATCTTCGGAGAATCGACTTTCGGTAGTTCTCCCATGAAGGCATATGCTCCCGTTAAAAAGTTCGTCAACAGTAAGATGAAAATCAACATCCACAAGTACTTAGAGTTTACATTTCCCATTTTCAGACCCTCTTATGCTCGTTCGAGCGATTTTTCACGAAGTGATTGTAATTCTTCGACGCCATACTGATAGTGTTCTGAACAGAAATGACAAACTGCCTCTGCTCCACCATCTTCATCAATCATCGATTGAATCTCGTCAGGTCCGAGCGCCACGATGGCTGTCGCGAGCTTTTCGCGATCACATGTGCAACCAAACGTAACCGGCACTGTATCGAGGACTTCGTATGATTCACCGAGGACGAGTTCAAGCATTTCTTCCGGTGTTTTTTCTTCTCCGACAAGAATCGAGATTGGTTTTAATGCGGCCACTCGTGCTTCGAGTGCGGCAATCGTTTCTTCCGATGCGCCTGGCATCAATTGCACGATTAACCCACCTGCTGCGATGACCGACTCATCTTCCGGATAAACGAGCACACCTGCACCGACGACAGATGGACTTTGTTCTGAGACTGCGAAGTAATACGTAAAGTCTTCACTGATTTCACCGGTTTGGATCGGTGATTGCCCTCCGACGAAGTCACGAAGACCTAAGTCTTTGATAACGGAAATATTTCCGCGACCGACTGCATCGCCGACTTTTAATTTCGTCAGACCGTCTGCATTGACGTACGTATCCATTTCGACACGTGGATGGCTGACGTATCCACGGACCGTTCCTTTTGCATCGGCATCGACGATGATTTTTCCGATCGGACCGTCCCCTTCAACTTTCAGGGTCACACGTGTGTCGCCTTTTTGCATCGTTCCCATCATCGCACCGATTGTCAGCGTCCGGCCAAGCGCCGCCGTGACGACCGGAGTCGTTTGGTGCCGGAGCTGTGCTTCATACACCGACTTTGTCGAACGGATTGCAAATGCACGGACTTCGCCGTTAAAACCGAGCGCCCGTACTAAATAATCATCTTTTAGTTGTGCTAATAATTCTTCACGTTTCATTATTTATTCCCTCACTTATTTCGTTCGTAGATAATACGCAACCCGTCAAGCGTCAAAAATGGATCGACGATTTCAATCGTTGCGGATTCCTCGCTGATTAATCGGGCAAGCCCACCAGTCGCGATGACTTTTGCTTCACCCATTTCTTCTTTCATCCGGTGGACAAGACCGTCCACTTGCGCGACATATCCAAAATACGTCCCTGACTGCATCGCATGAATCGTATTCCGCCCAATCGCGGATTGTGGTTTCGCAATCTCAATGCGCGGCAGTTTTGCTGCTTTGTTATAGAGTGCCTCAGTCGACACCATGACACCCGGTGAAATGATTCCACCGTAATAGCGTTTTTGTGAATCGATATAACAATAGGTCGTTGCTGTCCCAAAGTCGACGATGATCAATGGACCATCATATTTGACCGTCGCGGCGACCGCATTGACGATTCGATCCGCCCCGACTTCCCTTGGGTTATCGACTTTTAAGTCGAGCCCGGTTTTAATACCTGGTCCAATCACGAACGGGCGTCGATTGAAATAACGGACGCACATATTCTCCAGTGGAAACACGACGGGGGGTACGACAGATGATAACACGATTCCCTCGATTTCTTCCACGTTTAACTCTGCATCCCGGAACAAGGCTTTGACGAGCATCCCGTACTCATCGGTCGTCCGTGTCCGATCGGTTGCGATCCGCCAGTGCTCGACCAATGTCTCGCCAGCATAGACACCCAGTACGATATTCGTATTTCCAACATCAATTACTAAGATCATTTGACTGATTCCCCACTTTTCTATACGATACCTGCAATATACGTTGTGATTATACCATGTCGTCTAAGCTTCACCTACCGAAGTGCGCAAGCATCACGGCATATAAAAACAGGACCAGCACCCGCATAGCGGGTACTGATCCTGTCTCGTTGTGTCAGCGATTAAATTTGATCATCACGGCGTGGTTGATCAGGCTTTTCTACATCCACATTTTGACCTTCGTCGATGACTGAACCACGTTGTGTCGGAGATTCTGTCGGTTCATCGATGACAGGAGTCGTCGATTCCGGTTTTTTCTCGTCTTCTGTTTGTTCAGCTACCACTTCTGGCTCGTTCTTTTTGTATTCACCTGTCTCAATGAGGTGGTGAATTTGTTTTTGATCCAGCGTTTCAACTTCAAGTAACGTTGTCGCAATCAAATCAAGCTGATCACGTTTTTCCGTTAAGATCGTTTTCGCTTTTTGGTAACAGCGGTTGATGATCGCTTGGATTTCTGTATCAATCTCATGCGCAATCGCGTCCGAATAGTTTTGTTCATTTTGGAAGTCACGTCCTAAGAAGACATTTCCGCCTTGACCTGAACCGAACTGAAGCGGTCCGAGTTTTTCACTCATCCCGAACTCCATCACCATCTTCCGGGCGAGTCCTGTCGCACGTTGGAAGTCGTTGCTTGCCCCAGTCGATACTTCACCAAAGACGATATCTTCCGCGACACGACCACCAAGCAATCCGGTAATTTTATCTTCAAGTTCTGGTTTTGTCATGAAGTAACGATCTTCTTTCGGAAGCATGACGACGTAACCGCCGGCATTCCCACGAGGAACGATTGTTACTTTATGCACTTCATCCGCATCATCAAGTGTGACACCGATGATCGTATGACCTGCTTCATGCCACGCAACGATTTTTTTCTCTTTCGGCGAAATGATCCGGCTCTTCTTCGCTGGTCCAGCGATAACGCGGTCAATCGCTTCTTCTAGATCGACAATGGAAATCTTATCCCGGTCGGTACGCGCTGCAACGAGTGCTGCTTCGTTCAACAGGTTTTCAAGATCAGCACCAGAGAATCCTGGTGTCCGCTGTGCGATTGCTTTTAAATCGACTGTTGAGTCGAGTGGTTTATTTCGTGCATGTACCTTAAGAACTGCTTCACGACCGACGACATCTGGACGCTCAACCGTAATTTGACGGTCAAAACGACCTGGACGAAGCAAGGCTGGGTCCAAGATATCAGCGCGGTTCGTTGCTGCGATCATGATGATGCCTTCATTTTCACTGAATCCGTCCATCTCAACGAGAAGTTGGTTCAATGTTTGTTCACGCTCATCATGTCCGCCACCGAGACCTGCGCCACGTTGACGACCGACTGCATCGATTTCATCGATGAAGATGATACACGGTGCATTTTTCTTTGCATTTTCGAAGAGATCACGTACACGTGACGCCCCGACACCAACGAACATCTCAACGAAGTCAGAACCTGAAATCGAGAAGAATGGAACGCCAGCCTCACCCGCTGCTGCACGTGCAAGTAACGTTTTACCTGTACCTGGAGGACCGACAAGAAGGACCCCTTTAGGGATACGTGCACCGAGACGTGCAAATTTACGTGGGTCTTTCAAGAATTCGACAACTTCGACGAGTTCTTGCTTCTCTTCGTCTGCACCAGCGACATCTTCAAACGTAATTTTCTTTTTCTCCGTATCATAGAGGCGCGCTTTTGATTTACCGAAGTTCATCACGCGGCCACCGCCGCCGCCACCTTGTGCTTGATTAATTAAGAAGAAGAAGAGAATGAATATGATGATGAACGGGACGATCGTCGTCAGTAACGCGATCCAACCGCCATTCGTCTCTGCTGCTTTAAAGTCCATATTGACACCTTGACTGCGCAATTGTGTATAAAGATCCGTTAACTCCGTATCAACAGCTGGAACAACCGTTTCATACGTCGAATCCTTTTCACGTAAATCACCAGTCACATTATACGTCTGTCCTTCGTACTGGAAGGTAGCCGTCTTAATTTCACCTTTTTCAACCGACTCGACAAACTGTGTGTAATTGATTTCTTTGCTTTTGTTCACTGGACTCTGCAAGTATTGCAGAAACAAGATCAAAGCTAGAAAAATGACCCCAAACACGAGGGTATTCTTCACTGCTCGGTTCATCTTATGCCTCCTCTCCGCACCAACTGACATACCTTCATCAACTGATACGAATCCTGACGCGGCAAAGCGCGCTTTGTAATTGGTTTCATCTTATCATGTGACAGTCAAGATTAAAAATAATTAGCCACCGTAGACTGCCGGCTTCAACACACCAACATATGGCAGGTTACGATATTTCTCTTCATAGTCGAGACCGTAACCGACGACGAACTCGTGTGGAATCACAAATCCACTATAATCCGCGTGAAGATCATTTTTGCGACCTGACGGCTTATCGAGCAATGTCACGATTTTGACAGATTTTGCTTTACGGTACTTGAAGAGATCAACCAAGTATCCAAGCGTCAATCCACTGTCAATGATATCTTCGACAATCAGGATGTCACGTCCTTCTACAGATGTGTTCAAATCCTTTTCGATTTTAACTTCGCCTGTCGATGTCGTTCCACCGTGGTATGTCGAAACATCCATGAAATCCATCTCAAGGTGCATGTCCATCTTTTTGACGAGATCAGACATGAACGGCATTGCGCCTTTTAAGACACAGACGAGCAGTGGAAAACGATCACCATAATCTGCTGTCAGTTCACCCGCGAGTTCACCGACTTTATGTTGGATCTCTTCTTCCGAAATCAGTACTTTCTCCATATCATTCATTAAGGTCATGCTAGGTATTCCTCCTCCATTTTAAACACTACATTACCATTCTATCATTAAATAAGACCGTGCGAGGAGTTCAAATGACCCGAATTTTGCAATTCGATGTCCGACGACCGCTAAAACTTGACCCGTGGCGTCGACGACGACCGGAACTTCTGCCCGAAGATAACGTGGTACTTTCGCATCAATTAGAATCCGGCTTACTTTTTTCGTTCCGATTTCTAGCTGTATCCGGTCCCCTGGCAACTGACTTCGTACCGTCAGCGGGAAAGTAACTTCCGCTAACGGAATCCCTGCATCCCCGTATGAAAACGTCACATCTCGTTCACCATAACGGTATGTTCCCAAATCAGTCCCTACTTGAAACGATTCAAGTGCAGAATCTGTCGTATCTTTCTCGATACAGGTCAAGTATCCGTACGCGCGGCGAATCCTCCAGTTTCCATAATACACTTCGCTCGAGGGCATATCTACTCGGAGCCATGCTAAAAAGCGATCGAAATCCTCTGATGTCAACCGGACATCCGGTAAGAGCACTTGTAAAGCGAGTCGTCTCAAATCTGTCGGCAGCTGGTTGATCTCATCGATTACTATCCCATCCTCCGTCGTATGTCGCGCTACTAATGCTTCGACGTACGCTAAGTGCTCGTCCTGTATCGTTTGACGAAGCCGTGCGGCACGGACCGCCGCTTCTTCGAACCCCGGGCGCACTTGAGCGAGCCTTGGTAAAATATCGTGCCGGATTTGATTTCTTAAGTACTTCGTTTCCGCATTTGTCGCATCCTCACGCCACTCGATTTGTTGACGCGTCGCATAAGCCGTCAGTTCCTGTTTCGTCCAGTTCACCAGCGGACGATGCAACTGACCGGGACCGAACGGGCGATGAATCGGAATCCCGTCGATCGTCGCTTCACCCCGCAACAACTGAATCAATAACGTCTCGAGTTGATCGTCACGATGATGTGCTAAAACTAAGTGACTCCGGTTCGTCTCTTCCATTAAGTTTTCAAAAAACTGATACCGTTTCTCGCGACAACGGGCTTGACTCACCCGTTGTCCACCCCATTCTAAACGGATCGTCCGGAACGGGAGATTACGTTCAAAAGCCCAGTTTTCGACAAACGCGGCTTCTTCATCCGATACTGCACGAAGACCATGGTGGACATGGGCAATTAAAAGATCAAACTTCGCCTCGTGCAACAGATGCGCGAGCACCATCGAGTCGCAGCCTCCGGATACGCCGACGATGAGCGGTTCATTCGGAACAGGAGCAATCGTTTCCATGATGTACGCATCCCCTTTTCGAATCTACTATACTAAAAAAAGCCACCTCTATATAATAGAGATAGCTTTTAAAGAATGACCCGTACGGGAATCGAACCCGTGTTACCGCCGTGAAAGGGCGGTGTCTTAACCGCTTGACCAACGGGCCAAAAAAATATGGTAGCGGCGGAGGGAGTCGAACCCACGACCTCACGGGTATGAACCGTACGCTCTAGCCAGCTGAGCTACACCGCCATATTTTTAACTCGTGCGTCTTAAGCACATTTTCTATAATACGGTGGAGTCAAATGAAAGTCAACGCTTTTTATAAAAATAATTTCAAAAAAATAAAAGATGGAATGAACAGCGTCATTCCATCTCTATTCTTATAAAGAACAGGTCAGCAAGTTATTGACGTTTAGCACCGCGTCCGCCACGTTTTGAATCCGTTTGGCGTTTGAGTGTCGCAAGACGATCTTCACTGTCTTTGAGGAAACTCGTCATCAACGTATCGAACGTTTGCTCTTTACGTGGAGCAGGTGCTCCGCGACCACCTTTGTTGAATCCTCCACGATTTCCACCACCGCCGCCACTGCGCGGTCCTTTGTTATCAAACGGACGTGGTCCGCGATCTTGACCGGCCGGGCGTGGGCCACGGTCGAATTGACGTGCAGGACGAGGACGTTCGCCTTCAGGGCGGTCAACAGCCTTCTTGATTGAAAGACCGATTTTACCATCGTTTTCTACACTCAAGACTTTAACTGTGATTTCCTGTCCAACCGTCAAGACATCATTGATATCTTTAACGTAAGAATCTGCCACTTCGCTGATGTGAACGAGACCGGTTTTCCCAGTCGGTAATTCTACGAACGCTCCGAAATTAGTGATGCCTGTAACTTTCCCTTGCACTTTGCTGCCTACTTCAATCGACATAAATTGTATTGCTCCTTTTTAGTTGATTCATTTCTTATTATACGAGTGATTACATATTTTTTCAATCAATCGGCAACCATCGGTTAATCTTCAGGTGAGAAATAGAAAATTGTTTCGCCTTTTTTCGAGTACAACAACTCACTTCTCGCTAAGTTCGCAACATATTCTTTATCGTTCAGCCGTTCGATTTCCTCTTTCAGGCGTGCCGACTCTTTTTTCGATTTTGTTTGCTCTTGTTGAGCGACCTGGAACGATTGATTTTGTTCAGCAATCAATTGTTTCTTTTCGATGTATGACCACCCCATGAGAGAAAGGACGATGAGAAAGATTGACATACAAATCAAGAAACGTTTTTTTAAGCGCGATCGGTTCTCAATCGCATTTTGGCTTAATTGCTTTTTACGATCATTGAGCGGTTTAATCTTTGGTGGTGTTTGACGACCTGATTCTAACGGTGCCGGCATATCATCCCTCCTTATCCGAGTGGTCATCTCTGACACTCTTTAGTATACTTCCTTTTTCAGGTAAATTACATTGATTCTTCAGAATTCACTTTTTCTTCACGAATAATCTTATACATGTCCGTCGCTTCTTCTTTTTTCGCATGCTCTTTAATGCCGTCGATTTGAACGGTGACGATTTTGTTTCCGAATCGAATCGTCATCTCATCTCCGACTGCGACGTTACTGCTTGCTTTGGCGACTAAACCATTGATCGTGATACGGCCTTGATCGGCTACTTCTTTTGCGAGTGTCCGTCGTTTAATCAAACGGGATACCTTTAAAAATTTATCGAGTCTCATGACTGTTCCTCCTGCTTCGCTTGATTCCATAACTGATCTTGTTCGTCGAGCGACAACTCTTCAATTGGTCGCTTTGCGAGTTGTTCCACCCGCGTAAAACGGCGAATGAACTTATCGTTCGTCAGCTGCAACGCTTCTTCTCCCGATAATCCCATATATTTTCCGACAAGTGCTAACGAAAATAAGAGATCTCCGAATTCAGCAAGTTGCTCTTTTGGCGCTGCTTCTTGTAGTTCACGTATTTCTTCTTGTACCTTTTCAAGCGCACCACTGACTGTGTCCCACTCAAAGCCGACTTTTGCGACTTTTTTCTGAATCTGTTCAGCACGCATCAAGGCAGGTGCCCCTTTTGTGACACCGTCGAGCAGATATTTCCGCTCTGGTTTCTCCTGCGACTTGATCGTTTGCCAGTTCGCAACGACGTCTGCCGCCGAATCAACCGTCGTCTCTGCAAAGACGTGTGGATGACGACGAATCATCTTATCGCTGACACTGCCGATGACGTCCCGGATATCAAAGTACCCTTCATCGAGACCGATTTGTGCATGTAACATGACTTGAAGTAAGACATCCCCTAATTCCTCTATCATTAAGTTATCGTCCTGAAGGTCGATTGCTTCCAGTAATTCGTAAGATTCTTCGATTAAATGTTTTTTGAGCGATTCATGCGTCTGTTCTTGATCCCATGGACACCCTCCTTCACCACGTAAACGGGCGATGATGTCCTTGAGCGTCGCAAAATCCCGATTCAGCGCCTTTTCCTCCGTCACCGGCGGCACATAGACCGTCGTCAAATTACTGAGCATCGTCACACGATCCAGTTCATAGAGCGGAACTGTCATGACGTGTTGCTTGCTCGTCCCCGCTGCTGTGACGAGCGTCACCGGGTGTTCATCCGGATAACGTTCCATCAACATGACTTTCAAGTCACCTGCGACAAACGCATCGTACACTTGTCCGATCAGTACGTGTTGACGAATTTGCGCTTCATCAACACGGAAGGCCGTTGCGTCAAGCAATTGAAATCCTTCAATCGGATCTACCCCGACCGCTGCGAACATCGGATCAAGAAAACTTTGTCCACCGACGATGTCGATGTCAGTCGCACGCGCAAGTAGTTGTTGAACGGTACTTTCTGCTACAAGCGGGTGTCCCGGTACCGCATAGATGATTGGCGTTTGTGTCGCCTGATCAAGCAGTGTTTCGACGATGTCCGTATAGACCGCTTCAAAACGGTCGTGCCGCTCATAAATCGAATCAAACGATGTAAATTTCATTCCCTCTGTCGCCAGTTCTGAAACGACGGGATGATCTGCTGTCCGTAAATAAACAGGTTGTGTTGTTTCTTTCAATAACTTATAAACGCCAAACGGCAATTGCTCTAGTTCGCCAACACCTAAGCCGACGACTGTAATACGGTGTGTCATATGATTTTCCTCCGATGATGAATTCGATAAAGTTTGTCTCCGAACGGCAATAAAGACCACTCCCGCTCTGTCAGGACCCGCCTGCGCAGTGCAAATATACAAAAGATCAATGCACCACCGATGACGAGTAGACCCACTTCAAACATCGCTCCAATCCGCGTCTCGAAACCTGCCCATTGAAACAGACGTTCGACCACGTACAAAAACAACGCCATCGGGATGATTGCTTGGAGCAATCGGACGTAGAAAATTCGTCCTGCTGTTACACGTCCGAATTTCCGATTCAATAAGATGAGTTGTGCTGATGCCATCATTGCGAATCCGCCGAATGTCGCCATTCCCGCCCCGATCATACCATAACGGGGCAACAAGTAGATGTTTAATAACAGCTTGACGACCAGTCCGAGCACGACGCCTGCAAAGGCATATTTTTCAGCATCGACGGACTGGAGACAAGAGATGATAATCATCGAGAGCGATGCCGTAAAGGCCGTCGCAGCAAGCCAACTGAGCGCAATCGTCCCTTTATCATCTTGATAGAGCGCGATGTTGAGTGGACGCATGACACTAAACAATCCGACCGTCGCAGCTGCCGCGACCAATAGACCAGAACGAAGGAGTGTTTCAAGGTGCAACCGTGTCGCCGCGTCATTTTGTTTACGATACTCCGTCAGCAACGTCGGAACACTGGCCAGACTGATTGACGTCGCAAATAAAATTGCGAACTGCAACAATGGATAACCACGATCAAAAATCCCCTTCTCGATTTTCGTCTCCATCGTATCCCCGAGCAAGTTGACGAACGTCAATCCATCAATCAACTGCATCAACAGTAAAGCAAGCGACGCGATACTGACCGCCATCCCACTCGTCAATAAGACTTTCCCGACACGTTTTAAATGACGCTTCGAGACGACCGGGCGACCAATCCGCCCTTTCGCGAAGCGAAGGAGCAACAACAATGAAGCGACGCTGCCACCGAGCGCCGTCACGTGTGCCGCAGCACCGATTTGATAAGGATTCGCTCCGATCGAGACACCATAATACGTCACGAGTAACAATAGACAGACACGCACGGCATTTTCCGTAATTTGTGAAAAGGCGGTCGGTCGCATCTCAAGGTCTGCTTGAAACATTCCTCGTAACACGGCAATGACCGGCAATAAATAAAACGTCAACGTCACAGCACGTAACGGAAGGACGAGCTTCGGATCTCCGAACAGTAAAGCAAGTTCTGGTGCGATGATCCAGCCGAGCAGACCGAACACTAACGAAAGACTCGCAAGGACAAAGAAAATCGACCAGAGAACCTCTCGTTTTTCTTCCGGGTGATGCAACGTCAACTTTGCGACGATGACGGGTAGCGCATAAATCCCCAGTGCTGCCGCAATCGCGAATAATGGATAGACCGTCTGATAGACGTACAATCCAAAATCCCCTGCCATGTTTTGATACGGAATCCTATAAAAAAAGCTCAGCAGCTTTGAGACGTAACTCGAGATCGCCAGGAGCGCTGCCCCTTGCGCAATCGTTCGCCGTTGACTCATCGCATCGAGATCCGGCGGTCAAGTTCAGCGAGCAACCGCTCTGCTTGTTCCGTTGTTTGTTGAACGGTTTGTTTGCCACGGTTCAACGTCAAAACAAGTTTTCCTTCTTGTTGTCCCATGCCGAGTCCGCGACCAATCGGTACCGTCCACTTGACGAAATCCGCAACATCGAGCGTCTGAGTCGTTTGTTCGGATAAGACGATCTCGATTTTCGGGTCCGTTTGTTTGACCCGCTCAATCCGAGCCCGTTCAGCAAAAATCCGCATCCGCGTCAACTGAATCAATCGTGCGACTTCATTCGGGAATTCACCGAAGCGCTCCAGCATCTCTCCTTCGAGTGCATCAAGACTTTCTGTCGTATCAACATACTTCAAGCGTTTATAGAACTCAATTTTCAGTTCAGAATCCGACATATAATGACTCGGAATATACGCATCGAGACTGAACGTAAAGTCTGGTACGAATT
The DNA here is from genome assembly GCF_018618725.1 of Exiguobacterium sp. s80. NCBI lineage: Bacteria > Bacillati > Bacillota > Bacilli > Caryophanales > Exiguobacterium > Exiguobacterium sp. s80. The sequence goes on along the minus strand of NZ_JACSMP010000012.1, from coordinate 21,972 downwards.
TTTGGACACGTTGTTTCCCTTTCATCCGTTCCTTCCGTTCTTCGACGGCTTCCGATAACATTTGTGAATACAAATCGAACCCGACTGAATCGATAAAACCGGATTGTTGGGATCCGAGCAGATTCCCGGCACCGCGAATCGACAAGTCACGCATGGCAATCTTGAAGCCACTTCCAAGCTCCGTAAATTCCTTGATCGCCTGAAGACGACTCTCGGCGACTTCGGTCAACCGTTTTTGCGGACGGTACGTAAAGTAGGAATACGCGACACGACTTGAACGTCCGACACGACCACGCAGTTGGTAGAGCTGTGATAGACCCATTTGATCGGCATCATTGACGATCAATGTATTGACGTTCGGAATATCGATCCCCGTTTCAATGATTGTCGTACTGACAAGAACATCGGCATCCCCCTCGAAGAAGGCAATCAATTGACTTTCAAGTTCCGTCTCCGTCATCCGACCATGTGCCGTGACGACACGTGCTTCCGGAACGAGCGCCCGGATTTCCTCCGCCTTCCGTTCAATCCCTTCAACGCGATTGTAGAGGAAAAAGGCTTGCCCCCCTCGACCAAGTTCACGTTCAAGTGCTTCACGCATGATGATTCCGTCGTACTCCATCACGTACGTTTGGACAGGATAGCGGTTTTCAGGCGGTGTCTCGAGGACCGACAAATCACGAATCCCGATCATCGACATGTGTAAGGTCCGTGGAATCGGTGTCGCCGTCAACGTCAAAACATCGACATTCGTTTTGAGTTGTTTCAATCGTTCTTTATGTTTAACACCAAAGCGTTGCTCTTCATCGATGATCAACAGACCAATGTCAGCGAACTGAACATCTTTTGATAAGACACGGTGTGTTCCGACAACGACGTCGATCGTTCCTTCTTTCAAGCCTTTTTTTGTTGCTTTCAGTTCTGACGCCGATCGGAACCGACTCATGACTGAAACATTGATTGGCCATTCGCTGAATCGCTCGAGCATCGTTTCATAGTGTTGTTGGGCAAGAACAGTCGTCGGCACAAGGAGAGCGACTTGTTTTCCTGCCATAACTGCTTTAAATGCCGCCCGAATCGCGACTTCCGTTTTCCCGTATCCGACGTCTCCACATAACAGACGATCCATCGGACGCGGCCGTTCCATATCTTTCTTAATCTCTTCAATCGACCGGACTTGATCGACCGTTTCCTCGTACGGGAACGAGGCTTCGAATGCCTGCATGCTGTCATCATCTTCCGGGAAAGCAAATCCAACTGCCGCTTCTCGTGTCGCATACAATTTGATTAGTTCATCTGCGATGTCCTCAACTGATTTTTGGACTTTCGCTTTGACTTTCTTCCAGTCCGTTCCGCCGAGTTTATAGATTTTCGGTTCTTTTCCTTCTGCCCCGACGTATTTTTGAATCAAGTCGATTTGGTCAACCGGAACATACAAGGAGTCGTCACCGGCATAGACGAGGTGCAAGTAATCTTTATGGTTCCCTGCGACATCAATCGTTTTGATGCCGTGGTAACGACCAATTCCATGGTGGATATGGACGATATAATCACCCGTCTTCAACTCTTGGTAACTTTTGATCCGTTCCGCGTTCGTCAATTTCGTCGTCTGTTTCCGGCGACGGGTCGGTTGCTTAAAGACTTCTTCTTCCGTCACGACGACGAGTCGTGCATTCGTCATTTCGAAACCACCATGAATGCCACCGATTAAAATCGACGGATGTCCCCGACGCATATCTTCTTCTGCCGTATGCAAGGACGCTTCGACACCGTAGTCGGAAAGTGTCTGCCGCATCCGCTCCGCCCGCTCTTTGTTACTCGCAAGAAAGACCATCCACATGTCTGCCCGGGCATACCGATCGATTTCCTGTTTCAGACGTTCCATTTGGCCATGAAACGGAGCGATCGGTTTGATGTTGAAGTGAATCGCTGCACTTTCAGGGACGCCGCTTCTGCGTGTCGGAAGGAGCGACAAGTAGAGTAGCTGACGTTGTTCGAAGACTTTGAGCATCGGAACCGAGAGAATGTAATCACTAACGCTTTGCCCCCGTTCAATCAACGAAGCCATCCATTCCGCTTCTTCCGCATCCTGAACTTCCGCCGCTTCTTCGATCCGTGCGATTTCATCGACGATCAAGACGGCATCTGTGATATCAGCCAGTAATGTCTTCTGATACAGTAACGGCGCGTATTTCGCGAGTTGTTTCGGTCGCTCCCCACTTTCGAGCAATTCGACGTCATAGGCGATCCCTTCTTCAAGTGCTGCAAGGACTTCCGTACTTTGGACACGTTCTTTCGTCGCTTCATAGAGTGCACGCAACCGTTCACCCGCGGCACGGAGATTTTCCGTCGTCGCAAAGTGTTCAGCTGCCGGTGGAAGCAACGCTTCTGCGACCACACCGAGTGATCGTTGCGTTTCTGCATCGAATGTATAAATCGAGTCGACTTCTTCATCAAATAAATCCAATCGATAGGGACGGTCGACCGTCAACGGATAAATATCGATGATACTCCCGCGAACTGAAAATTCTCCCGGTGTTGTCACGGTCGCCGTTCGCTCATATCCGGCGTCGACTAATTCTTGAATGAAGTCCGGAATTGCCAAGATATCGCCCGGCTTAATCCGTTTCGTATGTGCTAAGAAATCACTTGCAGGTGGAGCATACCGTCTGAGACCGACGAGTGGGATGATTAAAATACCATCATCGGTCGTCAGGAGCCGGTGCCGCGTTTCAATCCGTGTCGCCCGTAATTCCGGGCTCGCCCCGTACGATAATTCAGCAGCTAATGTCTCGTCGACCGGGTAGAGCATCACTTCCTGTTCAGGCACCAGTTCAATCAAATCATCATACAGTTTTTGCGCTTGAAACATATTGTGGGTGACGATGACGAACCGTTTTTTTGTTTCTTGATAAATGCCTGCGACGAACAACGCTTTCCCGCTATTCATCAAGCCTGTGATGAGTTGGGCATCGACCCCTTGTCGAAAACGCTCACGGACCGTTTTTATTTCTGGTATTCCGAGCAACAGATTTTGTAGTTGTTTCATAGTTTCCCCTCCTAAGACGACAGCAAAAACGCTTTGGAATTCCAAAGCGTTTCGTTCAGTTATAGCGATTCATCAAAGCCAAAAATGGTGTATCGGTAAAGTCTGTCGCGATTTTCACAGCGTCCGCCAATACTTCCCGCAAGACAGGTTGTTCTGCTTTTGAGAACGGCATCAAGACCCAATCGATGACTTGAATCGGAGCAGGCGGACGACCGACACCGAGTTTTAAGCGTTTAATTTCTTGTGTGCCTAAATGCTGAATAAGCGACTTGACACCATTATGCCCACCGGCGCTTCCTTTTGAGCGAAGACGCATCTTTTCAAGCGGCAAATCGAGATCATCATAGATGACGAGGACGTCTTCGACCGCGATTTTATAAAAATCCAGAAGCGGACGAACTGCTTCCCCGGATAGATTCATGTAAGTCAATGGTTTGACGAGCACAACACGTTCCCCATTTATCATTCCCGTTCCGAAGACTGCTTTAAACTTCGACTCGGATAATTTTATTCCGTGTTCCTCCGCCAACGCGTCAATTGCGAGGAAACCGATGTTGTGACGAGTGTTCGTATATTTAGCTCCAGGGTTTCCTAGACCGACGATACATTTCATATCGCTACCTCCTTTTGTTTATTTCCTTTGATGAAAAAAAAGCACGAACAAGGGTCCGATTTCAAAAAACCGGACCTCATCGTTCGTATCTGTTTGTTGATCAGCTAAAGAGCGGGCTGATTGATTTTTGTTCATGGACACGGATGATTGCTTCTGCAAGTAACCGCGCGACAGAAATTTGTTTGATTTTGCTTGCGCATTCACGTTGCGTCAAGTCGATCGTGTTCAAGACGACGAGCTCTTCAATCGCTGAGTTCTCAATCCGTTCCATCGCTGGACCAGAAAGAACAGGGTGTGTACAACAAGCATAAACTTGTTTCGCCCCATTTTCGATTAAAGCGTTCGCAGCAAGTGTAATCGTTCCTGCCGTATCGATGATGTCATCGATGATGATGGCGATTTTGCCATCGACTTGACCGACGATGTTCATGACTTCCGCGACGTTCGGTTTCGGACGACGCTTATCGATGATTGCGATCGGTGCTTTTAATTGTTCTGCTAATTTACGTGCCCGTGTAACACCGCCATGGTCTGGAGAAACGATGACGAGTTCATTTGGGTCGATGTTTTTCTTCTCGAAGTAAGTAGCAAGAAGTGGAACACCCATTAACTGATCTACTGGAATATCGAAGAAACCTTGGATTTGAGCAGCATGGAGATCCATCGTGACGACACGTGTCGCTCCTGCGACTTCAAGTAAGTTCGCAACAAGTTTTGCTGTGATCGGCTCACGCGAACGTGCTTTACGGTCTTGACGTGCATAACCATAATACGGCATGACGACGTTGATCGTCCGTGCAGAAGCACGTTTTAATGCGTCAATCATGATGAGGAGCTCCATCAAGTTCTCGTTGACCGGCTGACTTGTCGATTGGATGATGTAGATATCATCTCCGCGAACGCTTTCTTCGATGTTCATCGAGATTTCGCCATCACTGAAGTGTTTGACTGAACTTTCGCTAACGGGAATTCCGATGACCTTAGCGATTTCCTCTGCCAGTGGTTTGTTCGAGTTGAGTGCGAAAATACGAATTTCATGTTCTAAGACAGTAGACATGTTTAGGTGGCCTCCATTTGTTTGGTTTAGACGAGTAGAGCGACAAGTAATGAATAAGGTGTAGCTGAATTAACGATAATCAGGTTTTGTCGTTTGACGCTCACGGGCGATCGCAAGACCGTTTTCCGGAACATCATCTGTCACTGTCGAACCTGCTGCGACGAGTGCATTTTTACCGACTGTGACGGGGGCGATCAAGTTGACGTTACAACCGATGAACGCATCATCCTCGATGACCGTTTCGAACTTGTTTGTTCCATCATAGTTGACGGTGATTGATCCACATCCTAAGTTGACGTTTTTACCAATCGTTGCGTCTCCGACGTAACTCAAGTGTGCCGATTTGCTTCCTTCACCGAACGTCGATTTCTTGACTTCAACGAAGTTACCGACACGCGTGTTCGCTCCGAGCACCGCTTGCTGACGCAAGTGCGCGAATGGACCGACTTGTGCTGCTTCCCCGATCCGGCTATCGGTTACGACCGACTGACGGACGACGGCAGCATCTGCCACTTCACTGTTACGGATGTCACTATTCGGTCCGATGATACATTCAGACCCGATGATCGTCTTCCCAAGCAATTGTGTCCCTGGGTAGAGCGTCGTATCCGAACCAATCGTAACATCTGGTCCGATATAGGTCGATGCCGGGTCGATGAATGTGACACCTTGACGCATCCAATGCTCGTTCGTCCGCTTACGCATCGACGTCTCAGCTTGCGCGAGTGCGACACGGTCATTGACACCGATTGTCTCTTCAAACGTCGGCGCCGCATAGGCAGCAATCGTTTCGCCATCGGCTTTTGCGATTTCGATGACATCCGGCAAGTAATACTCTCCTTGGACATTATCGTTCTTGACTTGTTTTAACGCAGCGAACAACAACTCATTATCAAACACGTACGTTCCTGTGTTGATTTCTTTAATCGCGAGTTCTTGTTCTGTCGCATCTTTATGTTCAACGATTTTTGAAACATGTCCCTCTTCACCACGAATAATCCGACCATATCCAGTCGCATCATCCGCATGAGCCGTCAAGACGGTCACTTTTGCACCCGTTTCTGCATGGTGGTCGAGTAACGCGGCTAACGTCTCACTCGTTAAGAGTGGTGTATCCCCACAGACGACAAGCGTCGATCCTTTTTCGTTTCCAAGTACCGGTTCTGCCATTTGAACAGCATGACCCGTGCCAAGCTGCTCACTTTGAAGCGCATATTCCACCGATGTGCCAAGCACTTCTTTTACAGACTCCGCACCATGCCCAACGATTACGACTTGACGCTTGACGCCAAGTGTCGCGAGTTGGTCCACGACGTGTTGTACCATAGGTTTCCCAGCTACTGGGTGGAGTACTTTGTAGAGTTTTGATTTCATGCGTGTTCCTTTACCAGCTGCTAGAATTACCGCGAAATGATTCATCCTTGTCGCTCCTCCACGTAAATTAGTGTTGATTTCGTTCAGAAATAGTACACTCGTACCAACTATAACGAAAATGAGGCCACTATTCAATCACAGGACCGAGTCAAATTGATGAAACATCCATTAAAAACAGACTGTAGACAACGTGAGGAGGCTGACTCATAAGTCGTTTTAAAATCAACCTTTGTGATGGACGGGCTTTTCTTTTCATTGCTTTCATCGGAAGAGGCACAACCCGTTGTTGTTTTGTAAGAAGATTGCAGCAAACCTTTTTAACAGCAAAAAAAAGACCGGTCCGCCGCAATACGGGAAACCGGTCTCCTCTATTAAGGGCGATCTGTCAATTCGACTGATGTCAGCTCTAAATCGAGCGCCTCTTCATTTTCTTCACGCAACACATATGCTTCTAGTACTGAATCTTCGACCTTTTTTCGCATTAATGCATTGATTGGATGAGCGACATCACGAAAGATGCCTTCTTGCGTCCGTTTGCTCGGCATCGCGACGAAGAGACCACTGTTCCCTTCAATCACACGTAAATCGTGTACTACGAATTCGTGATCGAGCGTAATCGAGGCGAGTGCTTTCATGCGCCCCTCTGCCACGACGCGACGAATTTTAACGTCCGTAACGTTCATTTTGTCCGCACCCCTTTTAGTAACCGATGTCACAACTCTTCGTTGTCTACTTCTACTTACGGTTCAAAACAAATAAAGGTTTAGCTTTTTCCAATCTTTTTAGGCATAATTTCCAAAAGTTTGATAATTACAGTATAGTTTCAAAGAAATCACGTGTCAAATTCAGGTATTCCCATCACTTGTGAAATACTGGTCGACGTTCCCACGCTTCACTTGAATCTGTCCGAGATCGACATCGACGTCGGCAAGTTTCATTAAGCTGACGTATTCACTGACCATCTTTTTCTCGGCACCTTCTGCTTCAATCAAGACCCCGACACCGGCTACTTTCGCTTCGAACTCGCTCAGTAAACTCATCATTCCACGAATCGTTCCCCCAGCTTTCATGAAGTCATCAATCAACAAGACGTTCGCTCCGCGCGGAAGACTTCGTCGCGCCAGTGCCATCGTCCGAATCGCTTTTGATGAGCCTGATACGTAGTTGATGCTGACGGTCGATCCTTCCGTAACACGACTGTCCGAACGAACGATCACGAACGGTACACCGAGTTGTTCAGCAACGGCGTAAGCAAGCGGGATTCCTTTTGTCGCAATCGTCATGACGACATCCACTTTTTTCTGACTGAAGACAGATGCAAAAACTTGTCCCATCTGCTTGACCATCCGTGGATTGCCAAGTAAATCTGTCAGATACAAATACCCCCCCGGCAACAGACGATCTGGCCGTGCGACGCGTTCACATAAATCATCGATAAACGGTAATGCTTTTTCGCTACTCCATGTCGGAATGAACATGACACCGCCCGCAGCCCCCGGGACTGTGACGAGTCGTCCTGTTCCTTCATGCTCTAACATTTCACTCACGATATCTAAATCTTCACTGATTGACGATTTTGCAGATTTATAGCGTTCTGCGAAAATTGTCAATGAGATCAGATGATGCGGATGGTCGAGTAGATAACGTGTCATATCGACTAACCGACCACTTCTCCGAATTTTCATCTAAATTGTTCCACCTCTCCGTAATTCCGAATATTCACTAGTGAATATATCATTTTCATACGGATATTATCAATGGTTTTCGCCTAAAAGACGAACGACGTAGACTTCGTTACAAAAACCTCTTAAGCCATTATAGAGACGTTGGGCCCGGTTTTCGTGTTCCGTCAACGCGAAGACCGTCGGACCACTCCCGCTCATCAAGACACCTTCCGCCCCGCAACTCGTCATGAAATCCTTGATTTGCTCGACTTCCGGGTGCATCGGTAACGTGACCGACTCAAGAACATTTCCGAGTGATTGACAAATCGCCGTAAAATCCTGCTCTTTAACAGCTGTAATCATCGCTTCGACATCCGGTCGTTTGGCCGTCGTCAAATCGAGTGCGCCATAAACGTCTGCCGTCGACACACCGATCGTTGGTTTCGCAAGCACGACCCAGCACGGAGGCGGAGCGATCAATTTTTCAAGCTTTTCACCACGTCCTGTCGCGATCGCCGTCCCGCCCATGACACAAAACGGGACATCCGAACCGACTTCCGCGCCGATTTCTGCGAGTTGTTCGAGCGTCAATCCGAGCTGCCATAAATCATTTAAACCGCGTAATGTCGCTGCAGCGTCACTCGATCCACCCGCGAGACCCGCTGCGACCGGAATTTGTTTCTCAAGGTAAATCTCTACTCCAGCCTGGATGTTAAATTTTTTCTTCAAGACGGCTGCCGCCTTGTAAGCCAAGTTCCGCTCATCGTTCGGAACATAGGCGTGCTGTGCATTCATTCGAATCTCGCCTGACGGAAGTTCCGTCAACTCTAAGCGGTCTGCCAAGTCCACTGTCGTCATCACCATATGTACATCATGGTAACCATCTGTCCGCTTCGCCGTCGCATCCAACACTAAATTGATTTTCGCTGGTGCCTTTACAATAATCGTCATCGTGCCGTTCCTCCTCTAGTACGTATCCTGTACGAATTGTATCAACCTTTCCACAAAAAAAGAAGCGAACATTTCTGTCCGCTTCGGAAGGTAAGTTTACGAATTCGCAAATTCGATTTGTACGGAGTCGGTTAACACGTCAGCGTAGCTATAAGAAACTCGCTCGACATTGTGGCGCTCTGCGTCTAGCTTGACTACAAACACCGAAGGATACGTCTCAACGAGCGTTCCGATTCGGGTTACGACCTTTTTACGACCGCCGCTTGCTTTTAGCGTCAGTCTTTCACCAACATGTGTTTCGAAAACATGTCTGATTTCGTTCAACGTCTTTGGCATACGCTTCACCTCACTAATATTTATTATAGCATATTAATTAAATATTTGAAAGGTCGAATATTATATCTTTTCTTCCCGCTACCGTCAACGTTTTTTAATCGGCAAAAGTGCGTCCGCGAGCTGTGCGAATTCCTGCAAGCTGAGCGTTTCACCACGACGTCTTGGGTCGATACCTGCTTCATGCAACGCGGCTTCGACAGCTTCTTTTTCTGCTTTTCCGAAGTGGCTCGACAAATTATTTAAAATCGTTTTCCGGCGCTGGGCAAAACTCGCACGCGCAACTTCGAAGAATAATTTTTCATCTTTCGTTTGGACGGCCGGCTCTTTTCGGATGTTCAAGCGGATGACAGCCGAATCGACGTTCGGAGCGGGAATGAAGACTTGCTTCGGCACCGTGAAACAGACTTCGGCTTCCGCATAGTATTGAATCGCAATTGATAATGAACCATACGCTTTTGTACCTGGTTTCGCACCGATCCGTTCCGCTACTTCCTTTTGAATCATCATGATGAGTGTTCGGAATGGTGCTTTCGCCTCCAATATCCGCATGATGATCGGTGTTGTGACATAGTACGGTAAGTTTGCGACGACCGCAAGATCCGTAATTCCTTCTTGTGTGAACTCCTCGTTGACAATCGTTTCGAGATCCAGTTCAAGTGCATCTCCATGGATGATTTTGACGTTCGGATAAGGTGAGAGCGAATCATCTAAAATCGGTAACAGCCGTTGGTCGATTTCAAGGGCAACGACTTTTTTCGCCTGTTTCGCGGACTGTTCCGTCAACGACCCGATTCCCGGTCCGATTTCAAGAACACCGCTCTCCTTTGTTAACGAAGCAGCGCCGACAATGTTCGCGAGTACGTTCAAATCGATTAAAAAGTTTTGTCCTAAGGACTTCTTAAATGAAAATCCGTGTCGCGCGAGGATTTCCTTCGTCCGGTGTAGTGTTGCGATGTCTTTCAATCTTGTTCCTCCTCTAACTGTCTCAGTGCAGCTTCCCATTCCTCTTTTGTGATCCGAATCGAAGCGACGCGTTTGACGAGTTGTTTCGCATTCGGTTCACCGATTGCGAGCAACTGTCCGAGCCGGCGTCTGCGTGACGATGCTGATGGACCACCGATTAAGTCTGCTGCAAGTATCATATCCCGTGTCACTTCTGCGACATGGACTTCTTCTGTTTCATAAACGGCTGCGAGTGCACGTTCGATTGCCTGCGGCGAAGCATGCTCGACACCGATTTTACCGCGTTTATCTTTTGCGTCCGCACGTGGCAGATAGGCTTGTTTGCATCCCGGAACACGTTCATTGATACGTGCGCGAATCCGGTCACCCGGAAAGTCTGGATCCGTGAAGACGATGACGCCTCGGCGTTCGAGTGCTTTTTCAATTCGTTGTAACGTTTGCTCATTGACGGCAGAGCCGTTCGTTTCAATTGTATCGACATCAAATACTTCCTGTAGTCGTGTCGTATCGTCACGTCCTTCGACGACGATGACTTCTTTTAAGCGTTTTTGCATCAATTCTTCTCCACCTTCTTCAAACACTTCCGTAATTGTACCTGTTTCCACGAAAAAAACAAGGAAGCGTCAACTGCCCGCTTCCGTGCCCGACTCATTCGGAATGACCCAAAGCTTGACGGTCTTCCGCCCGAACGTCTTCGCCGTCTGTTCATCACTGACGAGGACATCAATTTTATTGCCTTTAATGGCACCGCCCGTATCGAGCGCGACCGCCAGTCCGACCCCCTCGACATACACTTTCGTCCCGAGCGGAATTACTTTCGGGTCGACGGCGACGATCGGTAACCCTTGATAGGTGATTGTATCCGTGACATCGTACCCCGTCGCTGTCAATGCGCGCCCATCATACAATTGACTCCCGTTCGATGCCGGGTCATTCGTATAGGCCGTCGCCTCGACCATCAGCGTCTTCGCATTCTTGAAGTCTAAGTCTGCCGTGACTTCCGGTGCGACCGTCAATGGCGTCGTTGCCTCCTCTTCATTGAAGACAGGTGCCGGTGTCTCTACTCGTTCAATCGGTTTTGTTCCGACTTTAATGATTTGTTTCACCGGTTCACTCGTTACTTCATCGGTCAGTAACTTCTTCTCTTTACTGAGCCCGTCAGCGAGCGTCAATTCGTACTTTTGGGTCCGGATTCCAGGACGCCCCGTCGTCGTTACAAGTTGTTGTCCTTTCGGTAATGTCGGATCTTCTACTTGCTCGACATCGAACGGAAGCAACTGTTCTTCCGTTAAGGTCGCCCGTCGCGTCGTATTGACGGTGACGAGCGTATCTTCCGAGACAACGGTATCAAGGCTCGGCGCAACACGGTCTGTCGCTTGTAACGTCACTCCTTGTTTCGCAAGGAGCTCACGGACGGTCGTTTGGTACGTATAGACTTGACTGGCTCGTCCTCCGATGACGATGTCAACCGGAAATGCTTCACGGAATCGGACTGTCATCCCGGTCGTCAAGACGGCATGAATCGAAGGGTATACATCATCGGTATCGGCTTGGACGATGCCACGTTCCTTCAATAAATCCGATACAAGACGAGCATGTGTCCGAACCGTCTGTGCTTGCCCGTATCCGACAATCATCGTAATTTCTTTTGCACGTTGGATGACAATCAAACCATTCTTTGGTAAATCCGCACTGCGCGAAGGTTCGATGTTATCCTCCGCTCGCACTTCGATTCCATTTTCACGTAAGACACCATAGACTGATGTTTCTATCGTCTTGACGTGTTGTTCTTGTCCGTCAATCATGATAGTGACGTCGCGCGGATGATCCATCGCCAAGTAGATTAGAATCGCAATTAACAATAAGGCACACCCTGTCGCGATATAAGAGAACGAACGCATCATGGGAGACGGAAGACCCGCTTCGCGTTTTCTGTTGTCGCTTGTTCGATATCGGCATACATCATGCCACGCAGTTGCGCGATTTCTTCCGCCACGAACCGGACGTACGCCGGTTCATTCCGTTTGCCGCGGTATGGTGTCGGTGTCAGGTAAGGACAATCTGTCTCGACGAGTAACCGATCAAGCGGAACTTCTTGAGCGACACGTTTCGGCATCTTCGCATTTTTAAACGTTACCGGTCCACCGAGCGAAATATAAAAGTTCATTGCTAGGCAACGGGGTAAGAGCTCGGCACTCATGCTGTAGCTATGGAGAATCCCACCGACTTCTTTCGCGTCTTCTTCTTCGAGAATACGTAACGTATCTTCCGTTGCTTCCCGGTTGTGAATGACGATTGGCTTATTCTTTTTCTTCGCGAGTTGAATTTGTTTACGAAACGCAGCTTCCTGAACATCTTTTGGTGACGTATCCCAGTGATAATCAAGACCGATCTCACCGAGGGCGACGACTTTCTCATGGTCCATGAGGCGCTCAACTTTCGCGTACGCTGCATCATCGAAATCGATTGAATCGACGGGATGCCAACCGATGACGGCATACAGATCATCATACTGTTCAACGAGTTCCATCGCCCGGTCGATTGTCTTATGATCGAATCCGACGACGATCATTGGTGAGACTCCGTTCGCGCGTGCGCGTTCAATCGTTTCTTCGACGTCTCCGTCGAACTGATCGGAATTTAAATGTGTGTGTGTATCGATTAACAATATCCTCAACTCCTTTTTCAAAAAAATGCCTGTGACGTGAAGTCCACAGGCATCCGAATTATTTTACACTGGCACCGTTCGCCATCGTTGACGGGACGGTCGCTAGTTCAAGTTTACCTGATTTTTCAGCCGCAAGCACCATACCTTGCGATAATTCACCACGGAGAGTGACCGGCTTCAAGTTCGCGACGACGATGACCTTCCGACCGACCAGGTCTTCCGGCTCGTACCATTCAGCAATGCCTGAAACGATTTGGCGTGTTTCTTTCCCCATGTCGACCGTTAACTTTAACAGTTTTTTTGCTTTTTTGATTTTTTCTGCTGTGACGACTTCGCCGACACGCAGCTCAATTTGATCAAAAACATCAATTGTCGTTTCCGGACGAACATCCTCATCTGCTTCTTCGACTTCTTCTTCCTCAACTCGGGCAGCAGATGCCTGTTGCATCATTTCGACGATTGCTTCAACTTCCTCTTTCATGTCGCGGCGCGGGAAAATCGGTTCAGCAATCCCGACTTTTGTTCCTTCTTCAATCGACGCGAACTGTGCGAGTGCTTCCCAGTTCATCGGCTGACCAGCAAGACCAAGCTGACGGAACATCTCGGTCGGAGATTGTGTCATGAACGGTTGCAACATGATCGCGACGTGACGCAGCGTTCCGACGAGGTGGACCATGACCGAGCCGAGTTCATCCGTCTTCGTTTCGTCTTTCGCGAGTACCCACGGTTGTGTCTCGTCGATATATTTATTCGCGCGACTGATTAATTGCCAGACGTGCGCTAAGGCAACCGAGAATTCCATATGCTCCATCGAAGCCTCGACCTTCTCGACTGTTTCTTTCGCAAGCGTCGACAATGTCGCATCGAACGGCGTGACATTTCCCGCATAGGTAGGGATGACCCCATCAAAGTATTTCGTGACCATCGCAATCGTCCGGTTGAGTAAGTTCCCGAGATCATTCGCGAGATCGAAGTTCATCCGCTCAACGAATGCTTCGGGTGTGAACATCCCATCTGAGCCGAAAGGAACTTCGCGTAAGAGATAATAACGAAGAGCATCAAGACCATAACGGTCAATCATCGGAATCGGGTCAACAACATTCCCTTTTGATTTCGACATCTTCCCATCTTTCATCAACAACCAGCCGTGCGCGAAAACTTGTTTCGGCAATGGGAGATCGAGTGCCATCAAGAGTGCCGGCCAAACGATCGTATGGAAACGAACGATTTCTTTTCCGACGAGATGAACGTCTGCTGGCCAGTACTTGTCGAAGTTCCCTTGATCATCCGTTCCGTAACCGAGTGACGAGATGTAGTTCGTCAAGGCATCAACCCAAACGTAGACGACGTGTTTCGGATTCGACGGGACTTTAACGCCCCAGTCAAATGTCGTCCGTGAGACGGCGAGATCTTGGAGACCTGGTTTAATGAAGTTGTTGATCATTTCATTCTTCCGTGATTCCGGTAAGATGAATGATGGGTTCGCTTCAAAGTATTCGACTAAACGATCGGCATACTTACTAATTCGGAAGAAATAACATTCCTCACGAACAAGTTCGACGGGATGGCCGCTATCTGGGCTTTTTCCATCCACTAACTGCGATTCCGTGTAATACGTCTCGTCCGGAATCGAATACCAGCCTTCATATTCACCAAGATAGATATCACCTTTTTCGAGTAATGTCTCAAAAACGTGTTCGACGACTTTCTTGTGGCGTGGTTCTGTCGTTCGAATGTAATCGTCATACGAGATGTCGAGACGATCCCACAGGACTTTAATCTGCTCGACGACACCGTCGACGAATGCTTGTTCAGAAATACCTGCTTCAGCTGCTTTTTCCTGAATTTTTTGTCCGTGTTCATCCGTTCCTGTTAAGTAACGTACATCGAATCCTTGAAGACGTTTATAACGCGCCATCGCGTCTCCTGCGACCGTCGTGTACGCATGACCGATATGTAGCTTCGCGCTAGGATAATAAATCGGTGTCGTGATATAAAATGTTTTTGACATGTTATTCCTCCGTTCTATTGTTCATTCCATTATTATACGCTGTTCTATCGCCGCTGTCGAAACTCGTTTTTTGTCGAATCAAAACATTTTTTGACATCAGACATCAAATTACAAAAAAACACACTCAATAGTTTGAATTCCTTTAAAAAGGGAAAATCTATTAATAAATCGTTTCAATTATGGATTTTTTGAGAAATAAATGACATTTTGATTTCAAGCTATTCGGATTGGTTGACTACTTTTGGAAAGTTTAGTATTCTACATTCTATAGAAGTGATGTCGAATTTTGACGATTTTTAAAAAAATACAGAGACTTAGACATCCAGAGGAGGAACAACAAAATGAAATCAACAGGTATTGTACGTAAAGTAGACGAGCTCGGCCGGGTAGTCATTCCAATTGAACTTCGCCGCACACTCCAAATCGCAGAGAAAGATGCACTCGAAATCTACGTTGATAACGAGCAAATCATTCTTAAAAAATACAAACCAAACATGACTTGCCAAGTTACTGGTGAAGTATCAGAAGATAACTTCAAATTGGCAGACGGAAAATTAATTCTCTCTCCAGACGGCGCACAACGTGTCCTCGTTGAGTTAAAAGATTTCCTCGATCGTCATTACGCAGGAAACGAATAAAACCAAGAAGGAAGCGCGCCGATTCGGTACGCTTCCTTTTTTCATTTCGATTCGTGATAAGACAGGTATAAGGCTTGTCGATCAAGTCCCCGTTCCTTCGCAACACGCTTTAACGCCGCATTCGGTTTTTCACCGTCTGCGATATACCGTTCGATTTGATCGAGTGGATCTGCCTCTTGCTGGATTTCACTCGGACGTTCTTCCGTCGTTCCTTCGACGATGACGACAAATTCGCCCCGGACCTCTTCTGACGCCCAGTCTAACGCTTCCGTCACCGATCCACGAATGTATTCTTCATAACGTTTCGTCAATTCACGGGCGAGCGTGAGTTGGCGATCACCGAGTATTTCGAGGACACCTCCAAGCATTTCCTTTAGCCGATGGGGTGCTTCATAAAATATCAATGTTCCTTGCTCATAACGTAACGTCTCGAGTGCTTCACGCCGCTCTTTTTTCTTGCGTGGTAAAAAGCCGTAATACAAAAAATGTTCCGTCGGTAGACCTGACGCGACGAGGGCCGTCAATGCCGCATTCGCACCCGGTAAGACGACGACCGGAATGTCTGCTGCAATCGCGAGTCGGATTAAGTCGCTCCCCGGATCGGAAATCCCGGGCATTCCAGCGTCGGAGACGAGGGCGACCTGTTTCCCCGACAATAAGTCTTCGAGCAGCCGTTCACCGCTAACTTGCTTATTGTGTTCGTGATAACTGACGAGTTTCGTGTCGATTTCAAAGTGATTGCACAATTTCATCGTCTGGCGTGTGTCTTCTGCCGCGATGATATCGGCCTCTTGTAAGATGCGGACGGCTCGATACGTCATATCCTCTAAGTTCCCGATTGGCGTCGGTACGATATATAAGCCGTTCGTTTGATCCTTAAAACTGCTCGTTGCCTTCATGACGTCCCTCCTTGAATAAGCTGTTCTTTTTTCGCACGCGTCAATTGTTTGATCGCATACTCGCGTTTCAGCGCGTCCGATTTCGTTTCAAACGTCTCTGTGTACGCAAGGACGACCGGTAGCCGTGACCGTGTGTACTTGGCACCCTGCCCCGTATTGTGTGTCGCAACACGCTTCTCGACATCGACAGCGTACCCTGTATACAGACTCCCATCACGGCAACGCACGATATACACCGCATGCTTAGACATTCAGGTGTTCCTGCATTTGCAAGGTATACGTGTCATCTTGCTCGTAGACGATGAACGGGGGTAACACCTTCAAGCCCGGTTTTGCATCCTTGATGCCTTCAATCAACAGCATGTTCGCTTCTTTCCCTGCCTTCGGATAAATCAATTGCATCCGCTTCGGCTCAATCCGGTACTGACGCATCAGCGTCACGATGTCGAGTAAACGTTCCGGACGATGGACGAATGCCGTTTTCCCGCCTTGTTTAAGTAAGTCGGCGGCTGAACGAATGCAATCTTCAAGTGTACATAACACTTCATGCCGAGCAATCGTATAGTGTTCACTCTCATTTCGGTTCGATGATTCATGTGCTAAAAAATACGGCGGATTGCAGGTCACGACATCATAGGCACCGTATCCGAGTTGTTTCCCGGCCGTTTTGACATCCCCCTCAATCATTTGGAGCTGTCCCGCTTTTTCGTTCAACTCGATACTACGGCGTGCCATCTCGACGAGGCGCGGTTGAATTTCGAGTCCCGTGATCGTTCCGTTCGTCCGGTACGATAAAAAGAGCGGAATCGCACCGTTTCCGGCACACAAATCGACCAACTTACCTTGGCGGATCGGGACCCAGACGAATTGCGCGAGTAACGCGGCATCCAGTGAATACGAAAAGACGGTCGGACTTTGAATGATGCGACCGTCTCTTCCGAGGAGATGATCGAGTCGCTCATCTGGTAATAATTCAAGCATAGGTGTCTTCCTTTCTGAAAAAAAGACTGACTCCTAGGAAGTCAGCCTCTCAATGTTTCGTTAACATGGACAAGCAGAACAGGCAATCCCCGTCTTTACGGACTTGACCGTAGTGCAAGTTACAAATGTGGAATCCTTCTTGATAGAGGCGACCGAGGTTATCGTATCCGGCACCTACTAACGCTTCGGCTTCCGCTTCTTCTGTAATCGGTTGTTGTTCGTCTCGCTCCACCTTCTCACGCAGGTGATGATTTTCGAGGTAGAGGTGTTGATTTTCCTCCATCATGTAAGCAAGCTGATCTTTTAATACGCTCAGATGCTCAGTCAGCAAATGAATCTGTTGCTCGATCGCATCGACACGCGTAATGATTTCTTTTTTATCGACTCTCTCCACGCGTATGCACCCCGTCATTCTTTTGGTCGTTTTTGTTTTACGGCACCGACGGATAACAATTCTTCCATCGAATAAGTCAGAACGCGGGAACGGTCTTTCAGTTCAATTTGAACTACTTGATCGAGGATGTTCAATCCGACGACACGACCTTCGCCTTCTGGTACAGTCAGACGTTTTCCGTAATCCGGTAGATCACGTCGCATTTCTTCATACGTATCGTTCTCGTATTTCAAACAGCACATTAAACGGCCACAGACCCCGGAAATTTTCGTTGGGTTCAGTGATAAGTTTTGATCTTTCGCCATCTTGATTGAGACCGGCTCAAATTCACCTAAGAACGATGAACAACAAAGGACACGGCCGCACGGACCGATTCCACCGAGCAATTTCGCTTCATCACGAACTCCGATTTGGCGCAACTCAATCCGTGTCCGGAAGACTGCTGCTAAATCTTTAACGAGTTCCCGGAAGTCGACGCGACCTTCCGCTGTGAAGTAAAAGATGACTTTATTACGATCAAACGTATATTCGACGTCCACGAGTTTCATATCGAGCTTATGTTCGCGAATCTTTTCGACACACACTGCATGTGCATCAAGTGCTGCTACTTTATTTTCACGGACGATCATTGCATCTTTATCATCAGCAATCCGAAGAATTGATTTTAATGGTAAGACCACATCTTCCTCGTCCATTTGTTTATCGGCGATTACCACTTCGCCATATTCAATGCCCCGTACTGTCTCCACGATGACGGCTTGTCCTCGTGATAATGACTCTTGTCCAGGTGCAAAATAATAAATTTTGCCCGCTTCTTTAAAGCGAACGCCTACTACTTCTAGCATATCGCTCTACCCTTTCTGTAAGTCAAACATGAGACGCTCAACTGTTAATTGAGGATTAACATTCGCTTCGACCCGTTTGACGGCTGCAAGTACTGCCTGCAACCAGCGGGTGATCGTCGCCTGACTCTTTCCACCCATCTGCTCAAGTAATGGTCGGCTATTCGTATACGTAATGATCTCCCATGATGGATTCAACTTCAGATGCAAGGCATCTTCGAAGAAACATGTCACGAGTTCTAGACCAATCCGGACGTCTTGCCGATTCTTAAATTGATTAATCCACTTCTCTTGAACGAACAAAGGCAAATCTGCCGGACGATTCGCTAATTCCTCCATCAATTGTAACACTGACGCTCGCGCATTTACAAACCAGTCTTCGATTAAGGCTTGCTCCGCATCATCAATTTTTGAATAGACGCGAGCTGCAAGTTGGGTTAACTCCGCATCTCGGGACGTTTTATCCGATAAAACTTGTCCAATCATCACACGATCGGCCGGTCGAAAACTTAACAGTTGTCCACGAGAACGAATCGTCGGTAATAACAGTTGCGGTTGATTCGTTAGTAGAATCGCTACTTTTCCTTCGCCCGGTTCTTCGAAGAACTTCAATAAACTATTCGCTGCTTGCGGAGTCATCCGGTGCGCTTGCGTCACGACATAGATTTGCCGATCCCCTTCTAACCCCCGAAGTGACAAGTCATGCATCAATTGCTGGATTTGTTCTTTTTTGATGGTTGCCCCATCTGGCTCAATCTGGTAGTAATCGACAAGGTTTCCGCTATCCATCCGTCGACAGCTTCGGCATTCATTACACGGCTCTACTTGATCTTTCCGCTCACAAAATAAACTCTTGGCGAACAATTGAGCCGCTTCCAAAAGAAGCGGCTCATAGTCTCCCGTAAAGATATAAGCATGATTGATTCGATTTGCTCGTAAAGAATTTTGAAGAATCGTCGAGATGACAGATTGTGTTTGTTCGAGCTCATGAAATGTCCGCATCAGAACTGATGAAACCCTTCAATCGGCAAGACAAAGACTGTCGCGCCTCCGACTTGAACTTCAACCGGATAGGGAATATACGAGTCGGCGTGTCCTCCCATTGGTGAGATCGGCGAGACCATTTGATCGCGGCTCGAACAATTTTTCTTGATCAAACGCATCAAATCGTCAACACGTTCACTTTGAACCCCAATCATGAATGTCGTGTTACCTTCTTTTAAAAAGCCGCCCGTCGTCGCAAGTTTGGTTGCCCGAAAATCATTTTCAACAAGCGCTTCTGCTAAACGTAAGCTATCTTTATCTTGAACAATCGTAATGACCATTTTCATGATAATCTCTCCCTTTTCTTCAAATAGGCTAACACATCTTCTAACAGTAGCGACTGGACCGCTTTAATCGATTGATTGGCGTCAATCAATCGAATGCGTTCCGGTTCTGACGCGGCTAATGATAAAAAGCCATGATAGACACGCTCTCTGAATGCATCATCACGTTGCTCGATCCGGTCAAGCGCCCCTCGTTCAATCATTCGTCTTTTCGAGTCCATGACCGTCAAGTCAAACAAGTACGTTCGATCAGGGGTTAATCCTCCTGTTGCTTGCTGATTGACGTTACGGATCTGTTCAATTGAATACCCGAGTCCATATCCTTGATACGCAATCGAGGCATCAACGAAACGATCACATAAAACGACAGTCCCGGCTGTAAGTGACGGACGAATCAATTCATTGACGTGCTGTGCCCGTGACGCCGCATACAATAAAATTTCTGTCATTTCATCCATCTCCGTGAAATCTGGATTCAGAATCAACGAACGGATTTCATTCCCAATGCGTGTGCCGCCTGGCTCTCGTGTCATGATGACCTGATAACCCTCTTTTTTTAATGCTTCTGCCATCAATTGAAGCTGTGTCGTTTTTCCTGCGCCATCTGGTCCTTCGACTGTAATAAACGTTCCCTTCATTCAACAAACCCTTCCTCTATGACACGCAACGTACCTTCTTGCAAAGACTCTCCACCCTGAAGATGGACGGATGCGGCTATATGATGCTCAATACATACTATCTGTTCTTTTGTCACACGCTCTCCTCGCAACAAGACTGGAATACCTGGCGGATATGGAATAATCGTTTCAAGTGCAATCTGACCAATCGTTTCACGAAGCGGAAGATTCCGATATTCCCTCTCCTCTAACTGATCCAGTGGGCAAGCGAGTGATGATACTTTTATTTTACCCATAATTGATTGCTCGATATACCTTTTTGAGGGAATTCCTTTCATTTTCAACTTTTCAATCGCATCTTTTACCTGTCTTAACCACTGAGTTCGGACAGTTTCCGATAATTTGTGAAGAGGTAAAATGCAGACGACAAATGAAGCTAAAGCAAACTCTGCATCTATTTTTTCATTGGCTAATGCATCGAGTAACTGTTCTCCGGAATAGTCCTCATAGGAAAGAATCACGCGTGACCAATCATCAAAAGTAAAAGCATGCATTCCATCTAGTCCGTCGAGTTCGTCTTTGAACAGTTGATGACTGTTCCGGACCTCTTCCATTTCATCAATCGTCCACTGCTGTCGATAGTATCGAGCATAATCGAGCGAAGCCATGATGAGATACGAAGGGCTTGATGTTTGAAACGACTGGAGTGCATGGTGGAGCTTACGACGTTGTACATCCGTTAATCGCTCATGAATCCAAGCCCCCATCGTCAATGCCGGTAACGTCTTATGAGCAGATTGGACGACAGCTGTAGCACCCTGTTCAAAGGCTGAACGGATTCCAACTGCTTCTCCAAAATGTGCACCATGTGCCTCATCAACTAATAATGGTATTTTATAACGTGCTGTCACTGCTACGATTTCTTCGATAGCTGCTGTTTCTCCATAGTAACTCGGTGAAGTTAAAAATACCGCGACTCCACCCGGATAAGATGTTAACGCTTCCTTTAATGTTTCACGTGAAACATTGCCGGCGATTTGTGTTTCTTCATCATACTCAGGGCTCATGAAGATTGGAGACAATCCTAACCATTCGAGTGCATTAAAAATCGACTTATGTGAATTTCTCTGAACGTAGACGCGATCTCCTCGTTTAGTCACAGCCGCAAGCATTGCCCAGTTACCACTTGTTGAACCATTGATTAAAAAATGACTATCTTCCGAATCATAGACTTCACGCAACAATGCTTTTGCTTCTAGAATCGCTTCTGTCGGGTGGTGAAAATCATCTAAGCCAGCTAGTTCTGTTTTATCCCATTCCAAAAAACTAGGTAGACCTAATACGATTGATCCATTTTTATGACCAGGAACGTGCCAAGATGTTGCCTTACGTTCGACATGTCGCTTAAGTGCCTCAATGATTGGAAGCTGACTTTTCATGAAATACACCTCTTGTTTTTAAAATACAAAAGACCGACCTGCAAGATGCAGATCGGTCCTTTTCAATTGCCTGGCAACGTCCTATCCTCACAGGGGGAAGCCCCCAACTACTTTCGGCGTTCAAGTGCTTAACTTCCGTGTTCGGCAT
>NZ_JACSMP010000011.1:0-54434 GCF_018618725.1 Exiguobacterium sp. s80 | reverse complement strand
ACGCCGAAAGTAGTTGGGGGCTTCCCCCTGTGAGGATAGGACGTTGCCAGGCAATTGAAAAAGACCGATCTGCATCTTGCAGGTCGGTCTTTTTGTGTATGTTCATTTAGAGTTAAATTATTTGCAATTCACTTTTAAGATGATTACTATTAAATCAAACAATAGTCAAAGATGGTCAGAGAGGTGGTGCCCATGCAAAACATCACAGATATCATCGAAGCCTATTTAAAACAAATCTTAAATGATGAAACAAAAGTTGAAATCAAACGTCAAGAAATTGCCCAGCGTTTTGATTGTGTTCCTTCCCAAATCAATTATGTCATCAACACACGTTTTACAGTCGAAAAAGGCTATTTTGTCGAAAGTAAGCGTGGTGGTGGAGGGTATATCCGGATTCAGAAAATCGTTTTGCTAGATAGTCACGATCTCTTAGACGAGATGAGTGCCTGGGTCGGTGATCAATTAACCGAACAGGCTGCTGAAGATTATTTGATTCGATTAATGAATGAACAATTATTAACGCGACGTGAAGCGATTATCATCCAAGCGTTGTTACGAAAAGAAAGTCTACCGATGGATGTAGAAGATCAACACCGGATGCGAGCGCATCTGATGCAATCACTTCTCCAAACCATCAAGCGATTGTAGCATTGGAGGAATGCCATATGCGATGTCAACGTTGTTTAGAGCGCGAGGCAATCGTACGTGTCAAACTTCCACAAGAAACGGAAGGAGCAGAGCGTGTTTTATGTTCTGTATGTGTCCGAGAGCTTGCGCGCGAGTATCAAGGTACAACGTGTCCTTCTTGTGGTATGACACGACAACAGTTGTTGCATTTGAGAAAAGTTGGTTGTGCGACGTGTTACACCGTATTTAAGGATGAAGTCGATGGAATGGTCCGTCAATTCCAGCATGGCCACTCCAAACATTATGGATCACGCCCTGATGAAGAATCAGTCGAAAAGCGTTTGAAGCAACAGTTAAGCCGGTTAAAAGAACAACTCAATCGGAAGGTCTTGTCAGAAGATTACGAAGAAGCTGAACTGATTAAACAACAGATTGTTAGCGTCGAGGAGGATTTGCGCCATGTTTAAAGAATTATTGACGCATCCTTTAAGTGAAAAAATGAATCAACAAGCCCCTTATGATGACATCGTCGTCTCGACACGGATTCGTTTAGCTCGAAATGCGATGCAATATCCGTTCTCGACGATGCTGTCGGAAAAAGAGGCGAATGAACTGATTGATGAAACGGAACGCCAGTTGAGTGGACTAAAAGGATTCCGATTTGGACGGGTCGACCAGGCGGATGCGCTGACACGGACTGCTTTAGTGGAAAAACATTTAATCAGTCCCGCACTTGCATCCCATCCACGGACGGGATTGTTCATTAGTGAAGATGAACAGATTAGCGTCATGGTGAATGAAGAAGATCATTTCCGGATTCAAACATTGTTTCCGGGTCTACAACTCGAAGAAGCTTTTCGGATCGCGAAACAAGTCGATCAATTGATTAGTGAACGTTTTAAGATTGCCTTTGATGATACACTCGGTTATTTGACAACCTGTCCGAGCAATGTCGGGACGGGACTTCGCGCTTCTGTCATGCTGCATCTACCTGGACTTGTCTTGACGAATCAAATTCAAGGATACGTCAAGCACTTGAGACAGCTTGGTTTTGCGATTCGTGGCCGGTATGGTGAAGGCAGCGACGCCTCTGGGCGGATGTTTCAACTGTCGAATCAACGGACTCTTGGAGCGAGTGAAGATATGTTGATTACGGATTATCTTTTTGCTGTTGAAGCATTAATTGAGGCAGAACAGGCCGCAAGAAAAGGATTATTGGAGATGTATCAAGAAGAACTAGAAGACCGGTTATACCGGTCGTATGGCATTTTAACATCCGCCCGTTTAATTACGGCACGAGAAGCAACGGAACGTCTATCCGATGTTCGCTTAGCAGATGGGCTAGGACTAGCTGTCAATCTCGCACCGAATGTGTTCCATCATTTACTTGTATCCTTACAAACAGGTTTTCTACAAAAGCATTTCGGGAATCAATTAACAACAAGAGAACGGGACATCGAGCGAGCGAATGTGATTCGTCAGATGTTAACCGAACAGAAACACAGGGATCACACACAAGGAGGTTTTGCGTAATGATGTTTGGACGATTCACAGAGCGTGCCCAACGCGTACTCGCACTTGCACAGGAAGAAGCGGTACGACTCGGACACCATAATATCGGGACAGAACATATTTTACTCGGGCTTGTACGTGAAGGAGATGGGATTGCTGCGAAAGCTTTAACAGCACTCGGACTCAGTTCAGATAAAATTCAAATGGAAGTCGAAGCATTGATCGGTCGTGGACAAGATGGTGCGACGACGATTCACTATACGCCGCGCGCAAAAAAAGTCATCGAACTTTCAATGGATGAAGCACGTAAGCTCGGTCATTCGTATGTCGGCACGGAGCACCTCTTACTCGGCTTGATTCGTGAAGGTGAAGGTGTTGCGGCACGCGTCTTAAACAACCTTGGAATCAGTCTTTCTAAAGCGCGTCAGCAAGTATTGCAACTGCTTGGGAACAGCGAAACGACAGCTAACGCATCACAAGCAGGCTCAGGCGTCGCGACGCCAACGCTAGATGGCTTGGCACGCGACTTGACGCAACAAGCACGTGAGACACGTCTCGACCCAGTCATCGGACGCGCAAAAGAAATTCAACGTGTCATCGAAGTCTTGAGTCGTCGGACGAAAAACAACCCGGTTTTGATTGGGGAGCCAGGTGTTGGTAAAACAGCTGTCGTCGAAGGACTCGCCCAACAAATCATCAACAATGAAGTGCCGGAAACGTTACGGAATAAACGCGTCATGGTTCTCGACATGGGGACGCTCGTCGCCGGGACGAAATACCGTGGTGAGTTCGAAGACCGTTTGAAAAAGGTCATGGATGAAATCCGTCAAGCTGGAAACATCATTCTCTTCATCGACGAATTGCACACATTGATTGGTGCAGGTGGAGCAGAAGGCGCAATCGATGCGTCAAACATTTTAAAACCATCACTCGCGCGCGGTGAACTCCAATGTATCGGTGCGACGACACTTGACGAATACCGCAAATATATCGAAAAAGATGCAGCGCTTGAGCGTCGTTTCCAACCAATTCAAGTCGCTGAACCAACAGCGAACGAAGCAACACAAATCTTGTTTGGTCTTCGTGACCGTTATGAAGCCCACCACCGTGTCACGATCACGGATGAAGCGATTCAAGAAGCGGTGACGCTTTCTGACCGTTACATCTCGGACCGTTTCCTACCGGATAAAGCAATCGACTTAATTGACGAAGCGGCTTCAAAAGTTCGTCTTCGTTCATATACAGCACCACCGAACTTAAAAGAAGTCGAAGCAAAACTTGAAGGCATCCGAAAAGATAAAGACGAAGCCGTCCAAAGCCAAGAATTCGAAAAAGCAGCAAGCTTACGCGACACTGAGCAAAAACTTCGCGATGAGCTCGAGCGCTTAAAAGAAGAATGGCAGAACAAACAAGGCAATGAGAAGCTTGAAGTCACAAAAGATGATATCGCGCAGGTCGTCGCGAGCTGGACGGGCGTACCCGTAACGAAAATCGCTGAAGAAGAAACCGATCGTTTGCTCCGTCTCGAAGAAATTCTTCATAGTCGGGTCATCGGTCAAAATGAAGCGGTCAAATCAATCTCAAAAGCAATCCGTCGCGCACGTGCCGGACTCAAAGATCCTAAACGTCCAATCGGTTCATTCATCTTCCTCGGTCCAACGGGTGTCGGTAAAACAGAGCTTGCCCGTGCCGTCGCAGAATCGATGTTTGGTGACGAGGATGCCATCATCCGAATCGACATGTCAGAATACATGGAGAAACATGCAACAAGCCGACTCGTCGGTTCACCTCCTGGATATGTCGGATATGAAGAAGGCGGTCAATTGACTGAAAAAGTACGCCGTAAACCGTACTCCGTCATCTTGCTTGATGAAATTGAAAAAGCTCACCCTGAAGTCTTCAACATCTTGCTTCAAGTGCTCGATGATGGACGTCTTACGGATTCAAAAGGCCGGACAGTCGATTTCCGTAATACGATCATCGTCATGACGTCGAACGTCGGTGCAAGTGCCCTCAAACGGAATAAATACGTCGGGTTCACAGTGTCGGACGATACGGACCGCGAATACAAAGACATGAAGGGGAAAGTGATGGACGAACTGAAGAAAGCCTTCCGTCCTGAGTTCTTGAACCGGATTGACGAAACGATCGTCTTCCACTCACTTGAGAAAAAACACATCGAAGAGATCGTCAAACTCATGGCGAAGACTCTCGAAAAACGCCTTGCGGAACAACAGGTTCACTTTGAATTGACACCTGCCGCGCTTTCGAAGATTGCCGACATCGGATACGACCCAGAATACGGAGCTCGCCCAATCCGTCGTGCACTTCAACGAGAAGCTGAGGATCGTTTGTCGGAAGCATTGCTTGCGGGAGACATTCAAAAAGGAGAACGTGTTGCACTTGATGTAGAAAACGATGAATTCATCGTCCGCCGCCACCAAGTGGAACCGGCAACGACAGAATAAGTGATCAACAGGGTCCAGCTTTCGCAAGTACGAAGCGAAAGCTGGGCTTTTTCTTGGATAGAGAAAGGATGAACAGAGTGGCTAAAATGAAGACGAAATTTGTTTGCCAAAGCTGTGGGACGGAGTCACCGAAATGGATGGGACGCTGCTCCGGCTGTGGGGAATGGAATACGATGGTCGAAGAAGTCGTCGAGGAGAAGAAAGCACGACGCGGTTCCGCTTTTGTCCATACGACGACGAAACAATTGAAACCGGAACGTCTCGCAAATATCGTCTCACAAGAAGAAAGTCGTGTCTTCACGGGGAGTAGTGAATTTGACCGTGTGCTCGGCGGCGGGATTGTGCCCGGATCGATGGTCCTCGTCGGAGGTGACCCGGGGATTGGGAAATCGACGATTCTGTTACAGACAAGTGCTCGCCTTGCACAACGCGGCGAAAAAGTCCTCTATATCTCAGGTGAGGAATCGCTCAAACAGACAAAACTCCGCGCTGAACGGCTCGGTTTACCGACTCAAGACTTATTCGTGCTCAGTGAAACGGACATGAATATGATTGAGCGGGTCGTCGACGAAGAAAAACCAGGCTTTTTAATCATCGACTCGATTCAAACGGTCTATATCGATGAAATTCAGTCTGCCCCTGGTAGCGTCACGCAAGTACGTGAATGTACGGCGATGCTGATGAAAATCGCGAAGAGTCGCGGCATTGCCATCTTTATCGTCGGTCACGTCACGAAACAAGGTTCGATTGCCGGACCTCGTTTACTCGAACACATGGTCGATGCCGTCCTGTACTTCGAAGGGGAACGTCACCATACGTTCCGGATCCTCCGTGCCGTCAAAAACCGGTTTGGTTCGACGAACGAGATTGGAATCTTTGAAATGCGGGAGTCTGGTTTAGAAGAAGTCTTGAATCCATCGGAAATCTTCCTCGAGGAGCGGACGTCCGGTGTATCGGGTTCGACAATCGTTGCTTCGATGGAGGGGACACGGACTGTTCTCGTTGAGTTACAAGCCCTGATTTCACCGACATCATTCGGTAATCCACGCCGTATGGCAACAGGGATTGACCAAAACAAGGTGGCCTTGCTGATGGCAGTGCTTGAGAAACGATCTGGTTTACTGCTCCAGACACAAGATGCCTATTTGAAAGCAGCTGGTGGCGTCAAGCTCGATGAACCGGCGATTGACCTCGCCGTCTGTGTCGCGATTGCCTCGAGTTTTCGCGACAAGCCGACACGTCCGACAGATGTCGTCATTGGTGAAGTAGGTTTGACGGGAGAAGTCCGGCGCGTCTCACGGATTGAGCAACGCGTCGCAGAAGCTGCGAAGCTCGGATTCACACGAGCCATCATTCCGAAAAACAATCTCGGGGGATGGACCTATCCGGACGGCATCACGGTCATCGGTGTCGAAAGTGTTGACGAAGCGTTACGCGAAACCATCCCGTTTTAAACGCCTGAAATGTAGGAAAAGATGGGGAGGCTGTAATGGATATGTAAACAGTTTCCCCACCTTAAGGCGTAGGTGATTCAAATAAATACATGTTACAATGAACTTAAAATAATAGAAGGAGGTGGGAAGATTGAAAATCATCATTCGAATCTTTTTCGCGTTACTCGGTCTTGCGCTTGGTGTCTTGTTATTGCCCCAGTTATTTCAATTAATTGAAGCGGCGACAGGGATGACTTTCCCGGAATGGTTGATGACGACATACGTAACCGGAACGATTGGTGCACTCATATTTTTATTAATTGGATTATTCATTACGGATGCGGTTATTCGACTTCTCCGATTTTTAGAAGAAAAACTAGTAAAGGCGCCCGCTGCAGATTTATTCTTTGGAACATTTGGTCTCTTGCTAGGTCTCGTGATGGCATTTCTCGTCAGCATGTTGATTGAACTTGTCGGGATTCCGCTGCTTAGTAATGTCTTAACCATTTTCGCGACTGCCTTATTCGGATACCTCGGCTTTACGGTCGGATATCGCAAACGGCATGAGTTGACGAAAATCTTTTTACGGTCAAACAGTAGTAACTCGGATAAAAAGTCGACACCGGAACCCGTTGTTGTCGCAAAATCAAACAGTAAAGTACTCGATACGAGTGTTATCATCGATGGACGGATCACAGATATCGCGAAGACCGGATTTGTTGAAGGGAAACTGATCGTTCCGCAGTTCGTGATTGGGGAACTTCAATACATTGCCGATTCATCGGATACATTAAAACGAAATCGTGGACGCCGGGGGCTTGACGTCTTAAAAGAACTCCAATCAATCCCTGGAATGGAAGTCGAAATTTATGATGGTGACTTCGAGGATGTACCAGAAGTCGACATCAAACTGATTAAGCTGGCAGAGTTGATGAAAGGAATTGTCGTTACGAACGATTACAACTTGAATAAAGTGTGTGAAGTCCGGAACGTACCCGTCTTGAACATCAATGATTTAGCAAATGCCGTCAAGCAAGTTGTGATTCCGGGTGAAGAGATGATGGTGCTTGTCATCAAAGAAGGAAAAGAGCAAAAGCAAGGGATTGCCTACCTCGAAGATGGCACGATGGTCGTCGTCGAAGGTGGTAAACACTTGATTTCGAAAACGATTGGTGTTGTCGTGACGAGTGTCCTTCAGACGTCTGCTGGACGGATGATTTTTGCGAAGCCACAAGAAAAATAAGGGACTGCCACAACTGTGGCAGTCTTTACTTATGAGAAAAGAGGGAATGCAGTGATAGAACAGACATACCGCGTCGTCATTCCGGCAGCTGGTGCCGGAAAAAGAATGGGCGCAGATCGTAATAAACTGATGCTGCTGTTACGGGACCGTTCAATCATTGAGTGGACACTCGATGTGTTTGAAGCCGATCCCTTATGTGAAGAAATCATTCTTGCCATCAATCCGGCGGAACAAGTCTGGTTTGAGCAAGTGACGGACCGATACGCAACGCCTGTACGCCTTGTTGCCGGAGGACGGGAACGGCAAGAAAGTGTCTTACGCGGACTGGAAGTCATCGAAGCACCCGGGATCGTGTTGATTCATGATGGCGCCCGGCCATTCATCGAACAGACAGCGATTCATGCCGTCGTCGCGGCGGCAGTCGAGCACAAAGCAGCGATTCTCGCCGTCCCGGTCAAAGATACGGTCAAACGGATCATCGGAGAGACGATCGTCGAAACGGTTCCGCGTGACGAACTGATGGCAGCTCAAACGCCGCAAGCCTTCGACCTCGATATGATCCGAACTGTCCATCAAAAAGCAGCAGAACACTATTTAGGTACAGATGATGCAAGTTTGATAGAATGGGACGGAGGAAAGGTGACGCTCGTCACCGGTCAGTATGAAAATATTAAAGTGACGACACCGGATGATTTATGGTTTGGTGAAGCGATCCTAATGAAACGAGGGAAATAACGATGATTCGAATTGGACAAGGTTTTGATGTACATGCATTCGCAGAAGATCGGAAACTCATTTTAGGCGGGATTGAAATCCCACATACGAAAGGATTACTCGGTCACTCGGATGCAGACGTCTTGCTCCATACGATTGCGGATGCAGCACTCGGAGCGATTGCAGAAGGGGATATCGGCAAACATTTTCCGGACACCGATCCTGAGTTCAAAGATGCGGACTCTGCTAAACTGCTCGAACATGTCTATGCACTCGTCAAGCGTAAAGGATATGAATTGAGTAACTTAGACGCGACCGTCATCGCGCAAGCGCCTAAATTACGCCCGTACATCGATACGATGCGTGCGCGGATTGCGGAACTGCTTGAAGCGGACATCGAGCAGATCAATGTCAAAGCGACGACAACGGAATGGCTCGGGTTTACAGGGCGTGAAGAAGGAATTGCGTGCCAAGCTGTGATTCTGCTGAAACGAATCGAAGAATAAGGTATACTAATTAAGCGAATTTGAGACTAAAGGAGTGATCGGCAATGGCAGAAGTACGTGTACGTTATGCACCAAGTCCGACCGGGCACCTTCATATTGGGAATGCACGGACGGCTTTATTCAACTATTTGTTCGCACGTCATGCGGGCGGGAAAATGATTTTACGGATTGAGGATACGGACCAAAAACGAAACATTGATGGTGGCGTTGAAAGTCAGATGAAGTACCTCGAGTGGCTCGGAATCGATTGGGATGAAGGTCCAGGCCGCGGTGGCGATTACGGTCCTTACTTCCAAATGGAACGGCTTGATCTTTATCAAAAATACACAGACGAGTTACTTGAAAAAGGACTCGCCTACCGTTGCTACATGACCTCGGAAGAACTTGAGGCGGAACGTGAAGCACAAATTGCACGTGGTGAAGCACCGCGTTATTCAGGTGCACACCGAGATTTATCGCAAGAACAAGAAGACGCATTTGTCGCAGAAGGACGGACACCATCGATTCGGATTCGTGTACCGGAAAGCGTGACATATACGTGGAACGATATCGTCAAAGAAGACGTATCGTTTGAATCAAAAGACTTCGGGGACTGGGTCATCGTCAAAAAAGACGGGATTCCGACGTATAACTTCGCCGTTGTCGTCGACGATCACTTGATGGCAATCAGCCATGTCTTACGTGGAGACGACCACATCTCGAACACGCCGAAACAGATGATGATTTATGATGCGTTCGGTTGGGAGTATCCAACATTTGGTCACATGACGCTCATCGTCAACGAAGAGCATAAAAAACTGTCGAAACGTGATCAATCAATCATTCAGTACATCGAGCAGTATAAAGACCTCGGGTATCTCCCGGAAGCGTTACTTAACTTCGTGACGTTGCTTGGTTGGTCGCCGGTCGGAGAACAAGAAATCTTTACGAAAGAAGAATTCATCGAGATCTTTGATGCGTCCCGCCTGTCGAAGAGTCCAGCTGTTTTCGATCAACAAAAACTCGCTTGGATCAATGGGCAGTACATGAAACATCAATCGTTCGAAGAAGTATTCGAAGCGAGTCTTCCATTCCTTCAAGCAGCAGGACGCGTCTCAAACGAGCCGTCAGCAGAAGAACTCGACTGGGCGAAGAACCTCGTCGGACTTTACCGTGAGCAGATGACACACGGAGCGGAAGTCGTTGAGCTTTCAGAGATGTTTTTTGAAGATGAAGTGGTGTATGATGAAGAAGCAAACACTGTCTTGAGTGGCGAAACGGTTCCGACCGTCTTAGCTGAATTCGCGAACCAATTGCGGACACTTAAAGAGTGGACGCCGGAAGCGATCAAAGCATCGATTAAGGCAACACAAAAAGCAACCGGTCAAAAAGGAAAAAATCTGTTCATGCCAATCCGCGTCGCAACGACGGGGCAAACACATGGTCCAGAACTTCCGAATACGATTCAACTATTAGGAAAAGACCGCGTACTTGCGCGACTAGACGTATAAATAAAGCGTAGATGAGGAAAGTAGTGTCAATGTTTCTTCTCCAGAGACAAGCTTGTGTGGTGCGAGAGCTTGAAGAAAATTGCCATGAAATGCCCCTCTGAGTGCTACCCGAAATCAGTGAGAGTAGGCGTAGACGTATCTCCGGCGTTAACGGACACGGAGAGGGACGATTGATTCGTCCAAACAGAGTGGGACCGCGCTAATTAGCGTCTCTGTGCAGCGATGCACGGAGGCGCTTTTTCTTATGGAGAGGAGATTGAACATGACACGTATACGAGAAGACATTCGCAATGTATTCAACCAAGACCCGTCTGCACGCAGTAGCATTGAAGTCATCTTGACGTACCCCGGCTTACATGCGATTTGGATGCACCGTGTAGCCCATCGGTTATGGAAGTTGAACTTAAAGTTACTGGGGCGAAGCATTTCACAGTTCAGCCGCTTCTTGACAGGGATCGAAATTCATCCGGGTGCGACGATTGGTCGTCGCTTCTTCATCGACCATGGGATGGGTGTCGTCATCGGAGAAACAGCCATCATTGGCGACGATGTGACGATTTTTCAAGGCGTGACGCTCGGCGGGACGGGCAAAGAGACGGGCAAACGTCATCCGACGCTCGGTAATGGCGTGCTCGTTTCAGCCGGAGCACGTGTACTCGGTGATATTTCGGTCGGGGATGCATCAAAAATCGGGGCAAGCTCAGTCGTCCTGAAAGACGTCCCTGCTAACGCAACCGTCGTCGGGATTCCGGGACGTGTCGTCATCCAGGACGGAATGAAAGTCGAGGCCCCTCTCGATCACCGTCTACCGGATCCTGTTAGTGAGTGCCAGGAACGGATTGAAATTGAAATCGATGAACTAAAACGGGAAATTGAACGAATCAAAGGAGGACTTCGGAATGATACAACTCTACAACAGCATGACCGGAAAAAAGGAACCATTTAAACCGTTAGAAGAAGGTAAGGTCAAGATGTACGTCTGTGGACCGACCGTCTATAACTATATCCACATTGGTAATGCCCGCCCGGCAATCGTCTTCGATACAGTCCGCCGCTACTTTACGTACCGCGGTTATGAGGTTCAGTATGTCTCGAACTTTACGGATGTCGATGATAAAATCATTCGGACGGCAAATGAACTCGGTGAAGATTATCATGACTTAACGAAACGTTTCATTGCCGCGTATCATGCAGATACGGGCGCTTTGAACGTGCAACAAGCGGACGTCCATCCGCTCGTTACGGAGACGATGGATGATATCATCGACTTCATCAAAGTTCTCGTTGAAAAAGGGAATGCCTATGCTTCAGGCGGAGATGTCTACTTCCGGACACGGAGTTTTGAGACGTATGGTCAGTTGAGTCAGCAATCGATTGATGAATTACAATCGGGCGCGCGGATTGAAGTCGGCGAGAAAAAAGAAGATCCACTCGATTTCGTTCTTTGGAAAGCCGTTAAGCCGGACGAACCGTCTTGGACAAGTCCATGGGGTGAAGGACGTCCGGGCTGGCACATCGAGTGCTCGGCGATGGCAAAGAAATACCTTGGCGATACGATTGATATCCATGCCGGTGGACAAGACTTGAAATTCCCGCACCATGAAAATGAAATTGCCCAGTCGGAAGCATGCAATTCTCAAAAATTCGCGAACTACTGGATGCACAATGGATTCGTCAACATCGAAAACGAGAAGATGTCGAAATCACTCGGAAACTTTTTGACGGTCCATGAAGCGATTCAAGTCGTCGATCCAATGGTCTTACGCTTCTTCATGCTGTCTGTTCAGTATCGTCATCCGATCAACTACAGCCGTGAGCTGATTGATCAAGCGGTCAACGGTCTCGCGCGAATTCGGGAGTCGGTCGCAAACGTCGAGCATCGTCTCGCGATGACGGCAGATCTCGGAACGGCAAACGAAAAATGGTTAAAGCGGATTGAAGACATCAAGCAACATTTCATCACGTCGATGGATGATGACTTCAATACAGCGAACGCTGTAACGGATTTGTTCGATTTATCGAAAGAAGCAAATCTTTATCTTGCAGAAGCACAAGTGTCAAAAGAAGTTCTTGAGCGCTTCCTGACCGTTTTCAATGAATTGTCGGGCGTATTAGGTGTAACGTTGACGGTCGACCGCGGACTGCTCGACGAAGAAGTCGAACAGTTGATCACAGAACGAAACGAAGCACGGAAAAATCGTGATTTCGGACGGGCAGATGAAATCCGCGATCAGTTACGCGACCAGGGCATCTTGCTTGAAGATACAGCGCAAGGGATGCGGTGGAAGCGCGGATGAAGAACTATAAACAATTGAACGCGCTCGCGCTCGCCTATATGGGAGACGTCGTCTATGAGATGCATGTAAGAGAGCGACTACTTGACCGTGGTTTCGTCAAACCAGGCGAGTTGCATCAAGCAGCGGTCCAGTATGTCCGGGCGCAAGCACAGGCGACCGTCGTTACACATTGGCTCAATCAGGGAACACTGACAGAAGAGGAACAAGCCGTCGTCCGGCGTGGGAAAAATGCGAAGTCCGGTTCTGTACCAAAAAGTACGGATGTCCATACGTACCGCTACGCGACGGCGTTCGAAGCATTGTTAGGCTACATTTATCTTTCAGAAGGAGGGGATCGTCTTGAAGAACTCATCGGGCAAGCGTTCGAATTACTCGAAGCCGAAACGACAGACGGAAAATAACCCAGTCGATCAAGGACAGCGCCCTAAGACTGGCGAAAAGCGAAAACGTGTTGAAAAGAAACAAGAGGACCCGGTCGTCATCGAACCACTCGCGGAAGGGCAGGATTTCCTTTACGGACGAAATCCCGTTCTCGAAGCGTTACGAAGTGGACGCGAAATGAATAAACTCTTTATCCAGGAAGGTCAACAAAAAGGTCCACTCGCCGTCATCCATGCGATGGCGCAAGAAGCGAATGTCCAAATTCAAATCGTCCCCCGTTCAAAACTGCAT
The DNA here is from genome assembly GCF_018618725.1 of Exiguobacterium sp. s80. NCBI lineage: Bacteria > Bacillati > Bacillota > Bacilli > Caryophanales > Exiguobacterium > Exiguobacterium sp. s80. Next base: position 41,472 of record NZ_JACSMP010000011.1, on the reverse strand, counting down.
GGTCTGACAGGGAGCGACAACCACCAAGGTGTCGTTGCGGCAGTTGCCGCCTATGAATACGCGGAACTCGACGATATCTTTGCCTTAGCAGAGAAGAAGGATGAGACACCACTCATCGTCTTACTCGACGAGCTGGAAGACCCGCATAACCTCGGTTCGATTCTTCGGACGGCAGACGCTGTCGGTGCGCACGGGGTCATCATTCCGAAACGGCGCTCGGTCGGATTGACACAAGTCGTCGCAAAAGCATCGACGGGTGCAATCGAGCATATTCCGGTCGTTCGCGTGACGAACTTAACGCGGACGATGGAAGACCTCAAGAAAAAAGGACTTTGGTTCGTCGGGACGGATGCGCGTGAAAGTGATGATTACCGGACGCTTGACGGAACGATGCCGCTTGGAATCGTCATTGGTAGTGAAGGAAAAGGGATGAGTCGCCTCGTCCGAGAGAAATGTGATTTCCTTGTCCACCTTCCGATGGCGGGCCATGTCACGTCACTCAATGCTTCCGTTGCCGCGTCACTCTTATTGTATGAAGTGTACCGGACGAGAAAGCCGTACGCGCGATGAAATATGACCGTCTGATCGTTGATGGCTACAATATCATTGGCGCATGGCCGGAATTCCGGACATTGCGGGAGCAAGATTTTGAATTAGCACGGGAACGATTGGTCGATGCAATGGCGGAATATCAGGCAGTGACAGGAATTAGTGTCACCATCGTCTTTGATGCCTATCTTCAGCCAGGGCGCGAGTCACGTTTAAAAAAGAGTGGACTCGAGGTCATTTATACACGCGAGAATGAAACTGCTGACGAATGGATAGAAAAAACGGCAGCCGAGTGGTTACAAGACATCCGTGTCAAGCTGACGGTCGCGACGAACGACTTCACGGAACAATGGGTGATCTTTACGCTCGGCGCACTCCGCATCTCGGCACAAGAGTTGAGACGGGACTGGAAAGCAGCGGTCGCCGTCATTCAGGGACAGACGACGATGTCGAAGACGAGCAAGAAACCGCGGTCGACTATCGATTTGCCGGCAGATGTCATCGAACGGCTTGAACAAATCCGAAGAAGAAAAAATTCAGATCAGTAAGGGGGTCTCCCCTTAAAAATAAACCGTTTTCTTGACGTACCTGTCGAGAAGGCGGTTTTTTTAAGGGCGAAATACAGATAAAAAGAGGTCATGCCAATTTTCACTGTCGCAGGATAGGAAATTATTGTATAATTGTAGGCAATTGATTAGTTCGTCATAGAAGCTTGGAGGGATGAAGGATGAGTTTGGTTTCGTTCGACCAGTTTGAGTGCATGTCTGATGAGGCGCTTGTGGAACAAGCGAAGGTATTCGATAATAGCGATGCCCTTGAATTTTTGATCGAGCGCTATCGTAACTTCGTACGTGCGAAGGCCCGGTCATATTTTTTGATTGGTGCGGACCGCGAAGATATCATTCAAGAAGGTATGATTGGCCTATACAAAGCAGTACGTGACTACCGGACTGATAAGTTGGCTTCTTTTAAAGGATTTGCCGAACTCTGCATCACACGGCAAATGATCACGGCAATCAAGACGGCGACCCGTCAAAAACATATTCCTCTCAATTCGTACATCTCGCTCGATAAACCAATTTATGATGATGAATCTTCTGAACGGACGTTGCTTGATATCATCACTTCAACGGCACCATCGGATCCGCAAATCTTGATCGTCAACCGAGAAGAGTATGCAGACATCGAAACGAAGATGGATGAAATTCTTAGTGACTTAGAACGAAAAGTGTTGGCACTTTATCTCGACGGAAGAACGTACCAAGAGATTTCGGATGATCTCGATCGCCACGTCAAATCAATTGATAACGCGTTACAGCGTGTCAAACGGAAACTGGAGCGATACCTCGAGGCACGTGAGTTGATTGTCTAACCGCGAGGTGGATTGACCAATCCGACTACCGTATGCTACTGTATAAATAGCGCCTTACTAGCGAGACGCCGCTCATAGGCGTTTTTTTTTACGCTCTTTTTTGGAGGAATCTCCTCCGTTCGAGAGAGAGAGCGGCAAAGAAGGAGGTCTTTTGAGATGGCGAAGAAAGTAGGCCTTGCTTGTGATATTTGCGGTGCCCGCGATTATACGACGATGAAAAAAGAGGATGTCACAGTCCGCTTGGAATTGAAAAAATTCTGTCGGCGTTGTAACGCGCATACGATTCATAAAGAAGCGAAATAAGGCTTCATCTATCCCGATTTAATACATCCTGGAGGGAAAGTACGATGAAATTTTTGCGTGACGTATGGAATGAACTGAAAAAGACGAGCTGGCCAAAACGAAAAGAATTGACGAAGTACACATTGACGGTAATCGGTATGGTTATCTTCATGGGCGTCTTCATCTTTGGTATCGATTCTGGTCTCAGCGCACTCATGAGTTGGTTGATTAAGTAAAAGAAGAGGTGGCGTACCATGGATAAACAGTGGTTTGTCGTCCAAACGTACTCTGGATTCGAAAACAACGTCAAGGCTAACCTTGAACGTCGGATCGAGTCTATGAACATGGACGAGAAAATCTTCCGTGTACTCGTTCCGATTGAAACGGTACAGGAAGAAGTAACGAATAAAAAAGGCGAAACAAAAATCAAAGAGCGTGAAGTTAAGATTTTCCCGGGGTATGTCCTCGTTGAAATGGTCATGACGGATGATTCTTGGTATGTTGTTCGTAACACACCGAACGTAACCGGATTCCTCGGTTCAGTGGGTGGTGGATCGAAACCGACGCCGCTTCTTCCTGAAGAAGCTGAAAACATCCTTGGTTCAATGGGACTTGTCGACATGAAGAGTCGTTATGACTACTCACTCGGTCAAATCGTCCGAATCAAAGAGGGTGCCTTCGAGAACCTTGAAGGAACGGTTGAAGAGCTTGATACAGAAACAGAAAAAATGAAAGTTTCTGTAGATATGTTCGGTCGCGAAACGAAAGTAGAACTCGATTTTTCACAAGTTGAAAAAATCGATTAAGTTTCCTATTGCGAATGTTTTGTTTTAATGGTACAATTTTTCCTGTTTGATGTTGTGCTTATTTCGATAAATAACTCGTCGAATAGAATGAGTGGGAGGACGCGCAACGTCCAATTAAACCACATTAAAGAATTAAGGAGGTGTGTCTCGTGGCGAAGAAGGTTATGAAACTAGTTAAACTTCAAATTCCTGCGGGCAAAGCAAACCCAGCTCCACCAGTTGGACCGGCACTCGGTCAAGCAGGTGTGAACATCATGGGCTTCTGTAAAGAGTTCAACGCTCGTACACAAGACCAAGCCGGCTTGATTATCCCTGTAGTCATCACGGTTTTTGAAGATCGTTCATTTACGTTTATTACTAAAACTCCACCAGCAGCAGTTCTCTTGAAGAAAGCAGCTGGAATCGAGAGCGGTTCAGGCGAGCCTAACCGTAAGAAAGTAGCGACTGTCAAACGTGACAAAGTTCGCGAAATCGCTGAAACGAAAATGCCAGACCTCAACGCAGCATCTGTTGAAACAGCGATGTTGATGGTTGAAGGTACTGCACGTTCTATGGGTATCGTAATCGAAGACTAAGTCTTTCGAATTACAATGAACAACGATGAGGGTCGCAGGCGGATAGTTAATTGAAGCCTTGCTACCCTTTCATTATGTGGGAGGATTTTCCGCACAACCACAAAGGAGGAACCTAAAATGGGTAAGAAGTACAAAGAAGCTGCTAAACTTATCGATCGTACGGTTTCATACGAACTCGCTGAAGCTGTAGACTTAACTAAAAAGTCTGCAACAGCGAAATTCGATGAAACGATTGAACTTGCTGTTCGTCTCGGAGTCGATCCGAAGAAAGCAGATCAACAAATCCGTGGAGCAGTCGTATTGCCACACGGTACTGGTAAAACACAACGCGTTCTCGTCTTCGCGAAAGGTGAGAAATTGAAAGAAGCGGAAGCTGCTGGAGCAGATTACGCTGGTGATTCTGAGTATATCGCTAAAATCCAAAAAGGATGGTTCGACTTCGATGTTATCGTTGCGACACCTGACATGATGGGTGAAGTTGGTAAACTCGGTCGTGTTCTCGGACCTAAAGGCCTCATGCCTAACCCGAAAACAGGAACTGTTACATTTGACGTCACAAAAGCAATCAACGATATCAAAGCTGGTAAAGTTGAGTACCGTGTCGACAAATCAGGTAACATCCACGTTCCTGTCGGTAAAAAATCATTCGATAACGAGAAGTTGGTTGAAAACATCACTACCGTTATGGAAACTCTCGTAAAAGTTAAGCCTGCTACTGCTAAAGGTGTTTACCTTAAAAACATCGCGATCGCTTCTACAATGGGTCCTGGTGTTAAAGTATCTTCAGCTGACTTCGCGAAATAATTTCGTCTAAAACGAACTTGACAACGTTCTAAGAACGCTGTTACAGTATAAAACGTTGATATATTCGACATACCGTAGACAGAAGGTGCTCATCGATTGAGCTTAAACCCTTCCGAGGTGTTCTTGCTCAGAGAGCCTGTTTGTTCAGGTATCCTTTTTGACGATTACGCCTCCTCTGCCCTGCAGAAGGAGGCTTTTTATTTGAAATCGAGCAGCCCCTCGCGCCGGTACAATTTATTTACCAGGAGGTGCAACAGAAATGGCAAACGAAAAAGTTATCGCTGTCAAAGCGGATCTCGTATCTGAGATCGCTGAGAAAATGCAAGCGAGCGCTGGAACAATCGTCGTCGACTACCGTGGTCTCACAGTAGACGAAGTCACTGAACTTCGTAAACAACTCCGCGAAGCGGGTGTTGAATTCAAAGTTTACAAAAACGGTCTCCTTCGCCGCGCAGCAGTTCAAAGCAACCTTGAAGGTCTTGACGAAGTATTCACTGGTCCTAGTGCGATCGCATTCAGCAATGAAGACGTTATCGCGCCAGCTAAGATCTTGAACAACTTCTCTAAAGAACACAAGGCTCTCGAACTTAAAGGTGGTATCATCGAAGGCAAAGTCACTTCAGTAGAAGATGTCAAAGCCCTTGCAGAACTTCCATCACGCGAAGGTCTCCTTTCAATGCTCCTCAGCGTGCTTCAAGCGCCAATCCGTGGTCTCGCGGTGGCAACGAACGCAATCGCAGAGCAAAAAGAAGAACAATCTGCTTAATGTCCGCTTAGCGGGATAGGCAAACACACAATTTTTCAAACCCCAACGTGGGCTAAATCAAAGGAGGAAAACCATAATGGCTTTCAACAAAGAGCAATTTATCGAAGACCTCAAGGGCATGACTGTTCTTGAACTTAACGAACTCGTAAAAACAATCGAAGAAGAATTCGGCGTATCAGCAGCAGCTCCAGTAGCAGCAGCAGGTGCAGGCGCAGCAGCAGCTGAAGAGCAAACTGAATTCGACGTAATCCTTACTAACGCAGGTTCTGGTAAAATCAACGTCATCAAAGCAGTTCGCGAATTGACAGGCCTCGGTCTTAAAGAAGCGAAAGCACTCGTTGACGGAACTCCGGCTCCAGTTAAAGAAGGCGTTTCGAAAGAAGACGCTGACGCAATCAAAGCTAAGCTTGAAGAAGCTGGCGCAAGCGTAGAAGTTAAGTAATTTTCTTCTTCCGCAGACAAAAGAAGCTCGCTTTGCGGGCTTCTTTTGTTTTCATCTTTAATCAAGAGAGGGGAAGGAAACATGGCAGACCATTATTACACGAATGATCCCTCCTCAAAACGAGATCCGAAATCATGGGAGTTCGTCCTACGCGGCGAAACATTCCGCTTCACATCGGACCACGGTGTGTTCTCAAAAGGTGGCGTCGACTTTGGTTCGCGTCTATTGATTGAGGCATTCGTTGAGCCGGATGTACCGGGTGCGATTCTAGATGTCGGTTGCGGATATGGACCGATGGGGATTTCACTGGCAAAAGCGACCGGGCGTGACGCGAAACTCGTTGATGTTAACGAACGGGCACTTGAACTAGCGGCTGAAAATGCACGTGCGAATGGTGTTTCCGTGACGACCGGTGTAAGTGACGGGTATGTTGGCGTAGGTGATGAGACATTTGCAGCGATCGTGACGAATCCACCGATTCGGGCAGGAAAAGCAGTTGTTCATCGGATTTTACGTGAAGCTTATGATCACCTCGTAGTAGGGGGCGCCCTCTGGGTCGTCATTCAGAAAAAACAAGGGGGACCATCAGCGAAGAAACTGATGGAAGAAGTCTTCGGTTCTTGCGAGACAGTAACCCGCGATAAAGGGTATTCAATATTTAAATCAATTCGGTCTTGACAAATCGGGTGATTTGTCGTTGACCTTGTGTTGTGTCTATGATAGTATTATAAAATGCCATTGGAGTGATTTTTGGATAAGCAGGTTGAAAGTAGCTGGCGTTCTCGACTACAGATGATTGAGTAGACAAGACGTCGCTTTTTTGCGCTTATCGGTCAAAAAATGGCTTCAATGTTCGATATTACACCCGTCCTTCTCTAGAAGAAGAAGTGGGTCTGAGAGGTGAATCAGTTGACTGGTCAACTTGTTCAGTACGGTCGTCACCGTCAGAGAAGAAGCTATGCACGTATCAGCGAAGTATTAGAACTTCCAAATCTAATTGAGATTCAAACGAATTCATACGAATGGTTCCTACGGGAAGGTCTTCGTGAGATGTTTCATGACATTTCGCCGATTTCCGACTTCACAGGAAATCTCGTATTAGAATTCATCGATTACTCGCTCGGTGAGCCGAAGTATTCGATTGATGAATCGAAAGAACGCGACGTGACCTATTCGGCACCACTGCGCGTTAAAGTCCGTCTTCAAAACAAAGAGACGGGTGAATTGAAGGAACAAGAAGTCTTCATGGGTGACTTCCCGCTTATGACGGAGTCGGGAACATTCATTATTAATGGTGCGGAACGAGTTATCGTTTCTCAGCTTGTTCGTTCGCCAAGTGTGTATTACAACAATAAGTTAGATAAGAACGGTAAACGTGGATTCTCGGCAACGGTCATCCCGAACCGTGGAGCATGGCTCGAACTTGAGACAGATGCGAAAGATATCGTATATGTCCGAATCGACCGCACGCGTAAGATTCCTGTAACGGTTCTTTTACGTGCTCTTGGTTTCGGTACGGATCAGGAAATCATCGATCTCCTTGGAGATGATGAGTACCTCCGGAATTCGCTTGAAAAAGATAATACAGAATCAACGGAAAAAGCCCTCATCGAAATCTATGAGCGTCTACGCCCGGGTGAGCCACCGACAGTTGAAAATGCGAAAGCACTTCTCGTGTCACGGTTCTTCGACCCGAAACGTTACGACTTGGCAAACGTTGGTCGCTATAAAATCAATAAGAAGCTTCATCTGAAGAATCGTCTGTTCGGACAAAAGCTTGCGGAAACGCTCGTTGACCCTGAAACAGGTGAAGTAATCGCAGAAGCTGGAACGGTTCTTGACCGACGCATGCTCGACAAAGTCTTGCCATTCCTTGAAGGATCTGTCGGTTACATCGAAGCGACGCCAACTGGCGGCGTAACACAAGGCGAAGCCTTCAACTTGCAATCGATCAAGGTGTTCGCACCGGACGATGCTGAAGGTGAACGCATCATCAATATCATCGGTAACGGTAACATCGATCGTGACATCAAGCACATTACGCCTGCTGACATGATTGCTGCAATCAACTACTTCTTCAACTTGTTGCATGAAGTAGGGACAACAGACGATATCGACCACCTCGGTAACCGTCGTCTCCGTTCTGTCGGTGAATTGCTCCAAAACCAGTTCCGTATTGGTCTTTCACGTATGGAACGTGTCGTTAAGGAACGTATGTCGATTCAAGATCAGAATGCGATCACACCACAGGCATTGATCAACATTCGTCCTGTTATCGCGTCAATTAAAGAGTTCTTCGGTAGCTCACAGTTATCACAGTTCATGGACCAAACAAACCCGCTCGCTGAGTTGACGCACAAACGTCGTCTATCTGCTCTCGGACCCGGTGGTTTGACACGTGAGCGTGCTGGCTTTGAAGTTCGAGATGTTCACTACTCGCATTATTCCCGTATGTGTCCAATCGAAACGCCAGAGGGACCAAACATCGGTTTGATCAACTCACTGTCTTCGTTCGCGAAAGTCAATGAGTATGGTTTCATCGAAGCACCATACCGCCGTGTCAATCCGGAAACGGGTGTTGTCACGGATGAAATTCACTACATGACGGCAGACGAAGAAGATCTCTACGTCGTTGCGCAGGCAAACATGTTGTTGACGGAAGAGAAGACGTTCCAAGATACACACGTCCTATCACGTTTCCGTGGACAAAACTTGTCTGTTGAGCCATCACGTGTCGATTACATGGATGTTTCTCCGAAACAGGTTGTTTCGGCAGCGACAGCATGTATTCCGTTCCTTGAGAACGATGACTCGAACCGTGCCCTCATGGGAGCGAACATGCAACGTCAGGCCGTACCACTTCTCGATCCAGAATCTCCGATTGTTGGAACTGGGATGGAGTACGTGTCTGCGAAAGACTCAGGAGCTGCCGTTGTTGCAAAACACTCTGGTATCGCTGAGCGCGTAACGGCTCGTGAAATCCTTGTCCGTCGTACGACGGAAGTCGATGGCAACATCGTTCAAGGTGAACTTGATCGTTATAAAATCCAAAAATTCATTCGTTCTAACCAAGGAACGTGCTATAACCAAAAACCAATCATCAAAGCAGGCGATCCTGTCGATAAAGGCGAGATTCTTGCAGATGGTCCATCAATGGACGGTGGGGAACTTGCGCTCGGTCGTAACGTACTCGTCGGTTTCATGACATGGGATGGTTACAACTACGAGGATGCCGTCATCATGAGCGAACGTCTTGTGAAAGATGATGTCTACACATCGATCCACATTGAGGAATACGAATGTGAATCACGGGATACAAAACTCGGACCGGAAGAAATCACTCGTGATATTCCGAACGTCGGTGACGACGCCCTGAAAAACCTCGACGACCGCGGAATCATTCGTGTCGGTGCTGAAGTAAAAGATGGGGATATCTTAGTCGGTAAAGTTACACCTAAGGGCGTAACGGAATTGACAGCTGAAGAACGTCTGTTACATGCGATCTTCGGTGAAAAAGCACGTGAAGTGCGTGATACATCACTCCGTGTACCACACGGCGGCGACGGTATCATCCTTGACGTCAAAATCTTCGATCGTGATAACGGCGACGAACTATCTCCTGGTGTCAACCAGTTGATCCGTGCGTACATCGTTCAAAAACGTAAGATTCACGAAGGAGATAAAATGGCAGGTCGTCACGGTAACAAAGGTGTTATCTCACGTATCTTGCCAGAAGAAGACATGCCGTACATGCCAGACGGCACACCAATCGACATCATGTTGAACCCACTTGGTGTACCATCACGAATGAACATCGGGCAGTTGCTCGAGCTTCACCTTGGTATGGCTGCACGCCAACTCGGAATCAAAGTCGCATCACCGGTATTTGATGGTGCACGTGAGGAAGATGTTTGGGCAACGATTGAAGAAGCCGGTATGGATCGCGACGCGAAGACTGTTCTTTATGACGGTCGTTCGGGTGAAGCGTTTGATAACCGCATCTCGGTCGGTGTCATGTATATGATTAAACTCGCCCACATGGTCGATGATAAGCTTCACGCACGTTCGACGGGTCCTTACTCACTCGTTACGCAACAGCCGCTCGGTGGTAAAGCCCAGTTCGGTGGACAGCGTTTCGGAGAGATGGAAGTTTGGGCACTTGAAGCATATGGTGCCGCGTATACACTCCAAGAGATCTTAACGATCAAATCGGATGATACGATCGGTCGTGTTAAAGCGTATGAAGCGATCGTTAAAGGCGAAAATGTACCGCAACCGGGCGTACCGGAATCGTTCCGAGTTCTCATTAAAGAACTTCAATCACTTGGTATGGACGTTAAGATGATGTCTGCTGAGGACGAAGAGATCGAAATGAAGGACGACGACGAGGACAACATCCCGAACGCGACTCCAGCACTCGAAGAAGTTCAAGCGCCTGTCGCACCAGTTGTTACTGAAGAGGAATAAGCGAAAGGGAGGTCCACCCCTTGGTAGATGTTAATAGATTTGAATATATGAAAATCGGCCTCGCTTCCCCCGAAAAGATCCGTTCGTGGTCTTTCGGGGAAGTGAAAAAGCCGGAGACGATCAACTATCGTACGCTCAAGCCAGAGAAAGACGGCTTGTTCTGTGAACGGATTTTTGGTCCAACGAAAGACTGGGAATGTTACTGTGGGAAATACAAACGAATCCGTTATAAAGGAATCATTTGTGACCGCTGTGGCGTTGAAGTCACGAAGTCGAAAGTCCGTCGTGAGCGCATGGGTCACATCGAGCTCGCAGCACCGGTTTCGCACATTTGGTACTTCAAAGGAATCCCAAGTCGTATGGGTCTTGTCTTAGATATGTCACCACGTGCGCTCGAAGAGATCATTTACTTCGCATCGTACGTCGTTACAGATCCGGGCGAATCGACACTCGAGAAAAAACAACTCCTTTCAGAAAAAGAATACCGTGCATACCGTGAGAAATTCGGTAGCTCATTCACAGCTGAAATGGGTGCGGAAGCAGTTCGTAAATTGCTCCGCGACGTTGAACTCGAAAAAGAAGTAGCTGGTTTACGTGAAGACCTTCGAATGATTCAAGGACAACGTCGTACACGTGCGATCAAACGTCTTGAAGTCTTAGATGCTTTCCGCAACTCAGGCAACAACCCGGAATGGATGGTTCTCGAAGTATTGCCAGTCATCCCGCCGGAACTTCGTCCGATGGTCCAGCTTGATGGTGGACGTTTCGCGACATCAGATTTAAACGATTTATACCGTCGTGTTATCAACCGTAACAACCGTCTCAAGCGTCTTCTTGACCTTGGCGCTCCGAACATCATCGTTCAGAATGAAAAACGGATGTTACAAGAAGCGGTTGATGCCTTGATCGATAATGGTCGTCGTGGCCGTCCGGTCACTGGACCAGGTAACCGTCCATTAAAATCTCTTTCACATATGTTGAAAGGGAAACAAGGACGTTTCCGTCAAAACTTACTCGGTAAACGTGTCGACTACTCTGGTCGTTCGGTTATCGTCGTTGGTCCAAACTTGAAGATGTATCAATGTGGTCTTCCAAAAGAAATGGCCCTTGAGCTCTTCAAACCGTTTGTCATGAAAGAACTCGTCTCACGTGGTATCGCACCAAACATTAAGAGTGCGAAACGTAAAATCGAACGCGTTCAACCTGAAATCTGGGATGTACTTGAAGAAGTCATCCGCGAGCATCCGGTTCTCTTGAACCGTGCACCGACACTTCACCGTCTCGGTATTCAGGCGTTCGAACCAACACTTGTCGAGGGTCGCGCGATTCGTCTTCACCCGCTCGTATGTACGGCTTACAACGCCGATTTTGATGGTGACCAAATGGCGGTCCACGTACCACTTTCTGCAGAAGCACAAGCAGAAGCACGTCTTCTCATGCTCGCTGCACAAAACATCTTGAACCCGAAAGACGGTAAGCCTGTTGTTACACCATCGCAGGATATGGTCCTCGGTAACTACTACCTCACACTCGAACGCGAAAACGCGATCGGTGAAGGTAAAATCTTCTCGACTGTGAATGAAGCACTCATCGCCTACCAAAACGGGTATGTTCACTTCCATTCACGTGTTGCGATTCCTGCCGGCGTTCTTAAGAACCCGACGTTTACAGAGTCACAAAACGAGAAATTATTGGTTACGACTGTCGGTAAGTTGATCTTCAACGAGATCCTCCCAACGACTTTCCCATACTTGAATGAGCCAACAATGAGCAACTTACAGGAAGCAACGCCTGAGAAGTACTTCCTTGAAAATGGAACGGATGTTGCTGCTGAAATCAAGAACCGTCCAATCATTGAGCCATTCAAAAAAGGATTCCTTGGAAATGTCATCGCGGAAGTCTTCAAACGTTTCGAAACGACGGAGACGAGCCGTATGCTCGACCGCATGAAAAACCTTGGTTTCAAACACTCGACACGTGCCGGTATCACGGTTGGTATCTCGGATATCATCGTACTTCCGGACAAACAGGAAATCCTGGTCGAAGCACAAGATAACGTGGATCGCGTTATGAAATCGTACCGCCGTGGTCTCATCACGGAAGACGAGCGCTATGAGCGTGTCGTCAAGTCGTGGAACGACGCGAAGGATGAAATTCAGTCTCGTCTGATGAAATCCCTCAACCGTCTAAACCCGATCTTCATGATGAGTGACTCTGGTGCCCGTGGTAACGCGTCAAACTTTACGCAGCTTGCAGGGATGCGTGGACTCATGGCCGCTCCAAGTGGACGGATCATCGAGCTCCCGATCAAATCTTCGTTCCGTGAGGGTCTGACGGTTCAGGAATACTTCATCTCGACGCACGGTGCGCGTAAAGGTCTTGCCGATACAGCCTTGAAAACTGCCGATTCAGGTTACCTGACTCGTCGTCTCGTTGATGTAGCGCAAGATGTTATCATTCGTGAAGATGATTGTGGAACGGATCGTGGTATCCGTGTCATGGCTCTTCGCGAAGGAACGGAAGAAATCGAAAGTCTTTACGACCGACTCGTCGGACGTACGGCATTCGAAAAAGTCGTTCACCCGGAAACGGGAGAAGTTCTTGTTTCTGTTAACGAACTCATCGACGAAGATATCGCGCGTACAATTACGGACGCTGGTATCGACAACGTTGAAATTCGTACTGCCTTCACTTGTAACACGAGTCATGGTGTCTGTAAGAAATGTTACGGACGTAACCTTGCAACGGGTAACGATGTTGAAGTCGGTGAAGCAGTCGGAATCATTGCGGCACAATCAATCGGTGAGCCAGGAACGCAGCTTACAATGCGTACCTTCCACACAGGTGGGGTTGCCGGAGATGATATCACGCAAGGTCTTCCACGTATCCAAGAGTTGTTCGAGGCCCGTAACCCGAAAGGTCAAGCGGTCATCTCGGAAATCGACGGACAAGTCATCGACTTTACAGAGTCGCGTGACAAACGTGAATTGACGATTCAAGGTCTGAGCGAAACACGCACATACACGATTCCATTCGGATCGCGTCTTCGTGTTCAACTCGGTGAAGAAGTCATTGCCGGTCAAGTGTTCACAGAAGGATCGATTGATCCGAAAGAACTCTTAAACGTTAAAGGTGTATCTGGTGTTCAGAACTACCTTCTTCAGGAAGTTCAAAAAGTATACCGGATGCAAGGAGTTGAAATCGGTGACAAGCACGTCGAGGTCATGGTTCGTCAAATGATCCGCCGCGTTCGCGTCATCGAGTCAGGTGAGACAACACTTCTCCCTGGTTCACTCGTTGATATCAGTACCTTTAAAGAAGCATGTAAAGAAGCGCTCCGTGCAGGAAAAGCACTCGCTTCCGCTAAACCAGTTCTCCTTGGTATTACAAAAGCATCGCTTGAGACAGACTCGTTCCTATCAGCTGCTTCGTTCCAGGAAACTACTCGTGTCCTTACGGATGCAGCAATCAAAGGGAAGAGCGACTACCTTCGCGGCTTGAAAGAGAACGTTATTATCGGTAAACTAGTTCCAGCTGGTACAGGAATGACACGTTACCGTCAAATCGGACTCGAAGTAGCTGGTGAAGCACCTGTAGAAGCAGATTCTCCTGTAGAATAAAACGCCTTGACACGTCGGTATGGCGGTGCTACTATGATATAGTGTTGCCAACCGGCCGTGTTATTTTGGAGGATATCTTCATGTCTTACAAAAAAGTAGTCGGCGCAGATTTGAAGTTTGTCGGTCAAAAGCAAACGCTCAAAGCATTGCGATCTGGCAAGGCGTCGGAAGTGATCATCGCGGATGACGCAGATGAACACGTAAAACAAGCATTGCTCGATGCGGCGAAACAAGCTAACGTTCCGGTTGTGAACGTGCCTTCTAAGCTTGAGCTTGGTAAGGTTTGTGGAATCGATGTCGCGGCAACTGCTGTTGCCATTAAGAAAGTTTGATAATACGTTTTGTGTGGCGATGGAATGCCTGAGCCACGCAAAACGTTTCATTATGACTTTCGATGAACCACCCGGCTCGGTGGTTTTGAAACTTGTCATGAATTCAGGAAGGGAGGATCTCAAAGATGCCTACTATCAATCAATTGGTCCGTAAAGGACGTCAATCAAAAGTTGTGAAATCAGATTCGCCAGCGCTGAACAAAGGGTACAACAGCTTCATTAAAGCTCGTACTGACATCAGCTCACCACAAAAACGTGGTGTTTGTACTCGTGTAGGTACAATGACTCCGAAGAAACCGAACTCGGCTCTTCGTAAGTACGCACGTGTACGCTTGACGAACACAATGGAAGTAACAGCTTACATCCCAGGTATCGGCCACAACTTGCAAGAACACAGTGTTGTTCTTATTCGCGGAGGCCGCGTAAAAGACTTACCAGGGGTACGTTATCACATCGTTCGTGGTGCACTTGATACAGCTGGAGTTGACGGCCGTATGCAAGGTCGCTCGAAATATGGTACTAAACGTCCAAAAGCAGCAAAAAAATAATCTAGATATCTGAAGATATCACCTCACTATATGAAAGGAGGGACTCGGAATGCCACGTAAAGGTCAAGCAGAACGTCGTGATGTAATGGCTGATCCGATCTACAACTCTAAACTCGTTACCCGCCTTATCAACCGTCTTATGTTAGATGGTAAAAAAGGTACTGCTCAACAAATCTTATACAAAGCTTTCGAAACTATCGCTGAACGTTCAGGTCGCGATGCAATGGAAGTTTTTGAAGAGGCGATGAACAACATCATGCCAGTTCTTGAAGTAAAAGCACGCCGTGTAGGTGGAGCTAACTATCAAGTTCCTGTCGAAGTCCGCCCTGAGCGCCGTACGACACTCGCACTTCGTTACCTCGTGAACTACTCACGTCTCCGTAACGAGAAAACTATGGATGCTCGTCTTGCTAATGAAATCATGGACGCTGCAAACAACACTGGTGCTTCTGTTAAGAAGCGCGAAGATATGCACAAAATGGCGGAAGCGAACAAAGCGTTTGCTCACTACCGCTGGTAAATCCGGAATTAACCACCTCATCTATGCCATTTTGTATGGAAATATGAGGTGGCTTTCGGGTATAGTCATGACGTGTGGCAACACACGGACACTAAATTAAAATGCGAAAGGAGAATGTTTAAAGATGGCAAGAGAATTCTCCCTTAAGAACACCCGTAATATCGGGATCATGGCCCACATCGATGCTGGTAAAACAACAACGACTGAGCGGATCCTCTATTACACGGGTCGTATCCACAAAATTGGTGAAACGCACGAAGGTGCTTCACAAATGGACTGGATGGAGCAAGAGCAAGAACGTGGAATCACGATTACATCGGCAGCAACAACTGCACAATGGAAAGGTAACCGCGTAAACATCATCGATACTCCTGGACACGTAGACTTCACTGTTGAAGTTGAACGTTCACTCCGTGTACTTGATGGTGCGGTTGCAGTACTTGATGCTCAGTCTGGTGTTGAGCCACAAACTGAGACAGTATGGCGCCAAGCTACAACTTACGGCGTACCACGTATCGTTTTCGTAAACAAAATGGATAAAATCGGTGCAGACTTCCTGTACTCGGTCGGAACGCTCCGCGATCGCCTTCAAGCGAACGCACACGCAATCCAAATTCCAATCGGCGCTGAAGATGAATTCAAAGGAATCATCGACCTCGTTGAAAAGAAAACATACATGTACGGTAACGACATCGGTACTGATATCGAAGTAACGGATGGTTTCCCTGCAGAATTCGCAGACGAAGCTGAAGAACTTCGTGCATCATTAATCGAAGCTGTTGCGGATTACGAAGAAGAAATGATGATGAAATACCTCGAGGGCGAGGAAATTTCAATCGAAGAGTTAAAAGCGGGTATCCGTAAAGCGACTCTTACAGTTGATTTCTACCCTGTACTCGTTGGTTCGGCATTCAAGAACAAAGGTGTCCAGCTTATGCTTGACGCAGTCCTTGACTACCTCCCATCACCAGTCGACGTAAAAGCAATCACAGGAATTAACATGGATACAGATGAAGAGATCGTTCGTGAGTCTACTGACGAAGCGCCATTCTCTGCACTTGCATTCAAAGTTATGACTGACCCGTATGTTGGTAAATTAACGTTCTTCCGTGTGTACTCTGGTACAGCTTCGGCAGGATCATACGTTAAGAACTCAACAAAAGGTAAACGTGAGCGTCTTGGACGTATCCTTCAAATGCACGCGAACAGCCGTGAGGAGATCCCAATGGTCTTCGCTGGTGACATCGCTGCAGCTGTAGGTCTTAAAGATACGACTACTGGTGATACGCTTTGTTCTGAGAAAGACAACGTCGTTCTCGAATCAATGACATTCCCAGAACCAGTTATCTCGGTCGCAATCGAACCAAAAACGAAAGCCGACCAAGATAAAATGGGTCAAGCACTTGCTAAGCTTGCTGAAGAGGATCCAACGTTCCGCACTGAAACAAACCCAGAGACTGGTCAAACGATCATCTCAGGTATGGGTGAGCTTCACCTCGACATCATCGTTGACCGTATGCGTCGCGAGTTCAAAGTCGAAGCTAACGTTGGTGCTCCACAAGTAGCTTACCGTGAAACGATTCGCCAAGCAGCGAAAATCGATTCTAAGTTCGCTCGTCAATCAGGTGGTCGTGGTCAGTATGGTCACGTCGTCGTAGAATTCGAGCCGAACGAAGAAGGTGCTGGCTTCGAGTTCAACAACAAAATCGTCGGTGGTGTTGTTCCGCGTGAATACATCCCAGCGGTTGAAAACGGAATCGAAGAAGCACTTCAAAACGGTATCCTTGCTGGTTATCCAGTAGTTGACGTTAAAGCAGCACTCGTTTTCGGTTCATACCACGATGTCGACTCAAACGAGATGGCATTTAAAATCGCGGCTTCAATGGCAGTCAAACAACTTAAAGATAAGAGCGGCGCTGTTATCCTTGAGCCAATGATGAAAGTTGAAATCGTCATCCCAGACGAATACATGGGAGACATCATGGGTGACGTTACGTCACGCCGTGGACGCGTTGAAGGTATGGAAGCTCGTGGGAACGCACAAGTCGTTCGCTCGATGATTCCACTTTCGGAAATGTTCGGATATGCAACAGGACTTCGTTCGCGCACACAAGGTCGCGGTACGTACTCAATGCACTTCGATCACTACGAAGAAGTACCGAAATCAGTTGCTGAAGAAATCATCAAAAAATCAAACGGCTAATCCTTCACAGGTTGTCACGATTATTTGATTAGTGTAAGCTAAGGAAGGTGTACGTTATTCGACGATTCACCTTCCTAGTTATAAAAAATTATTAGACACATAGAGGAGGAATTCAGAATGGGTAAAGAAAAATTCGACCGTTCTAAACCGCACGTTAACGTTGGTACAATTGGCCACGTCGACCACGGTAAAACAACTTTAACAGCAGCTATCTCAGCTGTACTTGCAAAATCACAAGGTAAAGCTGCAACTAAGTTTGACCAAATCGATGGTGCTCCAGAAGAGCGCGAGCGCGGTATCACTATCGCAACAGCTCACATCGAGTACGAAACAGAAAAACGCCACTATGCACACGTTGACTGCCCAGGTCACGCTGACTATGTTAAAAACATGATCACTGGTGCTGCACAAATGGACGGCGCGATCCTCGTTGTTTCTGCAACTGATGGTCCAATGCCACAAACACGTGAGCACATCTTGCTTTCACGTCAAGTAGGTGTTCCTTTCATCGTAGTATTCATGAACAAAGTCGACATGGTTGACGACGAAGAGCTTCTTGAACTCGTTGAAATGGAAATTCGCGAACTTCTTTCTGAGTATGACTTCCCAGGCGATGACCTCCCAGTTATCCAAGGATCTGCTCTCGGCGCGCTTAACGGCGAAGCTAAATGGGAAGAAAAAATCATGGAACTCATGACAGCTGTTGATGAGTACATCCCTGAGCCAACTCGCGACACTGAAAAAGACTTCATGATGCCAGTTGAGGATGTTTTCTCAATCACTGGTCGTGGTACAGTAGCTACTGGCCGCGTTGAGCGTGGAGTTCTTAAAGTCAACGACGAGATCGAAATCGTTGGTCTTCACGAAGAAACTAAAAAATCAGTATGTACTGGTGTAGAGATGTTCCGTAAGCTTCTTGACTATGCTGAAGCTGGCGACAACATCGGAGCTCTTCTTCGTGGTGTATCACGTGACGACATCGAGCGTGGACAAGTTCTCGCGAAACCAAACACAATCACACCGCACAAAACTTTCAAAGCGCAAGTTTACATCCTTTCAAAAGAAGAGGGTGGCCGTCACACGCCATTCTTCGGTAACTACCGTCCACAGTTCTACTTCCGTACAACTGACGTAACTGGTATGTGCCAACTTCCTGAAGGTACTGAAATGGTTATGCCTGGGGACAACATCGAATTGACTGTTGAACTCATCGCACCAATCGCTCTTGAAAAAGAAACTCGTTTCTCAATCCGTGAAGGTGGCCGTACAGTAGGCGCTGGATCAGTTACAGAAATCGTTGAGTAATTTTTAAGCAAAAAGGTCTTCCGTCTCCCGTGACGGAAGACCTTTTTTTGTTTTCTGAAAAACAGTCTTGCAACATGGTCAGACATCTTATATACTGAGGAAAGTGTTTGTGCGAGTGGTGAGAGACTTGAAAACAAGTTCTAATTTATTTTGCTTGCATTCTTGCTTGGAATTAAGTAAACTAGAATATGTTGGTCACAAACACAACGCGATGAAGCGGGAGGTTATGACACACCAGGCGGCATTGCCATGGCTAGTGTGGAAATTTCCGCGGAGAATGTCTATTTACGAAATAGGCGAAAAGGAGGGAAACAACATGGCAAATGAAAAAATTCGGATCCGTTTGAAAGCATACGATCACCGCGTGCTTGATCAATCGGCTGAGAAGATTGTCGACACAGCAAAACGTTCTGGTGCTACTGTATCTGGACCGATCCCACTCCCAACGGAGAAAGCGATCTACACAGTACTTCGTGCCGTTCACAAGTACAAAGATGCTCGTGAGCAGTTCGAAATGCGTACACACAAACGTTTGATCGACATCGTTAACCCAACACCGAAAACAGTTGATGCGCTTATGCGTCTTGAACTTCCGTCGGGCGTTGACATTGAAATCAAACTTTAATTTTTCTTCTATAAATAGTTGATACTAGCCAGAAGATCAAAATCATTCAATATTAGGAGGTGTATCTCATGGCTAAAGGAATCTTAGGAACTAAACTCGGTATGACACAAATCTTCAACGAGTCAGGCGAAGTAGTACCAGTTACTGTCGTTTCAGTAGAAGGTAACGTTGTTCTTCAATTGAAGACAATGGAAGTGGACGGTTACGAAGCAGTCCAACTCGGCTTTGGTGATATCAAAGAAGGTCGTCAAAACAAACCGCAAAAAGGTCACGCTGCGAAAGCAAGTGCGACACCTAAGCGCTTCATTAAAGAAATCCGTACATCTGTAACAGATTTCGAAATCGGTCAAGAGATTAAAGCAGATACTTTCGCTGCAGGCGAAATGGTTGATGTAACAGGTACGTCGAAAGGTAAAGGTTTCGCTGGAGCAATCAAGCGTCACAACCAATCACGTGGTCCAATGGCTCACGGTTCGCGTTACCACCGTCGCCCAGGTTCAATGGGTCCTGTCGCTCCAAACCGTGTATTCAAAGGGAAATTGCTCCCAGGACGCATGGGTGGAGAACAAATCACTGTTCAAAACCTTGAAATCGTAAAAGTTGATGTAGAACGTGGCTTACTCCTCGTCAAGGGTGCTATCCCAGGCGCACGTAAGAGCCAAGTTGTCGTCAAAACTGCGGTTAAAGGCAACTAATCCGTTTGCAAGGAAAGGAGGAATAACGAATGCCTAAAGTAGCTTTGCTTAACCAAACAGGTACACAAGTTGGAGATATTGAGCTCGCAGATGCCGTTTTCGGAATCGAGCCAAACGAAGCAGTCGTATACGATGCAATCGTCATGCAACAAGCTTCACGTCGCCAAGGTACACATGATACAAAAGGTCGCTCGGAAGTTCGCGGTGGCGGCCGTAAACCATGGAAACAAAAAGGTACTGGTCGTGCACGCCAAGGTTCGATCCGTTCGCCACAATGGGTTGGCGGTGGAACAGTCTTCGGTCCAACACCACGTTCGTACGCTTATAAACTTCCTAAAAAGGTTCGTCGTCTCGCATTACGTTCAGCACTTTCTTCGAAAGTCGCTAACAACGAGTTCATCGTTCTTGAAGGTTTGACAATCGATGCTCCGAAAACAAAAGATATGATTTCGGTCTTCGCTGCTCTTTCAATCGAACGTAAAGTTCTTGTCGTTACTGCTGATTACAACGAGACAGTCGTTCTTTCAACACGCAACATTCCTGGTGTCACAGTCGTTGACGCTGCTGGAGTAAACGTCCTTGATCTTGTCGGACACGACAAAGTCATCTTCACGAAGGATGCAGTTGCGAGAGTAGAGGAGGTGCTTGCATAATGGCACATACACACGACATTATCAAACGTCCTGTAATTACTGAACGCTCAGTGAACCAAATGGCTGAGAAAAAGTACACGTTCGAAGTAGACGTGAAGGCATCTAAGACTCAAATCAAAGATGCTGTTGAAGCGATCTTCGGCGTTAAAGTTGAAAAAATCAACACACTTATCTCAAAACCAAAAGCAAAACGCGTAGGTCGTCACGCTGGTTACACAGCACGCCGCAAAAAAGCGGTCGTCACGCTTACTGCAGATAGCAAAGAACTCGATTACCTCGGTTAATCGGTACTCTGTAGAAAAGGAGGGAACTCTCGATGGGAATTAAAAAGTTTAAACCGACCACTAACGGTCGTCGTAACATGACTGCACTCGACTTTGCTGAAATTACGGCTTCACGTCCTGAAAAATCGTTAACTGAAAAGCTTTCGAAAAAGGGCGGACGTAACAACCAAGGTCGCTTGACAGTACGTCACCAAGGTGGCGGACACAAACGTAAATACCGTATCATCGATTTCAAACGTAACAAGGATGGCATCGCTGGCCGTATCGCTACAATCGAGTACGATCCGAACCGCTCTGCAAACATCGCTCTTGTACACTACATCGATGGTGAAAAACGCTACATCCTCGCACCTAAAGGATTGAAAGTTGACATGCAAATCATGTCAGGAGCAGAAGCTGACATTAAAGTCGGTAACGCTCTTCCACTTGTAAACATCCCAGTTGGTACGTTGATCCACAACATCGAACTTAAGCCTGGTAAAGGTGGTCAGCTCGTTCGTTCAGCTGGTACTTCTGCTCAGCTTCTCGGTAAAGATGGTAAATACGCGATTGTTCGTCTTCAATCAGGCGAAACACGTATGATCCTTGCTACTTGCCGTGCTACAATCGGCGCTGTCGGTAATGAAGAGCATGAGCTCGTCAATATCGGTAAAGCTGGTCGTTCACGCTGGCTCGGAAAACGTCCTACAGTTCGTGGTTCTGTAATGAACCCAGTTGATCACCCACACGGTGGTGGTGAAGGACGTGCTCCAATCGGTCGTTCGGGCCCACTTACTCCTTGGGGTAAACCGGCACTCGGATACAAAACTCGTAAGAAAAACAAAGCGAGCGATAAATACATCGTCCGCCGTTCTAAAAAATAATTACGTGATTTCTGAACGGTTCGTAGGAACCGTTCCTGAATCATGCCAAAGGGAGGTACAACTATGGGTCGCAGCTTGAAAAAAGGTCCATTTGCAGATCACCATTTGCTCGCTAAGGTTGATAAAGCCAACGAAGCTGGTGACAAGCATGTTATCAAAACTTGGTCACGCCGCTCGACAATCTTCCCAGAGTTCATCGGTCACACGATCGCTGTCTACGATGGTCGTAAACACGTACCGGTTTACGTGACAGAAGATATGGTCGGTCACAAACTTGGTGAATTCGCGCCAACTCGTTCTTATAAAGGACATGCTGGTAACGATAAGAAGACGAAACGTTAATCTGAGGGGAGGTACTCATTATGCAATCAAAAGCATCGGCTAATATGGTTCGCATTGCTCCTCGTAAGGCACGTCTCGTAGTAGACTTAATCCGCGGGAAGCAAATCGGCGAAGCTCTTTCGATTCTTGCTTACACGAACAAGGCAGCAACGCCAATCGTTGAAAAAGCATTGAAATCGGCAATCGCGAACGCTGAGCACAACTTCGACATGAACATCGAAAACCTCGTAGTAACAGAGGCTTACGTCAACGAAGGTCCAACGCTCAAACGTTTCCGCCCACGTGCAATGGGTCGCGCAAGCCGTATCAACAAACGTACGAGCCACGTTCACATCGTGGTATCTGAAAAATAAGGAGGGATTACCGTGGGTCAGAAGATTAACCCAACTGGTCTTCGCGTAGGTATCATCAAAGACTGGGAATCACGTTGGTTCGCAGATAAAGACTATGCTGATCTCCTTCATGAAGACTACGTAGTTCGTGAATATATCGAAAAACGTCTTAAAGACGCTAGTGTTTCTAAAATTGAAATCGAGCGCGCTGCAAACCGCTTGAACATTTCACTTCACACTGCTAAACCTGGTATGGTTATCGGTAAAGGCGGTTCTGAAATCGAAACACTTCGTACAGACATCACTAACCTTGCAAAAGGCAAACGCGTTCACGTTAACGTCGTTGAAGTGAAAAACCCGGATGCAGTTGCTAAACTTGTCGCTGAAAACATCGCTCGCCAACTTGAAGGCCGCGTATCTTTCCGTCGTGCAATGAAGCAATCAATCCAACGTTCTATGCGTTCAGGTATCAAAGGAATCAAGACTGAAGTTTCTGGTCGTCTTGGTGGCGCTGATATCGCTCGTTCAGAGAAGTATTCAGAAGGAACAGTTCCACTTCATACACTCCGTGCAGACATCGATTACGGTACTGCTGAAGCTGATACAACTTACGGCAAAATTGGCGTAAAAGTATGGCTCCACCACGGTGAAGTGCTTCCTACTAAAAAAGCAGCATCTAACGAACAATAATCCACATCCGTCTAGGGAAGGAGGCAACACAACATGTTGTTACCAAAACGTGTAAAATATCGTCGTGTTCACCGCGGCAACATGCGTGGTAAAGCGAAACGTGGTACTACAGTACACTTCGGCGAGTTCGGTATCCAAGCTCAAGAAGCTAGCTGGATCACTAGCCGTCAAATCGAATCAGCGCGTATCGCGATGACTCGTTATATGAAACGTGGTGGTAAAGTGTGGATCAAGATTTTCCCACATAAACCATACACTAAAAAACCTCTTGAAGTCCGAATGGGTTCAGGTAAAGGTGCTCCGGAGGGCTGGGTTGCAGTCGTTAAACCGGGGAAAGTAATGTTCGAAATCGCAGGAGTATCGGAAGAGATCGCACGCGAAGCTCTCCGTCTTGCATCACACAAACTTCCAGTAAAATGTAAGTTCGTAAAACGTGAAGAAAATGGTGGTGATACGAATGAAAGCAACTGATCTCCGTCAGCAAACTACAGAAGAGCTCAACGGTAAAGTCGGTTCGTGGAAAGAAGAGTTGTTCAACCTTCGTTTCCAACTCGCGACTGGTCAGCTTGAGAACCCTGCTCGTATCCGTGAAGTGCGCAAGTCGATTGCACGCGCGAAAACCGTTCTTCGTGAACGCGAACTCGGCATCAACAACGCATAATTCACTCGGATTCTGAGAGGAGGAACACTCAATGGAACGCACTAACAACCGCAAAGTATTAACTGGACGCGTCGTATCTGACAAAATGGATAAAACGATCGTTGTTTCAGTTGAGACTAAAGTAAAGCACAAGCTCTACGGCAAACGCGTAAACTACTCTAAGAAGTATAAAACGCATGATGAAAGCAACACAGCTAAAATCGGTGATGTTGTACGCATTCAAGAAACACGTCCACTTTCTAAGGACAAACGTTTCCGTCTCGTAGAAGTCGTCGAAAAAGCAGTAATCATCTAAACTCTAATTAGTTCGGATGAATAAACATCCGGAGGGAGGTACAATCGTATGATTCAACAAGAATCTCGCTTGAAAGTAGCAGACAACTCAGGAGCTCGTGAAGTCTTGACGATCAAAGTCCTCGGTGGATCTGGTCGCAAAACTGCTAACATCGGTGACGTAATTGTTTGCACAGTTAAACAAGCAACACCAGGTGGCGTTGTCAAAAAAGGTGAAGTTGTACGCGCAGTAGTCGTTCGTACTAAACGTGGCGTTCGTCGTAAAGACGGTTCGTACATCCGTTTTGACGAAAATGCAGCAGTCATCATCAAAGATGATAAAAGCCCACGTGGCACACGTATCTTCGGACCAGTCGCACGCGAACTTCGTGAAAAAGACTTCATGAAGATCGTCTCGTTGGCACCGGAAGTACTTTAATTCCAAAGAATTCCTACAAGGAGGTGCTCTAACGATGCATGTCAAAAAAGGTGATAAAGTTCAGGTTATGACTGGTAAAGATAAAGGCAAACAAGGCGTTATTCTTACTGCTATGCCTAAAAAAGATCGCGTTATCGTCGAAGGCGTTAACATGATCAAAAAACACACAAAACCTTCTCAACTTAACCCGCAAGGCGGAATTGTCGAGAAAGAAGCACCGATTCACGTATCGAACGTTATGCTCATCGACCCTAAGACAGGAACTCCAACACGCGTTGGTTTCACTGTGGTTGACGGCAAGAAAGTACGTATCGCTAAAAAATCGGGCGAAGCTTTAGATAAATAAGAAGATTTAAAGAAAGGAGGTCCACTTTCTGATGAACCGTTTAAAAGCTAAATACCAAGACGAAATCGTCAAAGTAATGATGGAGAAATTCAACTATACTTCTGTAATGCAAGCGCCGAAAGTCGATAAGATCGTAATCAACATGGGTGTTGGTGACGCTGTTACGAACACGAAAGCACTTGACATGGCAGTAGAAGAGCTTCAGCTCCTCACTGGTCAGAAGCCACTCATCACGAAAGCTAAGAAATCAATCGCTGGTTTCAAACTTCGTGAAGGTATGCCAATCGGTGCGAAGGTTACACTTCGCGGAGAGCGCATGTTCGAATTCCTCGACAAGTTGATCAACGTGTCACTTCCACGTGTACGTGACTTCCGTGGTGTATCGAAGAAATCATTCGATGGCCGTGGTAACTACACGCTAGGCGTGAAGGAACAATTGATCTTCCCAGAGATCGACTACGATCGCGTATCTAAAGTCCGTGGTATGGACATCGTTATCGTAACTACTGCTAATACGGATGAAGAGTCTCGTGAGCTTCTCACAGCACTCGGCATGCCATTCCAAAAATAAGGGAGGCCGCACACATGGCTAAGAAATCAATGATCGCACGTGAAGTAAAACGCCAAGCACTCGTAGAGCGCTACGCTGAACAACGCGCAGAATTGAAAGCACAAGGCGACTACATCGGCTTGAGCAAACTCCCACGTAACTCTTCAGCGGTTCGTTTACACAACCGTTGCAGTATCACTGGCCGTCCACACGGTTACATTGGTAAATTCGGTATCAGCCGTATTAAGTTCCGTGATCTTGCTCATAAAGGTCAAATCCCTGGTGTTAAAAAAGCAAGCTGGTAATTCATTAAAGTTGTGAAAGGAGGTACATCGCATGGTTATGACAGATCCGATTGCAGATATGCTTACACGCATTCGTAATGCAAACATGGTTCGCCATGAGAAGTTGGAAATGCCAGCTTCTACAATCAAACGTGAAGTCGCTGAAATCCTCAAACGTGAAGGTTTCATCCGCGATGTTGAATATCTCGAGGACAGCAAACAAGGTACGCTCCGCGTATTCCTTAAGTATGGCGCAAGCAACGAACGCGTTATCACTGGACTCAAACGTATCTCGAAACCAGGTCTTCGCGTTTACGCGAAAGCTGATGAAATCCCGAAAGTACTCGGTGGTCTCGGAATCGCTATCGTTTCAACATCTAAAGGTGTTATGACAGACAAAGAAGCTCGCCAACAAAAAGTCGGCGGCGAAGTGATCGCATACATCTGGTAATTCACGCATAAAAAGAACGGAGGTGTCTTAAATGTCACGTATTGGTAAAAAGCCGGTCGTTATCCCAGCAGGCGTTACAGTAACAGTTGAAAACAGCACAGTTACAGTAAAAGGTCCTAAAGGTGAACTCACACGTGAGTTCAACCCGACTATGGCTATCAACGTAGAAGGTAATGAATTGACTGTCGTTCGTCCAAACGACGAAAAGGCTAACCGTACAATTCACGGAACGACTCGTGCGCTTATCGCGAACATGGTCGAAGGTGTAAACAACGGTTTTGCTAAGACACTTGATATCCAAGGTGTTGGTTACCGTGCTCAAAAGCAAGGTAACAAAATCGTACTCAACCTCGGTTACTCACACCCAATCGAGTACACTCCGGAACAAGGCATTGAAGTCGAAGTTCCTACGAATACGCAAATCATCATCCGCGGAATCAACAAAGAGCGTGTTGGACACGTTGCTGCATTGATTCGTTCGTACCGTCAACCTGAGCCGTACAAAGGTAAAGGAATTCGTTACAGTGATGAAGTCGTTCGTCGTAAAGAAGGTAAAACAGGTAAGTAATTCGTTGATACGAATTGACCGGAAAGGAGTGGCATAAATGATCTCAAAGGCAGACAAAAACGCTACGCGTAAAAAGCGTCATGGTCGTGTACGTCGTACAATCATCGGGACTGCAACACGTCCACGCATGAACGTATTCCGTTCGAACAAGAACATTTACGTACAAGTCATTGACGATGCAACACATGCAACACTCGCATCTGCATCATCACTCGATCTTGAAAAAGGCAACACAGCTGACGCTGCAACAGCAGTCGGTAAGCTCGCAGCTGAACGCGCTCTTGAAAAAGGTATTGAAACAGTCGTTTTCGACCGTGGAGGATATCTCTATCATGGACGTATCAAAGCTGTAGCTGAAGCAGCTCGTGAAGCTGGTCTCAAATTCTAATAGAAAAGGAGGGAACCTCTACATGCGCCAGTTAGAAATTAACATGGATCAACTCGAAGAACGCGTTGTTACTGTAAACCGCGTCGCGAAAGTAGTAAAAGGTGGCCGTCGCTTCCGTTTTGCTGCACTCGTCGTCGTAGGTGACAAGAATGGTCACGTAGGTTTCGGTACGGGTAAAGCTCAGGAAGTGCCTGAAGCGATCCGTAAAGCAATCGAAGATGCAAAGAAAAACATGGTTAACGTTCCAATCGTTAACACTACAATTCCACACGAAATCAACGGAATTTTCGGTGCAGGTCACGTCTTCTTGAAACCTGCTTCTGAAGGTACTGGAGTCATCGCTGGTGGCCCAGTTCGTGCGGTTCTCGAATTAGCGGGAATCAACGACATTCTTTCGAAATCACTTGGATCAAGCACTCCAATCAACATGGTTCGTGCGACTGTTAAAGGTCTCACTTCACTTAAACGTGCTGAAGACGTTGCGAAACTCCGCGGTAAAACCGTCGAAGAACTTCGCGGTTAAGAAAGGGAGGGAATACAGATGGCGAAACTCGCAGTTACCCTCACACGCAGCATGATCGGTCGTCCGGAGAACCAACGCGTTACTACTCGTACGCTTGGTCTCCGTAAGATGCACCAAACGGTTGTCGTACCTGACAACGCTGCTATGCGTGGGATGATTAACCACGTGTCACACTTATTGACAGTTAAAGAAATTCAAGAGTAATAGAACGATATAATTTTATGAGGAGGTGCCCCACTATGAAACTCCATGAATTGAAACCAGCTGCTGGTTCACGTTCAGAACGCAACCGTGTAGGTCGCGGTATGTCTTCTGGTAACGGTAAGACTTCTGGCCGTGGTCACAAAGGTCAAAAAGCTCGTTCAGGCGGTGGTGTTCGTCCAGGTTTCGAAGGTGGACAAAACCCACTTTTCCGTCGTTTACCAAAACGCGGCTTCAACAACCCAACTCGTAAAGAGTTCGCGGTTATCAACCTTGACACACTTAACCGTTTTGAAGAAGGAACTGAAGTAACTCCTGAACTTCTTATCGAGACTCGCGCAGTCAAAGGTATGAAAGACGGCGTTAAGATCCTTTCAAACGGCAAGATTGAAAAGAAACTGACAGTAAAAGCTCACAAGTTCTCCGAAGCTGCGAAGCAAGCGATCGAAGCTGCCGGCGGTACGGTTGAGGTGATCTAATGTTTCAAGCGATCTCCAATATGTGGCGCGTAGCCGACATCCGTCGGCGCATTCTCTTTACCTTGGCCCTGATTATCGTGTTCCGGATCGGAGCGCATATCCCAGTGCCGATGGTAAACACTGAAGTATTCAAGATTGACGAGAATGGTATTCTCGGATTCTTGAACTCCTTCGGCGGGAATGCTTTGCAGAATTTCTCACTCTTTGCGATGGGAATCATGCCGTATATTACGGCCTCGATCGTTGTCCAACTCTTACAGATGGACGTTGTTCCAAAGTTTGCCGAATGGGCAAAACAAGGAGAGGCGGGCCGTAAGAAGTTAGCAACGGTAACGCGCTATGGAACGATCGTACTCGGCTTAGTCCAAGCGTTTGGAATCGCGCTTGGATTTAACCGTATCTATCCAGGTCTTGTCAATGAAGATTTTGGCACCTGGACGTACGTTATGATTGCACTTGTTTTGACGGCTGGTACAGCGTTCTTGATGTTCCTCGGTGAACTCATTACGGAGAAGGGCATTGGTAACGGGATATCAATGATCATCTTCGCTGGGATTGTCGCAGGCTTCCCGAACGCGTTCCGCCAGATTTACGAAACAAAGCTCCAAAATGCAGGGGATGCTTTGTTCGTCAATGTGCTTTATATCGTACTGTTGCTTTTAATCATCATTGCGGTCATCGTCGGTGTCATCTATGTGCAGCAAGCTGCACGTAAGATTCCGATTCAGTACGCTAAGCGTACGGTGAACCGTGCGCCAGTAGGCGGCCAATCGACACACTTGCCGATGAAGCTGAATGCTGCTGGTGTTATCCCAGTTATCTTCGCGGTATCGTTCATGGTGACTCCACCAACGATTGCAAGTTTCTTTGCGAGTCCGGAAAACGCGACGAAAATTCGTGACATCTTCGACTATACGAGTCCAATCGGAATGTCGATTTATGTTGCATTGATCATCGCCTTCTCGTACTTCTACACATTCGTTCAGGTCAACCCGGAACAAATGGCAGAGAACCTTCAAAAACAAGGCGGGTACATTCCTGGTATCCGTCCTGGTAAGCAAACGGAACAATACATCACGAAGATCCTCTATCGTCTGACATTCTTCGGTTCGCTCTTCCTTGCTGTCATCGCGGTAACGCCAACGTTCTTTATTAAGTTCGCTGGTTTACCGAACTCGGTGCAAATTGGTGGAACAAGCTTGCTGATTGTCATCGGTGTAGGTCTTGAGACGATGAAACAGATTGAAAGTCAACTGGTTAAACGACACTACAAAGGCTTTATCCGATAAGGCGGGAGGAAGGGGACCATCCCTTTCCTTTCTGTTGTGTCTATAGAGTCTATAGAAGTGGAGGCTACCGACATGAATCTTGTATTGATGGGCTTGCCGGGTGCTGGAAAAGGGACGCAGGCTGCGAAAATTATCGAAGACTACGCCATTCCACACATCTCGACAGGCGACATGTTCCGCGCGGCGATCAAAGATCAAACACCGCTCGGGCAGGAAGCGAAATCGTACATGGATAAAGGGGAACTCGTTCCGGATGAAGTCACAATCGGCATCGTACGTGAACGTCTCGCCAAAGAAGACTGTGCAAATGGTTTTCTTCTTGACGGTTTCCCACGCACAGTGAAACAAGCAGATGCTCTTGAAGCATTACTTGCGGATCTTAACAAACAAATCGATCACGTCATTCACATCGGTGTCAACCCGGAGAAACTTGTCCCTCGTTTGACAGGCCGCCGGATTTGCCCGACATGTGGAGCAACGTATCACGTCATCTATAACCCACCAAAAGTGGAAGGTGTCTGTGATATCGACGGATCAGCACTTGTTCAACGTGAAGATGATCAAGAAGAAACGGTTCGCCGTCGTCTTGAAGTCAACGTCGCGCAAGCGCAACCTTTGATTGACTTTTACGCTGAAAAAGGGTATCTTCGTAATTTGGACGGTGATCGTCCGATTAATGAAGTTTACTCCGATGTTCAAGCACTTCTTGGTGGTCAGTAATGATCATTACGAAAGCGCCGCGTGAAATCGACATTATGCGTAAGGCAGGACAAATCGTCGCTCGGACGCATAAGGAGCTTAAAGCTCACATTCGTCCAGGCATCACGACGGGGCAACTCGACGCGATCGCTGAACGTTATATTCGAAGTCAAGGGGCAACACCATCGTTTAAAGGTTATAATGGGTTTACTGGTAGCATCTGCGCATCAGTAAATGAAGAACTTGTCCATGGTATTCCGGGTGACCGCGTACTCCACGATGGAGACATCATCTCGATTGATATCGGGGCGGAGTATAATGGATATCACGGAGATTCAGCCTGGACATATCCGGTCGGTACAATCTCTGAAGAGACAAAGCAGTTACTTGACGTAACTGAAGAATCTCTGTATAAAGGATTGGAGCGCGCCAAAGCTGGTGTGCACCTGACAGATATTTCGCATGCGATTCAGTCACATGTCGAAGCAGCGAATTTTTCTGTAGTCCGCGAATATGTGGGCCACGGCGTGGGACAAAATTTGCATGAAGATCCGCAAATCCCACATTATGGACCACCGGGGAAAGGGCCGCGCCTGAAAACCGGCATGACACTGGCGATTGAGCCAATGGTCAACGTCGGGAAACGCTATGTTCGCACACTATCCGACAATTGGACGGTAGTGACAGTGGACGGTAGCATGTGCGCCCACTTTGAGCACACCATCGCCATCACAGACGACGGCTACGAGATCTTAACGGTCGATGCAGAGTGAGCTGTGCGCGTTATTGGTGTCACCTTTCTATAAGCCGCTATCCACTCGTGTTTGTGACCGATGATCTCTCAACGGCTACTGTAGAAAGCCCCTAAGCGCTACAAATCGTCTGGGCTCCCAATCAACTTTATAGAGAAAGGGGTATAATTGATGGCGAAACAAGATGTAATCGAAGTGGAAGGTACGGTTATCGAACCACTTCCAAATGCGATGTTTAAGGTGGAGTTAGAAAACGGCCACACGGTCCTCGCGCACGTCTCAGGAAAAATTCGGATGCACTTCATTCGGATCTTACCAGGAGATAAAGTAACAGTTGAGTTGTCACCATACGACTTAACTCGCGGACGGATCACATACCGTTTCAAATAAAAACTCCGATTTTTTCAGGAGGAGGTATTCACAATGAAAGTAAGACCTTCGGTTAAACCGATCTGTGAAAAGTGTAAAGTTATCCGCCGTAAAGGCAAAGTAATGGTTATTTGCGAAAACCCTAAGCATAAACAAAAACAAGGGTAATTAAACAAGGAGGTGCACACATGGCACGTATTGCTGGTGTAGATATTCCACGTGAGAAACGCATCGTTATCTCACTCACTTACATCTATGGTGTTGGTAAAACGACTGCTCAGAAAGTCTTGAAAGAAGCTGGTATCTCTGAAGATACTCGTACTCGTGAATTGACTGAAGAACAACTCAACCAACTTCGTGATGGTTTAGATAAAGTAAAAGTTGAGGGTGACCTTCGTCGTGAAATCTCACTCAACATCAAACGTTTGATCGAAATCGGTTGCTACCGTGGTGTTCGTCACCGTCGTGGTCTTCCAGTTCGTGGTCAAAACACTAAAAACAACTCGCGTACTCGTAAAGGCCCACGCCGTACAGTAGCGAACAAGAAGAAGTAAGGGAGGGTAAACTAATATGGCAAAACGTAAACAGAACGTTCGTAGTAAACGTAAAGTCAAAAAGAATATTGAGTCTGGTATCGTGCATATCCGTTCAACATTCAACAACACAATCGTTACGATCACTGATGTGCAAGGGAATGCAATCTCTTGGGCAACTGCAGGTAACATGGGCTTCAAAGGCTCACGTAAATCGACTCCATTCGCAGCACAACTTGCTTCTGAAACAGCTGCAAAAACTGCAATGGACAACGGTATGCGTACTGTAGAAGTCAACGTTAAAGGTCCTGGTGCAGGTCGTGAAGCTGCTATCCGTGCGCTTCAAGCAATCGGTCTCGAAGTTACAGCGATCCGTGACGTAACTCCAGTTCCACACAACGGTTGCCGCCCTCCAAAACGTCGTCGCGTGTAACCCGTCTTGTACTGCAAAGCGGGAAATCGAGTAGACTTTTGTTGATCGTTTGACCAAATCAAGCAGTAGACACGTACACGAGACGGTTGGCGATTGAACGCGATGGCCAACAGGACGATATTCAAGGAGGGGTTCAGATGATCGAAATCGAAAAACCGAAGATTGAAACGGTCGAATTAAGCGAAAACGCTACGTTTGGTAAATTCGTAGTAGAACCGCTTGAGCGTGGATTCGGTACAACGCTTGGTAACTCATTGCGTCGTATCCTATTATCTTCACTTCCGGGTGCTGCAGTCACTGCAGTCCAAATCGATGGCGTTCTTCATGAGTTCTCGACGATTGATGGCGTTGTAGAAGACGTTACCCAAATCATCTTGAACCTTAAGAAACTCGCCCTCAAAGTTTACTCGGAAGAAGAGAAAACACTTGAGATCGATATTCAAGGCGCTGGCGTTGTTACTGCGGCAAACATTACGCATGACAGCGACGTCGAAATCCTCAACCCAGAACTTCACATTGCAACACTTGCAGAAGGTGCATCACTTCATATGCGTCTGACAGCTCGTCGCGGTCGTGGGTATGTTCAGGCTGAAGATAACAAACGGGACGATATGCCAATCGGTGTGATCCCAATTGATTCGATTTACACGCCAATTCAACGTGTAAACTATCAAGTTGAAAAAACACGTGTCGGTCAAGATGCGAGCTTCGATAAATTGACGCTTGATGTTTGGACGGACGGTTCAATCCGCCCTGAAGAAGCAGTGTCACTCGGTGCGAAAATCATGACAGAACACTTAAACATCTTTGTTGGTCTTACGGACGAAGCGCTCCATGCCGAAATCATGGTCGAAAAGGAAGAAGATCAAAAAGAAAAAGTACTTGAAATGACGATCGAAGAACTCGATCTTTCAGTTCGTTCGTACAACTGTTTGAAACGCGCTGGTATCAATACGGTTCAAGAACTCGCGAATAAGAGCGAAGACGAGATGATGAAAGTTCGTAACCTCGGACGTAAATCACTCGAAGAAGTTCAAGCGAAGCTCGACGAACTCGGACTTGGTTTGCGTAAAGAAGACTAAAAACTATTAATTGCACGAAGGAGGGAATCCATCCATGGCATACTCGAAATTAGGCCGTACAAGCTCACAACGTAAGGCACTTTTGCGTGACCTTGCGACTGATCTCATCATCAATGAGCGTATCCAAACTACAGAACAAAAAGCGAAGGAACTTCGTCCAGTCGTTGAGAAACTCATCACTTTAGGTAAACGCGGTGATCTCCACGCTCGTCGTCAAGTTGCATCGTTCGTTCGCCGTGAAGCTGCTGGTCAAAACGCAGAGGGCAAAGCACAAGACGCGATCCAAAAATTATTCGCTGATGTTGCTCCACGTTTTGCTGAGCGTCAAGGTGGTTACACACGCATCATGAAAATGGGACCACGTCGTGGTGACGGCGCAGAAATGGTCATCATCGAACTCGTTTAATTTTTAAATGATTCGTTATAAAAGGGCAGTGCGTAACTCGCTTCTGCCCTTTTGTTACAAATGGAATTAATTGATTTGATGAAGGAGGAGTAGACATGACGAAGCTAATTGAACTGGATCACGTTACGTATCGGTATCCGGAACAGGAACAAGCTGCGTTACAAGATGTCTCTCTGACGATTCATTCTGGTGAATGGGTCGCCATCGTTGGACACAACGGCTCTGGAAAATCAACGCTGACTAAATTGTTTAATGGCTTGTTGCTTCCTGAATCAGGAACGGTGACCGTAGGCGAGACATTCTCGAGTGCGAATCCGGAGCAACTATGGGAGATGCGTCGGGCAATCGGCATCGTCTTTCAAAATCCAGATAATCAATTTGTTGGCACGACCGTGCGCGACGACGTGGCATTTGCCCTTGAAAATTGGGGTGTGCCACGCGAGGAAATGGTTCGTCGTATTGACGACAGTCTAGCGCGCGTTGGCCTTACGGATTTTGTTGATCGGGAACCCCATCAACTATCCGGCGGACAGAAGCAGCGTGTCGCAATTGCTTCGGCACTTGCGATGCGCCCTGATGTTCTCGTGCTTGATGAAGCAACATCGATGCTTGATCCACTCGCACGTGAAGAGGTTATGTCGACCGTTCAAGAATTATATGAACGACATCCGATGGCGGTAGTCGCCATTACACATGAATTAGACGAGGTCTTACAGGCCAGTCGTGTCATCGTGATGGATGCCGGGAAAATCGTATTAGAAGGTACACCTCAAGAAGTCTTTGCGAAATCGGCGTTTCTCCAAGAAATCGGTCTCGATGTTCCTTTCATCGTTCGAGTTCAGGAGCAATTGCGGGCGCGAGGTCTCTCGTATGGGGACACGATACTAGATGAAAGTGAATTGGTGAACCGCTTATGCCAATCCTAATCCAGGAATTGAACTATACGTACCAACTTAATAGTCCGTTCGAACGAGTCGCGCTGCGTGATGTGAATCTTGAGATTCCGTCAGGGGCGCTTGTTGCGTTTGTAGGGCACACTGGGTCTGGGAAGTCGACGCTCGTCCAGCACATCAACGGATTGCTGAAACCGACGAGAGGAAAAGTCCAAGTCGATGACATCATCATTGAACCAAAACGAAAACAAGATTTAAAGGCACTACGAAAACGTGTCGGTCTCGTCTTTCAGTATCCTGAGTACCAGCTGTTTGAAGAAACAGTCTTAAAGGATGTCATGTTCGGTCCAATGAACTTCGGGCATGAGCAGGAAGAGGCGGAACGGCTCGCAAAAGAGGCATTACGCACAGTAGGGCTAGACGAAGTCTTCTGGTCCCGATCGCCGTTTGACTTGTCTGGTGGGCAAATGAGGCGTGTTGCGATCGCAGGCGTACTCGCTAGTCAACCAGACGTGTTGATCGTCGACGAACCGACCGCTGGACTCGATCCGCAAGGACGTAAGCAAATGCTGAGTCTTTTCGCCCGACTTCATGCGGAAACGGGTTTGACATTACTCTTGATCACGCATGATATGGATCAAGTGCTCGAATATACGAATCGTGTCGTCGTCATGGAGCATGGACAAGTCGCATATGACGGAGAGCCGATCGGATTATTCCAACAGGCGGAGCTGCTGAAGCAGTTCCATCTTGATTTGCCGCACGTCTTAGCACTTGCCTGGCCGGTGGCAGACCGACTCGGACTTTCGCGTCCGAACTTACGAACGGAACCGGAAGTCGTGGATTGGATTCTACAGGTACAGGGGGGACGTATATGATCGTCGGACAACATATTCCGGGTACGTCCTATCTTCATCGTTCTTCTGCGCTTGCAAAAATTATTTTTGCATTTTGTTTCATCCCGCTCGTGTTCCTCGCGAACAATGCAGCGACGAACATTTTTTTACTCATCTTTACGTTTTTAGCGTTAGCGAGTAGTAAATTGCCACTCCGCTACGTCTTGAAGGGCTTACGTCCGATTCTTTTCCTAATCGTCTTCACCTTCGTCGTTCAACTGTTCTTTACGCGGGAAGGAACCGTCTTGTTCGAATTTGGATGGTTGAAAATTTATTCGGAAGGTCTGCGTCTCGCTATCATCGTCTCGCTCCGCTTCTTCTATTTGGTCTCGATCACGACACTCGTCACCTTGACGACGTCACCGATCGAGCTGACAGATGCAATCGAGTTGCTTTTGAAGCCATTCAAGGTCGTCCGCGTTCCGACGCATGAGATTGCCTTGATGCTCTCGATTTCACTGCGGTTCTTACCGACACTGGCAGAAGAGACGGAGAAGATCATGAAAGCACAGCAGGCACGTGGTGTTGATTTAGCGGCAGGACCGATTAAAGAGCGTCTGCGGGCAATCATCCCACTTTTGATTCCATTGTTCATCTCGGCCTTTAAGCGGGCAGAGGACCTCGCGATTGCGATGGAAGCGCGCGGCTACCGTGGGGGAGAAGGACGGACGCGTCTCCGGGAATCGAAATGGACGGCACGTGATACCGGTTTGATGGGTCTCCTCGTCGTCGTCGCGCTCCTGCTTGTTTACTTACGAGGAGGTTTCTGATGCGACGTTTTAAATGTACGATTCAATATGACGGGACGGGTTACTCCGGTTACCAAGTCCAACCGAATGGTGTAACGATCCAGGAGGTCGTCGAGAAGACGCTTGCGCGGATGCACAAGCACCCGGTCAAGGTGATTGGATCAGGGCGTACAGACGCTCGTGTGCACGCACAGGGGCAAGTCATCCATTTCGATACGGAACTTGCGATTGCGCCGGACAGCATGGTCAAGGCCTTAAATACGTTATTACCGGATGATATTCGTGTCCGGGACTGTAAAGAGGTCGCTTCTGACTTCGAAGCAAGGTATGATGTAGTGGGGAAAGAGTACCGGTACTTCGTACGCCGGACCGAAGATGCGTTTCGACGTCATCAATCGGTATTGATTCCGTACGCGCTTGATCTCGACGTGATGCGTCAAGCGATGACGTATTTAGTCGGCACCCATGATTTCAGTTCGTTTTGTGTCGCGAAGACGGAAACGGATAATCGGATCCGGACGATTTATGAAGCGGAGTTGATTGAGTACGGGGAAGAGCTGATCTTTCGGTTTAAAGGAAGCGGTTTTCTCTATAATCAGATTCGTATCATGGTCGGGACTTTGTTTGATGTCGGACGCGGACGTTTTGCCGCTACGGACATCAAGAAGATGCTTGCCGCGAAGGATCGAAACGTCGCTGGTGTGACGGCACCACCGCACGGGTTGTACCTTTGGGAAGTTTTCTACCCAGAGTCTAAAAAAGGCATTTGACATTAGCCGCTAAAAAACATACAATGTTTATTGGCATTTCATTTATTATGAAACCACAATCTTAGCCCCGTACACCTAAGATTCTGATA
Source organism: Exiguobacterium sp. s80 (assembly GCF_018618725.1). NCBI lineage: Bacteria > Bacillati > Bacillota > Bacilli > Caryophanales > Exiguobacterium > Exiguobacterium sp. s80. The sequence goes on along the minus strand of NZ_JACSMP010000011.1, from coordinate 4,274 downwards.
GATTCACACAGTGAATAAATGAAAAATCAAAAAAGAAACTTTTAAATTCCTTAGGAGGTATTTTACATGCGCACAACTTTCATGGCGAAAGCTACTGATGTAGAACGCAAATGGCTCCTTATCGACGCAGAAGGCAAAACACTCGGTCGTCTTTCGAGCGAAGTGGCTTCACTTCTCCGCGGTAAGCACAAACCTACGTTCACACCACACGTTGACTGTGGGGATCACGTTATCCTCATCAACGTTGAGAAAATCGTATTAACTGGTAACAAACTCGACAAAAAGGTCTACTACCGTCACTCTGGTCATCCAGGCGGCTTGAAGCAGACTGTCGCACGCGACTTACTCGCTAACAAACCTGAGCGTATGCTTGAACTCGCGATCAAAGGGATGCTTCCAAAAGGTAGCCTCGGTCGTCAAATGTTCAACAAACTCCACGTTTACGCTGGAGATACTCATAAGCAAGAAGCACAACAACCAGAAGTTTACGAACTTCGCGGTTAATACGAATTTAGGAGGAACTACACGATGGCAGATGTACGTTACTACGGCACTGGTCGCCGTAAACACGCGGCAGCTCGCGTTTTCCTCGTTGCTGGAGACGGTAAAGTCACAGTTAACGGGCGCGATATCAGCGAATACTTCGGTTATGAAACTTTAATCATGACTGCAAAAGAACCACTCGTAATCACAGAAACAGAAGGTAAATACGATATCATGGTAACGGTCAAAGGCGGCGGCTTCACTGGTCAAGCAGGCGCTATCCGTCACGGTATCTCACGTGCACTTCTTCAAGCGGATCCAGATTTCCGTGGAACACTTAAAGCTAAAGGCTTCTTAACACGCGATGCTCGTATGAAAGAACGTAAGAAATACGGTCTTAAAGCAGCACGTCGTGCGCCTCAATTCTCAAAACGTTAATCGTTTTTACCTCTCATCCTTACGGGTGGGAGGTTTTTTTATGCCAAAAGACCGCTCTCTAATTAAAAAAGCGGTCAAGCAACTGTCTGCCGTTCAAAACGTACGTCGTCGTATTGTTCGGATGAGGAATAAGAGTGCTGTGAGAGCAACAAACGTCAGCGGGATACTCCAGAGGAACAGATGCTGTAAAAATGCAAGAGGATCATTCGCCGTCTGTGAACCGACTGTACCGGTAAAAGACGTCTCCTGACTTAACACCGTGCTGTTTTCAGGGAGAGCGGGTTGATAAGCTACATTTGCTTCATGCCCTGCATAAAAGTAAATCGCATAGCCGATATGTAAGAAGACTGTGATGACGCTTGCGAAGACTAACATTTTTTTCATCAAAAAACTCCTTTTTCCGAATGCTTGGTGAGGATAAGTCCATCGTTAAGTATACCGGATTCTGTTTTCGGGAACAGAGGAGAAAGGAGTGTGGTGAAAGATGACACTATCAGTCAATTGGTTGCTCGAACGAGCCAATCGAAAACTGAATGTTCCCGGACTCTCGCCGGAAGTCGCCCGAAAGACACGCCAAGTCATCCGGGAACTCCATGTCAAAGGAATTTATGTCGGAGTGGCCCAAGGCTTGCGTTCCTATGCCGAGCAGGAGAAACTCTATGCGCAAGGACGAACGACGCCGGGAGCGATTGTCACGCATGCCCGTGGAGGACAATCAAATCATAACCGCGGGATTGCCGTTGATCTGTTTCAATACTCCATGGACGGAACGGAAGCGATCTTTAATACCGATGCCAACTTTCAACAAATCGTCCAGGCAATGAAAGAGCAAGGCTTTTCTTGGGGCGGTGATTGGGTGACGTTTCAGGATTACCCTCACTTTGAACTATTGAAGGCAACGACCGACGTCCTTGTTCCGTATCCAGGTCGTCCACTGTACCGGGGGGCGATCGGGATGAATGCACGTGACATCGAGCGAATCCAGCGGGCAGTGAAGGCGCCCGTGACGAAACGGTTTGACGAGACGACGGCACGGCAAGTGAGAGCCTATCAAGTACGGCAAGGGCTTGCGGTTGACGGTGTCGTAGGACCAGCGACCTGGAATCGAATGTTTTAATGAAATGACTACTGTTCTTTCTGCGGGTACGCCGAAGGAGAGTAGTCTTTTTCGATCATAAAGCGAGTCGTCTTTCACTGAGTACGAAACTTCAGGAAATATTCTCCTTTCCGAGTCGAAATGTGCAAGCGCTATCTTATTTTTGTTATACTGAAATGGAATAAATCGAACGTTCTCAGGGGGAAGGCACTATGTTGAATGAACAAGAAATTCGCGAGGTAGTCGGACAGTTAATTGATCCGACGATCGAACGCTCGCTTGCAGATACGAACGGGATTCGTGATGTCCGAATCAAAGGAGACTACGTCAGCCTGAAAATCGCACTTGCGCAAGCAGGTTCAGGTGAACAGTTGACGTTACAACAAGAAATCGTTAAAGAGTTAAAAGAAAAAGGCTTCAAGACGGTCGGACTTCGTTTCGAGGCACTCGGCGATCACGGGATTCAGGCAGCGACGACACCATCGATTCTTAAACCGGAGTCAGGGACGACGTTCATCGCGATCGCTTCTGGTAAAGGGGGCGTCGGAAAATCGACGGTTTCCGTCAACCTCGCAGTTGCCCTTGCACGGGCAGGTAAAAAAGTCGGTTTGATCGACGCGGATATCTATGGTTTTAGTGTTCCGGATATGATGGGAATTGAAACACGACCGACCGTCGTCAATGACCGGATCATTCCGCCAGAGCGGTTTGGCGTAAAAGTCATCTCGATGGGCTTCTTCGTCGAAGACAATGCACCAGTCATCTGGCGTGGACCGATGCTCGGGAAGATGCTCAATAACTTCTTCTCGGATGTTGAGTGGGGCGATCTTGATTACCTCTTGCTCGATTTGCCGCCAGGAACGGGTGACGTCGCACTTGATATTCACTCGATGCTCCCAAGCTGTCAGGAATTGATTGTCACGACACCACATGCGACAGCGGCATTCGTTGCAGCTCGTGCCGGTGCGATGGCGATTAAGACGAACCACCGTTTGCTCGGTATCATTGAAAATATGGCGTACTTCGAAAGCAAGGTAACCGGTGAAAAAGAGTATGTCTTCGGATCAGGTGGCGGAGAGAAGTTGTCAGAAGCGCTAAAAACAGATATTCTAGCTAAGATTCCACTTGGACAACCATATGCGAATGAATCGGACTTTGCACCATCGATTTATCGCGATGACCATCCATTTGAAACACACTATAATGAACTCGCAGCGCGTGTCATCGAAAAAGTAGAGGGATAATACATGAAGATTAAAGGATTTTTGAAGCTGTTCTGGATGACGCTCCTAATTGGGACGCTAGCCGGCTTCGTGTTTAACCTTGTCGCTGAACCAGGGTACGTCCGCAATCAATCGATTAGCGGATACATTACGGCCTTGGCATACAGTAGTACATGGACGGCAATCAGCCTGATGGGCTTTTTCTCTTATTTGATTTTGCACCGGGTCGGACTTGATCTGTTCCGCGGCGCAAAGTTATGGAATCGGGTTCAGGTCGTTTTGATTGCCTTCGCCTTGTTTGACGGCGTCTACTTGCGTGGACTTGCGTTCGGATTCGATAAGACAAGCCTCTATATTGGTGAAATGGTTGTCTTATTGTTCGTCGCGTTTCTCGTCGCGCGTACGAAAGCCCGTGAAACAAATTTCACTGCTTTCATCCCGACGTTATTCTTAATGACGGTCATCACGTTGATTGAATGGGTACCAGCTCTTCAGGCAACGCAAGACAAGCGGATGCTTTGGGCGGCACTGGCGACACTCTTGGTTTGTAATGCGTATCAAATCCTGATGTTGCATCGCCTGCAAGAAAAGCCTGCTCCAGCGAAAGTACAGTCGCAAAAACAGGCATAAGAAAAGGACTCGAGGGATGGTTGTTCTGACCTATTCCATCGAGTCCATCTTTTTTAAAAGTTTTTTTAGAAAAACAGTTGACGTGAAAAACAAGAGTTGATATATTAATACATGTCGCTGAGGCACACACCGAAAGCGAGCGTCATACAACGAAAAAAACTTATAAAAAGTAATTGACACCAGTTAATACTTTACTGTAAGATTTAAAAGTCGTCAAATGACATATCGGACTTTGAAAACTGAACGATGAGGCAAAAAACGTATCTTCGGATACAAACAATGAATGAAGCGCAAGCTTCGTCAACGTGACTTTTAGTCACAAAAACGAGCAAGTCAAACACTTTATGGAGAGTTTGATCCTGGCTCAGGACGAACGCTGGCGGCGTGCCTAATACATGCAAGTC
>NZ_JACSMP010000002.1:0-266468 GCF_018618725.1 Exiguobacterium sp. s80 | reverse complement strand
TCCGGTATTAGCTCCGATTTCTCGGAGTTATCCCAATCCTTGAGGCAGGTTCCTTACGTGTTACTCACCCGTCCGCCGCTCATTCCACTCACTTCCCTCCGAAGAGTTCCGTGAGCTTCCTGCGCTCGACTTGCATGTATTAGGCACGCCGCCAGCGTTCGTCCTGAGCCAGGATCAAACTCTCCATAAAGTGTTTGACTTGCTCGTTTTTGTGACCAAAAGTCACGTTGACGAAGCTTGCGCTTCATTCATTGTTTGTATCCGAAGATACGTTTTTGCCTCATCGTTCAGTTTTCAAAGTTCGTCATTGTTTGTTTTGAAAAATGGTGGGCCTAAGTGGACTCGAACCACCGACCTCACGCTTATCAGGCGTGCGCTCTAACCAGCTGAGCTATAGGCCCGTCAAAAGCAAACAAAATATGGTGCACCCTGAGAGATTCGAACTCCCGACCCCTTGATTCGTAGTCAAGTACTCTATCCAGCTGAGCTAAGGGTGCGATATGGTGCGGTCGAGAGGACTTGAACCTCCACAGTGTTGCCACCACTAGGCCCTCAACCTAGCGCGTCTACCATTCCGCCACGACCGCAATATTAAAATTTAAAATGGTGTGTCATGCAGGATTCGAACCTGCGACCCTCTGATTAAAAGTCAGATGCTCTACCAACTGAGCTAATGACACGAGAAAACTGGGCTGGAAGGGATCGAACCTTCGCATGCTGGAATCAAAATCCAGTGCCTTACCACTTGGCCACAGCCCAAAAATGGCGGTCCTGACGGGATTCGAACCCGCGATCTCCTGCGTGACAGGCAGGCATGTTAACCGCTACACCACAGGACCACATTTTTGTTACGTTAAGTATGAAATTGAAAATGGTGGAGGATGACGGGATCGAACCGCCGACCCTCTGCTTGTAAGGCAGATGCTCTCCCAGCTGAGCTAATCCTCCATTATGGTGACCCGTACGGGAATCGAACCCGTGATACCGCCGTGAAAGGGCGGTGTCTTAACCGCTTGACCAACGGGCCATAAAATATGCAATAATTATTCTCAAGTAACATTTTCACATAAGAGGTCTGGCGGAGATGGAGGGATTCGAACCCTCGCACCAGTTTCCCGGCCTACACCCTTAGCAGGGGCGCCCCTTATAGCCACTTGGGTACATCTCCAAAAGATAATGGCTCCGCAAGTAGGATTTGAACCTACGACCTACCGGTTAACAGCCGGTTGCTCTACCACTGAGCTATTGCGGAATGTTGTGTTCGTTTCGGAGCACTTTTATATAGTAGCAACTTTCTTTCTTGCCGTCAATGCTTTTTTAAAAAATTTTTTAGTGACGATAAGTTGTTTAGTTGCTGTCGTTTTGACGACTTCTATAATTTATCACGCTCCGAAATGAACGTCAACTACTTTTGTAAAAAATCTTTCCACGACACTTCCCACAGCGGTACTTCTCCGGATTCATCTTTCTTTTCCTTCTATATAATGTACCGCATTTATGACATTCGTATTGATGCGATTTTTTTTCGTCTCCGTCTAATCGCGGACTGTACCGTAAGCCACCATACTTCATCAACCAGTCTTTAAAGTCTTGGTCTTGATGACGATGTCCCCGTCCTGCGAGGTGAAGATGATAGTGACAAAGTTCATGAACTACGATGCCACGAAAGGTTTTGGCGTCCGTTACATAGCGTCGATTAAAGTCAAGATGATGATCCGTCAAAAAATAACGGCCACCTGTCGTGCGTAGTCTTTCATTAAAAACGGCCTTGTGTCTAAACGGTAAAGCAAACACGTCGAGCGAAAGCTGCTCGACGTATTGCTGTAATTGTTCGTTCGTCATGATGGACTGACCATCGTTAAACCGATTCTGCCACGTTCCGGTTCGACACTCGTCACCCAGACCGTCACGATTTCTCCGACGGCGATTACGTCGAGCGGGTGTTTGACGCGTCGGTTACTTAACTTCGAGATGTGGACGAGTCCACTTTCCTTTACACCGATGTCGACGAATGCTCCAAAGTCGAGCACGTTCCGGACGGTCCCTTGGAACTCCATTCCGACTTGAATCATGTCCAGTGATAACACATCTTGTCGTAAAATCGGTTTATCCAGTGCCTCCCGCGGATCACGCTCCGGACGCTGCAAGGCTTCAATGATATCCCGGAGCGTCGGTTCACCAATCTCGAGTTGTTCTGCCGTATCCTTCACTGGAAGTTCCGCTAACTTCGTGCGGAGTTCTTCCGTCCCGACGGTCGTCAGCGCTAACTGAAGCTGCTTAAACAGTTGTTCGACAGTTTTATACTGTTCCGGGTGAATCGGTGTCCGGTCCAGCGGATGCGTCCCTTCAGGAATACGAAGGAAACCGGCTGCCTGCTCGTATGCTTTCGCTCCGAGACGCGGCACTTTTAACAGTTCTTTCCGTGAAGCAAATGCCCCGAGTTCGGAACGGCGTTCGACGATTTTTTTCGCTGTCGCCTTCGTGATTCCCGCTACATACCCGAGCAGGGACTCAGACGCCGTATTCACATCGACACCGACTTGGTTAACGACGGTCTCAACGACAAAGTCGAGTGTCTCCTTTAATTTCACTTGTGTCACGTCATGCTGGTACTGACCGACCCCGACTGATTGAGGATCGACTTTAACAAGTTCAGCTAACGGATCTTGAAGACGACGGGCAATCGAGATCGCTGAACGTTGCTCGACTTGGAGGTCCGGGAACTCCGTCCGTGCGATTTCTGAAGCCGAGTAAATACTTGCACCCGCTTCGTCGACGATCGTAAAAGCGACTTCCGTATGCCCTTTAATCCAGTCCGCTACAAAGGATTCGGTTTCACGGGATGCCGTCCCGTTGCCAATCGCTATCAGCTCGACACCATATTTCTTCACCAGTTCTGATAATTTAGTACGGGCTTCCTTCGCTTTTTGTTCAGACATCGTGACGTAAATAACGCCGACTTCTTTTAATTCACCCGTCGGATCAATGACTGCCCACTTACATCCCGTCCGGTAAGCCGGGTCGAGTCCTAACATGACTTTCCCTTTCATCGGTGGTTGCATATAGAGTTGGCGCAAGTTTTTACCAAAGACTTCAATCGCTTGGTTCTCCGCCTTCTCCGTCAATTCATTTCGGATTTCACGCTCAATTGCCGGGAAAACAGATTTTTTATATCCTGTTTTGACTGCTTCTTCAACAAGCTGGCGCTTTTGTTCGGGCAACCGATTAAAAGGACGAAGTAAGTATGGCAATACTTGCTGCTCGTCTAACATGACTTTCACGGACACGATTTTTAAGGCTTCCGCCCGGTTGATTGCTAAAATCCGGTGCGGCACGATTTGACGGACCCGCTCGTTGTACTCATAGTACTGGGCAAAGACCTTTTTCTCATCGACGGCATCCTTTTTTTGTTTCGTCACGATTTCTGCAGCACGGTGTGTCACTTGACGAATGTAATCGCGGACAGTTGCTTGTTCGCCCCACTCTTCCGCGATGATTGCTTCTGCACCAGCGACTGCCTCTGCTTCTTCAAGCCCTGCGAACAATTTTTTGAAGCCCGCTTCTTCATAGGGTTTCGGCGAACGGAGCCACTCTGCGAGTGGCGCGAGCCCTGCCTCTCGTGCAATTTCCGCTTTCGTCCGTCGTTTCGGACGGAACGGTAAGTATAGGTCTTCAATCTGTTGTAACGTCGTCGCTTCACGCAACGCTTGATTCAATGCCTCGGTCATCACACCCTGCTCTTCGATTTTCCGAAGGACATCGTCACGTTTAGTTTCGAGTTGCGTGATGCTTTTATGTCGATCGAGGATCGCCTTGATTTCGACTTCGTCGAGCTCACCAGTTTGCTCTTTACGATAACGTGCGATGAATGGAATTGTTCCTCCATCTTCCGTCAACTGTAAGACGGCTTTCACTTGCTGGGGTCGTAAATTCAATTCTGTTGCGATTCTCTTCTCCATTTTTCCTCACCTCCCCCTCATTATACCGAAGAATCGACAGAAAAAAAGACTGACGCCATGGCATCAGTCTTTCGAGAATACTTCATTCGGTTCTACTTTGATCGCTTCTCGTAATTTCTGCAACGCCCGGCGTTGTAAACGCGAAACGTGCATTTGCGAAATACCGAGAAGTTCTCCCGTTTCTTTTTGGCTCATGTTGCGGTAATACGCACATTCAAGAATCGAACGCTCACGGTCTGTCAGTACAGCAAATGCTTTTTCAAGAATCAGCTTTTGGTCGACCGAGTCATAACCATTTTCCTGGTTACCGACTAAATCAAGTAAAGTGACCGTGCTGCCCTCTTGATCCGCTTCAATCGAGCTATCAACGGATAACGCTTGATAGCTTTTACCCATTTCGAGTGTTTCGAGCACTTCCTCCTCTGACACTTCAAGACGCGCAGCGATTTCGTCGATTCGCGGTGAACGTTGTAGTTCAGTCGTCAATTCTTCGACAGCCTTCTTAATCTTCGGACCTAGCTCTTTAATTCGACGCGGAACATGGACGCTCCATGTTTTATCGCGAATGAATCGCTTGATTTCCCCGATGATTGTTGGGACAGCGAACGATTCGAAACTTCGCCCAAACTCTTTATCGAAACGACGAAGCGCGGCAAGCAATCCAATCATCCCGACTTGAACGAGATCATCATGAATCGGACGGCCACGTGAGAATTTACGGGCGAGTGCCTCGACGAGATCCGAGTAACGGGCGAGTAGCGCGGCATGGACTTCTTCATCTTGGTCATCTTGTTGATACAGATCAATCAGTCGAAGGACTTCGTCATCACTGTGATGGCGTTGTTGAGACTTTGCTGGCACTTTGACCCACCTCATCTCTATTCATATATTTTGTCATATGGACAGTGACGCCGTTTGCTTTTTCGATCGTGACTTGATCCATCAATGCCTCAATCATCAAGATCCCTAGTCCCCCCTCATGCAGTGAGTCTAGATCGTGCGAATCCGTAATTGGTTCACTTTGGCGTTTGACGCTATCTTTATCAAATGTCACACCGTTGTCTTTGACGATGATTTCAAGACGATCGTCCGGGTAAACGTTACATGTTAAGCCCATTGATCCGTCTTGCTGGTCTTCATAAGCATGTTGAACAGCATTCGCACATGCTTCAGAAACAGCAATTTTGATGTCTTCGATATCATCATACGTATAGCCCATGCGGTTTGCGACACCTGAAACCGTCAAACGCGCGATTGCCACGTATTCAGGTTTTGCAGGTAGTGTCATTTCAAGTTGTTCGTTTTTCATTGCGTACCACCTCGTACACCACTGTCGATTGTAATGATGCTTGAAAGACCTGTAATTTCAAAAAGACGACGAATACGTTCTGAAACACCAACAAGCGTAAACGATGTACCGTTTTTCTTCGATGCTTTAAGCGCTCCGACGAATACACCGAGACCTGTCGAATCCATGTAATGAATTTCATCCAAGTGAACGACGACATCATTTGCTTCTACAGCGGGAACGAGTTCTTGACGAAGTTTTGGTGCCGTATACGTATCAATCTCTCCTACGATATAGAGATGCGTCTGACCATCTAGTTGCTCTGTTCTAATTGTTAAATCCATCTTCAAGTTCCTCCTCAAGGAAATATGCTATATGATTTCTCTCTGTTTCATCAGTTGATTGTAAATAAAGTGGCTCCTTAAAAAAAGTCACTTAAGTATATTTCCCGCATTAAAACACTTCTAAACCTATTTTTAAAAATTTAGTCAAAAAAAGTCGCATACAAATGTATCGACTCTTCTCGTGCTTCTATGTAGGTGCCTAAAAATCAATCAAGCCTAAGCTGATTGCAACGGCACTATTCACTTTCATCATCGTCTCAGGATCCAGGTGTGTCACCTTATCCGTCAGACGGCGCTTATCGATCGTACGGACCTGCTCAAGTAGGATGACCGAATCACGTTCTAATCCGTGTCGCTCTCGATATACTTCCACATGGGTCGGTAGTTTGGCTTTGTCGATCTGTGCCGTGATCGCAGCCACGATAACAGTAGGGCTGAATCGGTTACCAATATCATTTTGTAGGACAAGGACAGGACGTACTCCTCCTTGTTCCGATCCGACCACAGGTGACAAATTTGCATAAAACACGTCGCCACGTTTGACTATCAAAGCTTACACCCCGCTTACTTGACGTAGGAGCGAGAACTCCGCCTCCGTTTCAATCTGGAACATTTCACCAACGATTGATAAATTGATTGCTGCCATTTCTTCGTAACCACGCTTCAATTCCTCACGTAGCTGACGCTTGCGTTCTTCGGTCGTATGGTTCGACTTCATCCCAATCGTCTCCTTCGCTACATTTCGCTCAACAAACTGCTTTTCCCGTTGTTGGACCAAGATAATGGCACCTCCAGATTCACTGAAACCTTAACGAACGACTCACTTTCTACTTCAATATATCAGTCGAATTCAGAAAATACAATCAAAATTCAAAGAAATAACATTTTTTTGCCATCATATTGATGGTTTTTTAAATTTATTTTCGCGGCACACGTTTTGAAAATTGACAAAGGACTTCATAGTTAATCGTCCCTAACCAGTGGGCTGCTTCATCAATCGGCGCGCCCGTTCCAATTAACGTCACTTCTGTGCCGACAGGGTATTCCTGCGGTAAACGAATCATTAACCGGTCCATACAGACACGACCGACGATTTCACACGGTTGACCATCTACGATGAGTGAGTACCCTTGAAAACGTCGCGACCACCCATCGGCGTAGCCGATCGGGACGGTCCCGATCCATTCGTCCGTCGGTGCCGTGTACGTCGCCCCATAACTGATCGTCTGTCCGGGTTCGACGCACTTGACTTGCATCAGCTGACTCTTCAACGAAAATGCCGGCTGAAGGAAATCATAATATGGAATCATCTCGTCAGACGGCATCGCGCCGTAAAGGGCAATCCCGATGCGGACGATATTAAACGGGTCATCCTGACCTGCGAGTCGAATCGCAGCAGCAGAATTCGCAGCATGGATATATCGCACGTGCGGTACGCGTTCGACGAAGCCGAGAAACGTCGTCCGTTGCTGTTCGAACAGACGGCTCGACAGTTCGTCCGCTGTCGCGAAATGTGTATAAATTCCTTCGAGCTCAAGCAAATCAGAATCGAGCTCCATTAAAAGTTCATCCAGTTCTTGCATCGTTTGCAGACCGAGCCGTCCCATCCCACTATCGACCTTAATATGAATCCGAAGCGAATCGATTTCCGTCAGATGTTGTTTTGCTTGCCGTAACCACTCGGCTGAAAATACAGGAACCGCCACATCATAATTCGAAGCGACGGAGACATGCTCCGGCAATAACGTCTCGAGCATGAGAATCGGTGCTTGGATACCTGCTTCGCGCAGCTCGATTGCTTCTTCAAGAAGAGCGACGCCAAGTAAGTCAGCCCCGTTTTCCAATGCAATTTCTGCCACAGTGATCGCACCGTGCCCGTAGCCATCCGCTTTGACGACGGCCATCATCGATTGGTCGCCGATTCTTGCCTTTATCTCGCGTACATTGTGTGCAATCGCAGCACGATCAATTTCAATCCACGTCGGTCGGTACATCGCCATCCCTCTTTTCTAATAAGACTTGTGCTGCCGCATAATGATCCGAATGCGTAATCGATACATGAATCATACCGTCAAACGGCCCCGTCATGATAGGGCGACCTGATGTTTCATTTAGTACTTCAAGATCGCGCCAAGACACTTCTCGCCCAATCCCCGTGCCGAGTGCTTTGACAAACGCTTCTTTTGCAGCGAACCGTCCCGCGAGATATTCAAGTCGGCGTCCGTTCGCCAATGTTTCATACCGCGCTTGTTCACGATCCGTCAAAATACGTGTCAGCATCCGGGGTTGACGTTCGAGTGTCAGACGAACGCGTTCTAATTCAATCAAGTCAAGACCGATACCATAAATCATTCCCTACGCCTCCACAGTTCTATTCTTCGTCCACTTCATATAGAATGAAAGTGAAGCGAGGTGTTGTCATGTTTAGTCGAACGGAAAATCTACAAACGTTCACACGTTCTTATCCGGTCGTTTCGTTGTTCATTTTAATCCAAGTCGCTCTGTTTGTCATCGAGCAGTTGAATCAGTTACTCGGCTTTGGTTTCTCTCCACTCAGTTATGGTTCAGCGATTAATTTATTCATCGCGAATGGCGAATGGTGGCGTGTCGTCACGGCGACATTTTTACACTACGATTTTTGGCACATTGCCTTTAATACGTTTGCGTTGATTATTTTCGCTCCTGCGCTCGAGCGGATGATCGGGCATGTGAAATTTGCCATCTTTTACTTGCTTGTAGGAACGCTCGCTAACGTGTTGACGTATGTCACGTTGAGCGATAACTTATTTTATGGACAGGCGGGAGCATCTGGAGCCATCTTAGGTTTGCTTGGCTTTTACGTTTATCTCGGTCGTTTTCGTCGGACGATCATTTCTGTCGAAGATGCACGACTCGTCTACATCTTTAGTGCCATCACGGCCGTCTTTACACTGATCGGCTCGAACGTTTCCGTCTTCGGTCACTTGTATGGTTTCCTCCTCGGATTCCTAGCTGGATTCATCTTCGGAAAAAGCGCTGTTCCGTTCACACGTCCGTTTAATACGGGTCAACGGGCGACGTTCGGTGGTCATGTCGTTCACTCGACAGGATCCGGTCAAACGGGACGCATCGTGTTTTATGTCATCGTTGCCTTTGCCGTTTTCGGTCTACTCGCGCGATTCATCTAATCTACAAAAAAGCGCCTTGTCTGATTCCGTACTACGGAAAACAGACTCGGCGCTTTTTTCTTATTCTTACTTCCGGAAAGATTCCGCAAGATCCTTCACATCGTCAATCAGATTATGGATGGTTTCTTGATTATCTGTGTAGAGGGCACGAATTTCTTCAAAACGTCCTTTTGGATCTTGTTTGACTGCCGAAAGTTGTGTGCCGGCTCCGCCAAACGCACGCTTCGTCGCTTCGATTTGTGCTTGGCGCGTATCTTTATGAAGTAATGAGAGTGTTGCTCCGATTAGTGCGCCACCTACTGTTGCGAGTACAAAATAATTCTTTTTCATCTGGTTCTTCCCCCTGTGTCATTTTAATGTAATGGTGGTACAAGTTGATAACGTTTCATAATTGGAGAAGGCGCAAACGACTTCCCTGCCTCTTCAGCATACTGATCAACCGTCAAGCGTTCAACTGATTTTGCGTAACGTGACGCATCTCCTTCGTCCTTGAATTGAATCAATAACACGAGATCCGTCGCCCGTTCGACGCGGGCAATCCGTAAGGCTTGAAAACTGCCATATTCTGCCCCGAGTACTTTCGGGTCCGACATGACCTGATGGATGAAAAGATCGCCGCTATTTTGATCTGCCGGAATCGACCAGTAAAAAATCGTCCCCTTCTCATCAAAATTACCACGCGTTTCGAGGAGTGTATAGCTGTTCCCGCTTTGAAACGGTGACTTTCCGTCCGTTTCAATCCAGAGTAATGCTTCTCCGTTTCCACTCGCTGCCCAAATTTGAGCATCACGCGAGCGAATTTGGTCGACAAAGTTACCGCTACCGAATGTAATGAATAGTTTAGATGGCATCACAGGCCTCCGCGAGTTCGAAGTCTTTCCCAGTCAACCCGCCGGCATCATGTGTCGTCACGGCGAGCGTCACCTGTTTATAATCAATCATGATCCGCGGGTGATGATTCAAGTGTTCTGCTAAAGAACCGACCTCTTGAACAAAATCAAGTGCCGCCGGAAAAGAATCCAATGTGTAGATGCGTACGATTTCGTCATCGACGACGCTCCAGTCATTCAGACCTTCTAAACGTTCTTCTACCTCATACTCATTCAACCGTTCCATTCCATTCTCCTCCTCTACTATCGTTTTCGTCCTATACCTTATACCCTACTTTCCTTACTTCTTATACCTCTACTCGTTCGATTTCTTCCTTTTGCCTTCGAAGTGAGATAGAGTACAATGTGAAAGAGAACACTATATCCCATTCAGGAAAGGGGCTATCGCTCATGCGCGCTCTTATCGTTATTGATTATACGTTTGATTTCGTCGCCGATGAAGGTAAGCTGACTTGCGGTAAACCGGGTCAACTCATCGAAGGACGCATCGCATCGCTCATGGATGAATTTTCGACGAACGATTATGTCGTCATTGCAAACGACCTTCATGAAGAAGGCGACACATTCCATCCGGAAACCGTCCTCTTCCCGCCTCATAATATTCGGGGAACACACGGACGGGACTTATTCGGACAGGTCGCAGAGATGGCACGTGTTGCGGATCATGTCATCGACAAGACGCGCTATAGCGCCTTTGCTGGGACGGACCTAGATTTACGTCTTCGTGAACGGCATATCACAGAAGTTCACCTCGTCGGCGTTTGTACAGACATCTGCATCTTGCACACTGCTGTCGACGCGTACAATCTCGGCTATAAAATCGTCGTCCATGCTGACGCCGTCGCCAGCTTCAATGCGGCCGGCCACGACTGGGCACTCACACACTTTAAACAATCGATCGGCGCAGAAGTCGTCGGCGAATAAGAAGGGATCTGTCTTCATGTTACAACGTAATCTTGCACTTCATACTGACCTCTATCTTCCGAGATGGATGTATATCTACTGGAAGGAAGGGCGCCATAATGAACGTGCTGTTTTTGACGTCTATTACCGCAGCAATCCATTCGAAGGTGGTTATGTCGTCTTCGCCGGTCTTGAAAATATCATCGAATATATCCAGACACTCCACTTCACAGAAGAAGACATTACGTATCTTCAAACGATGATCGGGTTCCCGGATGAATTCAAGGATGAGTTACGTAACTTTAAATTCAATGGCTCCCTCTCGAGTGTCAAAGAAGGCGAAATCGTCTTCCCGAACGAACCATTAGTCCGGATTGAAGCACGGATTTTTGAGGCGAAGTTACTGCAAACGGCCATCTTGAACATCGCCAATCACGAATCGTTGATTGCGACAAAATACGCACGGATTCGGCAGTCGGCACCAGGCGCGAAATTCCTCGAAGCCGGTTCACGCCGCGCCCAAGGAATCGATGCTGCTTACTTCGGAACACGTGCCTCTTATTTAGCCGGGTTCGACGTGACAAGCCTCGCGTCGGCCGGCCGCGACTTTGGTATCCCATGTGGTGGAACGATGGAGCATGCAGATATCCAGTTTCATGATGATGAGTTGACGGCTTTCCGGACGTTCGCATCGCATTATCCGGATCAGGCGACACTGCTCGTCGATACGTACGATACGCTTAAAAGCGGACTCCCGAACGCGATCACGGTCGCAAAAGAACTCGCAGCAGACGGACATAAGTTACGCGGGATTCGAATCGATTCCGGCGACTTATCCTACCTATCAAAACGCGCCCGGAAGATGCTTGATGAAGCCGGCTTACTCGACGTCGAAATTGTCCTGTCTGGTGATTTAGACGAATATGTCATTCAAGACCTTCGCATCCAAGGGGCACAGGCAAACACCTTCCTCGTCGGAACACGCGGCATCACGGCGTACGAACAACCGGCGCTCGGCATGGTCTATAAACTCGTCGCCCGCGAAATTGACGGCGAACTTGCACCCGTCATCAAAGTTTCGTCTTCAAAAGCGAAGACGACGACACCGCATATCAAGGAGGCGTACCGCATCGTCGACCCGGAAACGAACAAGTTCAAAGGCGACTACATCACGTTACTCGATGAAGATCCGAGTCAACTCGACTTCGTCGATTTGATTGACGTCCGTGACCCGTCGTTCCGGAACCGGATTGAAAACTTTAAGGTTGAACGGTTACTTGCACCGATCTTTAAGGACGGTGAACTCGTGTATACCGTTCCGACGATTGAAGAAAGTCGTCAGTTCCACGAACAGCAAATCGGACGCCTGTGGGAAGAGTACAAACGTCTACGTCTACCTGAAATCTATGCCGTCACGTTCAGCGACCGTCTCTGGAAACTGAAACTCGACATGATTCGGAAAACACGCCTCGCAAGTGGTGTAAAATAACAAAATCAAGCAGCCTCAAGAATCAAGCTTCTTGACGGACGTCTTGAAAGGCTACCTTTTCATCTCCCTCTCATTTTTCTATACGCTAAAAACAGCCCCTTCAACTGAAGTGGGCTGTTTCGTTTGGGTGAGCAGTCATTTTGGCTGTCGCTTGTTCCATTTGTTGACGAAAGTACCACGCAAAACCAAGCGCACCTCCGATGAAGACGATATAGGTAATCCGTTGACCGAACTCAGCAAGAGAATCGGCGTAAAAGATACTAATTAAATGATCACTTCCACTGATAAGAAGCAAACAGGCGATCAGGAGCGCTATGCGGTACGCAAGCGTCGGGCGATCTTTTGGCTCAGCATGCCAATACATGATGATGTGATGGGCAAGTAAGATAATCCCCACGATTCCTAATATTCCTATAAGTGCTTGCGGCATAATAAACGGTCCTCCTGTTTCTGATTTCTAGTTCCATTTAAACATAGTTCGACTCGAAGACGTTACGAAAAGTTTCGCGCAGGCGACAGACTCACGTTATACTGAAGAAAATCACGTACGAACAACAAAAGGAGGAGTTCTTTTTGAAAACCTTTAAATTGTGTACATTACGTATTCTCATGGATGAATCAGGGCGAGATACGACAATCCCCGTTCAGATTAAAGATGGGCTGACGGTGAGTACCGACCAAACCGCCCAGTGGGTCGCTGAAATCGTCGTCACCGACACCGATCAACCGATTTTGAAAGAACTGTTCGAGAAAAAGCTGCGCGCTTTGATTGAAATCACGATTTCACGGCCGGACAATGACCCCGCCGCCATGATCGTCACGCCTTATGAAAGTACGCAATTGAGCGAAGGCGTCTCTTATCTCTTTACCGGTAAGATGGTCATGATGAAAAATGATTTATCCGAATCGATTTTGCGTGAAGTCGTCGAAGACAACTTTACTGGCGAAGAGCTGATTCAAGAATATAAAGACCGACGCTCTAAACGTGGTGCTCATATCACGAGCATCGCGAAAGAAACGTTTAAACAGTACTTACAAGAACATCCGGCAACCGTCGAAGGATGATGTTCAAATTGTGATATGGTCCGCTACATTAATCCGCTCAATCTCATAACGGTCGGAAAAACGAATGTAATTCGCACATGCATTTTTTAACGGCGTCCGGTAACTGAATGTCTCATCAATCGAGGAGAGTGCCGCTTTAATCGTATGCGAATGGCAGACGACTAAGAGGCGTTTTCCTCGATATTTTTCTGTCAGTTCTTCAACCGCACTGAAGACACGCTGTTGAATTTCCGCTTCCGTTTCAAGCCCCGGGACGCGCTCTGCATCATTTGCCTGCACTGCTTCGTAAATTCCGGCGACCGGTTCACCGGAAGCCGTTCCAAATTCGCGCTCGACAAGCCGTTCATCCGTTTCCGTCAAGCTTAGACCGATCGATTGACCAATGATTTCAGCAGTTTCGACAGCTCGCGATAGCGGACTTGAAATCAAGACGTCCCACTGTTCTTCTGCCAGGTAGGCAGCACTGAGAGCCGCCTGTTTTCTACCGGTCTCGTTAAGCGGTATATCTTCACGTCCTTGAATCCGCTCGTTTAAGTTCCAGTCCGTTTGACCGTGTCGTACTAAACAAATTTCCGTCATATTGCAGTCTCCTTCTAAAGAAATATGACTGATTGTATCATGTTTCCTAATGAAGCGCCTCTCGTTTCGGTAAGACAAGCACTTGACAACTGAAGGCTTCGATTCGTTCGAGCAAACGTTCAATTTTGAGTGGATTTTCAGTTTGGGCAAAGCTCGCCAGCGAATGTGTGCCATTCGGGAAAGAGAATAATCGAACATCCGCCCCGACATCCGCCCCCTTCTCAACAAAGTGGAGTGCTTGAGCAAACGGGACAATCGGATCCTTTTTTCCGTGCAGCAACATGATCGGCGGCGAGTCGGAACTTAAATGTGTCGCCGGGGAGACACGCATCATCAACTGTCGCCATTCTTCACGTCCACCCCCATAAAACTTGATATGGGCAATCCAGGTTTGAATGAATTTAAACAACAGAAAATTCGTCGGCGGATACAAGGCGATGACTCCACTGATTAAAGGAAGATGCGCCTCCGCCTGTTCGCCGATAAATTCAGTCGGGGCAAGCGCCGTCGTCAACATTAGGGCTCCACCTGCTGAATCACCCCATAAAAGCATGCGACCGCGCGCGATGCGTAATTCATCCGCTTGTTGATTTAAAAAACATAAGGCATCTCGAACATCTTCCAGGTTGTCCGGAAAGTAGCTGCCATCCTCAAATAAACGATAGTCGATGCTGCAAACGGCAATCCCGAGTTCTAAAAACCGGTCGATGATTGGAGCAAAACTAAACACATCATCACGGTTTCCACGAACGAATGCGCCGCCATGAGCATAAATCGCGACCGGAAACGGCCCTTCTCCCGGCGGATAATAAATATCTAACGTCAAGTCCTGCTGATTGACCGTCTTGTATAAAAGATTTCGTGGTGCTAATTGCTTTTCGGTAAGCGGCAAGACCGGCTCCGTCCATCTGAGTAAGGCTCCATAATTATTCCAAATACTCGCACCAGCAGCAGCCGTCGTCAAAATAGCGGCGCCACCCATCAACCATGCTGTTTCACGTTTCACCTCATCACCTCCAAGGCTCATTCCGATTTCACTTCTACTCTTCTCTTACCCGATTTATTTTGAACTAGAACTTCACAACATTCCGACTTGACGCTTTAATTTCCGTCGGATATAGTTAGAAAGTCCAAATCGGAACAATTACGTTTTAATTATCTTGGAGGGTTCATATATGAAAAAAATCATTCCAGCGTTAACCATCGCGACAGTAACTGCCAGTCTGCTCGCCGCATGCGGCTCATCGACTTCAAATTCAGACGAAGACGGTAAATTGCAAATTTATACGTCGACGTTCGCCACGGCAGCCATCGCCAAAGAAATCGGCGGAAAGGACGTCCAGGTCGAATTAATCGTTCCCCCTGGCGCCGACCCGCATTCGTATGAGCCGACTCCGAAGCAACTGACGACGATTGCGAAAGGCGATCTATTTTTACTTACCGGCACAACCCTTGAGCCGTACTCTGAAAAGATTAAGGAAAGTTTAGCCGGTAATTCCATTCGTTTTGTCGAGACAAGTAAAAATATCGACTTACTCGAAGCTTCCGCTTCGCTTCATACGCACGAAGAAGACGCACACGATGACCATGATGATCACGAGGCTGAAGAAGAGTCGCACGATCATGGACAATACGATCCGCATGTTTGGCTCGACCCGAACAACGCCAAGAAAATGGCTGACTCGATTACGACCGCGTTAGCAAAGGAAGCACCTGACCGGAAGGAAACGTTTGATAAAAACCTCGCACTCTTTAACAAACAAGCAGATGAACTCGACCAAAATTTACAAAAAGCTGTTGACTCCGGTTCGAAAAAGGAGCTTCTCGTCACGCATGCCGCATACGGGTACTTGGCGGAACGTTACGGTTTCACGCAACTGCCGATTGCCGGTATTTCACCGTCTGACGAACCGTCCCAAAAACAGCTGGCTGCCATCGTCAAGGAAGCAGAGATGCATGACTTAAACTATATCGCCTTCGAAGAGACGGTGTCGCCAAAGGTCGCCCGTGTCATCCAAAAAGAAATCGGTGCCGAATCGATTACGATTCATAACCTCGAGTCCGTCGCAAAAGATCAACAAGATCAATCGTACTTTGATTTGATGAACGAAAACGTGACGACGCTCAAACAAGCACTGCAGTAAGGTACAGTTGACAAGCATTAAAAGATACGTTAGGGTAATAAACGTGTTTTAAACAACGACTAAACAACTAAATGACTTCTTTTTATCGCGAGAAACGGAGGGACTGGCCCAATGATGTTTCGGCAGCGGACGATTGATTCGTACTGTGCCAAATCCAGCAAGCTATGGCTTGAGAGATAAGAAGAGCGTCTTTTTCAGTAAAGACCTCCTTCTTTCTTGCGAAGGGGTCTTTTTTTGTATGCTGAAGAAATGGAGTGATTCACATGAACGAAACGGTTACGCCGAACAAATGGGCGTTGTTCCCCTTGTTCGTTTTCCTTGTATTATTCATCGGTGCAGGAATCTTCTATAACGACTTTTACAAATTCCCCATCTTGATTGCAGCTTTAATCGCCTTGATTTTTGCTGCTGCGACATCTAAGGGAGACATCAACCAGACCGTCGAGCGGATTGCCCGCGGTGCCGGAAATCCGGACATCATGATCATGGTCTTCATCTTTTTACTCGCTGGCACATTTTCTGGAACAGCGAATGCAATCGGAGCCATTGATGCGACCGTCAACGCTGCACTCAGTTTCCTACCCCAGTCTCTTTTAATGAGTGGATTGTTCATCATTGCCGCTTTCATCTCGATGGCGATGGGAACTTCGACCGGCACAATCGCTGCCCTTGCACCGATCGCACTCGGGATTCATGACGCGACGGGTGTCAATGTCGCACTCGCCGCTGCTGCCGTCGTCGGTGGAGCAATGTTCGGTGATAACTTATCGTTTATCTCAGATACGACAATCGCCGCTGTCCGGACACAAAAAACGAACATGCGTGATAAATTCAGAACGAACTTTTTAATCGTCTTGCCTGCTGCCGTCATCACTGTCATCTTACTCGCTTTCGTGTCAGGTTCCGGAGATGTCGTCGAAGCGAAAGCATTTGAATTTTATAAGCTGATTCCGTATCTTTCCGTCATCGCGCTCGCACTCTTTGGTGTCAACGTCATTCTCGTCTTACTCGGCGGGACGTTATTGACAGGCATCATCGGAATGATCGACGGTAGTTTCGGAGTAAGTGGGTTTGTCCTCGCGATGTCTGACGGATTGATGGGGATGGCAGAAATCTCAATCTTGACGTTGCTGATGGGTGGACTCGTCAGCCTGATCACCTATAACGGTGGAATTGCTTATCTCAAAGAAACGCTGACACGAAAGATTTCGAAACGCCGGGGAGCTGAGTTCAGTATGGCTGCCCTCGTCAGTGCAACGAATCTCGCAACAGCAAATAATACGATTTCGATTCTTGTCGCCGGTCCGCTCGCTGCTGAAATCGCGGATACGTATGACATCGACCGGAAGAAGTCAGCCAGTATCCTCGACCTCTTTTCCTGTGGTGTTCAAGGAATCATCCCGTACGGAGCGCAACTTTTGATTGCCGCTGAATTGACGAAAACGGCGTCACCCGAACTGATTCCTTATTTGTTCTATCCATTTTTACTGTTCGTTTGTGGATCACTGGCAATCTTCTTCGGCTTCCCACGCCGGAAGAGTGATGCCGCACAGAAAAACAACATGTCGTAAAACAAACACCCCCCGTCGCTTCGTCTGCGACGGGGGGTTCACTTTATTTCTGTTTTTCTTGACGATTCAAAATGAAATAGGCAATCGCCGGAAGCGGAAATTGAACGAGTCCTGCTCCCCCCCATACCCATGGGTTGCGTCCTGTCTTGCGGGCACCAAGAAAGAGGAACGTGGCTTGAGCACCTAATAGTGCTGCGATGCTTGTCCAGACTCCTTTTGGTACTTTTTTAATCGATTTCACCATGATATTACACCTCTCTTCGTTTATGCATCAGTAGACTTTCTTCTCTTTCCCATTCTATATTCCCTGCTTATGAGCATCAAAACAGATGTTCCGCTAAGTTCATGCTAAACTGAACAGGCAAATCCATATTCTAGTTTCATTGAAGGAGGAGTATATACATGCAATACGCAAAACTTTCAAATGGTATCACGATTCCACAGATCGGGTTCGGTGTCTGGCAAGTCGATGAAGAGACGGAAGCACCGGCTGCCGTCGCAGAAGCACTTCGCGTCGGTTACCGTCATATCGATACGGCTGCCGTCTACAAAAACGAACGTGGTGTCGCAAAAGGAATCAAAGAAAGCGGCGTGAAACGTGAAGAACTCTTCTTGACGTCTAAAGTTTGGAACGATGACATTCGTGCCGGACGGACGAAAGAGGCTTTCGCTGAGTCACTTGAGCGACTAGAAACCGATTATCTCGATCTTTATCTCATTCACTGGCCGGTCGAAGGTTATGTCGAAGCATGGAAAGCCATGGTCGAACTTTACGAAGCAGGTAAAATCAAGGCGATTGGTGTATCGAACTTTAAAGAACATCATCTCGATACACTTGCTGAAGAAGGACTCATGACGCCGATGATCAACCAAGTCGAGCTTCATCCACAACTTCCACAGCATGAATTGCATGAGTACTTGCAAGATCACAGCATTCAAGTCGAAGCATGGAGCCCACTCATGCAAGGTAAGTTCCTTGAAATCAATGATTTCAAAGAGATTGCTGAAAAACATGGTAAGAGCCCATCACAAGTCGTTCTACGTTGGCACCTCGATAACGGAATCGTTGCGCTTCCGAAATCAGTCACACCAGAACGGATTGCTGAAAACTTCGATGTGTTTGATTTCCAACTCGATGCAGACGACCTCGAACAAATCGATCGTCTCGCGACAGAAGTCCGCCTCGGACCGGACCCTGACGAAATTGACTTTTAATCCACTGACCGATACACGAAAGACTGCTGACGGGACCTATCCCGTAGCAGTCTTTTTTTAAGCGTAATAAATAAGAATCGTCTCTTCTGTCGTTTCAGCCTTGCTGAAGTATGCGCGTAAATCAGCAAACTGTTCCCACACGTCGTCGAATTCTCCATGTTGCCCCGCTTCATCATAAATCGTCTCAAGTGACCGACGATCAAAATTTCGCATGACTTCTGCTGAGATGATGATTAACGGAAGAGGGAGAATCCCGACAATTGCTGCTTGTGTTTCGTTGACAATCAACTCTTCACCGACAATCGCTCGACCTAAGTTGTAATGGGTCTCTTGATCGATATAGATATCGATTTGATTCATCAAGTGATAGAGGGCTGCCGTGTCTTCCAGAGCAAATAGCTGTTCATAATCCGGCTGCGTCTCATGGATAAAAAGAATCCAGTCCATGATGATATGCGGGTCGTCACCAAACGAATCCCAAACGGCATCCGCGACACGAACGTAATGTACGTTTTCCATCCTCCCTCTCCTTTCTTCGTTTCTTTAATAGCTATTCCCATTTTTTCGATGCTTTAGTAATTTTTTTAGAATCTGCGTACTAAAAAGCAACGAAAAAAAACGCTCTCACCTTCTGATAGCACGTTGTCTACATGCAAAAAGAACCAGCAAAATGCCGGTTCTTTTTGATTAAATCGCTTTTTCTTTTGATTCGTCCGTTTCCCACGCCTCAAGAGATTCTTTACCTGGTAAGTTCGGAATCGAATTCGCATAAAAGCGCGGATCTTTTCCGGCTTTTCGTTGTTCGAGGTAATCATCAAGTGCGAGTTTCGCGATTTTAGATAAGCGGAAAATCGCATACAAGTTGACGACTGCCATCAAGCCCATGAAAATATCAGCAAGCGCCCAGACAAGACCTGCCGTCTGTACGACTGAACCGAAGACAATCATCCCGAGTACGATGACACGGTAAGCCATCATCAGTGTTTTATTGTCATTAATGAAGCTGATGTTCGATTCACCGTAATAATAGTTTCCGATGATTGAACTAAATGCGAACAAGAAGATCGCAAGTGCCATGAACGTCGTCGCAAACACTCCGACCTGAGTCGAGAGTGCGTTTTGCGCGAGTTCGATCCCGGCAACTGCTTTTCCGTTCGCGTCTTTCGTCGCGACATCACTGACGAGGATGATCATCGCTGTTGACGAACAAATGAGTAACGTATCAACAAATACACCGAATGATTGAATCAAACCTTGCTTGACGGGGTGTGACACTTCAGCCGTCGCAGCAGCATTCGGAGCAGAACCCATACCGGCTTCATTCGAGAACAGACCACGACGAATTCCGTTAAGAACTGCAGCACCAATTGCTCCGCCAGCAAGCGTCTTGAACTCTAAAAGTCCCTCTTGGAAAATCAAGCCGAAGACGTTCGGCAACAATTCAAGATTCGTAATCATAATGAAGAGGGCGATTAAAATGTATCCGCCCGCCATGATCGGAACAAGAAATGCAGAGACCGTTGCAATACTACGTACTCCACCGAAAATCACGAGTGATGTTAATAAAACGAGTGCAATCGTGATCCACATCTTATCGATGCCATACTGACTTTGAAGTGACAATGAAATCGTATTCGATTGAACCGAGTTAAAGACAAACCCGAACGAGATTGTAATCAAGATACTGAAGACGATTCCGAGCCACCGTTGGCCAAGCGCTTTTTCCATGTAGTAGGCAGGGCCCCCACGCCATGCCTTCTCATCACGGACTTTATAAATTTGAGCAAGTGTACTTTCGACGAATGCTGACGCTGAACCGATCAAGGCAATCAGCCACATCCAAAAGACGGCACCGGGTCCACCTAGTGCGATGGCTGTCGCAACACCGGCAATGTTCCCGGTCCCGACACGTGCAGCCGTACTGATCGCGAACGCTTGGAATGGTGAGACGCCATCCTTTCCTTTATCTGTTCCCTGGAACAGTAACCGTAACATTTCAGGTAACATCCGGAATTGGACGAATCCCATGCGAATCGTAAAATAAATGCCTAAGCCAACAAGTAAGATGATCAGGACGCTCGACCATAATACATCACTAATATTCGTTACGATATCCATCAGTTGTTTCTCCATACAGGCTCCCCCACTTCTCTCTTATGTAACATTTCTTCACATGTGTTCTATAATACGAAAGTTTTTTTGAAAAATCAAATACAGTTGTATCAGTCAACTTCTGATTACGAGGCATTTCTATCCATTTCCTCACATTAGATGTGAGGTTTTTCGTTTACGAACAAAAAAAGAACGGCCTCACTCAAAAGGAGGGACGGCTACCAATTAAACGGAATCAGGACTTTTTCATGCGTGTCCCAAATACACACTAAGCCATCGTGAAAAAGAAGCATTTACATCGAAATGGCCGATGATTCCGTGGAAGTGGAATCATCGGCCATTCGATTAACGGAGGACGGAAACGTTTATCCTCAACTCCTATGGGAAAAGGAAACGTGATTCGCGTTTCCGTCAGGAAGAGGTAAGACCCGGCATGACCGCATGAAATGCGGGCTGCCGCGGCTTACCTTCCGCCCAAGGAAAGTGAGGATGGCGGAAACGTCCGTCACAAGGATGGATGTTCATCTGAATTAGTCACCCCCTCCATCTTTAGACAAACACTTAGAGCCCCTCCACTTTTCGCGGAAGGGCTCTTTTCGATTCTTTAGATGAATAGATTTAAGTTGGCATCGTCTGTCGCACCAAGATAACTTGCGACCCCACCATAATCGATATCATCTAACAATTCTTCTTTTTTAATCCCCATGATGTCCATCGACATCGTACACGCAATCATCCGG
Organism: Exiguobacterium sp. s80; assembly: GCF_018618725.1. Taxonomy (NCBI): domain Bacteria; kingdom Bacillati; phylum Bacillota; class Bacilli; order Caryophanales; genus Exiguobacterium; species Exiguobacterium sp. s80. The sequence continues at coordinate 245,002 of NZ_JACSMP010000002.1, read as the reverse complement.
ACGCCTGCTGCTTGCGCTTTTGCCATCATCGTCTCTAGCGCATCGACTTGTTTGTCCTTCATGACTTTTTTCATCATTTTTTGACCGGCGCCTGCCATGTTCATGTTGGATAATGGAAGATCACCGGCATGTTTCGGCATCATCATCCCCATCATGCGTTCCATCGGTGCTTTGTCGACGGCTGGTGCATCCGGCTTACGAATGACATTCAGTCCCCAGAACGTGAAGAACATCGTGACTTGTTTGCCCATCGCTTGTGCACCTTGTGCGATGACGAATGACGCAAGTGCTTTATCAAGATCACCACTGAAGACGACCATCGTCGCGTCATCTGCTTTTGCGACAGGTGCCGTTGTCACGTGTTGCTCCGTTTGTCCTTGCCCTTTTTCAAGTAAAACTTCGACAATTCCCTGATTCATTTCTGCCGTATGGACGGTATGTCCGAGCTTTGTTGCCCATGCCTGGACGTCCGGTAAGAAACCAGGATCCGATGCTTTAATGAAGACTTGGTCTCCGTCCTGCAGTTGATCAATCTTTGTTTTTAATTCAACGATTGGTCCCGGGCACTGTAATCCACATGTATCGAGCAGCGTGATTTGCTCTGCTTTCACGGCTTGTTTCGGCTCACTTTTAATCGTCGTCACTGCTGTTTCCTCCCGTGCTTGGTTTCGCGCTTCTTGATCGCGATTGACCGTCGCCCATGTTTTATATCCGCCGCTCAAGTTCTTCACGTCGAAGCCGTTTTGTTTAAGGAGCTGACTCGCGACATATCCCCGTAATCCGACTTGGCATGTCACGTAGATTGGCTGATCCTTCGGTAGCTCGTCGAGTGACGTGCGAAGCGTCGGTAATGAGATATTGACCGAGCCCGGAATCGAACCGAGTTCATTTTCAGACGGTTCACGGACATCGAGTAACAATCCGCCGGCTGCGACGATTTGATCAATTTCATGCCAATGGACGTTTTCGCTGTCCCCTAACACGATATTCGAAGCGATGTATCCTGCCATGTTGACGGGATCTTTCGCCGAGCTATACGGTGGTGCGTATGATAATTCAAGGTCTGGCAAGTCGAGGACCGTTAATCCACCTTTGATTGCCGTCGCTAAGACATCAATCCGTTTTTCGACACCCGTCATCCCAATCGCTTGCGCGCCGTAAATCGTTCCGTCAATCGGATCAAACAAGAGTTTCATTGAGATTGGACTGGCACCCGGATAATAACCGGCGTGCGAACCCGGATGGAGATGAACCGCTTCATAGCGGCGACCAGACTGTTTCAACCGTTTTTCGTTATTTCCGGTCGAAGCGACCGTCATATCGAATACTTTTGCGACGGCTGTACCGAGCGCACCTGTATATTTGACGTCGCGTCCGGCGATGATGTCTGCAACGAGACGCCCTTGACGATTCGCCGGCCACGCGAGTGGAACATGCATCGCCTCTCCTGTCACGTAATCTTTCACTTCGATGGCGTCACCAATCGCAAAGATCGATGGATCAGATGTCCGTAACGTGTCATCGACTTTGATTGTATTCTTGATTCCCAACTCAAGTTTTGCTTCCGCCGCAAGGTTACTTTCCGGCATGACACCAATCGACAAGATGTTCATTTCCGTTTCAATCGTCTTGCCGCTCGTCAAGACAACACGTCTCCCTGCCTCTTCAAAGCGGGCGACACCATCCGATAAAATCAACTCGACCCCTTTTGCGCGTAGATGTTCATGGACGATGGCTGCCATTTCCGGATCGACCGGTGCCATGACTTGATCCATCATTTCAACCAATGTGACTTTCGCACCACGTTCGACCAAGTTTTCTGCCATTTCAAGCCCGATGAACCCCCCACCGATGACGACGGCACGTGCGGGACGGTTCTCATCGACATATTGACGCATCCGGTCCGTATCCGGAATGTTACGTAACGTAAAGATGTTCGTCGCTTCTTCGATACCAGGAATTGATGGACGCATCGGTTTTGCTCCTGGTGAAAGAATTAAGTTGTCATATGACTCCTCATATTCTTCACCTGTATCGACTTTACGGATTGTGACCGTTTTTTGTTCACGATTGATTTGAATCGCTTCCGACAGATTCCGAACATCCAAGTTAAACCGGGCATGCATCCCCTCAGGTGTTTGGACGAGTAGCTTGTTCCGGTCTTTGATGACATCCCCGATATAGTACGGTAATCCACAGTTCGCGAACGAAATCTCTTTTCCACGTTCTAACAAAATGATTTCCGCCGTTTCATCCAACCGGCGTAATCGTGCTGCAGCGGTCGCTCCACCTGCTACTCCACCAACAATGATTGTTTTCATGTCTGTTTTCCTCCTAAATCGAATCGTACTCTCTATGCTTTACAATATACCCATTAAGGTATGTGGTTTCAAGTAGTTTGCTCTACATTTCACATACTTGTCTTATTTTCAAACTGTTTCTTCTTTAAATGATAACGGACATTAGTTGCAATTCCTCTTAAAATGCTTGAAACTGAGATTACAGTATCTATAAGGGGGATTTAAAATGGACCAGGACCGTAACTCGAACGAAACGAATGAGGACAACAAGGTCACACCGCTTCACCCAGAACGTAATCAAGAAGGAACAAACGAAAACGGGGTAACGGAAGTTCAACAACAACACTTGGAAGCATTCCAAGCGTTCTTAGTCGAAAAAGGCATTCCAATGGAAGCACGTGAAAATGAAACACACGTCTTCTTTATGACACAAGAAAAAACACCAGCTGGCGCTGAGCCGATGATGATGATCGTCTTCAGTAAAACGACGACGGACGTTGAGTTATTCGCTCGTACCGTTACGCACGTTCCAGACGGTGTCGAAGATCTTCCTATCTTAAACGCAATCAATGACTTCAACCAAGAGTTCAAGTACTTCCGCGTCGTCCTCGATAGCGATCGCGACGTAACGATTGCTTCAACAATCGACTTAGATCACGGCTTCAACCCGGCTGCCATCTTCGGCCACTCGGTCATGATGTTCCAAGCCTCTGACGAAGTGTACGCGTATTTAACGAAATTGTATGACCAAATTCAATAATTTATATTTAAAAAAAATGGCTCCGGAGATTTCTCTGGAGCCATTTTTTTGTTTTAAGTTCAATTGACAATGAGAATTATTCTCGTTATAGTGAGAATTGTGAAAACGACATCATTTTGTAGATAATTTTATTTTTCCTGGGGGAATGAGACAGATGAAAAAACGATTTAAAGTAGCGTCACTCTTTATGGTAGCCGGATTACTCGCAGCTTGCGGAACGGATGAAAAAGAAACAACGACAGCTCCAAAAGAAGACAAAACGGAGCAAACGTCTGATAAAAACACGAATGCCGGAATCGCCGCAACGACATTAACGGACGAATTGACACTCTTCAGCTCAATCAAGACAGAACTCGATAAAGCGAAAGAAGGACAAGCCATCGATTGGAAGATGGTCCAGACGAGTTATGAATCGAAGTTAAAAGGTGGCGTCGCAACTGCCGCTCCTGAAATCGAACAAGTCGTCACTTCTGCCCTCGCAGGCGTCGAATCAAAGGATTTGGATGAGAACATTGCCCGTCAGCTTGTCGATAAAGGACTTCAGTCTTACTTCTATAAACTCCAAAAATCAATGCAAGCAACAGCAGAAGAAGCAGTCGCGGCCGGAAAAACGGATGACGCCATGGCGACGTTAGGAAATATCAAAAACATGGCGGAAACTGTCTTCATCCCGACAGCCGAAAAGCGCGATGCGAGTTATGACTTCAAAAACGAAGAAGCCATCGCACAAGCGATCACGTCCGGTCTCGCAGCACAAGAAGACGCCATCTCGGCTGAAAACGTCGCTGACTTTAAAGTCGCAAAACAGTTGACGGATAAGTCGATTTACCGTTCATTCTATCTCGCAGCACTCGGTTATGCACAAAAAATCGAGGATGGCGCTAAATCCGGTGCCGACGAACAAGAGTTACAAATGGAACAAGCAGAAGGCTACGGATTCTTACTCGCAATCGAAGAGTCACTTGCCGGTGGCGATGAAGCCGCCGTCGCAAAACTAAAAGAACAATACGACTTCTCAAAAACAAAACCAGCAGACGTCTCTTATGAAGAGATCGAAGGACTCTTCGCCAAAGCATTGACGAAGAAAGTCGTCGGTTATCATGAAGAAGCAATGGAAGCACTCGAAGCGAAAGATGTCGATACAGCACGTGTCGAAGCGATGGAAGCGAACATGTTCGTCATCGCGATGAAGCCGACCCTCGAAAATCGTCTCGGTAAAGAAGAGGCAGACGCTGTTCTTGCTGACGCTAACACATGGTACGATCTCATCGAAAAAAATGACGCAGAAGCGGAAACGGTGAGCAAAAAAATCGTCGATGCGCTCGATACGTTCAACTAAGCAAGACGATTGGAGGAACTTCCTTTGAACATCGGAATTACGGGTGGCGCTGGCTTCATCGGTGCTGCACTTGCAACTCGTTTGCGTACTAGTGGTCATACCGTATCGATCATCGATGCCTTCACCGATTATTATGCAAGCGACTTGAAACGCGAACGGGCAGCGGAGCTGACACGACTTGGCGTAAACATCTGTGAAGCAGATGTCCACGTCGGACTCGATGCCTGGTGTTCATCCGGTCAATTCGATGCCCTGTTCCATCTTGCTGCTTTACCTGGCGTTCCCGGATCTTTACGTGAGCCGCATCGCTACATCAAAGAAGATATCGATATGACGGTGACCGTCCTTGAAGCGGCAAAACAACATCAGATTCAGCAAGTCTTGTTTGCCTCTTCTTCTTCGGTTTACGGGGAGCAGACAGGTGCGTTGAGCGAACAGCAGGCGACCGGTCAAGTCGTCAGTCCATACGCCGCGGCAAAGTATAGTGCCGAGACGTTCTGTAATGCCTATCAAAACCTATATGGATTACAGGTTACGATCTTCCGCTTCTTTACGGTCTACGGACCATCCGGGCGCCCGGATATGGCGCTTTACCGCTTCATCGAACAAGCGCTTCGTGGTCAAGAACTTGTCGTGTTCGGTGACCCGGTACGCGACTTCACGTACATCGATGACATTACACGCGGGATGGAACAAGCACTTCAAGCGCGCGCAATCGGGACTTATAATTTAGGGGCGAATCGACCGGAGTCGGTCCGAACGATTGCCAGGTCCCTCAGTGAGCGATACGGTGTTCCGGTAACGTTCACCGAGCAAAGAGAAGGAGATGTCTCGATGACATGGAGTAATACGGAAGCTGCACGACAAGCATTCGACTACACGCCCTCCGTTACCTTGAATGAAGGACTCGAGCGGATGATTACATGGCATCTCGGGCGCATGTAATCCGTACAACCGCAAGCGTCCTCTTGACGCTTGCGGTTGTTTTTTTATTAATTCGGTTCGTGCTCGAGTTACCTGTCCTCTATGATTACTTGCGCACCCTTTCACGCTCTTACTGGACGCTACTCGCAAGCTTGTTGTATGCAGGTGCTTTTTATGTCCGCGCTGTCGCCTGGCGCGTGGCTGATCAGCGGCAGGCACCCTTGCCAATCTATTTGACGAGCCTCTATCTCGGCCTTGCCGTCAATCACTTGTCACCCGTCAAACTCGGCGAAGGTGTTCGCCTGCTGACGGCACGTGCCATCGCTAGTCCCTTAAAACGGACAACGGCAATCCTTGTCGCACAGCGCGGCATTGATTTGGTCGTCCTCGGATTCTTCGTCTCGCTCGGCTTGCTCGCGACGAAAACAGCTCTTCCTGCAGGTATCGCGATTGTGCTCGGTGTACTCGCCTTAGTCGTCGTCCGCCCTTTTTTACGGACGATGTACGCATTAATCGGGTATGGCACACTCGCTTGGTGTTTGGAAGCGGGCGCCGTTTACTGCTTATTCTTAGGCGTGAACGCTGTCCTTCCCTTCCCCCTCGTCTTAATCGCGATGAGTGCCGGTGTCTTGTCCGGAATTGCTCAATTCACCCCCGGTGGTCTCGGCACGTATGAGCTCGCCATGGGAACGGTTCTACAGACGGCAGGCGTCGACCATCCTTATGAACTTGCCTTGATGACGCACACGTTCAAATATGCTTTCGCCTTCATCGCACCTTTGTATTTTTTGGTCAGACATCACCGTAGTGTCACATTACTGTTTCGCCAATTCAAGAATCAACAGAAAGGAGGATCTTCATGAAAAGTGCTTCACGTTTTGAAAAAGTCGCAGCCCGTATGTGGAATCTGTTGAATGAAGGAAAACCATTCACCCCGATTTTTACAATCGGTGTCTTCCTCAGCTACTGCCTTTTGTTCCAACAGACACTGAGCGGTGCCGGCTTCGGATTTTTAGTGACGTTGCCTTTATTCGTACTGTACTGGAAATTTGATTTCCCGCTGTTCCTTCGTAATTATTTATGGATGCCCGTCATCGTCTGGTTATTCCTTGAAGGAACGGATACACGGCTCCTGCCCCTATTCGCTTACGGAGCAGGTCTTTATTTCTTCTTCACGATTTTCTTCTGGGGAACGATTTATTACCATTTACGGATTGGAACGGACTGGCTCAACTTCACGCGTTTTTGGAAACTCGTCCTCAAGAACAGTGACTCGACGAGTGGTAACGCGCAAGAACAACTACCGAAAGTCGCACTCTTACTTGCCTACTGGCAAACAGCGTCAATCAATCCGACCTTTGACTGGTCGTACGTCTTGTTCCCTGCCGGATTGTTACTATTTGCTTGGATTCTCCACCATTATCTCTTCGACTGGAAACCGAAACTTCCGACTGAGCCGACAAAAGACGTCAGCTTGCCGACTTCAGACAAAGTCTACGTCTTGATTGTCGACGGGATGCGAAAAGACCGATACATGGCTGCGAACACTCCGTTTCTCGAGCGATTGCGTCAAGAAGGAACGGAATATACGAATATGGAAACCGTCTACCCGGCCCGGACAGTCGTCTGCTTCAGCTCGATGTTCACGGGAGCACGTCCGGAAGATCACGGAATTCATTCCAACATGGTCTGGAATACGACCGGTGTCAAAACGGATACCGTCTTCGACCGGTTGCGTGCCGTCAATAAATCCGGCAAGATTCTCGGGATTGCCCACCTCGTCGATGCGTTCGGTTCGACCGACGTCAGTACCGTGACAGCCGTCATGCATAATGATGTCGCCGACCGCAACATCATCGAACGGGCCAAGCAAATCGTTCACGAAGAAGATCCGGATTTGCTTGCAATCCAATTAATCGGAACGGATCAAACCGGTCATAGTCGCGGGACGCTCTACTCGGAATATATTCAAAAAATCGAGGAAGCCGATGCGCTACTCGCAGAGTTTTGTGAAGAACTCGATCGTCTCGGTAAGTTAGACGATGCGACACTGATCGTCATGGCCGATCATGGTCAAGCCGACGGGATCGGCGGGCATGGTCACCTCGACGAAGGAGAACGTTTCGTCCCATTTTGGATGTATGGCAAACACATTCATGCTGGTCGCAAGGTCGATACACACCGGCATATCCTGTCGCTTGGACCAACGATTACGAAGTTGCTTGGTGCCGATATCCCGCACGACAGTCGTGGCGTATTGTTGACGGAAGCTTTTAAGGAGGAACGCTCATGAAGAAAATCGTCGTCTTCCTTCCGGCTCACAATGAAGAAACCTCTCTCCCACTCGTCTTAAAACGAATCCCGGATGAGATTGACGGAATCCCCGTCGAAACGATTGTCATCGATGATGGATCGACCGATGCTACATCGACCGTCGCAACCCTGAACGGTGCTCAAGTCTACCGGTTCGAACAAAATCGTGGTCTTGGCGCTGCGGTCCGCGAAGGATTGTATCGCGCTTATGACCATGATGCGACCGTCGCCGTGATGATTGATGCGGACAACGAGTACCCGGCCGATCAAATTCCGGACGTCGTTCGACCGATCTTAGCGAACGATGCGGATTATGTCTTCGGATCACGATTCCTCGGGACGATTGACGGAATGCGCCTCTATCGCTATATTGGGAATCACGTCTTTACGTGGCTTCAATGTGTTTTACTGAAACGAAAAATTCATGACGGACAAAGCGGGATGCGTGCTTTCTCACGCGCTGCTTGCAAACACGCGGAAATCATCCACGATTACAACTACGCGCAAGTCTTGACGTTGAACCTCGTTCGTAAAGGATTCCGTCTGAAAGAAGTACCGATTCGTTACCGGGTACGTGAATCAGGAAAATCTTTTATCCGCTTGAACTATATTCAACGTGTGGTCCCTGCCATTTACAAAGAGTGGCGTCGACCAATCGTTGCACTACCGATTGAAGAACGTTTTGAACGAAAGGAGCATCTCGGATGATAAAACGTTTAGTCCTTCCGGTCGTTGTTTTCTTCTGTCTCCTCGCGACTCCTTTATCGGCGTTTGCTTACAGCTATGGTGACCCGGGCAAAGAAGCTTTTGCGGAAGCTTATAAACAATTTGAGGAACAGCTCGATCAAAAAGATTATGCACTTGCGAAGGAAACGATTGACGCGTATGATAAAGAATTTAAACTTTACTTCCCTGAAGCGAAGGAAAAAATTGATGCTGCGTTAGCGGAAGAAGACGCAGAGAATGCCAAACAGGCGTATCGCGTTGCCTTACGTCAAAACATCGAACGTCGTCTTCATTTTGCGGATGAGCAGTTCGAAGACTTCGGACAGGCGAAGCTGTTACTTGCGAAAGCACGCGGCACATATGATGTACTTGCTCCTTATGTCAAAGAAAGCACAGATGCAAAAACGTCCGATGCATTGTATACTGCGTTTGACGATGCACTTACTGCGCTCGGGAACCCCGGACTGTTCGGAGTCGGGAAAAAAGCGAGTGATAAAGAAACATTTGATCAAAACATTGCATTAATCGAAGATACAATTACACCACTATTCGTTTTACCCGGAGAAGAAAAAACCGGTTTATTTGAAGAAGAGGATTCGATTTTCGGACAATCCTTCGGAACAGATGAGATTTGGAAAACGATTGCGATTGGTCTTGTCATCGTTCTAATCGTCATCGTCATCATCGGTCAACGAAAAAAGAAACGTCAACATCACTGATTAGGGAGGAAGGACGATGGATTTTCAAGCGTTTTTAATTACGCTTCGTGAATGTCTCGAAGCTGTCTTGATCGTCGGTTTGATTCTCGGCTATCTCGATCGACTCAACGCACCGCAATATAAAAAATGGGTCTATGCCGGAGTCGGACTTGCGCTGCTCGCGAGCCTCGGTGTCGCCTTTTTATTCCAAGTCGTCTTTACGAGTTTCGCAAGCTTCGGTAGCGACACGTACTTGCGTCTTGGTATTATGATGATCTCCGTCATCTTACTGACACACATGGTGCTCTGGATGGGGAAAGAGGCGAAAGAAAACCAACAGGCCTCGCAGGCAAAAGTCGCGGCGGCGGTCTCGACAGGCAGTGCCATCACGATGATCATCCATTCGTTCCTCGTCATCGTCCGAGAAGGCATCGAGACGGTTTTCTTCTTCGCTGCCATTTCCGGCGGTGAAATCGAGAAAGTCTTGACGAGTTATGGTGCCGTGTCTGGTCTCTTGCTCGCACTCATTTTCGGTTACCTGTTCGTTTCCGGAACGATGAAGATTCCAGTCAAACGTTTCTTCCAAGTGACAGGCATCCTGATTCTGTTTATTGCTGCCGGCATGCTCGTCCAAACGATTGGACGTTTCCAAGACCTTGGACTGCTCGGAAGCCTGTTGACGAACGCCGATGGAACACCGGCAGCCTTGTATAACATCGTCGGGTTTATGCCGGAACACTACATCGACCAAATTCAATATTTGCGCGATACAGGCAATCCGACATTAATCAGCGGACAAATCGGTACGTTTATGGGTGCGATGTTCGGCTACAGCCATAATCCATCACTTGAGCAAGTGATCGCCTGGTGGGGCTACTTCGCGTTTGCCGGTTTCATGCTGATGCGTCAAAATCGAACACCAAAAGCAGCCAAAAACCTTCAGGAGGTTTCTTGACCGTTCGGAGCGATCGTCTACTTGGACGATCGCTTTTTTTCACGCTCTGTTTCGCCATCTCACTATTGCTGGGTGTTCATCTTTATCTGGTCAGCCCGTTTGTCGCAAGCTACGACATCGCCAACTTTACGTTAGCGGTTGGACAGTATGATTTGGCGAATTTGCAGCCACATTTTCCGGGGTACCCGTTTTTCATCTTACTCGCGACAGGTCTCACACGACTCGGGCTTGAACCCGTCCGTGCGCTTGGCATCGTCTCGACGCTTGGCTTCACGAGCGGACTGATTCCGTTATATTTGCTGTTAAAACGTCAGTCGTTTGATACAGCACGTTTACTAGCTGCTTTCACTGTCATCTCGGTTGCTTCACTCGTCGTCATCTCTGCGACCGGGATGTCGGACGGTCTTGCACTTGGTGTCCTCTGTTGGTTCATGTGGAGTGTCGAACGTGCTCGGCACGGTCATTTCCGTCTTTTGCCGTACCTCTTATTCGGACTGTTGATGGCAACACGATTATCCTATGCGCCGTTCGGAATCGTGTTACTCTTTTTACTTTGGCAAACCCGAAAAGACTACTGGCAACTCCTGTCCGAACTGGCGACGTTACTCCTGGCACAACTTGCCTGGCTGTTACCGGTCGCCTTCTCGGTCGGGGGACCCGCGTCCTTCGCTCAATTGTCACTCAGTTTCGTGACGGGTCACTTTTCGGACTGGGGCGGTACGGCACAAACGGACGAAGCCTCGTTGATTGAACGACTTGGATTGACACTCAAACAAATCGTTTGGCATGGTTTAGGATTTACAAGTTGGCTCGGTCTTGCTTCAGGGCTATTCTTGTTCTGTCAACGAATCCGTCCGCTTCCTCTTTGGTGGAGCGTCACCGGTACTGGTTATTTCCTTTGGGTCTGGTTGGCCCAAAACATTGATAAACCACGCCATGTTTTACCTCTCGTCTTACTGCTCGTCTTCCTGCTTGTTCGCCATCTGTCAGTGCGTTGGCTCGTCCCATTTTTATGTATTCAATTGGTGATGGGAAGTATCGCCTTGTACCGCCAAGCGACAATTGAACCGGCAACTATCCAGTTGGCGGATGCCATTACCGGTTTACCGGCGTCAGCGACCATCTTTACGGATGAAGAAGACCGCCAGTTTTTGATGGCACGTCCTGACGCTACGATCGTTCCGATTGGATCTGTCAGCAAATGGCGGGCGGAGCCTAAATCAGCGGAAGTTTACCTGACCAGACGATTACTCAAACAGTTGCGGGTGGCAGATGTATCGATTGAAGTGACGGAGGTTTTCCGCTTCACGAGTGACCCCCGGTTTGAACCGGAGGATGCGGAGGCGCGGTTGTACCGGTTAAACTTGAATGAAGAAGCTCCGAGATAAAAATTCTTTTTTCATTATTTTTTTCAGATGATTAGAAAATGATTGCTTCTTAACCTATTAGTTGAAGTAAACGTAAAAAATCACTCTTTTCCACGCGCTTTCCTCAGGCGAGACACAAGCCAGTTTTCCTGCCTCCATGAGGCAGAAAATCGGGTCTTGTTTGTCTCTGACAGCGCAAGTCGTCTTGCGCTTTTTCCTGTAGGAGTCGCGTGAAGCGAGTGATTTTTTGATTTCAGATTCTTGATGGATGGATTTTAACAGCTTAACAAAACGTCGTTGAGAAGCAGACAAGACGAAGACTCCTGCGGGAAAAGCGGAACAGGTGAGACCCCGTAAGTCGCGCAGGCGACGCGGAGGCTCACGTTTCGCCCGCGGAAAGCGAAGTCTTGTCTGCGTATCAACGAATCTTGAAATGAATTCAAAGTACTTCACTCATCATTCAAGTTGCATACGGTCGTTCCATGTAATCAAATTGTCCGCCACTGATTTCAATCGTCTTGACCGGGACGAATCCAAGACGTCGATAGAGACGTTGCGCCCCAGCATTCGTCTGATCGGCATTTAACGTAAACGCGCGTAATCCACGCTTCTCCCCTTCGTCCGCTGCTGCCTGCAACAGCTCAGACCCGATTCCTCTTCCGCCATATGCCGGATCGACCGACAATGTATCGAGATAAAAGACGTTTCCTTCCGTCTCTTGATCAATTTGTATCTCTTGACCTGTCCACGCGAGGAGCTGACGTTTAATCGGTTCATCCAACTGCGCTGCATCCACTCCCGCATATGCGATGACGATGCCGACGACGCGCCCATCGAGCTCCTTGACGAGAATGTTCTCGTGACTTAACCGGTTTCCCGTTTGCGTCACAAACAGCGCAAGCCGTTCCAAAATCAATTCCTTCTCCTGCGTTCCGGTCAGTGTCTCGGCAATTTCATGAATCGCCTGTTCAATCAATGGTGCGATTTGATCGGCGTCTTCCGCAGTCGCTTGTCTAATCATTGGGTAGCCCCCTTCTCGTTATCTCTTTTTATCCTAAAACAAAATCCCTCCTGATGTCAGGAAGGATTTTATTTATTTCAGTTGTGGCGCTGGTCTAACTACTGGTACAGTAACCGGTTCGCGTGTCATGACTGAGACGACGCGTCCCGCGATGGCAACTGCAAGTAACGTATAAAGCGTCAAACTGACTGGCAAGTAGACGAGTGAAATGACAAGAACAATTGCATCGAGACTAAATAAAATCGTCCCGATCGATAAACCTGTCACTTTGCTAAGGCCCATTGATAAAAGGTCGTCACCACCGGTCGCAGCACCACTCTTCAACACAAGACCAAGTCCGTATCCCGTGATGATCCCACTCGCAATGGCGGCGATTAACGTTGCCGGCCAGGCCTGTTCCGGGAAATGGAACAAATCGAGCTGATGCCACATCTCATAAAAGAGCGATAGTGCACCTGCTGAGACAAGTGCCTCACTGACAAAGCGTTTTCCTTTAAAATAAAGTGCTCCAATAAAGAATGGAATGTCGAGCACGATCATCGAAATCGATGGATTGATATCAAAGAAATACCGTCCTAATAAAGATAACCCGATAAATCCGCCTTCTGCTAATCCAAACTGTTCATTCAAAGTATAGTAGCCGAACGCCATAAGTAACGTTCCTGCTAAGATGGTTGCGATTCGTTTCATGTTTTATTGTCCTCTCCCGTATCTTCCATGGGAGAGGTTTTATTGTTGCCGTTTGGGTATTCATCTATTTTCGCTCTCCCTGATTTTTTTAACCATTACTGTCTTGTTTACGTAAGACCAGCGATGCTAAAAATCAGGTAAGCTAAATAGATGATCGGTCCTCTCGGTATCCATCGGTTTCCACCCTTTCATTTAGTTCTCCATCTTATTATAACCCGAACTTCAGAAACTAAAACATTTTTACGGACTTTTAACAAAAACGTTATAAGTCATTACCTCTTTGTTCACAAATTCACAATTCAGACAAAACTATGCTCAATTATGAACAAACTACTTGAAACCGACATTGTGAAGTATTACACTAAGGTTATCAAATCGAATGTGATTAATATCACAATTAAACAAAAAGGGGACTTTACTCATGAAAGTAGCAGTCATCGGTTGTACACATGCAGGAACAGCAGCAGTCAAAGAGCTTACGGCAACGAACGAAAACCTTGAAATCACAGTCTATGAACGAAACGATAACGTCTCATTTCTCTCTTGCGGGATTGCCCTTCACGTCGGTGGTGTCGTTGAGCATGCCGAGTCACTCTTCTACTCTTCACCTGACGAGCTGGCTGACCTCGGAGCAACGATGCGCTTGAAACATGATGTCCTTGAAATCGATAGTACGAACCAAACGATTCTTGCGAAAAATCTTCTGACGGGTGAAACCGTTCACGATACGTACGACAAATTAATCATGACAACAGGTTCATGGCCAATCATTCCGATGTTACCGGGCATTGAACTGAATCAAATCGAACTTTGTAAAAACTACCACCATGCTCAAACCATCATCAAAAAAGCAACGGATGCCGAGCGGATTACAGTTGTCGGTGCCGGCTACATCGGTGCTGAACTCGTTGAAGCGTTTGAAGCATACGGCAAAGAAGTGACGTTCATCGACAGTGCCGACCGGATTTTAAATAAATACCTCGATCGTTCATTCACGGATATCATTGAAAGTGAATTGACAGATCGCGGCATTCAGCTCGAGTTGAACCAGACTGTTCAAAGCTTTACCGGCGTAGACGGAAACGTCACACAAGTCGTCACGGACAAAGGAACGTTCGAGACCGATCTCGTCATTCTTTGTGTCGGTTTCCGTCCGAGTACGGAGCTTTTAAAAGGACAAATCGATATGTTACCGAACGGTGCCATCATCGTCGACGACTATATGCGGACGAGTAATCCGAATATCTTTGCTGCCGGTGACAGCTGTGCCGTCTACTACAATCCGGCCCGGACACATGCCTATATTCCACTCGCGACGAACGCCGTCCGTATGGGAACGCTCGTCGGGAAAAACTTACTTGCCCCGACGATTCGTTACCAAGGGACGCAAGGGACGTCCGGTCTCCGGTTATATGACTTAAATATCGCGTCGACCGGCGTCACGGAAGATGCTGCTCCATTCTTTGGACTAGAAGTCATGAGTACGACCGTCACAGATACGTATCGACCTGAATTTATGCCGACTGCAGAAGACGTCCAACTCAAACTTGTTTTTGAACAAAACTCTCATCGCGTCGTCGGGGCCCAAATTATTTCGAAGGTCGATTTGACGCAAGCGATGAATACGTTATCGGTCGCGATTCAAAATGAAATGACGCTTGAAGAACTGGCCTTCGTCGACTTCTTCTTCCAACCGCACTACAACAAACCGTGGAACTTACTGAATCAAGCAGCTCTACAAGGGATGAAAGAGCTGACAGCAGAACGCGTCTGATCGCTCATCCACCTTATCTTTAGTAAAAATCGGAGTTCACACCTGTGGACTCCGATTTTTTTATTCGCTCTTCGTTCGCATTCAGTTATTTGTTGCTATAGCCTTATCGAGCAGCCTTTTCGCTCTAATAAAAACTTCACTTGGTTAATAAGTTGACGTTTAAACGTGAAATGACAGGGAACATACTTCTTATGCAAATCAAACCACTACCTAGGAGGAATCAGTTCATGTCACAGTCTAAAAATCCACTTACACAACACTTCAACGATGATTTCCCAAAACAGTATCAGGAGCCACCGGCTGTCCAGGCAAAAATGGAACCCCTTCCGGATTGCGGAGAAGAAAGCTACAAAGGTTCAGGTAAACTAAAAGGTAAGAAAGCGTTGATTACAGGCGGTGATTCAGGAATCGGACGTGCTGCTGCGATTGCTTATGCCCGTGAAGGAGCAGATGTCTTCCTGAACTATCTCCCGGAAGAACAACAAGATGCAGAAGAAGTAAAAGCACTTGTCGAAGCAGCTGGTCAAAAAGCGTACTTACTCGCAGGTGATTTAAGTGACGAATCGTTCTGTCAGCAACTTGTCAAAGAGGCACATGATTCACTTGGCGGACTCGACATCCTTGCACTCGTCGCCGGAAAACAACAAGCTGTCGAGGACATCATGGATCTGTCAACAGAACAACTCCGGAAAACATATGAAATTAATGTCTTCTCGCTGTTTTGGGTCATTAAAGCCGCTCTCCCACTTCTAAAAGAAGGCGCTTCGATCATCACGACAACTTCTGTTCAAGGATACAATCCGAGTGAGAACTTACTTGATTACGCCTCAACGAAATTTGCCATCAATGGATTCACACGCGGCCTCGCGAAACAAATTGCGCCAAAAGGCATCCGCGTTAATTCGGTCGCACCGGGTCCAATTTGGACACCACTTCAAATCTCAGGTGGTCAACCGAGCGAAAACATTCCGGAATTCGGACAAGAAACACCACTCAAACGAAGTGGTCAACCGGTCGAACTTTCGAGCGTCTATGTCTTCCTCGCGTCTGACGATGCCAGTTATGTCACGGCACAAATTTATGGTGTGACAGGCGGAATTGAACTTGCTTAATTGAATGCCAGAGTAAAAAGCGGTTTTGATGGCGACATCAAAACCGCTTTTTTTGGTATCAGTTGCTTCTCCCCGTCCGATTTAGTCTAATGAAGATATACATACCGTTAGGAGATGATTCATGTGACAGAAAAAGAAAAGATGATTCAAGGTCAGTTGTACTTAGCCGGGGATGCGGAGCTCGTGGCGGACCGGAAACGGGCGCAGATGCTTTGTCATCGATTCAACCAACTGAGCATCGAAGAGCTGCCCGACCGAAAATCTCTCCTGCAACAACTTTTCCGGACGGAACAAACGGATTTTTACATCGAACCGTCTTTTAAATGTGATTATGGCTACAACATCACGCTTGGTGCCCGGTTTTATGCCAATTACGATTGTGTGCTGCTCGACATTTGCCCGATTACGATCGGTGACAACTGTATGCTTGCTCCGGGCGTCCACATCTATACAGCGACGCATCCGTTAGATCCTGTCGAACGAAATAGTGGGTATGAATTCGGCAAACCCGTCGTCATCGGGGATAACGTCTGGATCGGCGGACGAGCTGTCATTAATCCCGGTGTGACGATTGGCGATAATGCGGTCATCGCTTCCGGGAGCGTCGTCGTTAAAGATGTCCCTGCGAATACGGTCGTGGGTGGAAACCCTGCTAAGATCCTCAAAACGATTTGATATGGGAAACAGACTGAACCGGCGGCAAATGAAACTTTTTTTCTTAATTTGGCGTACACTAGAGACAGAACGTCATATTTATGGAAGAAGGAATTCATGATGGATAAAAAACGTTGGGGAGGCCTTGCCGTCGCCGGAGCATTTTTGCTCTCGAAAGGAAAGGTCGTCCTTGCACTCTTAAAATTTTCGAAGTTCGGAGGAACGCTGATTTCGTTCGGTATTTCGCTTCTCTTTTATGCCCAAATTTTTGGTGTTTGGTTTGGTGTTGGTTTGCTTTACCTATTGTTCATTCATGAGATGGGACATTTAGCTGCTGCAAAACGCCTGGGTTTTAAGACGGGACCAGCGATTTTCGTTCCGTTCATGGGGGCCGTCATCGGGATCAAAGATACATTCCGAACGCCGAAACAAGAAGCAATCTTAGCCTACGGGGGTCCGCTCGCCGGACTGCTCTCCCTTATCCCGCTTTTGATTGGATATGCCGTGACAGGAAATGATTTTTGGCTCGTTATCTTCCACTTAGGTGCCCTGCTCAATCTATTCAATTTACTCCCGGTCAGTCCGCTCGATGGCGGACGGATTTTAGCTGGTCTGCCGATCGTCGTCTGGATTGCAGGACTCGCTGCCCTGATTGCCTACGGTCTCACCCATTTCAGCATCATCTTATTGTTGATCGCTTTCCTCGGCGGCAGTGCCGTCTGGAAACGGTACCGTTTTGCGAAACAATACGAAGACAATCAATCCGTCCTGATGTTGTACCGGGCAGCCCGCAACCGTGTTTTACAAGCAAAAGCGGAACAGGAACAACAGCCAATCGCTGAACCGGCTGAGAGCGATCAACTCGACTCAGGTGAGACTACAGTCTCCGCTACAACGAGCTATGATCCGATTGCTTGGACTTTACGCCATGACTTGCAAAGTCTGCGGAGTGCAAGTCCGGAAGAAGCAAAACCAGCTGCTGATGAACTCTTACGCTATCAATATGATTCGGCGAATGATTACGATGCCTTGCTGCGTCGACTCGACCAACGCATCGAACCGTTGCTTGAAGCGGAAAAATCGGTTGAGTACCACCAGATGCCGAAAAAACAACAAGCGATTACGTTAGTTGCCTATTTGGCACTCGGAGCGATTCTCTTCCTCGCTTTCGAATACTCAAAAGGCTATTTACCGTTACCCTCCTCTTAACGCGCAAACACTCCGTCACTGTACTGTTGCCGGAGTGTTTTTGTTTTCATACCGATTCGTCGAACAGTTCCTCTTTGCACATTGCCTGGAGTGATTTCTTGCATCTGCCGACCCAAGCGACTAGTCTGAGTAAAAGCCAACGTACTTACCTTAAAGGAGGCTCTCCTACCGATGAATAAGAATACTGCCCAACTGGGAGATGCACCCATTAATAAATTATTGATTGGATTATCGCTCCCGGCGATGATTGGTATGCTCGTCACTGCGCTCTATAACATCGTCGATACGATTTTTGTCGCCCAAGGAATTGGGACGATTGCTGTCGCTGCCGTCGGAATCGCGTTTCCCGTCCAACTCGTTTTGATGGCGATTGCTAATTCACTTGGAATCGGCGGCGCCGCGATTGCCTCCCAACGACTCGGTCAAAAAAATTTAATCGGAGCCAGTCGCGCATATGCGAATGTCTTGATGGTCGTGCTCGTCGTCAGTATGCTCGCCATCGTCTCCGCCTTCATCTTCGTCGAGCCATTGTTGCGTGTCTTTGGAGCAACCGATGAAATCATGCCATACAGCATCGATTTCTTGCGTGTTTTGCTGTTCGGTTCCCCATTCTTCATGTTGACGATGGCATCAAGTGCGATGTTACGGGCGGAAGGACGCGCGAACTACCAAATGCGTGTCATGTTGACAACTGTCGCCATTAATACGATTCTGACCCCTTTGTTCATCTTCGGATTCGATTGGGGCATTAAAGGAGCGGCACTCGGGACCGTCGTCGCTCAAATCGTCGGTTCCATCTTGATTTTCCGATTCTTCTTTACGAAACAGAAAAAGACAAGTCTCCTATTAGACCGTGAAGCCTTCCGTTTTGAACCAAAGCTCGTTGTCCGGATGTCGCAAATCGGTTCGTCGTCCTTCATCATGCAAGTCTCCCAATCCGTTTTGTTCATCACCGTCAACCATATGCTCGTCCGATACGGGGGGACGACGGAACTTGCGACCTTCGCCGTCATCAACAAATTCATGGCGCTCGTCGGGATGCCGATCATGGGAATCGTCCAAGGGATGCAGCCGATCGTCGGCTACAACTTTGGTTCGAAACAATTCGACCGCATGTCGCTCGCCATCAAACTTGCGATGCGGTACGGTCTGTCATTATCGATTACACTTTGGTTATTGATTCAACTCTTCCCACGCTTCTGGGTCGGAATGTTCACGAATGATACCGCACTGCTCGATGATGGTTCGACCGCGATGCGGATTCTTTTCGCCGTCTCGTTTGTCTATGGGATTCAGATGATCATTAACGGCATGTATCAATCACTCGCGAAAGCCCGTGTCGCGCTTTTCCTTTCTTTATCACGTCAAACACTTTACACGATTCCACTCGTGTTGATTTTACCGATGTTCTTCGGCGTCAGCGGTGTCTGGTTCGCCTTTCCGATTGCTGACTTGATGGCAGTCCTGACTGCGAGTGTCTTTGCTTATCGCGACCGGGTCATGCTCTTTAAGCCCCAAGAATATACAGACCCAGCACCTGAAGCCGTTCAAGCTAAATAATTATCATCGCCGTCCCGTTCACATGTCATGTGAGCGGGTTTCTTGAGGAAAAAAGATGCTTGGGCCGAAATACGAACATGCATTCTAAGTCTGAATACGGTATGCTCTAAGAAAAGGAGTGATGATTATGGTACAACCCTATACATTAGCCATCGACTTTGAAACAGCGAATCGAAACAGTCGCAGTATTTGTGCATTCGGTTGGTCTGTCCTCGCGAACGGTCAGGTCGTTACGAGTAATCAAGTCTTGATCAATCCAGAAGAAGAATTCGATGCCGGAAATATTCGGGTCCATGGCATCCGTCCGAGTGACGTTTGGAACGAACCTGCTTTACCGGAAGCGATGGAACAACACGGCTTATATGATTTGATTGCCGGTGCCGAACTGATTGTTGCACACAATGCAGCATTTGACATGGGTGCTCTGCAAAAAGCAATTCAAAAGTATGACTTGTATCAAATCCCCGCATTTCGATATGGCTGCACCGTCAAGCTATCCCGTAAACTTTATCCGTGGCTGCCGAATCATAAATTGAACACGATGGCCGAGTTTTTAGGTGTATCGTTTAAACACCACGATGCAAAGGAAGATGCCTACATTTGCGCATTGTTGCTAAACGATATGCTCGACCGGACAAATCTTGACCATCCCGTCACCCTCCACGAATTTTGTGGTGTACGAATGGGACAAGTCGCTTATTAATTCTTATTTCATAGGCGATTTGTTCGGATAAAATAAGATGACGCTCATGGTTGCTTTTCCCTTTGGAAGCAATCCACGACGGAACGCGCTTTAAAACGTCTGCATGCTAAAAGGAGGACTCGACTAAATCGTCGAAGCCTCCTTTTTTTAAGCGCGTTGTTTAGTTTGTTGTTTGTTTAATCGGGAACCAGCCTGGACGGCTAATAATTCCTTGCCACAGTGCATCTGGCATCACGAGTTCTGCTTGTGTTGTTGGATCAAGTTCTGTCCGAATCGACGCGACGTCTCCTGCTTCGACTTTTTCGACCCAGTTCGGTTCCATGATTAATTCACGACCGAGTGCGACGAGTGGCACTTCTGTCAAGGCACGCTCGACTTCTTCTGGTGTGTGGAGTGATCCGACACCGATGACTGGAACTTGTTGTCCCACACGCTCTTGAACGAGTGTGATTGGTGAACGTGTTTCGTTTTCATCACGAATCGAACCAGCAAAGAAGTCCATGACGGAGACGTGCAGGTAGTCTAAGTCTTTTTTAGCGAGTACATCAACGAGCTGCATTGTGTCTTCTAGTGTAATCCCCGGGTTTTCGATTTCTTCTGGTGAGAAGCGATATCCGACGATGAACGATGGGTCTTGTTTTGCGACCGCTTCGACTGCATCGACGACAGCAAGTGGGAATGCCAAACGTTTTTCAAGGCTGCCACCCCATTTGTCATCACGACGGTTTGAGTGTGGTGAGACGAATTGTTGAATCAGGTACGTATTTGCACCATGAATTTCAACACCATCAAATCCAGCTTCCATCGCACGACGCGTCGCTTGACCGAATGCTTCGATGATGGCTTCGACTTCTTCTGCTTCGAGTGCACGTGGTGTCATGGCACCTTCACGTTCTGGCGCTACAGCACTCGCGCTGACCGTCTGCCCGCCGACGAGTTCTGGTGGTGCCATCCGGCCTGCATGGAAAATTTGAAGAATCGCTTTTGCGCCTTTGTCTTGGATTGTTGTTGCAAGACGTTTTAAGCTTGGAATGAGTTCATCACGCTCTGCGCCGAATTCATTCGGGAAACCTTGTCCATCCGCTGTGACGTTGGCACAAGCTGTGATGACTGCACCGACGCCACCTGAACGTGCTGCATAATAAGCGAGTTCCGCTTCCGAAACTTCACCATTCTCTTCTGCCGCATAGTTGGTCATCGGCGCCATCATGACGCGGTTTTTCAATGTCACTCCGTTTGGAAGTGTAAACGTATCAAACATCTTTTCATTAGCCATTGAAACATATCCTCCTCTGAAATCTTAACTTGAATATCGTCAGTATACGCTCGGACTTTTCAAAATACCTAATGATGTGCCTAGCCAATCTGCTCGCTTGTTTAGTGGAGCTTCATTTGGCGTTTCCGTCGACCGCCCGGCCACCACCAGTTCCAGTGTCCGAATAACTTCATCAAGGCTGGAACTAACAGCATCCGAACAATCGTCGCATCGATGAAGATCGCGAGCGCAATCCCGACACCGAGTTGCTTAATCGGGCTGACACCCGTGAAGGCAAACGCTCCCGTGACGACAATCATGATCAAGGCAGCCGATGTGATGATTTTACTTGTTTTCGCAAGCCCCATTTCCGTCGCCACGTCATTGTCACCCGTCTCGTCATAGTATTCTTCCATCCGTGAAACTAAAAACACTTCATAGTCCATCGATAAACCGAATACGAGCGAGAAGATAAAGACCGGCGTCAAAATGCCAATCGTTTCTGCCGGAAAAACGAGTCCTGATTCAAATAAAATGACGAGCAATCCGAATGTCGCACCGAGACTGAGTAAGTTCATCAAAATCGCTTTAATCGGAATTAAGATCGAGCGAAACGCAATCAATAAAATCAAGAACGTCGCGAGTAACACGACACTGAGCGCAAGCGGCATCTTGTCATAAATCTCATCGTAGATTTCTTGATTGAATGCGGCAGGACCACCAATCGTAAAGCCCATTTCCCGGACTTTCCTGACCCAGTCCTGCGAGGCTTGATCACCGGGGTCACCGGCTAAATTGACGTTCACCCGGGCGACGTCCGCGTCAAACGCAATCCAAGGGGTCAACTGTTGTTTCGCCTGCTCGATTTGAACGGCTTGCTGCAAATCGAGTCCGTTCTGCTCGGCTAAGGTCGCGCCGGAAATTACTTCTTTCACACCGCTATCTGTTTGAAACTGTCGTGTCGCGTCCTCGAGACGACTGAGTCCTGCTTCAGACGAAAAGTCTCCCTCGACTAACACGACTGCGTCGGTCCCGTCATCCCCAAACGTTTTTTCCCATGACTCAAAAGCAAGCCTTGATGCATAATCTTCCGGCAGGGCACTCGCTTGCGGAATGTTCAACTCAATATCACGCAATGGAATCAAGCACGGGACGAGTAATATCAATGAAAATACCGTAATCGCCACAGGACGCTTCATGACGAAGCGCGCCAGATTCCGCCAGCGTCGTTCACCACGATCCGAGCCCGACTTAAAAATCCGTCCTTTTTCTAATCCTGCACCGAACAGTGCGAGCAAGGCGGGTAATAACGTGATGGCACTAATGACCGCGCCAAGTACCGAGACGAGTGTCCCGATTGCGACCGCTTGAAAGACGTCGACATCGATGACTAACAGACCAGCGAGCCCGACAAAGACGCAAATCCCAGAAAATAAAATCGAACGACCGGCTGTCGCGACAGAGACTTCTGCTGCCCGCGCAATCGAATACCCTTTGCCCTGTTCCTCTCGAAAACGATTGACGTAAAGCAGTGAAAAATCGATTCCGAGCGCGAGTGAGATCATCGCGACGGCGTTTAGAACGAAAATCGATAACTCTTGTTGTCCCGCGACAAAATAGAGAATCCCGGCACCGAAGATGAACGTAACGAGTCCCATGATGAGCGGTAAGACAGCTGCCAAGGGCGTCCCGAAGACGATAAGTAAGACAAGTAAAGCCGCTGGAACACCAATCAATTCAGCACGAACCAAATCGTTTTTCGAGGCCGTGTTCAAGTCGTCGACGATCAGTGGTTCTCCAGTTAGACGGACAGTTACATCACTCGGAACATCCAGCTTGTTTTCGATGGCTTTTGCCCATGTCCGTTCGATGTCCGGTGTCCCGACCGTAAGATATCCTTTGCCGTCCCGAATCGCTTGTGGATTTTCGGTTGGTCCAACGACCTGTCCGACTCCTTTGATGTCACGAAACAACGTGACATGCCGCGTCATTTCTTTGCGAATCGTTTGTTCATCCCCTTCAAACAAGACGATGATTTGATGGGGGTCTTGCTTAAATTCTTGTTCTAACACCTGCTCCACTTGTTGAAATTCCCCATCACGGGTGAAGCCGTTCCCTTTCAATTGATCGGGTAACTGAAGGGCGAAATACCCAAGGACAATCAGTGCAATCAACCAGACGAGACTGATGCTTTTTCGAAAACGAACAATCTTCTGACCAAGACGTTCCATCTGTCGACTCCTCCTTTTTTCTACTTAGACAGCAAAAACATCCTTCGTACGACCGACAAAGGATGTGTTTACGTCTTGTGAAAAATTTGAACCCACGTGTTTCCGAAATTCGGTGACGTCGAAACGATTGCTAGTCGTCTTGCCTGTTCGTCAAGCAACAGACTTTTTAACAATACGGACGACTGACACCCTTCAAATTTAAACTTTAATTGTTTGTCCTCATAGAGGTAAAATCGTGTCGCATCCGTGACAGAAAACAATTGTTTCTGACTATCGACGAGTGAATATTCTTCATAGTCCGAAAACGGGATGACTTGTTCTTCTTGCTTGACCGCGTCCCAAATGACGTATCGCGTCTGATCGGGATCGTACGAGATGATCGTCGCCGGCGCAATAAATCGTTCGAACGTCAATTGTTCATTGTATCCACGCTCGACGATGCGCCCTAATAAAGGGGCTTCGTCATAGTCTGAAAAAGTTCCTGCTTCCGTCATCAAATCAAAGCGGACGATATCCGTTTCCGCTGCGTATAAGAACAGTTGATTGCCACTCCACTCATACAGGTTACTAAACCAAGCATCCGCCCAGATATCCGGGCGATTCATATATGTTATCTGACCATTCTTTAAATCAAGTAATCCGAAGACAATCGTTTCTTCGAAGACGATGAACGCACGACTTCCATTCGGTTCGAGGTACCACGTGAATGGAACATAAGCACAGGCTGTTTCCCAAACTATTTTTAAATCCGCATCGCATTTCGTAAATCCTCCTTGCTCTCGAAACAAGACGAATTCCTCTCCTACTCGTTCAAATAACGATACCGATTCATGGAGCAACAGCTCAGCCGCTGGTTTATACATATACATCACTTCCTACCTCCTACGGTATCAACCTTCTTGATTTCTAGCTACTGTCGATGCGCTCGCGTTGTATGTCTTGTATACTAGAACCAATCATCAAAAGGAGGATCTTTCATGAAACCATTACAACTTTCTGCTGATACGGCAGTCGAGCTCGCGAAGCGTCTGAATGTACCACTCGAACAATTGATGCATATGCCGCGTCACATCTTAATCCAAAAGTTAGTCGAACTCGAGAGCGAACAAGCGGATGCTGCAACTGAATCAAGTGATGAGGAGACAAACTGAGCTCCACTTCTGACAAGCAGCACTCCAATCCGTACGAAAAAAAGAGGCGCTAGGCCTCTTTTTTTACGCTTGCGGATTATACTCCGACTTGCCGTACCGAAAGACATTGACAATTGCTTTCCCATCACTCGGATATCCATTCGGATGATCAATCGGAAAGAGTGAAAAGAAAACAAAGTAGAAGGAGAAATAAGCGAACTGATACGTAAAGATCGATGCTTCGAACACTCCGGCATAAATCAATCCGTTGACGATTAAAATACCTGCAACGTTCGCTAACGAACCACCCAAGTACACCATGATGTTCGTAAATTTATTTTCATGCCGGAGTGCCTCATACTGGCACCAGCCATCCCAAAAGTAAATTCGATTCAAACGAATCGGTCCGACACGTACCAATGACTTGCCTGACCCAATATTGATCTCCATATTTCCTCCGAACAATCGTGCGAAGAAATAATGCCCCATTTCATGAATTAATGTCACAATCGGTAATAACAGAAAAAACGATAAGAAAAATTTCCAGATATCATCAAATCCAAACATGCTGACGCTCCCTTTCAGAAAACTAATCCTCTAAATACTACTTAATCTATTTTCCCGCATCAGATGAATTAAAACTGGATTATCTAAAAAGAATTAATACGAAAAGATGACAGCCGCAACGCGACTGCCATACTAGGTTACTCTTTTTTTCGACGTTTGTTTGCTGCATATAAGAGACCGATGATCGTCAATGCCGCGCCACCCGCGACCGCATACTTTTTATAGTCTGCTTTTCGCTCGGCCACTACGGTCGTTGTCAGTGCCGGAATCAATAATTCCCGTTCCTCGTGCAGACGAGGCGCATGAATTTTGACTGCCCCGTTTTCGACAAGCACTTCGAACTCACCACTTGGCAATTCAATCGTTACGTCTTCATCTGTCGCATTATGATAGACGCGTTGCCGCTCGACGTAACCTTCATACGTCCGCTTCAGCTCATATGCAATGATGCCTTCCCCTTCTTCTAGGAAGCGGAGATGTTTGCGAATCATCGCTGTATTTTCAAGGCGGAACATCGGATATTGACGACGCATCGCTATCAACCCTTTGACATATTCAACGGAAGAACTGAATGTCTCTGCCCGTTCATAATCAAGCCGATTCACGACTTCTCCCGCATTGAAACTATCACGAATCCCATCCTTCGTCCGGAAGAACTCTTGACCCGCGTGGAGGAACGGAATCCCTTGTCCCGTCAAAATGATCGCATTGGCAAGCATTTGACGCTTACGTCGTACTTCATCCGTATCCTCCGGGCGTGAGACAGAGAGCTTGTCCCAAACTGTTAAGTCGTCATGCGCTTCGATATAGGAGACGACTTGGTTCGGCTCATCCGCAAAGCCTTGCGATGAAACGTTCCCGGCAATCCCGCGCTTGACTTCATTCGTCCGATCGAACGCCCCACTGATAAAGCCGCGGTTCTCCGGTGTTTGGACATCTCCTTTTAACCCGTCACGCAAGCCGTTATTAAAGTGTGCAATCCCCGGCATCTGCGGGGCATTGAAATAGTTCGCTTTTTGGTCGAGCGGTAACGGTGTATCAAGATCCCAGCCTTCACCGATGATTAAAATCGACGGGTCGATTCGATCGAGTGCATGACGAACTTGGTTCATCGTTTCGATATCGTGGAGTCCCATCAAGTCGAACCGGAATCCGTCGAGATGATACTCTTTTGCCCAGTACGTCACGCAATCGATGATGAATTTCCGCATCATGAAACGCTCAGAAGCTGTGTCATTGCCACAGAAACTACCATTCGAAAGCGTTCCGTCTGCCGCTTGACGGTAAAAGTAACCCGGAACGAACTGACCAAGCGGAACCTTTTCTGCTTCATAGGTATGGTTGAAGACGACATCCATGATGACTCGGATTCCACGGTCATGCAGTGCCTGGACCAATTCTTTGAGCTCACGGATGCGTGCTTTCGGATCATCTGCGTTTGATGAATAGGAACCTTCCGGTGCAAAGAAATTGACCGGATCGTATCCCCAATTGTAATTATCCGGATCGTTTGGTGCTGCTTCGTTGACCGAACCGAAATCATAGATAGGAAGTAATTGGACGTGCGTCACACCTAAATCAGCTAAGTAGTCGAGTCCCGTCAATCCACCATTTTTCGTCCGCGTACCTGCTTCCGTCAATCCGCGGAACGTACCTCGTTCGACCACACCACTCGCCGGATGACTTGTCGCGTCGCGAACGTGCAACTCATAAATGACAGCATCTTGTGACGAATGGAACATCGGTCGCTCCTCAATCCAACGGTCCGGTTGTACGTTGGACGGATCGATTAATGCACCACGCTTTCCGTTCGTTCCGACTGCTTTTGCATAAGGGTCGACCGCTTCGACTTTCTGACCGTCGACGATGGCTTGAAATGTATAAAAATAACCTTCATACACAGCACGATCGAGTTCTGCGACGAATGTCCCCCGTTCAGCGGCTGACAGTTCGACTTCCTCTACTTTTCTTGCACGCAGCGTCCGGTACAGACGGATGACCACACGTTCCGCCGTCGGTGCCCACAATCGAACACGAATCGTCGTCTCTTCAAAAGTCGCACCCAAGTCCATTCCTCTATAGGCATAACGCTCATCCATCTCCTTTGGCGTGAGCGTCAACATATCTGCTGTTTGTTTCAAAGCCATGCACCCCTTTCATTTCATGGTATTCATTATAACAAAATTTCAAAGTGGTGGACGCTTCCGCTGTTCCTCTCTAAAATAGAGAATAGAACGAAAGGGGAGATGCCATATGGCAGCAAAAGATAATTCATTTGATATCGTGTCACAAATCAACATCGAGGAAGTCAAAAACGCGATGCAAGTCGCACTGAAGGAAATTACGAACCGCTTTGATTTTAAAGGTTCGAAGAGTGACATGAAACTTGAGAAAGAGGATTTAATCCTCATCTCGGATGACGACTTTAAACTCGATCAAGTCAAAGACGTCTTGACGACGAAGTTGATTAAACGCGAAGTCCCGACAAAGAACTTACAGTATGAAAAAGTCGAACAGGCAGCCGGGAACACAGTCCGTCAACGTGTCATCCTAAAGAGCGGAATCGACCGTGATGATGCGAAAAAAATCAACAATGCCGTCAAAGAATCCAAATTAAAAGTCAAAACGCAAATTCAAGATGACCAAATCCGTGTCACGGCTAAATCGCGTGATGACTTGCAACAAGTCATGCAGATCGTCCGTGAGTTACCATTATCTGTCGACGTCCAGTTCATCAATTTCCGTTAAGCAGCAAAAATCCCTTTCTCCAAGTCGGAGGAAGGGATTTACTTATGCTCATTGCGCTGTATATCCACCATCAAGGACGACGGCTTGACCTGTCACGCCAGCTGCTTTATCACTTGATAAGAAAATTGCATAATCTGCGATTTCTTTCACTTGCAACAAACGCTGTTGTGGGACGAGCGGGTAGATGACTTCTTCTAAGACAGACTCAAGTGGTACGTTCCGCGTTTCAGCGAGTGAAGACAATTGTTTTTGGACGAGTGGCGTATCGACGTAACCCGGGCAAATCGCATTGACCGTAATACCGGATGTCGCACCTTCAAGTGCTGCTACTTTCGTTAAGCCAATCACGCCATGTTTCGCACTGTTGTATGCAGCTTTCCCGGCAAAGCCAATCAAACCATTAATGGATGACATGTTAAGAATCCGTCCGAATCCTTGTTTTTTCATGATCGGGAACACGTATTTCGTATAGAGGAATGGTGCCCGTAACATGATACTTTGCATCAAATCAAACGTCTCTGTCGAGAAGTCTTCGATGGGTGAGACGTGTTGCATGCCGGCGTTATTGATGACGATATCAATTTTTCCGTAATGTGCCATCGTCTGTTCGATACTTGTTTTAATCGCCGCTTCACTCGTTACGTCACCCGCGACCGCAAAAGCGTCAAATCCTTTATCCGTCAGTGCTTCTGCTGCATTTTTCGCTGCCTGCTCCTGCAAGTCGACAATCACGACCTTAGCGCCTTCTTGCGCAAATTCTTCAGCGATTTCAAGACCGATTCCACTAGCTGCTCCAGTAATTAACGCTACTTTTCCTTCGAGTTGTTTCATTTCCATCTACTCCTTCTTTACGGTTTCACTTCTTTTACTGTACGCTTGCAAAAACAATAATAAAAATGAATCCTTATTATGCTATATATAACCATTAGGAATAGGAGGAAATACGATGGATTTTCGACAACTCGAATATTTTACTGAAGTCGCCCGGTTTAAAAGTTTCACGCGTGCTGCCGATTATCTTCATGTCACGCAACCGACTTTAAGTAAGATGGTCCGCAGTCTTGAAGAAGAACTCGATATTGCACTATTTGATCGCAGTAAACGGCAAATCGTTTTGACAGACGCTGGTGAAACACTCCTTCTTGAAGGTGAAAAAATCTTACGTCAACTTTCTGATCTCCCCTCTCATCTCTATGACGTAATGCACTTAACAAAAGGAACCATCCGGATTGGCCTTCCTCCGTTAATCGGTTCACTCTTTTTCCCCCGTCTGTTGCATCAATTTTCAGAACAGTACCCGATGGTAACAATCGACATCGTCGAGGCCGGCGGTCACGCCTTAGAGAAAGCCATCGTCGCGGGTGACGTCGATTTAATTGCGACCGTCTTTCCTGCAGATGAAAACTTAACCGTTTACCCCTTTATGGAAGAAGAGCTGCACCTTTTTTTACCGGAACACCATCCGCTCGCTTCACGCGCTTCCATCGCGTTAGAAGAAGTTTCACAGATGCCGTTCGTTTTGTTTAATGAAACCTTCTCTCTCCATAACGTCGTTTTAAACGCCTGCCGAACGGCTGGTTTTGAACCGACTGTCACACATGTCAGTTCGCAGTGGGATTTCCTTTGTCTGCTCGTCGCAGAAGAAAATGCCGTGACACTTCTCCCCCGTTCGCTCGCAAACCGGATTCAAGTCAACGGGGTCAAAACAGTTCCGTTAGAAACTCGCGTACCCTGGCAATTAGGTGTCGCTGTCCCGACCGGACGTTATCAGTCGTATGTCACACGGGAGTGGATTCGTTTCGTCCAAGATTCTTATTCACAAAAAGAATGATATGTATAAAAACCATGTATTTGTAGCATGGTTTTTCTTTCGTTATGATGGGATGTATCGTTACTTCAGAAAGGAAGTTATTTACTATGTCAACGCATGAAACACGTCACGAAGTCGGTCTCAAAAAATTAAGTGAGTTCACAGATGCGAATTCAGCTCAATCCACACATGATAAAATCTCAGAGTCATTAAAAGACATCGCACCTGCCGTCGGCGAATGGATTACAGATTTTGCTTACGGTGAAGTGTATAGTCGCACTGGACTCGGGAACCGTGACCGTGCACTCGTCACAATCTCGACGCTCGTCACACAAGGAACAGAACCGCAACTTGCCTTACACATCAACACGGGGTTAACAGCCGGTCTCTCAGGAAATGAAATCGTCGAAGCCATCATGCACCTCGTGCCCTATACAGGTTTCCCGCGTGTCTTAAATGCCCTTGAAGTCGCAAAAACTGTTTTCGCAGAACGTGGTATCACTGTCGAAACGGACTAAGCGAACGGAGGATGAACGATGCATCTGGCAGGGTATAATCCTATTACAAGGGAGAGATGCTAGATGCAATATGCACTGATTGCCGATTTGCATAGTTCATTTTCAGATACGCGCGCCGTGCTACAGGATATCCGTAAACGTGCTCCACAAGCGACGATTTTTTCGCTCGGCGACGTCTATGAGTGCCATATCGGCAAAAAGAGAGCGCGTCGTCATATTTTTGAGTCCATCTCTGATGTCGTGACGCTTGATTTCGACTATGTTGCGCTACTTGATTTCGAAACATTACTCGGGAACCAAGAAGAACGGATTTTTTCAATCGTCCCAACCGGCGTATCCGGACTGCTTGACCGACTCCGGTCGGTCCCCCGGACAAAGCAAGTGGGTCACGATGTCCTGTTTTTACACGGTGATCAGTTCGAGTGGAGTTATACGTTAATACCGAACACCTCCCAATTCGAACAACGACTATTGTTTTTCGGTCATAGTCATCAACGTGGTTTGTTTCGCGACGGACGCCGGTTGTCGACGCAACTGGACGTTCCGATTTCCATCAAACAAGAACGGTATGCTGTCAATGTCGGTCCTGTTCTCGTCGAGCGAGAATGGTTGCTCTACGACACACAGGAAGAATCCATCGTCTACCACCAAGCATGATAAAAAGACCCTCGGGTTAAAAGCTGGAGTCATCTCCATGCTTTCATCCGAGGGTCTTTTCTGATTACAGGTAACGGACGAGTGAAGCTTTCACTAAATCGACCTGCGTTAATTCATGTTTCTCGACGAATTTATCGACGACACGACGTACTTCTCCTTGACGACGGACGAAGCTTGTCGGGACCGGTGTTTTGCCGACAAGTTGTTCGTATAACGTCGTCAATTGATGATCATCGATGACTGTTGTCATCGAATCGAGGAACAATAAGACGTGGAGACGGTTGAGATAGTCCCATGGCTTGTCTTCCGACCGGAATTCATTCCGGGCCAACCATTTTTTAAGACCAATCGCATCGATTTCACTGAGTGTTTCCTTCGAACGTGGTGCTTTCCAAAGCGCTAAAAGTTCACCTAATTTTTTACGCGTTTGTTTTTTACCCATGAAAAATTCGAAGTTCACTTTCGTTTCGAGTGCATCTCCACTAACAGGTGCGATTAAATCGGCACCTGGTGCTGTCACGACATCAAAGATGAAGTCAACAGACTCTCCAGGCAACCACGTTGCCACTCTCCCGTGAAAATCAGCGATGAACGCAATCGCTTCTTTCATGTCTTCGTTCTTGATTCGTTCTGCTGCCTGCTGCAACCGTTCGTTTGTTTCTTTATTCATATGCTAACCCCATCTTTAATTTGATTTTATTACATTTCTTCTGGAGCGCCGACACCTAGGAGGCGTAGACCTTCCGTCAATACAATCGTAACCGATTTCACGAGTGCAAGGCGAGATTGTTTTGCCGCATCCTCTTCAAGGACACGTACTTGACCATAATATCTATTAAAGCTTTGCGCGAGATCGAGGACATAACGGCTGATGATGGATGGTTCACGACGCACGAACGCCCGGTCAATGACTGCCGAGAATTGGTTAAGCATCGAGACGACCCCCCAGGCATAATCGTCAGCACTTCCGTCGAAGGCTGCACCATCATAGCCGCCTTTACGGAGTAACGAGTTGGCACGGGCATTTGTGTACTGGACGTATGGACCCGTCTCCCCTTCGAATTTCAACATCTGCTCGAGATCGAACTCGATATTGTTCATGCGTTCATTTTTAAGGTCATGGAAGATGACTGCGCCGACGCCGACTTGTTGTGCTGTTTGGTCGGCATTCGCAAGGTTCGGATTTTTCTCGGCGATATTTTGTTTTGCGACGTTGATTGCATCTTGAAGGACTTCTTCAAGCAAGACGATCCGCCCTTTACGCGTCGACATCTTTTTGCCATCTTTCATGATAAGCCCGAATGGTACATGGTGCATGCCGTCAACATTATCAAAACCAAGCTTTTTCAAAACTGCAAACAACTGTTTGAAATGGAGCGCTTGTTCTCCGCCGACGACATAAAATGCTTGTTCGAAACGATACGTTTCGAGGCGATAGACAGCCGCTGCCAAGTCGCGTGTCGCGTAAAGCGTCGCGCCATCTTTTTTCTTGATCAGCGCGGGCGGCATACCTTCTGCTTCAAGATCAACGACCATCGCGCCTTCAGACTCGACGAGCAGTTCTTTTTCTTCTAATAAGTCAATGACATGCTGCATTTTGTCATTATAGAAGGCTTCTCCGTTCAGGCTGTCGAACTGTACACCAAGCATGTCATAAACACGGCTGAATTCGACGAGTGAGACTTCACGGAACCATTTCCAAAGAACGGTTGCCTGTTCGTCACCTTGCTCGAGTTTTTTGAACCAGGCCCGACCTTCATCTTCAAGTTCCGGCTTACTTTCTGCTTCTTCATGGAACCGGACATAGAGTTTCAATAGTTCTTTGATTGGCTCAGCCCGGACATCTTCTTCTTTACCCCACATGTTGTAAGCCACCATCAATTTACCAAACTGCGTGCCCCAATCACCTAAGTGGTTGATTCCAACGACGTCATATCCTTTTTTACGTGAAATTTGGTTCAACGCATTTCCGATGACCGTCGAACGCAAATGTCCCATCGAGAACGGTTTTGCGATGTTTGGTGAAGAGAAGTCGGTGACAATCGTCTTCCCATTCGACTCACTTGATCCGTAGTCCGCTTTTTCGTTTAAGACACGATTGACGATTTCTTGCGAGACGACCTCACGGTTCAAGAAGACGTTGACGTATGGTCCGACTGGTTGAACGTTCGCAAAGAGTGGATTATCGATTTTTTCAGCGACATCTACTGCAATCATGTTGGGTGCTTTGCGGAATGCTTTCGCCAACAAGAAGCAAGGGAATGCGAGATCTCCGTGGTCTTCATGTTTCGGTTGTTCAATCAGTTGCTCAATTTGTTCAAGTGTCAATGCGTCTCCGATGACTCCTTGTAAAACTTCAGCATATTGTTGTTTGTAGCTCATTGTATTACCTCCAACAGTTTATTTTTTCCAATAAAAAACGCCCTTTGCGCAACTCGCAAAGAGACGGAATGACCGCGGTACCACTCTTCTTGGTGTCGTTTTCGACACCCACCTTAATTGGGGATAACGGGGTTCCCCCGGCTACGCCTGATCGTTACGATTCGGATAGCGTCTCTGAAGTGCGTTTCACGATTTCTTTGTCCATTCAGGCTTCCACCGTTTCCTGATTCGCTGGCTGACAAGATAAAACCGTTACTTTCTTCGTCATCGACGATTTGATATCTTTCACATTATACGCAATGACTCGATTTCTCTCAACCTTATTTTTTTGTAAATCACTTATCATAATTTCCACAAATCGGGTATAGATACAGAAGGATCGCCACAGAGAGGGGTCTATTCCGCTATGGTTTACTATCGAAAAGTAGCACGTATGAGCTGGATCACTTTAGCACTTATTGTTGTTTTACTGTTTCTTGCATCGCTTGCCTTTCCCGTCCATATGAACCCAGCGATATCGCTTGGAAATGCAAGTTATCTTCTCATTTTAGTCCTACTCTTCCAATTCGATAACATCCGCCGTGGTGGGATTTATTATACATTTCAAGAAGGTATTATTTTATTCATTTTTCTTAATTACGGTTTATTGATTGCCGTCATTTTGAGTCAACTCGGTGTCCTGATTTTCCAATTATTTTCGCATAAAAAAGAAATTCGTATAAAACGATTCATCTACCTGTACCCCGTCAACGTCTTATTCGACATCGTCTATATCTCAGTTCCCGCCTCCGCTTACTTGCTACTTGGAGGTCCGACCGGCCCGGGCTTTACTTATACCGAATCACTTATCCCGTTTGTCGGTTATCTGGTGGGTGTCTTTCTTATTTCCTATCTTCAATGCCGATTCGTCAATCGTTTCTTAAACTTAAGGTATGACTGGACCCGCCTCATCCGACTTCAGACACTCGTTTACGGAATCAGTATTTTAAGCGCGCTTCTCGGGATTTGGTTTTATGATGAAAACCCGTTAGTTGCTGCGACTGTCTCGACTTTAATTTTATTCTTATTCAAGCAACTCCTACAACAGCGTGGCGCATCCTTACAAGCTACACACAACGCTAAACGGTTCGACGATGCGAAGGAACGGTTGCTCGTTTCACGCTTTGAACGGGAAGCGATTGAATCCTTACTGATTGATTTACCTCATCTGATTGATTTCTCCGACGGCTGGCTTTCTATTCAGCAGCAACGAAAACAAATCATCTATGACATTCGGACAAAAAAGACAGTTGATGTCTTACCTTTATTTCATACGCTATCGGCGAATGATCTGCGGACTCCGATTCTCTATGGCCTTCGGTTCGACTGGGGAAATGATATCCAACTCTCGCTTCCCGTCGATCGGCATTCGATGCTCGCGATTCCTTCCATCACAAGTGGAGAAGTCGATGTCTCAATCGTTTTATTTCATCAAATCGCTGATGCTTATGATGAAGCAAAAGCGGATGAAATTTCTCGCCTGCTTCGAACATTTTGCCGCGTACTCGAGCGTTCCCAAGAAAACTTTCAATTGTATGCCGAAAGCCGGACGGATGCCTTGACAGATCTCCCGAACAGTCGTGCTTTTTATGAAGAGGGGGCACGCCAGTTTGCTTCCGAACACTTTCCGCTGTCGATCATCCTGTTTGATATCGACCACTTTAAATACGTCAATGATACGTACGGACATAAAGTCGGGGATCTCGTCTTACGTGAGCTCGGAAGACGGATTAAATACGTCATCCACCGAAACGATTCCGTCTTCGCGGCACGTTATGGGGGGGAGGAATTCGTTGTTTTGATTGCGGATTGCTTACAAGACCAAGCAATCTCCATTGCTGAAGAAATTCGTCACGCCGTTCTCGATCGCCCCTTCATTGTCGACGATCACCCTCTCTCTATTACCGTCAGTCTTGGCGTCGATACAGTAGAACATCCTTACCAACGCACATTTGAAGAATCATTACGTCAGGCAGATCACGCACTGTATGTCGGCGGAAAACACAATGGTCGAAATTGTACAGCCCACTACGCTAATCTTTGAAAGGTTGTGTTTAACGTGTCTATTACTGAAATCGAGTTATCGCTTCCGATGAGTCAACAACGGCGGACATTACGGATTTATCGTCCCCCTGAGGTCGCGACGGATGTTGCATTACCCGTCATCTATATGCATGACGGACAAAATGTCTTCAGTGGTGCGAGTGCTTCCTTCGGTAAAGGGTGGGATGTTCATCTCGCCCTCCATGAAGTCGGTCTACAGGCAATGATCGTCGCCATCGATAGCCCGGATGACCCGATGGACCGGTACGATGAATATGCGCCTTGGACGGATGACGCGTTATTGATGCGAACCGCATATCCGTCACACCGGACGACGATCGGCGGAAACGGGAAAGCTTATATGGAATGGATTATTTATGACTTGAAACCGTACATCGATTCGCACTATGCGACGATTCCGACTGATACAACGATGATTGGCAGCTCGATGGGCGGCGTGATTTCCTTATATGGCCTATTTGCTTATCCGGAAGTGATCACGCGTGCCGCCGCCTTATCGACAGCCGGATGGGCGAACTTCTCTTCTTTACTTGAATTCATCGAGCGAAGTCTCCCACTGTCTGACGCGCACCGTTGCTACATGGATATCGGGACAAAAGAAGTCAGCGGTCCGATGACGGAAGAAGATTATTTGCACACGAATGATGTCATCTCGGCGGCAGTACGTCAAAAAGTCGAGCAGATGCGATACACCGTCATCGCAGACGGTATTCACCATGAGACAGCGTGG
This sequence comes from Exiguobacterium sp. s80, assembly GCF_018618725.1. NCBI lineage: Bacteria > Bacillati > Bacillota > Bacilli > Caryophanales > Exiguobacterium > Exiguobacterium sp. s80. The sequence goes on along the minus strand of NZ_JACSMP010000002.1, from coordinate 208,766 downwards.
GCGAAACGTATGCCGGACGTGCTCCGATTTCTCTTTTCATAAGAATTAAGTGTTAACGCATTTGAATCATCTGCGTGACACGTCTTTTTCAGTGGTACAACCTAAAAAGGATGATGTACGCTCTAACGAGCACACATCATCCTTTTTCATCTTATTTCACGAGCTCTTCAGTCAGTTCTTTTTCATAACGATTCCGCGGGTGTTCCCGGCATTCGTCGGAACATGAACGCATCACTTTTGGTTCACATTCTTCACAGCAGAAATGCTGACGATTACATTCCGGGTTCGCACAATTAACATAACGTGTTTCTGCCTTACCACAGTAGTAACACTCGGATACGACAGTCGGATTGACTTCATTGACAGGTACTTGAACGCGTTCATCGAACACGTACAGCTCCCCTTCCCAGTCTTCTCCACGCGTGACTTCATCTTTTCCGTACATGACGACGCCACCTTTCAGATGGAAGATGTCGTCGCTGTTTTGACGTTTACGGAAATAAGCCGTGAACTTCTCACAACGTACGCCACCCGTACAATACGTCAAGACTTTTTTCCCTTCGAACAAATGCTCATTTTCATCGAGCCACTGTGGAAATTCACGTGACGCCGCAACGTCGACCTTGACGGCATTCTTGAAATGACCGAGATCGTATTCGTAGTTGTTTCGGACGTCTAAGATGACGACGTCTTCATTTTGCATCATCTCTTTCCACTCAGCAGGCTCAAGATAGGCTGCATTTTCTTTCGGGACATTAAACTCATCTTCAAAACGCCATGTGACGAGCTCTTTTTTGTAACGCACGAAGATTTTTTTGAAGGTATGCTCTTCGACTTCATCGATTTTAAATTCAATGTCGCTAAAGCGCGGATCCGCTAGTAAATCTTGCATGTACTGTTCTGTTTGTTCGACCGTTCCAGAAAGTGTTCCGTTGATGCCTTCTGGTGCAATCAAGATTCTTCCTTTGATTCCAAGTTCCTTGCAGTATGCCAGGTGCTCTTTTGTTACTTGTTCCGCATTTTCAATCGGAACATACTTATAAAATAATAGTACGCGATAAGGTTTCATAATCCTCATTGGCCCCCATGTCAGTTTTTTGCAGTAAAACGAACGTTGGCGAACGAAGCGTCATAGCTAATAGCTAGCTGGGAACGCCTGCAAAACGCACCCATTTAAGTATAATACCAACTCCGATTCAATTGTACAATCGACAAATCCATGACACTTACATCGTAATTCAATTCCCTTTCTGATGCGGAAAGAGGTAAAATAGAAATCAGCAGTTTATTTTGTAAGGAGGATTCCGAATGCTCCAAACTATCCGTCAATGGATCGAGCACATGATTATATTTCTACAAGATCTTCCGGGTGGAGCTTCGACTGGATTGATTGCACCCTTCTTAGAATCACTATTCCCATTCCTCCCACTCGTCCTGATCATCTCCGCGAACGCGGCGACCTATGGTTTTTGGATGGGAGTGCTCGTATCTTGGGTCGGCAGCATGTTAGGTTCACTCGTCGTGTTTGCTTGTATCCGCTATTTATTTCGCCGTCCAGTCACCCGGTGGCTTGAAAATCATAAGGCAGCACAACACTGGATTGAACGCGTTCGTCACATGAGTCCGATTTCGCTCGGCTTTTTCTTTTCGCTCCCGTTCATGCCGGCCTTTATCATTACATCCATCTCGGCGATGATTCAGTTATCACTCCGTACGTATTTAATCGCAGCTGGCGCCGGACGCCTGATTGTCGTCATTTTGTTTTCTTTGATCGGCAAAGAGTGGTCAAGTTTTTTAGAAAGACCTGTTCGTCTACTGTTCCTTTTCTTGATCCTACTTACGATTTGGGGAATCAGTCGCGGTATGGAAGAATGGATTAAACGCCGGGCACTCGCACGTCGTACGAAAAACTTACGTGAACTAGAAAATGTAATTGAAGGTAAGAACAAATAAACAACTCTCTCAAAAACACATGACTTACCCAAGTGTTTAATTTATTTCACTATCCGGATGGAAGATCGCTTACATGTGATGTTCCATCTTTTTTTGGTTATGCCACCCTTCTTTATGAATCAGATGTTATTTTAGTTCATGAAAGAACGATACCTGAACTACGCCTAAATCGACTTACGATTAAGACTAGGTCTTTTGAATCATTTTCATTCGCTATAATTATATAAAAATACTGTTCACACATTAGACATTATTGATGACGCTTACATTTAATTGGTAAGACCAATATTAGAATAATGTTCACTTTTCGACTCAATAAAATAGGATGGATTTTCCAACTTCTTCATTCCTATAATGAATCTATATTTACGATTCATCGACTCCCTAAGACGGGTATTCCTCTCGTCAGCAAGTCCGAGCATCGTCTCTCTTGCACCCTCGTTCAATGTCACCGGTATCATTGAGCGTACGTAATTTTTGTACCGGAATCGATGGAGCGGCATCTGTCACTCCATCAACAGAATAATCCCCTTAACGGCTCCTTCAACCCCCTTGAAGGAGCCGTTCCCTTTTACTTTCCGCTCCGCCCTTGCGATACTTAACGTACTATGGATTGTGAAGGGATGGACCTGCATGGAATTTTATTATTTTTTACCGCTTGGATTTTTTATTGGCATTATCTCTGGCTTCTTCGGAATCGGGGGCGGAATCATTTTGACGCCCCTCCTGTTGATTCTTGGATTTACCCCGAGTATCGCCATCGCGACAAGCCTCATGTTGACACTTGGTTCAACCGTTTCCGGAACACTCTCTCATCTTCGTCTAAAAAACGTTGTTTGGCGTGATAGTCTCGTCATCGGTGGTGTCGGGATTATCGGTTCGACGATTGCAACGCCCCTCGTCCTTCGACTCGAAGAAGTCAACGGGGCACACCTCGTCATCTCGATTGTTTACATTGCTTTACTACTCTATTTCGCGAATAAGTTCCTTCGTCCAAAGTCGACGAACGGTTCGCAAGACGGTTGGCGTAATCGTTACGTCGCTCTCGCCTTTACCGGTCTGTTCGCTGGTTTCGTATCGTCGCTACTCGGTGTCAGCGGAGGCTTCATCATCACGCCACTACTCGTCGGAATCGTCGGTTATGAACTGAAACGAGCGGTCGGGACAAGTATCGCCTCTGCCTTATTGATTGTCCTATCTGGACTCGTCAATTATACGGTGGCGAGTACGGATGTCGATTTGCTCGTTGGTGTCATGTTAATTATCGGCGCCTTACTCGGTGCACCGATCGGCGCCAAACAATTGGGACACTTTGAAAGTCCGTTCGTCAAAAAGTATTTAGGGTTCTTTTACTTAACGGTCGCGACAAGCGTGCTGCTTGAAGTGTTAGGCTTTAATACAGCTTCGTTAATCGTCTTAGTGACCCTTAGCGTCGTCTTCTTAGTGACGTTACTTGTATACAGCCGTAAACGTTCAACATCCTCTTAACTGTTTCTCATACTAATAGCCGTCTCCCGTTAAAAAGGGGACGGCTATTTTTCTCTATTTCTTGTTAAGCAACTTTTCGAATCGTACCGGCTTCGTACTCTTTTGTATGATCAATGACGATTTTCGATAATAATAACATCCCGATTAAATTCGGAATCATCATCAGACCGTTCGCAATATCAGCGACCAGCCACAACAATTCTAAATTTGCGATTGCTCCATAACAGGCTGCTAATGCAAAGATGACTTGGTAGAGGCGATTGAATTTCGTCGCACCACTTAAATATTCAAGACATTTCTCACCATAGACATACCACCCGATAATCGTCGAATACCCAAAGAAGAAGACCGAGAAGGCAACCGTCCATTGACCCAGTGGTCCAAGTACACTGGCAAATGCGGCCGATGTAAGTGCCGCTCCTGTCAATGAGCCGTCATGTGTGACACCTGATAACGTCCCTCCCGTCGGATCCCAAAATCCAGTCGTCATTAAAACGAGTGCCGTCATCGTACAAACGATCAACGTCACGATAAACGTACTCGTCATCGAAATCAATCCTTGTTCTGCAGGTCGTTCACTTTTAGCAGACCCGGCAATTAAAGCAGCTGTTCCCAGTCCGGCTTCGTTCGTAAAAATACCACGTGCGACACCAACCTGCATGGCAACCATGATGGACACACCCGCAAATGCGCCGACTGGTGCCAGCGGCTGAAACGCATATTGTACAATCAGCCCTAACGCGGGAATGATTTGGTTCGCTTGAAGAACTAAAATAATGAGTGCCGCCACGATGTAGAGCAAACTCATCACCGGTACAAAAATCGTCGAGATTGAACTCACACGCTCAAGCCCACCACGAATCGAGAAATAGACCGCGACGGCTAGTACAACTCCAAAAGCAAGTAACGGGATGTGGAACGTCTGCTTCAATACCGTCGACATCGCATTCGCCTGGACCGTATTTCCGACGCCAAAAGAAGCAATCAGACCAAACAAGGCAAACGCAACCGCTAACGGCTTAAAACTTTTTCCAAGACCTTTCTCGATGTAGTACATCGGTCCACTGACAATTTCACCACGATCGTTTCGCTGACGAAATAAAATCGCTAACAGACTCTCGGCATACTTCGTCGCCATCCCGACGAGACCAATCACCCACATCCAAAAGATTGCACCTGGCCCCCCCATCGTCAAAGCGACGGCAATTCCGGCGATGTTCCCATTCCCGATTGTCGCAGCCAGTGACGTCATCAGCATTTGAAAGCTACTGATTTCCCCTTCACCATGCCCCGTTTTCGTCAATGCGAGTTGAAACGCTTGTTTTAACCGGCGAAACTGTAATCCTCGAAGACGAACCGTAAAATATAAGCCCGTCCCGACCAATAACACCATGCTCGGGATTCCCCAAATCCATGATGAAATCATGTGTAACACTTCCATCGCACTCCAAATCCTCTCTATCTCTATCTCAGTTGACTCTGCCGCTCACCTTAGCATATTTTTGTTTATTCCTACAATATAAATCGATTGTTTTTGTGGTTATACACAAACGGTTGTATACTAAATATAAGGAATACGATAGAGAAAGAAGGAACTTCATTTATGTTAGAAGCAACGTACCATTCCCTCGATGATTTAGCAGAAGCGATCGGCCTCGCACTTAATGCACCGATAACGATTGAAGACCGCAATCATCGTCTGCTCGCCTACAGTACGCATACGACTGATACAGATCCTGCCCGTGTCGCTACCATCATCGGCCGCCGTGTCCCTGAATCCGTCATCGATCAACTTTGGAAAGATGAGGTCATCCAAAGCTTAGCGGCTCAAGATGATCCACTCGTCATCACTGCCCGGACGAGCGTTGGTTTGAACGACCGCGTCGCCATTGCCATTAAACAAGATATGGAGATTCTCGGTTACATTTGGTCAATCGCTCGCAACACTCCCTTCACGGCTTCAGAGCTAGGCGATTTAAAGAAAGGTGCCATGCTTGCACAACGACAGTTGCTTGCAATCGACATGCAAAAAAAACGGCAAGAAGAACAGACGGAGCAATTCTTTTTTGAGTTACTCCATGAAGAGTTACCCGAAAGTGAAATCCTAAAGACGTTCTCAAAACTTCATCTCGCTCCGCCGGGAATCAGTCGCTTAATGGTCATCCGTTTCCCGGAAGCCATTACGCCGCGTCTAGCCGATCGCCTCCGTTATTTATTGACGATTCAACAGACGGTACGTCCCCTGCTGTATGCATACGACACGACAGATTTTATTTTGTGGATCAGCACAAACGATCGTGACATTCAGCATGAACGCATTCAGTTCGATGCTTTCATCCAGTCATTCCGCCAACTACTCGCCGAACGGTTTTCTTATACAGAATTTGTTGTATCGAGCAGTGAAGTTTTCACCGGCGTGCAGTCGATTCCAGAACGTTACGAAGAAGCAGGTATCGTCTTACGTCTCAAAGACGCCTATCCTTTCGAACTTCAAAATGTGACGCGATACGAGCGACTCGGACTATTCCAGTTATTACCTATCTTTTCAGAACGCCTACGGAGACGGACGGTTCGACTGGAAGAAATCGAACGTCTTCGCGCTTACGACTTGAAACACACAGCTTCTTTATGCGAAACGCTCGAGTGGTTTTTGCATTACGATGGAAACGTCAAACAAGTTGCCGCCCACCTTCACGTCCATCCGAATACGATCTTATACCGCATGCGGCGCATCGAAGAAGAAGCCGGCATTCGGATGGAATCATTACCTGAACGTTCGTTACTTTATCTTTACTTGAAAGCCGACCGTTACCTTTTGTGATTTCTCACAAATAATCCTCTTATTTTTTGAAAACACCGATAAAGTCGTACGCTTTCATTTCTCGTATACTGAGGGAGAAGTAAGTAGTTAAAGGGTTATTGGTTGTTCATTTGCGAAAGGGGATCGCTCTTATGATCATTGGAGTATTAAAAGAAATTAAAAACAACGAAAACCGTGTTGCGTTAACACCTGCCGGGGTAGCAGCGTTAACGATTCATGGACATCAAGTCATCGTCGAAACATCTGCTGGTATGGGGAGCGGCTTTACAAACGAAGAGTATATCGAAGTTGGTGCACAAATCATCGAAACAGCGGCAGAAGTTTGGGCGACTGCTGAGCTTGCGTTGAAGGTCAAAGAACCCATCGCTTCAGAATATCAATACTTCCGTCCCGACTTAACCTTGTTCACTTATCTACACCTTGCAGCGGAGCCAGAACTCACACGGGCACTTGTTGACTCGAAGATTACGGCAATCGCTTATGAAACGGTCGAAAAAAATCGGACATTGCCACTTCTGACACCAATGAGTGAAGTCGCTGGTCGGATGGCTTCACAAATCGGTGCACAGTTCCTTGAAAAACCGCATGGTGGACTGGGGATTCTACTTGCAGGCGTCCCTGGTGTTCGCCGCGGAAAAGTTACTGTCATCGGTGGTGGTGTCGTTGGGACGAACGCAGCAAAACTCGCAGTCGGTCTTGGTGCTGACGTGACGATCATCGACGTCAGTCCTGAGCGCCTTCGTCAACTTGATGATATTTTCGGTAACTCAATCAACACGTTGATTTCGAATCCGTATACGATTGCAGAAGCCGTCGCTGAAAGTGACCTCGTTATTGGTGCCGTCTTGATTCCAGGAGCGAAAGCACCGAAGCTCGTGACAGCAGAGATGGTTGAACGAATGAAACCAGGTGCTGTCATCGTCGATGTCGCGATTGACCAAGGCGGAATTTTCGAAACCGTTGACCGTATTTCGACACATGATAATCCAACGTATGAAAAATTCGGTGTTGTTCACTATGCCGTCGCGAATATGCCGGGTGCTGTTCCACGGACGTCGACACTCGCGCTTACGAACGCAACACTTCCTTACGTTCTCGAACTCGCGAACAAAGGCACACACCGTGCACTTGCTGAAAATACTTCGCTTGAAAAAGGTCTCAACGTCGCGCAAGGATTCGTGACGTACGAAGCAGTCGCGCGCGACCTCGGTTACACGTATAAATCCGTTGAAGATGTATTGCACCTTCACGCTTAATAGAAAACAGCAAAAAAGCAGCAGGTTTCTTCTTTATAGAAGAAATCCGCTGCTTTTTTGTTTTTACCTGAATCGCGCGACGTCTTACCGGTGAAGCAAGTAGCAACATCTATTAAAGCGCAAACGCAACGAGTGCACCGATTGAAAGCGGGATGAAAACATTATCTAAATCGCGATAGGACACGGCTTCAATCAAAGCAGCAATATTCGCAAGCAAAAAACCGTAACTGATTGCAATCCAAGCCGGTAATGCATATATAAGAAATGTGGAAGTCAGGACGAGGAACGAGAATAAAAACATCGCGATGCTTCCTTCAAATGATCGTTTAATCGCCCCACGTGTATAGAACGTCTTTCCGTAGCGTCGACCTACTAAAGCAGCCATTCCGTCGCCCCACGCGAGCACCATGCTGCCGGCGACGAGTGCCATTGGTTCTCGTTCAAAAAAGAGTCCGACTAGAATCAGTAAAGAAATCGGGTAGTAGACCGTCCCGTAAGATATGCGTTCCACTTGATTCATTTGACCCGTCCCGCGTTTTAAGGTCAGCAGATTAACGACCGTGAAAAATAGTAACGGGACGATTGCGACATACCAATGATCGATCCAGGCAAGCGCCAGAAAGACCCAATGCCCGACTGCGATATGAATCCATTTCCGAACCGTTTCCGGCTCTGCTCCCACGCGTCGACCAATCGCTTCCAACAAGAACAAGATGAGTCCAATGATGACGATTGTTCCAACAGCAGCAACCCATTCCATATGAATCCTCCTTCTTTTGCTCCATTCTATTGTACTTTGTCTGATTGCCGTTTGCTCTTTCGAACCTTCATTTGATAACATAAGGTCAAATGACGTCCTAGAGAGGAAGTATTCTGAATGTATGATGCTCAAGCCGTGCAAACGTTATCTAACTGCCTATCACATTTGAAAGAAGGAAAAGGGATCGGCACACTCGTTTCCGAGGATGAATCGGATCTTCCGAAAGTCATCCATCGCCTCAAACAATTTGATGCGACGAAAAATGGTTTATCGATTAACGAAATCGTCCATCTCGCGAATGCCTTAATTGGAGAACATATGTCTGCGACGACGATTCAAAACTGGACGAAGCGTGAAGTACGGGACATCATCGGTGTTCCGCATCGCGGGAAAAAATACTCGATCAATCAGGCAGCCATCATCTACTTACTTGATGACTTAAAGCATCTCTTTTCTTTAGAAGAAACACGTGAATTATTGACGATCGTTTTTAAGAACCCCAATATCGATGAAGATGATTTAATCAGTCCGCTCGACTTTTATCTCGTCTATACACAGCATGCAGAGACGAGTGGACCAATCGAACTGACGGAGAAGCGTCTGAGACGCTCTTTAGAGCGTATCCATGCCTATCGACCTGAGACGGTCCACGTCTTACAGCTCTGTCTGTACGCCCGTCGTATTTCGCACCTGACGCACGAAGCAAAACAGCGTCTCCAGCAAGTTTTACAATCTTGAAGTAAAAAGATGCCCTCCAGAATAAACTGAAGGACATCTTTTTTTATACAGCTGTAAGTGGTTTATAGTTGACGGAGTTCGTCAAGCTTTTTAAGACGGACAGCAGTTCATACATTGAGAGTTTGTCAGCATCTTTTACGAGACGATATTCATCGCCGTCTTGCAGCAATTCTGCGACGACTTCGCCTGCCGCACTTCGGACTGAGAATTTCCCTTTTGTCAGGTCGAAGGAAATGACATACGTGCCTCGTTCGTACACGTTATATTCACATTTCTTCGAGAAGAGTGAAAACTTCTCACGCATTTGACCTACCTCTTGACCATCATGGTTCATCACGACCCATTTCTTACATGTCGGGATGAACTTTCCAAACGCTACCCCTCTACCTTCACCATTCATTACTTGAACACGACCTGTCTCGTCGTGTTGAACCGCACCAATCATTTGGTGTGCTTCATCATAAATCGCGGCATGACCTTGCGAAAAAACGCAACCCTGCACATAGACAACTTTGCGCAACAGAAATTCTCCTCTCACTGCTAAAAAGTGCTGGTATTTCGTCCCCAGTATATTTAGACATCCTGAATAGTTTAACTTTCTTTATCTCTATGATATTTCGTTAACGAAAATGATTATTGCACCGTTTGAACAAATTGACAACCCCCTTTTGTCGACAATCATTCGACAACATCAGCGAAAGCCAATTTCTCGTGCAAACTCAAGCAATTCTTCTCGATCAATCAAGCGCACCCGATTCGGTTCTGCCAAGCGACATGCGGCGTCCGTATACGTCGAATTCGTCACGACCCATCCTTCATCCATGTCGTAAAAAGGTACTGCCGCGGCGACTTGTTGAACCGCCTCTAATCCAACCGGTCCACCATAACGTTTTGCTTGAATCGCTATTCTATACCCTTGTGCGTCTTCAATCAATAAATCCGCCCCAAAATCTCTTGAGGCCGGCGTCAGTTCAACGCGATAGCCGGCACCTTCAAATAGTTCGACGAGCCACTCTTCAAACTCCCTGCCTTCCATGCGATCAATTCGATTCGCAAGTGAAGGGGTAAAGAAGGAAAGTAATAAAAAAACGATACATCCTACTATACTGATTCCGACAATTAAAAGTTCCCAGGAACTCGAAAAAAAATAAGTTCCGGCGACTCCGAGCACCGCGAACAGTAGTGCGATTATTCTGCGTTTCGTACGTATTTGCATGACTTGATTCTCCTTCACTCTGAGTTGACTCGAATTCAATCGGTTTCTTTAAAATTAATATACTAAATTCTCTTTCGGTTCGCTTCCTCGAAAGGAACGAACAACGCAGATGGAGAATAAGTGTTGAGAGAAGATTACGTTTTTTAATAATCATCATGCACCGGACTTTATTTTTTGAAAGGAGGTCGCTTATGACTGAACACTCATCCACATCCGCAGAAGCACTTATCCGTGCGACCTTACGTGCCGTCTCAGAACCGCTCGCTTTAGTGGATCGGATGGGCCGAATTAACTTTGTGAATGATACCTTTCACGCCCAATTCCCTACCGACTCCAATGACAAGTCACTGTTTTCACTTTTCTCACTCGACGAACAGTCTCTTCCATTATCTGATTCGGTCCACTTCCGGGTAATCCCTTACGAACTCATCGTCTCACCGATTGCGCAGACTTCCCTTTTCGTCGTTTCCGTTAAATCGCTCGCGATCGACCGCTTGCTCGAATCGACATTAGATGCTGCCCTACTCGTCACAGACGCAGACTTCCATATTACCGCGTTTAATGAAACAGCAGGTACCTTGTTCGGTTACGAAGAACACGAGCTGATCGGAAGATGTCCTGATGACTTACACGATCACGCAGAGTTTGATGAGCGGAAGCGACACTTGGAGCAGTTGAATTTAAAAGACTTATCTCCAGCCGATGTCTTATTGTTGCACGGGCGTGATGCGGAAAACGAATGGGTGTATCACCGTAAAGACGGCTCGACCTTCTATGGTCGATTGTATATGACCCGTCTAGCAGACGGACAATTTTTCTTGTTCATCGTTGATATGAGTGCCCAAAAACAAATTGAGTCACACCTGACGAAAAGTGAACGTCGTTTCCGTCTGTTTTCCGAATCAATCGTCGAAGCGGTCATCTTCCACGACCGTGGTACCATTCTCGACGCGAACCGAGCAGCTGAAGTGATTTTCCGTACAAAACTTGAACAAATCAAGGGACGCAATGCCCTGGATTTCATCCATACTGACTTTCATGAAGAGGTCAGCCGGCGTATCGAACTCCACCGTAATGATCCGTACGAGGTCATCGGACAACGGGCAGACGGGACACCTGTCGAAATTGAAATTTTCCCGCGCGAAATCATGTACGAAAAAACACGGATGCGTGTCGCCGTCATTCGGGATATCAGTGAGCGTAAAAAAATCGAGAGCATGTTGGAACGTGAAAAAAATGCCATCATGCGTCAACGCGATATCACCCAATCGATTCTGCAAGCTTCAAACGAAGGGTTTTTACTGACAGAAGAAGATGGCAGCTTCATCTTCATGAACGTCAAAGCCCGAAAACTGCTCGATGTTCCAGGGATTGCACCAAGCAAGATTCAAGAGCGGATCAGTATGATTCCGAATCTCGATCTCGCGACCCGCTATGAGATGCTACAACAAGTCGAAGAACTCCTTGCCGGCAAGCATTCTGAACTGTCATTTCGGTTTACACTACAACGTCCGAATGAATCCAATCATCTTTACTTCGAGTTTTATGCGACTTCAATTAAGAAGGAACGTAGTCGCATCTCCCGTCATGGTTTTTTGTTCGTCTTCCGCGACCGGACAGAAGAGCAAAAAATGGACCAGGTCAAAGATGAACTCATCAGTACCGTATCGCATGAGCTCCGAACACCCCTCTCATCGATTCTCGGTTATTTGGAGTTGTTGCGCTATCGTAAGCTCACACCTGAAAAAATACAACGCTATGTCGAAATCATGCATGAAGAAGCCAAGCGGTTAACGACGCTCCTCAATGAATTTTTAGATATTCAACGGATGGAAGGCGGCAAACAACCGTACGATTTTAAATCATTCTCTTTACGTCAACTGCTCCTCGATACAACGGACGCTTTTGGTGAAACGGCCGAAACCCATCGCATCGTGCTTGATGTAAAGGAAGATCCTGTCATGATCGTCGCTGATGAAAATAAAATTAAACAAGTCGTTTTGAACTTACTCTCGAATGCAATCAAATATTCACCATCCGCCGACCACGTAACGGTCAGTCTACACACACAAGGCGAGCAAGCCATCATTACTGTGACTGATCACGGTCTCGGAATTCCTCAAAATGCATTCGATAAGCTTTTCACGAAATTTTACCGTGTCGATAATTCAGCCGTCCGTAAGATTGGCGGAACCGGCCTCGGTCTTGCGATTTGTAAAGAAATCATCGAATCACATGGTGGGGCGATTTCCGTCGAGTCGGAGCTCCATCAAGGGTCGACTTTCACGGTTGTACTCGATTTAGATTCAAGAAAGGATTATGCAAAATGAAACGGACTTATTTCATGACAGGATTCCCCGGATTCCTTGCCACCAAATTAATTGAACGTCTCGCTCTTGTGCCGGAACAAATTGACCGGTTTTATTTGCTTCATCTACCGAGCGAACGAACAAGTGCCTTAGCAAAAAAGGAATCGTTACTCGAACACACGCGTCTTGAAGAAGCACAACTCGTTTTATTAGAAGGTGATATCACAACACCCGGATTAGGATTGAACACAGAGACGAAGCAACGACTGTCGACTGAAGTGACGCATCTCTTTCACCTGGCAGCACTGTATGACTTGGCGACGACATTTGATATCGCTTTTCGAATTAACGTCATCGGAACATCGAACGTGACGCAGTTTGCTCATACGTTGCATTATCTTGAACGCTACATCTACTTCAGCACCGCCTATGTCTCCGGGCTCCGGACCGGGACGGTTCTTGAACAAAACCTCAAACATGCCGCATCATTCAAAAATGCGTACGAAGAAACGAAGTACCTGGCAGAAGTTCGCTTTCATGAAGAAGTCGGTTCACTTCCTTACACGATCATTCGTCCAGGTATCGTCGTCGGTCACTCCGAGACAGGGGAGACACCAAAGTGGGATGGGGTTTATTTCGTCTTGAACGCCCTGCGCCTGCTCAAGCAATTCGCCCCCCTTCCTTATGCAGGTAGAGTCAATGCACTCGTCAATCTCGTTCCGTATGATTATGTCATCGCTGCGACGACCTATTTAAGCCATGTACCAAGCGGCGTCCGTCAAACGTATCACCTGACGGATCCATTCCCACACGGCGCACGGACGATTTATGAGCTGTTACATGATACCTACTATGGTGCTTCTCCACGAGGTGTCGTCCCGTTTCGCCTCGTGACGTCCCTGTTGACCCCGCGTATCGCTACGCGCTTACAGATGCAGCGGCAGACGCTTGATTACTTTGTTCACCCTGTTCACTACGATACGACGAACACACTTCGTGATTTAGACGGAACTGGTATTGTGTGTCCTGATCTTGCTGAGTTTCTTCCACGACTTGTCGATTACTATAAAATTCAACATCCCGAAATGGAGAAAACACAATGAATGCTCTTGTTACCGGTATGAATGGTACAGTCGCACCTGTACTTGCAGACGTCTTACGCATGCATCAGTATGAAGTTACAGCTTGGGATCGATCGGTTGTCTCGACGACTGATCCCGCAATCATGGAAGCTTTTATTGATCAGGTCCAACCTGATCTACTCTTACACATCGGAATGGGTTCTGCTGAATTTGCAGAATCATTGGCACGGCTATCTTTTGAGCGTAACATTCCCTTTCTCTTTACGAGCACGGCTTCTGTCTACGCAAATCATCAACAGGGACCGCATGATCCATCTGTACTTCCGGAAGCAGACGATGACTACGGTTTTTATAAACGAACATGCGAACGACTTATCCAAGCAGTCAATCCTGACGCCTACATCGTCCGGATCGGCTGGCAAATCGGTCAGGTTGCCGGATCAAATAATATGATTGATTATTTAGAACGACATGCCTCAACGGGTCCCATTCCGGCAAGTAAAAACTGGTATCCCGCTTGCTCTTTTTTAGAAGATACGGCGCAAACGCTCTATACAATCTTGACGACTCAAACACCTGGCCTTTATCTTGCCAATGGAAATTCGACCCATTCCTTCTTTGAAATCGCTACAGCATTAAATGTATACCACGGTTCGAAATGGAAAATCGAAGAAGATAATACAATCCAGCGTGATGATCGAATGAAGGATACTCGGGTGACCATTGCCCCAATCTCAGATCGATTATCATTTATGTAAGAAAAGTGCCTCGCCATTCGATGCGTTATCGAACGGTGAGGCACTTTTTAGGAGACATCTGCTACTGACAGCCAATCAACCAATCAGCATATTTTCTTTCGGATAACGAATCAAGCGATTGTGTTGCGTCGCGACCGTGAAGAGAATCGTCAAGGAACCGACACGTCCAAGCAACATCATGAACATGATTAGTCCTTTTCCAAAATCATTCAACTCTGATGTCACATTTAACGAAAGTCCGACCGTCCCGAATGCGGAAACCGTTTCGAAGAAGAGCCCTGTAAACGAGATATTCGGTTGCGACAGTGCCAAGAGCGTTGTGATGACACCGATGAATAAAATGCTGAAAATAGCAATCGCATAAGCTTTTGATACGGCCTGCGCCTGGACGGTCCGACGCATCAGGACCGTTTCTCGTTGTCCCCGTAGATACGTCCAGACGTTCTTTAAGATGACGGCTGCTGTCGTGACTTTAATGCCTGATCCCGTCGACGCCGATCCCGCTCCGATATACATCAAAACCATCATCAAACCGATCGAAAGTGGCACCATCGTCGTCAAATCAATCGTCTGGAACCCTGCCGTCCGGGTCGTCACGACTTGGAAGAAAACGATATGTAGTGCTTGAAAGAACGAATAATTTTGAAGGGAACCGAGATGTGAGACCCACTCATACACCATCATCGCGACCGTCCCGATACCGTTGATGACGAGTAATGATAAAATCATTAATTTCGAGTGTAATGAAATTTTCTTGAAGCTGCGGTTAGCCGAAACATCAGCGATGACCGTGAAGCCCAATCCCCCAATCATCAATAGAGCAGAAATCGTAAAAATGAATGTCGTATCTTGTTGGAAGGACGTCAAACTGTCTCCCCATAACGCAAAACCGGCATTATTAAAGGCGGAGACCGCATGAAACAGACCATAATACAGTGATTTTGAGAGCGTATATTTGTATTGAATGAACAGATCGAGAGCAAGTAAGATCATCCCAATCAACTCCAGGATGACGGTCGTCAAGAGAATGTTCCGGACGAGTCGAATCGTTCCTCCCGGACTATCTAAGTTGAACATCTCTTGAATGATGATCCGCTGACGAATCCCGATTTTTCGACCTGTGACACTAAGTAGAACAAGTGCAATCGTCATGAATCCGAGACCACCGATTTGAATTAAAATCATTAAAATCAGTTGCCCCCACAAATTATAGGACTCTGCAATGTTAATCGGCGAAAGCCCCGTCACCGTCGCAGCCGATGTCGCGACGAACAGACAATCAATTAATGCAACGTGGCTATCGCTTTGTTGAAACCAGGGGATCCACAACAATAATCCTCCGAGCAAAATCGTCAATGTGAATCCAGTCGCGATGAAACGGGCTGGTTTATCAAATAATTGATGATACGTTCGTTCTCCAAAATCTCCAAATTTCGCTAAACGTGTATGTCTTTTATGCGAAAACATGCGTTGACTCCTCCTAGATGAGATTACTCAATTGCATTTATCATACTCTCTCGAAAACATTAGTTCTATCGAAATTTGCAATCAACTAAACGTTTTCGTTTTTTTTTGGTAAAATAGATAAAAGCAGACGTGTTAACTTTAAAGGAGGTTGAGGGAAACAGTGGACCCTAGGACGGCTGACCATTCGATTGAGGATGTCTCGCGAAGGCTAGAACGACAATCACAATGGATGCCCGCACAGTTATATTATCAGTTCGAGGAATTATTATCGTTACATCTGGAACAACCGATTCTAAATGAATTGTATAATGTATTAAAAAAATACGACGTATTAACCGATATAGAGCGTGACGAACGAAACGAAAGCATTCAATTGCTAATCGACGAAAACGGCGCTTAATTCTCGGTTTTTGGATTTCCGAGCAGAAGATGCCTCTTCTGCTCTTTTTATTTTTTCGTTCACGACCCTAACAACATGTGGAAAGGTGGCACAATTAACAATGGATATCGTGTCGATAATCGGTATTATTCTTGGACTCATCACACTCGTCGGAGGAATGATTCTAAAAGGTGCTCCTCCAATCGCCTTACTGAACCCTGCGGCACTCGTCATCATCTTCGCAGGTACAGCAGCAGCCATCATGATTTCCTTCCCGAAGGAACGGCTCAAATTGATTCCAGCCCTGTTCAAAGTCATCTTCTTCGAACAAAATTTAATGACCAAACAAAATCTCATGCTTCAATTTTTGACACTATCGACGCAAGCGCGTAAAGAAGGTCTCTTATCGCTCGAAACAGCGATTGAAGAAGTCGACAACGCGTTCATGAAACGTGGTGTCATGATGGTCATCGATGGTCAACCTTCTGAATATGTGGAAGATGTCATGACACGCGACCTCGAAAACATGACAGAACGCCATCATGCGAACGCGAACATTTTCACACAAGCTGGTACATATGCTCCGACCCTCGGTGTTTTAGGGGCCGTCATCGGTCTAGTCGCCGCCCTATCCGATCTGTCGGATATCGAGAAGCTCGGACACGCAATCTCGGGTGCCTTCATCGCCACATTATTCGGGATTTTCACCGGCTATGTTTTATGGTTTCCATTCGCGACGAAACTCAAACAAAAATCAGCAAATGAAATTCAACTCTATGAAATGATCATTGAAGGAATTCTTTCGATTCAAAACGGGGAATCTCCAAAAAACTTGGAGGATAAGCTACTCGTGTATCTGACGCCGAAGGAGCGTGAAACTTATGAAGCGGAAAAAGAAGCCGCATGATGAACACATCTCGGAAGGTTGGCTGATTCCGTATGCCGATCTTTTGACTCTGTTACTTGCGCTTTTCATCGTCCTTTTTGCTTCGAGTAACGTCGATGCCGTCAAACTAAAAGCGATGTCTCAATCATTCAGTTCCGTCTTCAACGGTGGCTCCGGCATGATTACCAATAGCTCGCTCGCGACTTCACAAGAAGAAGAGGACGAAAAAAAGACGGATGCTCGGACGAAAGCACAAAGTTTTGAAATCTCAGAGCTCGAAAAAATTAAAGCCCAAGCGTCCGACTATATCAAAAAAGAAAAGCTCGAAAAAGATATTAAAGTCGAAATCACGAATGAAGGTCTCGTCTTCACGATTCGAGATCGCGCTCTATTTTCTCCTGCGCAAGCTGAAGTCAAAGGCGAAGCCATCCAAATTGCTCAAGGGATGAGTAACTTACTCGTCAAATCTGGACAACGTCAAATTCAAGTGTCTGGTCATACAGATAACATCCCCATTCGTACGGCACAATACCCGTCGAACTGGGAACTCAGTACGGAACGCGCCATCAGTTTCATGCGTGCGTTGCAAAAAAATCCAAAGTTAGAACCAAAACGGTTCACCGTCACCGGATACGGCGAATACCAACCCATCGCTTCGAATCAAACAGAAAGTGGACGGAGTCAAAATCGGCGCGTCGAAGTCCTCGTCCGTCCGTTACTTGATATCAAAGCAGCGAATTTGCTAGATGAAACAACGGTCAAACCGTAAGAAACAACTAATTTCGAAGATGAAGATATACACGAAGGGATTGCCATCTAACATCGATGCGCAATCCCTTTAGACTGTAAAAACCTTTTTATGAAGCGTGAACATGCTGCAGGAATAATGTCAATTTTCTCGCCTTGTCTTCAAAGAAGCAATTCACATTGCACTAAGTGAGGAACAAAAAAAGTGAGTCCCAAACACAGACAAGCTGCGTGAAGACCCACTTAACTCGAACATTCATTTTTAGTAATATGGACGAATCATGATGTAGACGATGACACCCGTCAGACTGACATACAGCCAGAGCGGCATCGTAAAACGTGTCCATTTTTTATGTTTCTCGAAATTTTGATTGAGCGCATGTGCGAGCGACATCAAGACGAGCGGCACGATAACCGCTGCCAAAATGATATGCGAAATCAAAATAAAGAAATAGACCGGGCGAACGAATCCTTCGCCGCCAAACTTCGTCGACTCACTCACGGCGTGATACGTCACGTAAGAAACTAAAAAGAGTGTCGTCGTCGTCATGGCACCACCGATGAAACGACGGTGATTGATCCGGTTTCCACGACGAATCGAAATCCATGCTCCAAGTAGGAGCATGAACGTAAAACTGTTAAAAATCGCATTGAAAAACGGTAACAACGTCCAATCAAAGCCATCACTCACCTGAAGCGGTGGCGCGAAAAAAAGTAAGGCGACAAGTAAGTTGATGACGAGCGTCAAAATAATGACGACCGGCACAAAATTACGCCGTTTAGCAGGTTCTTGCATGAATCATTCTCCTTGTTTCCAGTCAAAGTATCGTTTCAACCATTTCGGCAATGGACCATCAAAGAGACGCTCACGCCAGTAAAGATCAGCCGCACGTTGCACAGCCGCACCACGAATCGGATACGGGTGGACGACACGTGACAATTGACCGACTTTATCTTTACGAGCCATCGCATAAACGACTTCTTGCATCCACTCGCCAGCTTGCTCCCCAATCGCATGAGCACCAATTAGTTTACCACGTTTGTTCGCAATCAATTTGACGCGACCTTCTGTCCGACCATTGATGACGAAACGATCGACTTCATCGAGGCCTGTTTGATAAACCTTGATTTCGTCATATTTTTCGCGTGCTTCTTCTTCGGTCAATCCAAGATGGAACAGCTCAGGCGTCGTGAATGTGACCCACGGGACGGCACGGTAATCGGGCTTCGTCCGTAAACCGAACAAGGCGTTCGTAACGACCGTCTTACCTTCAAGACCCGCGACGTGTGTGAATGGTAACGATTGAATCGTATCACCGACAGCAAAGATGTGCCGTTGACTCGTCCGAAGTGATGCGTCGACTTGCACGTACCCTTTTTGCACATCAACACCGGCGCGATCGAGGCGTAAGGCTTCAATCCGCGGTTTACGTCCGACAGCGACGAGTACGGCATCCGTTTCGATGACACGTGATTCTCCATCCGTTTCGACCGTGACTTCAATCCCACCTGACGCTTTTCGAACTTGCGTCACCGTCGTGTTCAGATGCAACACAAGCTCTTGCTCAATTTGGCGTTGCAAGACTTCAACCATGCCTTTATCTTCTTTCGGCATCAGTGATTTTGCACCTTCAATGACCGTCACTTCTGTTCCAAGATGCGCGTAGGCTTGCGACAGCTCCATCCCGATTGCGCCGCCCCCGATGACGAGCAGACGTTCTGGACGCTCCGTCTGTTCAAAAATCGTTTCGTTCGTCAAATACGGAACCGTATCAAGACCATCGATTGGCGGAATGATTGGTTGCGAGCCTGTCGAGATTGCAAATTTTTCCCCGACAACAAGTTGTCCTGCTACCTCGACTTCGTTTGCACTGAGGAAACTCGCTTCACCGATATAGACATCTACGCCTAAGTCTTCGAACCGTTTTGTTCCGTCATGTGATTGAATGATGTTTCGTGCCCGGTCGACGCTCGCTTTCGTTTTCGAGTAGACCGCGTCACCATTTAATGTGACATTATATTTTTCAGCAGTCTGCTTCATGACATAGACATCGTGTGCTGCTTCAATCAACGCTTTTGACGGGACACACCCGTAGTGTAAACAATCTCCACCGAGATGCGTATGACGTTCAATCAAAGCGACGTGCGCACCAAGACTTGCAGCACCAGCTGCAATAGTCATGCCTGCTGCTCCACCACCGATAACAACGAGTTGATAACTTTTCATTGTGACTCCTCCTTCTGATAACGGTTAACGATATCTTCCATCCGCTTTCGATTGACGCCCCAGTCGGAGTAACCGACGCGTGAGGCAGACCGGAAATGAACAAGATGAGTCGACTGATCAAAATAAAATTCGACATCATCCTTAAAGTGGAAAAACTTACTCGAGAAGACAGCATGGATATAGTCTGGTGTTTCTTTCACGATTTTAACTCGATCGAGACTTTGCAAAATCCGCATGACTTGGAATTTCGAATCTTTCATCGTACCTTTGAACGGTAATGGGTCCATCTTTAACGCTTGTTGATCCGTTTGTGTCGATACTGCGTTCGGTTTTCCATTTAGCAGACTTAATGCTCCATTTGAGACGCCAAGTGCCATGTCTGATTCCTCCGTTTCATTTCTTGAAAAAATAAATACTATTCCCATTTTACTTTACCAGTTCGATTTCGAAAGCGCTTCTCATTCGACTCCCCTGTTATGCTTTCGTCACCGGAAGCAAGATTGTCGCGATAGCACCACCTTCTGGTTGATTATCGATAAATAGTTTTCCTTCATGTGCTTCAACGAGTTCACGGCAAATCGATAGACCCAGCCCGGTCCCACCTTTTCCTTTTTGGACTTGATAAAATTTCTCCGTGACATGACGTAAATGTTCTTTCGGGATTCCTGGTCCTTCGTCACTAAAGGATAAAAAGAGCACACGTTCTGAACGGACGAGACGGATTGTAATTTCGCCACCTACGGGCGAAAAACGAATCGCATTATCTAAGAGGTTCAAGAAGACTTGTTTCAGTCGATTCTCGTCGTAGAGACCGATGACTTGTGCTGGTAACTTCCGCACGATGGTGACTTCTTTTTCTTCGACCTTTTGACGCAGTTGAGCCGTGACGGCTTCGATGATTTCCGTCAAGTTGACTTCCTGACGGTATAAGACGAGGCGACTCGTCTCAAGCTTCGAAAAGTCGAGTAACTGTTCAACGAGTGAAATCAGTCGTTCCGTCTCCGAGTGGATGATGCCCATACCGAGCGAGGCTTCTTCCGGTAGACGCTCTTTCTCTGCGAGCAATGTTTCACTCCATCCTTTGATTGAAGTCAGCGGTGTCCGTAACTCATGTGATATCCCAGAAATAAATTCATCTTTCAACGTTTCTTGTTGCTTGATCTGTTGTCCCATGTAGTTGATCGTCCGCGCGAGTTCTCCCAGTTCGAACGTATAGGCCTCATTCACTTTAACGTCGTAATGTTGCTTTGCAATTTGATCTGACGCCCCGATGACTTCTTGAATCGGTCGGACGATCGAGGAGACGAGTCGGGAAGAATAAATATAGGCGAGCCCCCAAATGAGGATTCCGAGCAAAAGGATTGCTAAACAAATCTCCATAACCCGTTGATCGATTTGATTGAGTGACGTCGTATAACGTAACGCCCCTGTCGTCTGTCCGAAAGAGACGACGGGTTCTGTCACTTCAAGCAGATGTTCATCCGTTGCAGCATCATCATAACGCTTCGTTATTGTTTCCCCAGCTTGGAGTTGTGTAATCTCTTCGTTCACTAATTTTCGTTTTGAGATGAAGCCAGTCGACGAATAGCGGGGGACGCCCTTCGCATCCAGCACCTCAATCTCAGCATCTTCATACGCATAGGAATCGAGGACGTCATGAATCGTCGCATCTGAATCCATGTAGTCATATGCCAAGCCACTATTTGCGAATAAGACAGCGCTCGCATTCGCATGCCGCTTCAAGACGTCTGTCGCCGTCACATAATAATAGTTATAGGTCACAAACGATAAAATCCCGATGACGAGCAGAACGGTCACCGTAATAATCGTCATGAACCGCATCAATATCTGTCGTTTCATTTTTCGTTACGCCACTTGTAGCCATGCCCCCACAACGTTTCGATAAACTGTGGTTCAGCCGGGTTTTCTTCAATTTTTTGACGAAGACGACGAATGTTGACATCGACGGTTTTTCGATCGCCGAAATAGTTTTCTCCCCAGACGGCATCAAGCAATTCATCCCGTGACATGACTTGATCTTCATTTTTAATGAAATGACAAAGTAAATCGTACTCTGTCGGCGTCACTTCGACATCGACGCCTCCTTTTTGGACACGCTTCGCGCCAAGATCAATCCGGAATGGTCCTGAAATCAGCTCGCGTGGTTGCTTCCGACGACGTAACGTTTCGACGCGTCGTAACAACGATTGAATCCGAGCCAGTAATTCGGCCGGGCTAAACGGCTTCGCGATGTAATCGTCCGCCCCGACACTGAGCCCCATGACTTTGTCTTCCTCACGTGTCCGCGCTGTCAACATGATGATCCCGACGACTTCATCTTGCGCCCGTGCTTGCTCGCATACAGCAAATCCATCGACTTCAGGCATCATGATATCGAGTAACATAATATCGAATGTCTCTTGTTTAAATTGTTCTAACGCTTCTCGTCCATTTTCCGCTTCACTCACTTCATACCCTGCCCGTTTTAAATTAATGACGATGAAACTTCGAATCGCGTGTTCATCCTCAGCCACTAATATTTTTGTCATGTTCGCTTCCTCCTACTTCGACTCTATTCGACGAGCGTTACGTTCGCTGCGTACTCTTCATATGATTTTGTGACATTCACGACATAAACGTAGTCAATGCCTTCTTTGATTTTCTTTTTTTGCGGACTGGCAATGTACTGATTTTTCGGAATCACTTCGATTTCGAAATCGATTCCGTTCGTCTCCTGATTGATGAAGCGGATCCGATTATCTTTTTTATCAATCGTCTCTCGCGTCGCCCAGCGCGCCGGGAAGCGCATGACGAAATTGTATTCTAAATCGATGTATTGTTCTTCTCGGAGTTCAAATCCCGATTCGAGAAAAGGCGACACGTCCAAGCCGTTCCATGTGTAATAGGCCGTGATACGCGGTTTATCCTCACCAATCGGACCACTGCTGTTTTTTGGTGTGTACTGGTGTGCAAACTCTACGATTCCATCTTTATCAACGTCTTTCGGATACGTATACATCGGTTCGATGATTTCTGCTTGATCGCCGAATGTATGCTGCACAAGCCGACCTTCGTCCAGTTGAAACAGCGCCACATGCATCGCGGCATCACGTGTAAAAGAAATGAGCAATCCTCTTTTTTTAGACACATCAATCGAATCAACTTCAAACAAATCATGATCCGCGAACAAGTCACCCTCTTTTGTCGTCAAAGACATCGCCTGGCGATCAGATGGATTTAACACATCCTTGTAGTACATCACTTTTGCCGGTCGCCCTTTTTTCAAAAGAAGCATATCTTGTTGCTGATCTTGATTTAAGTCAGCAATCGTGACTCGATCGTATGTATCTACCTTCGTAATGTCTGCCGTTGGTTGAAGGAGATTTTTTAAGAGATAAACCGTGTTCGTCTCAAGGTTCGATATACCAATCACTAATTGATTAGACGTTTTCATCGGATTCAACACAACATGCAGTTGGTCGATTGCCTTTCCTTCTGCAATCGGTCGTCGTACCTTTAATGACCAACTCTCTTGTTTACGCTCGTGAACCAATAAATGAATTTGGAAGTCTCCGTTCACTTCAGTCCGATAAAAGGTGACCGCTTCTTGATGACCGTCCTGATTCAGGTCGATCAATTCATATAACCGTGATATCGACTGGTTTCGGGGGGCGATGATTTCTGCTCGTTCCGGGAGGTCGTGCTCAATTTTTTCCTTTAATGCAGTCTCCCATTTCGGTAGGGCCGGATGCTGTAGTAAGGTCGCAGGGTGCGGCAGGCTCAGGCCACATCCTGCTAAATATAGGGTCGATAAAATAATGGCAACATATCTCATAGTGGTTGAATCCTTTCCATTCGTGCTCTAATCAAACTGTATCATACTCTTCCTAAGGAGAGTATATTGTCGAATAGGAGGCAACTTGATACGATAGAACAGATAATTGAAAGGGGCTTACACTGAATGGCTTACGAAATGATTGTGCTCGATCTTGATGATACATTGTTGACGAGCGACCATACGATCTCCAAAAAAACGAAACAGGCACTACTCGACGTACAACGTCGCGGAAAAAAAGTCGTCCTCGCGAGCGGACGACCTACTTATGCGATGACTGATTTAGCGAAGGAACTTGAACTTGAACGTTACGGAAGTTTCATCCTTAGTTTCAACGGTGCATCCATCATCAACTGTCAGACAAACGAATCACTGTTTTCGAGTACACTCAGCCCGGAAACGGTTCATGGGCTTTACGATTTAAGTCGTCGTGAAGGCATCTATATCCATACGTACGTCGGTCACGAAATTTTTACGGAGACACCGAACGAGTATACGACGCTTGAAGGTCAATTGACGGGGATGGACGTCATCACGGTACCGAACTTTAAAGCTTCCGTAACAGAGCCGGTCGTCAAATGTCTGATGCTTGCTGAAGAACAACGCTTAGCGGAAGTCGAACAACAACTTCAAGTCGAACTTGCGGGTCAACTCGCAGTCGCACGTTCTAAACCCTTCTTCCTTGAGTTCACAGAAGCTGGTGTGACGAAAGGTACGAGTTTGGAACTTCTCGCTCGTCACCTCGGTATTAAACAAGCAGACGTCATCGCCTGCGGGGACGGCAACAACGACTTATCGATGATTGAATGGGCAGGCCTCGGTGTTGCGATGGCAAATGCTGCCGATACCGTCAAAGAGCGCGCTCAGCATATGACGGCTTCAAACGATGAAGACGGCATCGCACTCGTCATCGAACAATTCATGATGGATTGAGTTTTCAGATGACGATGTGATAACTACAAAAAAGCCGAATGCCTTCCCGCACTCAAAAGGGGGAAATCATTCGGCTTTTTTAGTGAACCTCCTACCCAAAACAGAATTCCCTGTTCGTTTATCAACCGTCTAATCCTGGTTAGGATATTTTCCGTTTCATGAGATACACCAATCAATCGGTTGGCGCCCTTGTTCTTCAAGCCACTGATTGACACGCGAATAAGGTCGACTCCCAAAAAAACCACGGTTCGCCGATAACGGACTCGGATGGACCGACTCCACTATCAGATGACGCGAGGTATCAATTAATACTTTCTTACTTTTTGCATGATTTCCCCAAAGAATAAACGCAATCGGTTCCTCCTGTGCACTGAGTACTTCGATTACTCGGTCAGTAAAGGGCTCCCAGCCCTTTTTAGCATGAGATCCAGCCTTCCCATCTTCGACCGTCAACGATGTATTCAAGAGGAACACCCCTTGATCCGACCACTTTTCGAGATTTCCGGTCGTTGGTTGCGTGCATCCTAAATCGGTTACAAGTTCTTTATACATGTTTCGTAACGACGGTGGAATCTTGACCCCGTCGTTCACGGAAAAGCTTAATCCGTTCGCTTGATTAGGTCCATGATAAGGATCCTGTCCTAAAATGACGCATCGAACGGCTGACGGTGCGACCGCATCAAACGCATGAAAAATCCGATCCTTCTCCGGATAAACTGTTGTCTCTTGATAGGCCGATTGAACGAACGACCAAAGTTGTTGAAAATATTCTTTTTCTTTTTCTTCTTTTAAAATTGTTTGCCAAGCAGGATGCATACAACTTCACTCCTTTTTCGGTCTTAGGACCCTGTTTGTTTAGATGGGTTCTGCTATGATGGAAAATGAGGTGGATTAACAATGATTCAAACAACAGAACTATTCGGGTTACCGTTCGTCAATGCCACACCATCGACATGGTATACCCATATTAAAACAGTCTTACACGACAATGAAAAAGCTTTTCTTGTGACGGCAAATCCTGAGCTCGTTCTCCGCTCTTTACGTGATCCGGAATACAACGTCATCTTGAAAAAAGCGACGTTCATCACACCAGACGGCATCGGTGTGACTGCCGCCAGTAAACGTCTAGGCAACCCGTTGCAGGCGACGCTTCCTGGAATTGAAACGGCACGGGAATTGTTGCGAACGGCTGACAATTTACACAAACGTGTCTTCTTACTCGGAGGTCGCCCGGAAGTCATGAAATCGTTGATTAAACAATTATCGATCCGTTTTCCGAATATCCAGTTCGTCGGGACATTTCATGGATTCGGTAAGGATCAGGAAGCTGCCGACGCCATTCGCTCTGCACAGGCTGATTTAATCCTTGTCGCGCTCGGAGCACCCAAGCAGGAGCAATGGATTGCTTCCGTTTATGATCTCGTCGATCGCGGCATCTTCATCGGGGTCGGTGGTGCCTTCGATGTTTGGTCCGGTCATAGCAAACGAGCCCCTAAAGTGTTCCGCAAACTAAAACTAGAATGGCTTTACCGTATTTCGACACACCCTCGCGGTTTCGAGAAACTGAAGGACCTCGTTTTGTTTGCATTGCTTGTTCTACGTAAAAAATCACACATCTAATCAAAAAAATCCCTTCGTCCAGTCATTCGGACGAAGGGATTTTTTTAACTTACGCGTTGACCGTTGAGAACGCACGACCTAGTTCTTTTGCTTTTGCGATTGCTTCTTCTTTGATTTCTTCTGCTTTTTCTGGGTTCATCGCCATACCTTCGATGAAGAGCGCGTCGTATTCAGTCACACCTGTGAATGCGAGTGCTTGACGGAGATAATCGTCACCGAAGTTCAAACCAGAACCTGTGTAAACGCCGCCTGTTGCTTGGATGTGGAGTGCTTTTTTACCTTCCATCAATCCTTTTGGACCTTCAGCTGTGTAGGCAAATGTTTTTCCAGCAAGAAGAACGCTGTCGATGTACATTTTGAGACGTGCCGGGAATGAGAAGTTCCACATTGGTGTAACGAAAACATATTCGTCAGCTGCCATGAACTGCTCGAGGTGTTTCGTCATTGTCCCGACTTTAGCGATTTCGACTTCTGAAAGCTCTTCACCTGTCGCGAATTTGCCCCATGCACTTAATACGTCTGTATCGATTTCTTGGACGTCTTCGCTGTAGAGGTTAAGTACTTCTACTTCTGCATTCGGGTTTGCTGCTTTATAGCTTTCAAGGAACGCTTCACCTGTTTGAAGGCTGAACGAATGTTCCGTAGATTTTGGGTTTACAGTTACATAAAGTAATTTAGTCATTTTTATTTCCCCTTTTTATTTAAAGTAATTTCTGTAACTAAACATACCAACATCATTTTCATTTGTCAATTCGTTTGATTTCAAAGTATTAACTCTATGAAAAGACAAACAAAAAAGATGAAATCTCACCTTTCGGTGACATTCCATCTAGATTGAATGGATCGGCTGGCATTACGCTTTTTCAGAATGCGTATAATTATCTGCCCGGTACCCGACTCGTTTAAGTTGATCAATCAATTGTTCTTTTTCGCTAACCGTCAAGTCGCTGAATAAGTCCATCAAAAATGCTTCATGTTTCGGGAACGTTTCTTCCATCAACGCTTGACCTGCCTCAGTCAACGTACCGAATGTGACGCGACGGTCTGTCGGGCAAGATTTGCGTGCTAGTAGTCCACGATTTTCAAGTTTATCTACTACGTAAGTGACACTTCCACTCGTCAATAAAATCTTGTCGCCGATTTGCTGGAGCGGTGTATCGCCTTTATGATACAACAACTCAAGCACACCAAACTCTGAAGGATTCAATTGATGGGTCTTGATGTCTGCTTTTACTTGTTCCGTCACAGCATGCATCGTTCGCGATAAGACTACGAGCAATTTTAGTGCTAGTTTCGAATCTGTCGCTTCCATTTTACGTTCGCCCCTCTTTATCTTGATTCGCAAATAATCATAGTCCTCTTTTTTACATTGGTCAATTGCGGTCAAAATCCTCATGCCTTCTTCCTCTTGAAATTGTTCTTGCCGTGGAACGCGTTCCATAGTCTATCGTCATGGTATACACTACTAAGGAGGTCTTCTATATGTCGCTTCATACACGACTAAAACGTCTCTACAAATGGAACGTCGCCTTCGAACTTGCGATTGAGCAGCTCGGGACGCCGACCGGTTATTACCTTTGCAAACATACCTTGATTGAACAATATCCCCATTTAACACCGGCTGAAAAAATGAAGCTTCTCGAAAGAATTACGGAGCAAATCGAACGCTCTGATTCGTCGTCCGGACCGATCACGAAGCAACACTGGATTCAACTCGAACAACAACTATCTAGCTAAGGATAGGAGGGATTTTGAATGACGAACATTCGTGACTTGGCTCACGAAGCAAACGTTTCCGTGACGACGGTTTCACGCGTCCTCAACGATCATCCTTATGTCGCTGAAGAAAAACGGCGTGCCGTCAAAGAAGCCATTTTAAAGCTCGGCTACATCAGAAATCAGACAGCTGTCCATCTCTCGACTGGACGGACGAAAACGATTGGCGTCATGTTACCGTTCGTCGACCATCCCTATCATGCCGCGATTCTTCAAGGAATCGCTAAAAGTGCCTTCGAGGACGCCTATCGTTTTTTAACGTGGCAAACGAACTATTTCGAAGAACATGAACGAACTGTTTTACGCGCGCTTGCGCAACGTGAAGTCGACGGCTTAATCATCGTCTCACACAGTCTTGCCGTCTCTGAAATTCTTTCGTACGAACAATACGGCCCAATTGTCTTTTGCGAGTTGCATGAATATGTCTCATCCGTCTATATCAATCATTACACTGCGTTTTGTAAAGGCTTGACGGCACTCCAGCAACTCGGTCACCACCAGATTGGTATTTGCCTTGGACGGGCTGATAGTACGAATAGCCGCGCCCGCAAGCAAGCCTATCATGATCTCGTCGAACCTAATTCGAATGATTGGGTGTATGAGCAAACGTTGACGATTGAAGATGGCACCCGTGTCGCCGAACATTGGCTCAGTCAGAAACAGCGCCCTTCCGCTATCATGACGACGAGTGACCACGTCGCTGCCGGACTGATCATCGCGCTCAGAAAACGAGGGTACCGTATCCCGGAGGACCTATCTGTTATCGGGTTCGATGGCAGTGACCTCGCAGAAGTGCTCGATTTGACAACGATCGCGATTCCTTATGGGTTAATTGGTCAACAAGCTTTTTCGCTCGTAACGCGTGATGTCGCAAAACAACCGTTACAAATCGAAATCCCGGCAACCCTTCGGATGGGGAATACTGCGGCACAGCTTCCCTTTGCTGATTGAGAATGAGAACTAAAACACCCGCTTCTTGTCTCGCACAAGAGCGGGTTTTTGTCTTGTTCTTATAAAGTTCCTGCCGCGACGTAACGCGATCCCCAATACCCACCGCGGAATGATTCTTTGACGACTTGACCATAATACGAGTTAGCATTGATCATCGTCGAACCATCGACTGCAATACCGACGTGCTGGATGCCACTGCCATGCGTGAAGAACACGAGATCCCCGGCTGCTGGTGCCGTCCGTTTCGTTGCTGCATATTGTGAGGCTGCCGTACGTGGTAAAGATTTACCGAGCGCACGGTAAACGTAACTTGTGAATCCAGAACAATCAAAGCTCGTCGGACCCGTTGCACCAAAGACATATGGACGTCCTTTTAACCCTTCAGCGACAGATACAATCGTCGCACCTGTTTTTGAGAGTCCCGCTGTTGCTTTTTTATTGTAGCTCTTCGTGTACATCGCAGCGATGTACGCTGTCTTACCTTGATAACGCAACCGATACCAGTTGTTTGAGGTTTTGCTCGTGACAGTGACTGACTGGCCGAGCTTCAGCTGACCGAGTTTCTTCCCACTGACCGTGGCTTTCGAACGGATATTCAACACATCGACTGAAACGACTACTTTTTTTACCGATGCTGCTTTGGTTGCTTGTGGGACGGAACTCCAACTGCTAACGACTAATGTCACGAGTATAAATAAACGGATCCAGAGCGATACTTTCATCTTTTACTAATCCCCTTTTAAGTAAAGTTGACGGTTATGTAAAACGAATTAAATTGTCAGATAATTTCTGTTTTTATCCTATCATTTTGATTCCATCGCTCGTGTTACAGTTTATTGACAGGAATGCCTCCCTGTAATACTTTTGTAACAAAATAAAAAAAACAGGTTATAGAACGGCTTTATGAAGCCATTCTATAATTCCTGTTTCAGAGAAGTTTTTGTTTGAAATCAATTAATCGATTGACTTCTTTTTCCGAAAACGTGCTAAGAACTCATAGACAATCGGGACGATGAGAAGTGTGAGTAACGTCGAACTCGTTAACCCACCAATGACCGTGACCCCAAGTCCTTTCGAAATCAACGCGCCGCCTTCTAGACCGAGGGCGAGTGGTGATAAGGCACCAATTGTTGCGAGTGCCGTCATCAAGATAGGACGAAGTCGTGTGCCTGCTGCATCGAGCAGGGCCTCACGTGTCGCTAGACCTTCATTTTCCTTATGAATGACACGGTCAATCAAGACGATTGCATTCGTGACAACGATTCCGATCAACATCAAGGCTCCGATTAGTGATGAAACCGAGATCGTTTCGCCAGTAATCAAGAGGGCGAGTAAACCACCGATGATTGCGAACGGAAGTGAGAACAAGATGACGAGCGGCGTCAATGCTCCACCGAATGTCACGACAAGAACGAGATAGACGATCGCGACTGCTGCTGCCATCGCAAGACCAAGTTGTGTGAACGATTCTTGAATCTGCTCCGTCACCCCACCGACTTTGTAAGAAACACCTGTCGGAAGGTCAATTGTTTTGACAGCATCGTCAATTGCTTGTGATGCTTCCGTCGCTTTATCTGTTTTCAGTTCTGCCGTCACGGTTGCGACGAGTTTCCCGTCTCGTTCATTTAACGAGTCCGGTGTCGTGCCTTTTTTGACAGAGACGAAATCAGATAACTTTTTAACACCGAGCGGCGTCGTGATATCGGCTTCTTCTAAATCATCAATCGAGTCGTACGTCGTTTGTTCGTTTGGTACGATGACGTCCAATTCTTTCCCGTCTACTTTTATAGTAGAAAGTGGTTTTTCGACGCCTTGCACGTTAGCGATTCCTTGCGCGAGTTGGGCTGTCGACACACCGAACTCGGCAGCTTTTTGTTGGTCGACTTCAAACGTGTACTGCGTATATGAATCTTTTAAGTCGGTCGTTACCTTCCGAACGTATTTTGATTCACCTTCGATTGCTTTAACGAACTTCGGTGTGATCGTTTCTAGATCTTCGATTGAATTCGCGAAGACTGAATACGAAACACCAGATGAACCGGCACCACCACTGAAGTCTTGTTCTTTCCATTCTCCAGTCGGGATGGCTTCATTCAAGTCTTTCACTGCCTGTTGTTTCACGTCTGCGAATTCCTCTGTATCTGGATCATACTGGGCGATGAAGACCGCTTGTTTCGTATTTCCCGGATTAAGTGGATTTTCGCCTCCTACCGTGAACTGGAGATTGTCGATATTCTTTTGTTTATCAAAATAAGCTTCAGCTTGATCCGCTGCCTCAAGCGAGTCATCAAGCGTTTGACCTGGTTCCGGATTATACGTCACATAAAACGTTTTTTCACTCTCTTGATTCAAGAAGTTGACCCCAATCGCCGGTACGAGAGCAAAGCTTCCGACAAGCATTAAGACTGCAAGACCGAAGACGATTAATTTATGGTTCAAGGACCAGTTCAACACGCCACGGTACCAGCTCGCTAATTTCCCGCCATCTTCTTTTTCCGGTTTCGGTGCTTTCCCACGTTTGAACAGTGAGTCAGCAAACATCGGTACGACTGTTACGGCAACAATCAGCGATGCGAATAATGCAAAGACAACTGTCAGTGCGAACGGCAGGAACAGTTCACCAACAAATCCTGTTACGAACCCGAGTGGTAAGAAAACAGCAATCGTCACGATTGTTGATGATGCGACCGGAATGAACACTTCACGTGTTGCATCGATGATTAAGGCTTTACCTTTAAGTTTTTCGCCGGGATCCGTTAAGCGACGATAAATATTTTCGATGACGACGATCGAATCATCGACGACACGACCGATTGCGACCGTCATCGCACCAAGTGTCATGATGTTCAACGAGATATCCATCTGTTTCAAGACAAGAATCGCCATCAGTAACGACAACGGTATCGAAATGACTGCAATGATTGTCGATTTAAAGTTGCGTAAAAATAAAAGGATGATGATGATCGCAAATAATGCACCAATCAAGGCTTTACTGATCATCGTTGAGACAGACTCTTCAATCGGTTTTCCTTGGTCGAGTGTGACTGACGTTTTGACCGATCCGTTTTCTTTTTCAAAATCTTGAATCGTTTCTTTGACGGCAGTGACGACATCGACGGTATTCGCATCCTGTGATTTCGTCACTTGAATTCCGATTGAACGTTCACCGTTCGACCGCGAAATCGATTCTTCGATTCCTTTATCTTCTACTTTTGCGAGCTCAGACAATTTAACAGTCGGGACTTGTGTTGGTGTTGGCGCTTGTCCTTCTGTTGGTGCTTGTCCTTCTGTTGGCGCTTGTGGCGTCGTCGGAGCTTGTGAAGGAGCTGCCGGTGTATCGCTTGCTGCCTGTTGCGGCGTATAAGGCAAACGAAGATTTTTTAATTCTGTGACCGTCGTAGCTTTTCCATCAAGCACAACAGCTTGCTCTTTGTCACCAAGCTCGTATAAGCCGAGTGCTAAACGCGAATCATTCGCTTGAATCAGTTGCTTGACGTTATCTTCTGTCAATCCATATTGCTGTAGCTTTTCATCATCGAATCGAATTTCAATCCGACGAATCTCTTGCCCAGCGATTTGAACCGTTTGAGCGCCTTCGATCCCTTCAAGTTTCGGTTGAAGTTCTGTCTCGACGAGCTTCGTCAACTCGGAGAGTGAACGTTTTTCGTCTGATACTGCGAAACCGACAACGGGGAAAGCATCGAATGAAATCCGTGAGACATTTGGTTCTTGCGCGCCTTCTGGTAATTCAACATTCGCTAATGCTTCTTTGACTTGTTGTTCTGCTTCATCCATATCCGTACTGAAGCTGTAGTCGATTTGTAGATTTGAGGCGTTTTGGAAAGATGTCGATCGGACCGTCTCGACGCCTCCTAGATTTTCGACCTTACTTTCGAGTTCTCGACTGACTTCATCAAGGACTTGTTCAGGCGTCGCCCCTGGATAAATCGTCGTTACCGAAACAGTCGGTGTCGTAATGTCTGGTAGCGTTTCGAGTTTCATCGTCGTTCCTGCATAAATCCCAGCGACGGTGATGATGATCGTCAGCAACCAAAGAGCAAATTTATTATTCACTGAAAATTGAATGATACGCTTCATGGTAATTATTCGCCTTCTCTCTGTTTTTTATTTCATATTTACTCTTTATCTGAAGCTTGGTCGATTTCGCGCGCCCGTTTTAATAGACGCTCGACCAATTGTTGACGCTCTGCTTTTGACGGCTGAGCGAACTTAAAGTGCTCCGACATTTTCAACCCATCTAATACGAATCGAATCATCATCGCTTCGACCGGATCAGCGCTCTCCATCAATTGATTAAAGAACTGATTAACTTGCTTTTTTCGTTCTTCGACAAACGCTTCATTTTCTTTCAAGAACGATAACAAAAACAAGACCGTATCGATATCCAAGTGAAACTCTTCCTCGTGATTCGCTTGTAACGTGACAAACGCTTCCATCTGACCTAAACCTTGATCCAGATATTCTTGATACTGCTTAAACTGACGGGATTCTTGTTCTTCAATCACACCCATCAGCAACTCTTCTTTAGAAGCGAAATGATACAATAAGCCACCCTTAGAAACATTCGCTTGTTTCGCGACTTCTTCTAACGTCAATTGCGGAAACCCACGGCTCATCATGACTTGAACAGTCGCGTCAGTGATTCGCCGTCTCGTTTCTAACGCTTTCGCACTAACCATACGTTACCTCCTTTCTTTTACTATACCGTCCAGACGGTTTATTTCTTCACTATACGAATTTTCATTTGATAATGCAACCGTCAATGCATGTTTCACGTGAAACGTTTTCAATTTTTACGAAAAAAGACACATTCTCGTCTGAACCGTGACGGAATATGCCTAAAGTCGTTCGATTTACGCTTCGCGTGCACTCTCACTTAATGCCGCTCGCATTATTTTCTTCAATTCATGCGTACGTAACACTTGAACCCCACGATCAGTTGGTCCACCCTCCGCCGCGACATCATCAATCAATGCCTCAGTCGGTCGATCGTCTTGAAGCAAAAGTTCGGCCGACCCTTTCATTGCTTGGGCGATGATCCGTCGCGCTTGTTGTGCTTCAAATCCGGCTTCCGTCAAAACAGGAGTCATCGCACCTACGATTTCATAGAAGAAAGCCGGACTGCAGCCAGCAGCAGCCATTAAGAACGGCATAGTCGTTTCATCCGTTTCTACCACCTCACCGACGCGTAGAAAAAGTTCCGTCGCCAATTGTTTTTGTTCCATCGCTACTTGATGACCGAACCAAAGCCCTGTCATCCCTGTCCGAAAAGCGACCGGTGTATTCGGCATCGCACAGACTGCACCGCAACCTGATATCTGTTCAATTTCATCCGGTGTGATATGTGCTGCGACAGAAACAAGCAGTTGATTCGTCCACTCATGACGCTCTACGTATTCCAGTACGCCGTCAGGTTGCATGGCTAAGACGACGATATCGAATGACTCGATATTCTCTTCTTCAATGATTTGAACACCATGTTCATTAGCGAGCTCTGATAAACGCTTACGATCTGCACGATTCGTCATCGTAATTGATTCGGGCGCAATTCCTGAATCAATCCATCCTTTGACCAACGATTCACTCATCGATCCTGCACCAACCATTAAAATGTTCATAACGTTCCTCCCACAACAAAAAAGGACCTGTTGTGCCAGGTCCTTTTCGTATTTTCCTTTTTAATTATACACGAAGTTCCAAGTCTTCGACAGCGACGACACGAAGCCCTTTTTCGTTCAATTTCTTCACGATTTTATTTTTTGTTTTCTCATCACAATCAAGCGGAAGGGTAATGAGAACACGACGCATGACACTACTTTTGGCATCAAGTGTCATGAGACTAGCAACCGTCGAGTATTTGTTGACGATTTTTGCGATTTTTTCAAGAGCACCTTTTTGTTCACTCAGTGCGATCGTCAACACGTAACTTCCTGAATCACGATTCCATGCCTCTTCCAACATCCCAAGCATTTTCCCGTGCGGTAAAATACCAAAGAATTGACCGTCATCATTTAGTACGGCGATGTATGGTAATTCTTTGATCGAAAAGAAGACTTCAAAGAAATTGCTTGCTGTATAGATGAATTTTGATGTGTTCTTAATGAGTGTCATGACATTGTCATCTAAACTGCCACCATTCATCCCATGGCGATAAATATGCATTTTATAGATATTTCCTTTAAATTCTTGACCTGACTGGTCGAGTACAGGTACGCAACGATATCCTGTATCTTCTAACGTCTTTAACGCTTCACGAAGCGTTGCCGTCTCTGAAATCTTGATACATTGGTGTTTTGGTATACATAAACTTTGCACGAGCATACAAAACGTCCTCCTCTATTTCACTTTGTGTTGTAACCTACTTCTTTATCCTTTGTACTTATTCGTTCTGTTATACATTTTTCCTGCTTCTCTTCTATTCCCTACTATTACAATAACAAAAACACAGATAAAACCCATTGAATACAAAGAAAATAGTCTTGAAAAATCTTTATCCAGATTATTTATTAATTTATCAACCCTATTAACTTTAAGTTTTATTAAGTTTTCGTAAACGCGGTACATAGTTGTATTCTTTTACAATAACGTCTGATACAATCGAACTCGTGAAGTTACTTCACTATTCTATTCTTGTTCTTAATATGGAGGCAGAAGAAATGTTTAGTAAAAAACAAGATCCATTCGCAGTGAAATTATCCGAGATTGCCGGACACTTGCAACAGACGTCTCAGTTTTTCGTTGATTTTAAAATCAATGGTATTGCGGACGTTAAAGAATTCGCGCATAAAGTCAAAGACTTTGAAACTGCTGGTGACGACTTGATGCACCAATTGATCATCGACTTGAACAATGCATTCATCACACCGATTGATCGCGAAGACTTGCTTGCACTCGCGAACTCACTGGATGATGTACTCGATGGATTTGAAGAATGTTCCGCGATTTTTGAGATTTATAACATCGTCCGTGCCGACGAACATATGATTAAATTCGTCGATGAGATTCATATCGCCGTCAACGAACTCGCTTTAGCGATGGACCTTCTTGTCGCACGTAAGCTTCAACCGATGCGTGAACATGTCATCAAAGTAAAAGAACAAGAAACGATTTGTGACGACTTACGTCGTAAATCAATCAAAGCATTGTTCGCGACTGAAACTGATCCAATTAAAATCATTCAATATAAAGAAATCTATGAATCGCTCGAATCAATCGCCGATTACTGCCAGGACGCAGCAAACGTCATTGAAACGATCATCATGAAAAACGCATAAGTGAGGAGCTAACGAGATGGATAGTCTGTTTATCATCACCGCTATAATCGTGATTCTCGCACTTGGCTTCGATTTCATTAATGGTTTCCACGATACGGCGAACTCGATCGCGACTTCAGTGTCGACTCGTGCATTGAAACCACGTCACGCCATTATCCTTGCTGCGACGATGAACTTTTTAGGGGCAATCACATTTACTGGAGTCGCTAAGACGATTTCCGGGGACATTGTTGACCCGTCAACACTAGAACACGGAAGTTATGTCGTCATCGCTGCTCTCCTCTCTGCGATTGCTTGGAATCTATTGACGTGGTACTTCGGTATTCCGTCCAGTTCTTCGCATACGTTGATTGGTTCGATTGCCGGTGCTGCGGTTGCTTCAGTCGGATTCGGCGGTATTGAAACAAAAGGCTTCTTAAAAATCGTCCAAGCCTTATTGATTTCGCCAATCCTTGCTTTTACACTCGGTTTTCTCGTCTACGGCATTTTTAAAGTAGTTTTCAAAAAAGGGAACTTGGCGAAGACGAATCGTCGCTTCCGTCATATGCAGATTGCGACTGCAGCCCTTCAATCATATACACACGGAACGAATGATGCGCAAAAAGCGATGGGGATCATTACCCTCGCCCTGATTTCTTCTGGTTTTCAGACCGATCATGATGTGGCCCTTTGGGTAAAACTCTCTTGTGCCATCGCGATGGGACTCGGGACGTCTGTCGGTGGATGGCGGATCATCAAAACAGTTGGTGGTCAAATCATGAAAATTCGTCCTGTCAACGGCGTAGCGGCTGACTTGACGTCTGCTGCCATCATCTTTGGTGCGACGGCGATTCACCTTCCTGTATCAACAACGCATGTGATTTCCTCTGCCATCATGGGTGTCGGAACATCGCATCGTAAAAAAGGCGTTAAATGGGGTACGGCTAAACGAATGCTGATCACATGGGTCATCACATTACCGATTTCGATGGCATTCGCCGCTCTGATTTATACGATTCTTGATTTTCTTTTCATTAAATAGTCTCGTCCCCCACTCGTTCATTTGAGGTGGGGGTTTTACTTACACTTCATAAGTTGCCGCAGTTGTCGCTCTGGTCATAATTCGCTATGATGAGAAAAAGAAGTAGCGCTATTTTATTAGGAGGAATTCCAAATGACAAAACGTAAAGCATTAACGATTGCTGGTTCTGACACGAGTGGCGGAGCCGGTATCCAAGCAGACTTAAAAACGTTTCAAGAACTTGAAGTCTACGGCATGAACGCGCTGACAGTCATCGTCGCGCAAGATCCTGATCAGGCTTGGCACCATGCGGTTTATCCAATCGATGCAGAACTCATCCGGACACAAATCCATACAGTCCTCGGAGGAATCGGTGTCGATGCAATGAAAACGGGGATGCTTCCGACTGTCGAAATCATCGAAGTCATTGCTGAAAAAATTAAAGCATCAGGCGTTAAAAACGTCGTCATCGATCCGGTCATGGTCTGTAAGGGTGAAGATGAAGTACTCAACCCGGATACAGCGAATGCCTTACGTGACATTTTGACACCGCTCGCGACAGTCGTCACACCGAACGTTTTCGAAGCGGGACAATTGTCCGGTCTTGGAAAAACACCTTCGACGATTGACGAGATGAAACTTGCAGCAGCACGGATTCATGAAAAAGGTGCACAATATGTCCTCGTTAAAGGTGGCAGCAAGATTGATCACCCTCGAGCAGTTGACGTGCTTTATGATGGGAAAGAGTTTATCCTAATTGAGGATGAACGCATTGAGACACCATATACGCACGGGGCAGGATGTACGTATTCTGCAGCGATTACAGCAGAACTCGCTAAAGGCGCTTCGGTCGAAGAAGCTGTCCGAACTGCCAAATCGTTTATCACAGCAGCGATTCGTAACTCATTCCGTTTGAATGAATATGTCGGTCCGACTGATCATGCTGCACATCGTACAGTTAAGTCTTAACACGTTCAGGAAGTCCGCGCAGTGATTCGCGGGCTTCTTTCTGTATTCGAAGGGAGAGATACTATT
Source organism: Exiguobacterium sp. s80 (assembly GCF_018618725.1). Taxonomy (NCBI): domain Bacteria; kingdom Bacillati; phylum Bacillota; class Bacilli; order Caryophanales; genus Exiguobacterium; species Exiguobacterium sp. s80. The sequence goes on along the minus strand of NZ_JACSMP010000002.1, from coordinate 170,234 downwards.
GCAAACACTTGATTTAAAGGTCGTTCAACAGTACATTGACGATCATGCGAACACACCACTTTACGTCCATGTCGAAACAACGAACGGTGCGTATGCGACGCACCAAGACCCGACGTTCCACAGTGCGGGGATGTTTTTCCGCAATGCGGAAATCACATACGAACGCGGCTTGATCACAGGAAACGGTCCATACCGGATTGGTCTTAAACTTGCCCACGGATGGCTATACGGTGAAGGATTAACCGATTATGAATTCGCGGGAGAGCAACTCTTGATCGCAGGACATGATGTCGAAGGCCGCCTCGCGATTGCTTTTGAGCTCAGTCCGACACCATTCGCTCAAGGCGCAGAGGAGGTAGAATGATGGCTTACAATGAACACGATCACCTGCTCGTCATCTTCCCTCACCCGGACGATGAAGCATTCAGCTCGGCCGGGACAATCATCGAGCATGCAACGAACCGCGGACCTGTTACGTACGCCTGTTTGACGCTCGGTGAAATGGGACGCAACATGGGACGTCCCGTCTTTACGAACCGGGAACAACTCGCGACGATCCGCAAACGTGAATTAATCGCAGCAGCTGAAAAAATGCAGATTACCGATCTTCAAATGTGGGGATTACGGGATAAGACGGTCGAATTCGAAGATGAAGCAGCACTCGCTGAACGGATTGGACAGTTGATTCAAAAAACACGTCCGACTCGCGTGATTTCATTTTATCCGGGCTATGCCGTCCATCCGGACCACGAAGCAACAGCACGTGCTGTCGTTCGTGCCCTTCGCGCAATCGACGAAGCCGATCGTCCTGAATTTCTTGCCGTCGCTTTTGCGAACAACACAAAAGACGAACTTGGCGAAGGTACGTTCATTCATGATGTCAGTGCATATACGGATCAAAAAGTTGCCGCCCTTGAAGCCCACGCTTCTCAAACAGGTGGACTGATGAAGGTCATCTCGGAAGACTCGAACATCCGGGATCTCCTTGTCAAAGAACGCTATTACCACTATCCATTATAATGAAGAACCTCGAAACGACTCCGACGTCGTTCGAGGTTTTTTTTTCGTAGATTAAATGATTCGCACGACGTTGACTCTGCGCACTTTTCCCTGTCGGAGTCACAGGAGGCTGAGTCTTTTGAAACCCGCAACGATTGACGCGAGAAAGAGTCGACTTTTTTTCTCCCGTCTGCTAGTGTGAATAGTTGAGACTGTGTCTCCGGAGTTCGTAACCTCCTCCGTCACAAAAACTAGGAATGGAAGTGTAAACTATGAAAAATGAACGTGCTCTTGTCGTCTTCAGCGGCGGCCAAGACTCGACGACTTGTCTGTTTCAGGCACTCGCGAACTATTCCGAAGTCGAAGTCGTTACCTTCAACTACGGACAGCGTCATGCCGAGGAACTCGAAGTCGCGCGAACGATCGCAGCAGAACTTGGTGTCAAACACCATGAGCTCGATCTCTCACTCCTCAGTCAACTCACAAGCAATTCGTTGACCGATCACACTCAAACAATCACGACGAACGAAGATGGACTTCCTTCTACATTCGTAGATGGCCGAAACCATCTGTTCTTATCTTTCGCAGCCGTCCTTGCTAAGGGACGTGGCATCCGCCATATCATCACGGGTGTATGCGAAACTGATTTCTCCGGATACCCGGATTGTCGTGACTCCTTCATCAAGTCACTTAACGTGACACTCAACCTCGCGATGGATTATCCATTCGTCATTCACACGCCACTGATGTGGCTCGATAAAAAAGAAACATGGGCGCTAGCCGATTCGCTAGATGCTTTTGATTTCGTCCGTGAACGGACACTGACGTGTTACAACGGCATTATCGGAGATGGTTGCGGCGACTGCCCAGCTTGTGAATTACGGAAAAAAGGCTTAGACGCCTACATCGAGGAGGGAACTACCCATGAAATTCAACTATGAAGCACCTGAAACTGTCGAGCGCCCGACCGGCGACTCGCTCATCTATACAAAATCACGCGTCATGATCGTCAAAAAATTGACGTTTGATGCTGCCCATCACCTGTATGACTACGATGGAAAATGCCGTGCTTTGCATGGGCATACGTATCACGTCGATCTCGGAATCAGTGGATTCCTGGACCACCGCGGGATGACACTTGACTTTGGTGACCTGAAAAAGATCTTCAAAGAACATCTCGAACCGTTGCTCGACCACCGTTATTTAAACGAATCGCTTCCCTATATGAATACGACGGCTGAAAACATGTCGGCCTGGATTTTTGAAACGCTCGGACAGCATTTACCGGACGAACGCGGTCTTCGTGTCGAATTCGTCAAGTTATATGAGACACCGACTGCATTCGCTGAAGTCCGTCGCGAATGGATGAATGAAGCATGAGTCAACTGAAAAAAATACCAAAGATTCCTGTGCTTGAAATTTTTGGTCCAACGTTTCAAGGAGAAGGTCGTTCGATCGGACAAAAAACAATGTTCGTCCGGACAGGCGGATGCGACTATTCATGTGCCTGGTGTGATTCTGCCTTTACCTGGGACGGATCAGAAAAACCGGACCTTCTGACGGCAGAAGATATCCTGACGCGTCTCGATGCGCTCGGCTCGTATGGGCACGTGACGATTTCCGGGGGGAATCCATTGCTCCACGCATCGATCGGTACGCTCGTCGACGCCTTGAAGGTACGTGGCATCACGATGTCCGTCGAAACACAAGGTTCGTATTGGCAAAACTGGTTACTCGATATCGAAGACGTCACCATCAGTCCGAAGCCGCCATCAAGCGGCATGACGGTCGATTACGATCGGCTCGACGTCTTCTTCAAACGTCTCCCTGAACTGCAACGTGCTGTCAAAATCGTCATCTTCGACGAAGCGGACCTCGACTTCGCAGCAGCGATTTCTGAACGATATGCGTTAAAAACACTGTATCTATCACTCGGTAATCCGGATCCGGCGGAAGAAGGTACGATTGCTCCGCGGATGTTGTCCGACTTAAAAACTTTATGGGAACGCGTTGCGCAAGATGAACGATTTAATCATGCCCGTGTTCTACCACAACTGCACGCCCTCGTTTTCGCGAACGATCGTGGCGTTTAAAAAGGAGTTCTATTCATGCGTCCAGAAGATTTAAACGACTTATCTTTGCTCGGTCAAAAGGCCGTTCCTTATATTTTTGAATATCAACCGGAAGTGCTCGAAGCGTTCCCGAACCGTCACCCAGAGAACGATTACTTCGTTAAGTTCAATGCACCGGAATTCACGAGCCTTTGTCCGATCACGAATCAACCGGACTTTGCGACCATCTATATTTCGTACATTCCTGACGAAAAACTCGTCGAGTCAAAATCATTGAAGCTTTACCTCTTCAGCTATCGTAATCACGGGGATTTCCATGAGAACTGCATCAATGTCATCGGAAAAGACCTCGTCAAATTGATGGAGCCGCGCTACCTTGAAGTCTGGGGGAAATTTACACCACGCGGTGGCATCTCGATTGATCCGTACTATAACTACGGAAAACCCGGTACAAAATACGAAAGAATGGCAGAACACCGTTTGTTCAACCATGATCTTTATCCAGAAACGGTCGATAACCGTTAATCCGAAAACCATCAAAAAAAGCCAAATTCCTGACGTGATCATTTCACGAGAATTTGGCTTTTCTTCTATCTAATCGACTGTGTATGAACGTCAGCTCGATGGTAAATCCACGATTTTTTCTCGTTCTGCCTGAGCATGAATCGCTTCTGCTGACCAAATATGTCGTAAGAGGTGCTCATAAGGAACGCCCAGCGCCTTCGCTAAGCGATCAATCATCGAAACGGACGGATGCGCGATACTTGACTCAATCCGTTGAATCATCTCAAACGTTGTTTCCGTCATAAGCGCAAGTTTTTCTTGGTCGATGTTCTGTCGCTCACGTAATGTTTGGATACGCTCTCCATAATTCGCAAGTGGATTCATCGCTTGATTCATGAGTTTTCAGTCTCCTTTATCGTCTCCCAGCTACTCCTACCCGATGCTACTTTTAGTTTATTCCCGCTTTTCATTTTCAAAACACATTTTAGTTTAATATTTTTCACTATATGAAATATAATTTCAAATTATTCATTAAAAAAGACTAGCTTTTTAAAAGGTTATCGCTTACAATTTTAAATGCAAACGGTTGCATTAATCGCTTACATATTTGCACAATAAAGAGAAAATAGTCTGTCTGAGGAGTGAGAAAACATGCGTAAAACAATTTCATTCGACTTTTGGCAAAAGCTCGGAAAAGCTTTAATGGTTGTCATTGCAGTTATGCCAGCTGCCGGAATAATGATTTCAATCGGAAAATTAATCGGGATGTACGGTGGCGATATCACCATTGTGCAAACGATTGCAAGAATTGTTGAAGATCTCGGTTGGGCCATCATTACGAATCTCCACGTCCTCTTCGCCGTCGCGATCGGTGGTTCATGGGCTAAAGAACGTGCCGGTGGTGCCTTTGCCGCATTACTCGCGTTCATTTTAGTCAACCGCGTAACGGGTGCAATCTTCGGTGTCAATTCAACGATGCTCGCTGATCCGAAAGCAACGGTTAGTTCGTTACTCGGATCTGACTTGATCGTAAAAGATTATTTCACTTCTGTACTCGGTGCACCCGCTCTTAATATGGGCGTTTTCGTCGGAATCATTTCTGGTTTCCTCGGTGCCGTTCTCTTTAATAAATTCTATAACTTCAGCAAATTACCAGATGCACTGGCCTTTTTCAACGGCAAACGGTTCGTCCCATTCGTCGTCATCGGTGGTTCCGTCGTCGCAGCATTTGTTTTATCGCTCGTCTGGCCGTTCGTCCAAGGCCTCCTAAACGATTTCGGTCGTTGGATTGCGACGTCACGTGATACAGCCCCAATCATCGCCCCATTCGTTTACGGAACGCTCGAACGTCTCCTACTGCCATTCGGTCTTCACCATATGTTGACTGTGCCGATGAACTATACGGAACTCGGCGGAACGTATAAAATTCTGACGGGTGCTGCACAAGGCTCGACAGTAGCAGGGCAAGATCCACTTTGGCTCGCCTGGGTGACCGATCTCGTCAACTTAAAGCAAGCCGGTAACACACAAGGCTATAACGACTTACTCAACAGCGTCGTTCCTGCCCGCTTCAAAGAAGGACAGGTCGTCACGTCACTTGCTTCTTTGATTGGTGTCGCAGTCGCGATGTATATGTCGGTCGACGAAGATAAAAAGAAAGCATACAAACCCGTCTTCCTGTCTGCCGGTCTCGCTGTGTTCTTGACAGGTGTCACGGAGCCAATCGAATTCATGTTCATGTTCATCGCACCTGTCCTGTACGTCGTCTACGCTGTCTTGACGGGTGTCGCGTTCGCACTTGCTGACGTCATGCACCTTCGGATCCATGCATTCGGGGCAATTGAACTCTTGACCCGGATTCCATTGATCGCGAAAGCTGGTCTGATCGGTGATTTGTTACGTTTCATCGGAGTCTGCGTGTTCTTCTTCTTCCTCAACTTCTTTACGTTCCGCTTTGTCATCAAGAAGTTTAACTACGCGACACCAGGTCGTAACGGAAACTACCTCGATGACATCGTCGTCAAAGAGGACGGGACAAGTGAAGTCGCTGCAACTGTCGTCGCTGACGGTTCGCAAGCAGCACGCATCATCGAACTGCTCGGTGGTCAACAAAACATCGAAGACGTCGATGCCTGCATGACACGTTTACGCGTCACGGTCAAAGATCCAAGCCTCGTCGCAAAAGAACAAGACTGGAAAGCGAATGGCGCACTTGGTCTTATCCTAAAAAATAACGGCGTGCAAGCCATCTATGGTCCGAAAGCGGATGTCTTGAAGTCTGATATCCAAGATCGGATCGGCGCATAAACCAGACGAATTAGGGTAAATAAAAAAAGGTGGAGCTCATCCGTGAGTTTCACCTTTCTTTATTCAGAATCAACACTCAGGAGGAACGACAGATGCGCCTACTCACACTCAATTGCCATTCCTGGCAAGAAGAACACCAGCTTGAAAAAATCAATCAAATCGTCGCTCAAATCATCCAACAGGATTATGATGTCGTCGCCTTACAAGAAGTAAGCCAATTAATGGATACACCAATCGTTTATGGTGCAATCCGTGAAGATAATTTCGCCTACATGATTCAACAAGCACTTAAAGAACGTGGGCATGACTATGAATTCGTTTGGGACTTCTCGCACATCGGATACGATGCGTACGAAGAGGGACTCGCCCTCTTGACGAAACATCCGATTTTGAAATCCGATTCGTACTATGTCAGCCGAAGCCAAGATACGATGGACTGGAAGTCACGCAAAATCGTCCGCGCGACGATTGATGTCGATGGAACCCAAATTACGTTCAACTCTTGTCATCTCGGTTGGTGGGAAGATGCCGACGAACCGTTCAGCGAGCAGTTCAATCATTTGATTGCTCGGATGGATCCACTCGAATGGACCTTCTTCTTAGGTGACTTCAACAATGATGCCTTCGAACGGGAGACCGGTTACGATTATATGGTTGAACGGGGTCTCCATGACCTGTTCCTTCTAGCGGAAGAGACGGTTGGTGTCGAAACCGTCGAAGGTAAGATTGACGGTTGGGAAGAGAACCACCATGGCTTACGGATTGATTTAGTGCTCTCGAATCGCAAAATTGATGTCGCGCGTGTCGGTGTGACGTTTGACGGAGTACTGGCGCCAATCGTTTCCGATCACTTTGGTGTCGAAGTCGATATCGCGATTCAAAAAGATCCAATTTGACTGTTGACAACGCTTTCTTTTTTGCTTTATGATAAAGCCAACAAGCAAATAGTGCGGATTGTGACAGTACGGCTGGCAAGACCGATGCAACACCTAGAACGTTTAGGTGTTGTTCGGTCTTGCCTTTTTTTGTGGGCTGACCAGTCGCACACCTTTCCTAAAAGGAGGAATTCAAATGGATTACAAAAAAACAGCTGCGCAGGTCCTTACCCTTGTCGGTGGTCGTGAAAATATCATCACAGCAGCGCATTGTGCGACACGTCTCCGTCTCGTTCTTCATGACGAATCGAAGGTCGATCAAGCGGCACTCGAAGATCTTGACGGCGTCAGTGGTGCTTTCTCGAGTTCAGGTCAATATCAAATCATTTTTGGGACCGGGACCGTCAACAAAGTATTCGCGGAGTTCGCTCCCCTCGCTGGTGTCAACGTCAATGGTGAAGAATCAGTCGACGTGAAGAAAGCAGCTTCCCAAAAATTAAATCCGTTCGCGCGCCTTGCCCGGTCGCTTTCAAATGTCTTCGTACCATTGATTCCGGCAATCGTCGCCGCCGGTCTGTTGATGGGCTTACTCGGAATGATTAAAGCCTTCGGTTGGGTCGACGGGGCTTCACCGATCGTCCAACTGCTTGACATGTTCTCGTCTTCCGCTTTCATCATCTTACCGATTTTGATCGGTTTCTCTGCCGCGCGTGAGTTCGGTGCCAATCCATATCTCGGTGCGGTCATCGGTGGAATCATGACGCACCCTTCTCTGCTCAACCCTTGGACACTCGGAAACAGTGAACCGGAAGTGATGCACTTCCTTGGGATGAACATCGAACTGATTGGTTATCAGGGGACGGTCTTCCCTGTCCTCTTAACGGTTTGGGTCATGGCGAAAATTGAGCAGCAAGTCCGTAAACGGACACCGGAAACACTTGATTTGTTAGTCACACCGTTCGTGACGATTCTCGTCACAGGATTCCTTGCCCTCATCGTCATCGGACCACTTGGTACATTGCTCGGTAAAGGGATTTCATTCGTACTCGTCTTCTTCTATGAACAATTCTCGGTCGTCGCCGGTCTCTTGTTCGGTGGTCTCTACTCAACGATTGTCATCACAGGAATGCACCATAGTTTCCATGCGATTGAAGCGGGACTGCTTGCTGATAAGAGCATCGGGAAAAACTTCCTGTTACCTATCTGGTCGATGGCGAACGTCGCGCAAGGCGGAGCCGGTCTTGCTGTCTACTTCATGACGAAAAACGTTAAATTAAAAACGCTCGCTTTACCCTCTGCCTTCTCAGCATTTCTTGGTATTACGGAACCGATTATCTACGGGGTGAATCTTCGACTCGGTAAACCGTTCATCGGTGGTGCGATCGGTGGCGCAATCGGCGGTGGCTACGTCGTCTTGACGCAAGTCGCTGCAAACGCTTATGGTTTGACGGGCATACCGATGATTGCAATCGTCGCTCCACTTGGTGCTTCGAACTTAATCAACTACCTTGTCGGTTTTGCGATTGCTGTCGCGACAGCGTTCATCGCGACTGTCATCCTCATGCGTCTTGATGCACGAAAACAAAAACAAACCGATTTAGCCGCTTAAGTAAAAAAGACATGCGACCCTCACGAGTATACTCGTCGGGTCGCATTTGTCGGTTTTGTTCTGAGCACCGTTACCCGTATAATAAAGGGAGAAGGGAGGAGTCAGGCTGATTATTCATAAAGTACTCAACAACAATGCCATCGTCACAAAAGAACAAGGACAAGAACGCATCATCATGGGACCGGGGATCGCTTTCGGTAAAAAGAAAAAAGATCCCGTCGATCCCTCGAAAATCGAAAAGATGTTCATTCCCTCGTTCGAAAATGCTGAACTGTTTAAAGAAATCTTAACGACGACCCCATTAGAAATCATTGATTTGTCCGAACAAATCATTTCTTATGCGGAAGGCGAACTTCAGACACCTTTTCATGATTATATCCATGTCAGTCTGACGGATCACCTCGCCCATGCCGTTCGCTTAGCACGTGAAAATCTTGTCGTCCACAATCGGCTCGCGGAAGAAATTCGCTTGTTATATACAGCCGAGTACAAAATCGGAGCATGGGCGGTTGCGCAAATCGAACAGACACTTGCTGTTGTATTACCAAAGGAGGAAGCCGCGAACATCGCACTTCACCTCTTTAACGCCCGCCAACAGCATCCGAATATGGCGACGGCACTACAAACTGCTACTCTGTTGAACGAATTACGTGAACAAATCGAGAGTTTCTTTGGTCAAACGATCGAAACGACTTCCATGACGTATTACCGATTCTTCACACATATGAAACTTGTCCTCGCCCGGATTGAGCAGGGACAGACACTCCACGATATGGATGATGTCATTTTATCTGCTGTCAAAACACGTTACGCGGATGCGTTTCGTTGTGCAGAAAGTATGGCCGCTTGGCTCGAACAGGAATTAAAAACGACCGTCCCCGACTCTGAAGTTGGCTATATGGCACTTCATGTCGAACGGATTCGACCGGATTTAGAAAGGAGCGAACTATGATGAAAATTTTTAGTCTTGGAGAAGCATTAATCGATTTGATTCCACTCGATGACAGCAATACGACGTTCCAAAAAAATCCCGGCGGTGCTCCCGCCAATGTCGCCGTCGGACTTGCCCGCCTTGGCGCCGACAGTTATTTTCTCGGTGCTGTCGGGGATGACTCGATGGGGCATTTCTTGAAAGATACACTCCACCACTATGGGGTCAAGACGGATCACATCGTTCTTGACGCAACGAATAAAACGGGGCTTGTCCTCGTCACAAATGCTAAAAACGGCGAACGGTCCTTTGAATTCATCAACACGTATCGTGCCGATATGAGCTTTCATGAACAAGATGTTCCGGACGCACTGGCGGAAGCCGATTTACTTCACATTGGTTCGATTTCCTTAATCTCCGGTGATGCCGTCGCAGCAACACGTCGTGCCATCGCGCTCGCAAAAGAGCATCGGGTCCCGATTTCTTACGACCCGAACCTCCGCGAATCGTTATGGTCGAATCTCGATGTCGCCCGGACGACGATTCAGTCCGTCCTGCCTGACGCGCAAATCGTTAAGTTAGCAGAAGAGGAATTGACCTTCTTGACCGGCCAAACGAACCTGGCTGAAGGGGCAGCCGAACTGCTCGCTGAATACCCGATCCAGTTGCTCGCCGTCACACGGGGCAGCGAGGGATCCTTACTCTATACGAATCGTGCGATGGCAGAGATCAACGCGATTTCGGTGGATGCCGTCGATACGACCGGAGCAGGTGACGCTTTTATGTCTGGTTTGCTACACCAGTGTGCGACGCGGTCCTTTGCATTCGATTGGGATGAAGATGAACTGCAGGACATCGGGCGGTTTGCCGCGATTTCTGGCGGGCTTGCCGCGTCCGTCAAAGGGGCGATGGCTGCTTTACCGACACTCGACGAGGTATCACGTCGTCTCGACTAAAACGTAAAAAACCTTTCCGTCTAGCTTCGTAAAATGGCTAGACGGAAAGGCTTTTTTAATTCGATGAAAGGAATGACTCAATTGCTTCAATCGCCTCATCTTGTTGTACTTTTGGTGTTAATGGACTCGTGTTGTCGCCCTTTTGTGCGCCGTACATCCCGAAATTCGCGTGATTGCCCTCTTCGATGAAATGGAATGTCGCGTCCGATCGAAGATTTTTTTTACTTGCTTCGATGTCCGCTACAGGTAAGACGCCATCCCGTCCGCCATAGACCGTCAAGGACGGTGTATCGATGGCATCAATCGGATAGGACGCGAGAAATATGATTCCTTTAATCTTCGAATTATCCTCAAGTACCGTCGAAGCGGCACTTCCACCTAACGAATGTCCCATCACATACCATCGTTTGATTTTCGGATGTGCATCGATAATCGGTAAGGCCGCGTTTGCGTCGAGTAATGCGATATTAAACGGTAATTTCGGGATGACGACGAAATGTCCGTTCTTCGCTAACTGACTCCCGATATAACTGTAGGCACCCGGATCGACCTTCGCCCCTTGATAAAACACAAATCCGACTTCACTCTCCGGATCACCAAACTGATAATCCTGTCCGATCTGTTGTTCAACATATGTGTTTGCTTCTTTTGACGGATCATAATCAAATTGCGCCCAGACCATGAAGGCTCCGATGACAAGCCCGATGAGTATGATGAAACCGATGCTGATTCGCTTGAGCCACTTTTTCATATTCATTCCTCCCTCTTAACTCCTACCCCATCTCATGTGAAAAATCACATATGAAAATTATTTTCTAAATTTTCAGTCAATGTAAGCGTATCTATCGCTTTTTCAATAATTGGTTTAAGATGAAAAAAGTATCGTTTCTTTTGAAAGGGGAATCATTTGTTTTGCCACGTACCGTAGTCTCCACGATTCAGTGGTTTTTGTTTATTATCTGTACTAACATCGCCCCGCCACTCGCCATTGCCGCATCGTTTGAACTATCGAGCGCGGACACATTGGCTTTCCTATCTCGTTGTCTGTTCGTTTTTGCGATTTTAAGCTTATTCCAAGTGTTCCTCGGTCATCGTCTACCGATCATGGAAGGACCGGCCGGGATTTGGTGGGGTGTCTTCGCCCTCTACTCCTCAATCGGCATTACATTGTACGGGAGTTACTCGAACACACTCCAATCACTTGGTTTTCTCCTCATCTTAAGTGGCATCATCTGTATCATTTTGACAGTAACGGGTATTTTACGACGACTCGTTCCCTTGTTCACGCCACAAGTCATCGGCGTTTATATGCTCCTGTTGTCTGCCCAACTGTCGGGCTCCGTCATGAAAGGGCTACTCAACCTGGAAAACGGTAAGATTCAAGTGTTACCTGCCGTCATTTCCGTATTGACCGTCATCATCTCACTTTATCTCGAACGTAGCGATCGTTTGCGTCAGTATGCCTTACTCATCACGCTGCTCGTCGGTTGGAGCATGTTTGCCTTGATCGGACGCGCCGAGATGCCGAGCTTCGATGGTCCATTCTTTACTCTTCCTGATTTATTCCCGTTCGGCGGAATTCATCTGGACTGGACCCTTCTCCCGACAGCCTTAATCATTTCTTTACTGTTGATGACGAACGTGCTCGCGAACATCAAAGTCATCGAGCGCATCATCAGTGCGAAACGTGGCGAACACGTCAAAGGACAAGTCGGAACAGCCGGTGTCACGGCCGGTGTCGGACAGATTTTTGCCGGGATGTTCGGTACGGTCGGTCCCGTCGCGATTTCCGGAACAGCCGGATTCATCGCTTCGACGGATAACACGGATCGTAAATCGTTTGCGATTGCGAACGTCATTTGCTTATTTTTAAGTATCGTCACGCCATTCGTCGGTTTGATTGCAAAAATTCCTGTTGCCGTCGGTTATGCGATGGTTGCCCCGATTGTTGCCGGGATGGCTATCATCGGCGTCACGGAAGCAGCACGCGACTTAAATCGGCAAACGGCAATGATTACGGTCGGGTTACCGGTCCTCGTCGGAATCGGTGCCTTGCTCTTACCAAAAGGTGCGACAGCCGATCTCCCTCCACTCGTCACGACACTGATGTCGAACGGACTGGTGCTCGGGACGCTTGTTGCCCTGTTCGCAGAATCATTACGCCATATTCGGACAAATGACTAACAAAAAGACAGGTAACTCGGAAAAAGAATCCGAGTTCCTGCCTTTTTTTGTGGATTCGAGCTTAGCGAATACCACGCATATATTTTTGGAGCCTTGGTGCAAAAGCAAACAAGAGAAGTCCGAGTGCAATCGCGACGACACCTGTAATTCCGAAGTACGCGACTTCTGTTTCTTTCCCGTAATATTTAACGATCTGTGCATTGACGGCTTGTCCCGTTGCATTCGTTAAGAACCAAAGACTCATTGTCTGTGCCGAGAAAGCCGCTGGTGCCAGTTTCGTCGTTGCCGATAAACCGACTGGTGATAGTAACAACTCACCAATCACGACGAGGAAGAAACTGAGTGCGAGCCAGAGCGGACTAACGATTGTGTCTGTACCAAACAATAGTCCAGGCAACATCATGACGATGAACGAAAGTCCTGCGAAAATCAGACCGAACGAGAATTTTTGCATCGTCGTCGGCTGACGATCACCGAGTCGGACCCAAAAGCTTGCAAAGACTGGTGCAAGCACGATGATGAACAATGGATTCAATGACTGGAAGAACGCAGGCTGAATCTCAAAGCCTAAGAAAGATAAGTCTGTCCGTTCATCTGCAAAGATTGATAAGACATATGACCCTTGCTCTTGAATCGCCCAGAAAACAGCTGCTGCGATAAAGAGTGGGATGTAGGCGAATAAACGCGAACGCTCATCATCTGTAATTTTCGGACTGCGTAACATGAATGTGAAATACGCAATCGGAATCAAGATTCCGAGGAACGTCACCATCAACGTAAAGCGGTCGATCGTTAGTAAACCTGTCAATGCGGCAATCGTTCCGAGAACTGCTAGCGCAATGACGACAACTGTCGCAATTTTAAAGAAACGTTTCCGTTCCTCGCCTTCTAGCGGATTCAAGACGTATGTTCCGGCTTGACCTAAATTCTTTTTCTTCGTCAATATGAACACAACAAGACCGGCGAACATCCCGACCGCAGCGAGTGCGAAACCAGCATGGTATCCTGCCGTATCTGAAACTTTACCGACGACGAGTGGTGCTAAAAATGCACCGGCATTGATTCCCATATAGAAGATACTGAATCCAGCATCACGGCGGTTATCCGTTTTGCTGTACAAATCTCCGACGATGTTCGATACGTTCGGTTTTAAGAATCCCGTCCCGATGACGATTAAGCCCATCGAGATGAATAATGCCGTGATTCCGGCTGGTAGAGCTAACACGATATGTCCAAGCATGATGAGAATACCACCATAAAAGACGGTCCGTGATGTCCCTAACAGACGGTCGGAGACCCATCCTCCGATGATTCCCGACATATAGACAAGTGAACCATATACGGCCATGATGGAAGCGGCAGTCGTTTTATCAATTCCGAGTCCACCGTTCGCAACAGAGTCGTACATGTAGAATATAAGGATGGCGCGCATCCCGTAGTAGGAGAATCGTTCCCAGAACTCTGTGAAGAAGAGTGTGAACAATCCTTTCGGGTTTCCGAAGAACCCTTTTTGCGGAACAGTCTTGTAGACCTGATCGCGATCAAAATCTGCCATAATGAAGGCTCCTTTCGTCTACCATTGTATTCGTGCATAATCTAAAACCTTTTTTCCCGCTTTCCCCAAATGATAAGCGTCTCGTAATCGATTAAAAGATTTACACGTTTTTAACTGAATTGTCTCACTTCTTTTTATATAGGAGACAGCACCTTATCATTCAACCGTAAATCATTTGACTAGTCAAATATTAATTTTAAGCAAAAAAAAGAGCGTAACGGAATCCGTTCGCTCATTTTTGCATGTCTTTTGATTCAACGATGGTAATACCCGGGGGCGCATGGAGTGTTCGCTCCATCATCGCTTTCGCTACTTTACCCGCTTCGATTGGGGCATAAGGACTCCGTTTTAATAACGGGCGAAGAACCGTCGAGACACGAGCCGCCGCCTGTTCGCCAAACCGGAACTCTTCTCGCTCCCCTAACAAGAGCGATGGACGGAAAATCAATAAAGCTTCGTAGCCAAGAACCCGTAGTCCGTTCTCTGTGTCTCCTTTGACACGATTGTAGAACGTTTTTGCATTCGGATGTGCGCCGAGCGCTGAAATGAGAGCGAAGCGTGTCGCCCCTAAATCGAGCAATTCACGTCCGACTTCAATCGGATACGTGTAGTCGACCTGACGAAATGCTGCTTGTGACCCCGCTTGTTTAATCGTCGTTCCGAGCGCGCAGTAGACGTGATCCACCGTCGGCAATTCGATTTCCGTCACGCGATCAAAGTCAATCACCCATTCTTCCAGCTTTTGATGAAACCGGTTCATGGGTCGACGAACGAGCACATGAACTTCCTCATACGCATCATTCGCTAATAATTGATCGACTAACTCTTGTCCAACTAAACCGCTCGCTCCTAAAATGGCTGCTTTCATCTTGTCTCCTCCTCTCAATCTTGCAATCGCCCAATCGGTAAAAAGTAAGAACGATTTCCGGTGATTCGTTCGCCTGCTCGGACAGCAATCGCACTTGACCGACCACCGAGGACGAACACGCCAAACATATAGGCCACTTCCACTCCATTACTAAGTACATGCGTCGGCAATGCTTGATACTGTTGATAAACCGATGCTTGGTCACTAAAGGAACGCTGTTCATTCGATAACAGGATACGACCATCTGCTTGATAGATCGTTACCGTATCACCTTCTCTGCCAAAAACCGGTTTCTCGACAAAGGCGTGTCGCTGTTCAAGAAATACATCTGGTTCAAGATACGTTGGTAAAAAATAACGTTCTATGATTTGATGATCACGTCCTGTTAAATAAGCGTGGTCTGCTTCATGCAGTGCCCAAATCACTGCAAGAACGGACTTTGCCTGCATCAGAAACGCCGATGGTGGATTGATGATCTCGAGCAATCCTTGTTCGACGAGTTGTAACAATAAGACACCGAGTTCACGTCCCGTGTCATCGCGATCGAGAAGCGCCATTTCAATCGGAAAGGTCTGACGGTATAAAATATCAATCCGTCGTCCGTCCTGGTCGTACAATCCATCTTCCGGTCGAATTTCAAGGGCGTTAAGCGGGCAATACGCTGCCCCGTCCACGAACCCTTGCAAGTATTCTGTCGTCAGACGATCCTCGATATTGTCCCCATGTGACGTAAAGACGATATGCGGGCGTTGCTTCGTTCGATGTGTCGCTGCTGCGACGGCGCGACGGACGCTTGTCGCTAATTTCGCCGCTTCATCCGGGTTCACTGCCATCATGTGGCGTTTTTGCGCAATCCGGTCATTGACGTCAAACGATTCTTTAATGAACGTCGGCGTATCGGCATTCCATTCCATGACGGAAATCCGATCATCCGTCACGATGAAGTCGAGCCGACTGATGATTGATAAGGGGCGCATCGTCTCTAGACGGAGAAAGGGAAGTGCTTGTTTTGGATACCCGAGCTCGAGTAACGCATCATCCTCCATCGTTCGTAGAATCGGTGCGACTTTCTCAAAAATCAGATACACGTCTCGAGCAGCTACCCGTAAGCGCTCCAGCGTCCGCGACGAAACCGTTAAAACATCAGTCAACGCATAGATTTCACCATCCAATTCATCCCAAAACGACTCAATGTCACCATATAAATCCTCTCGTTCACTCATCCGCCAAAGAAACCAGACGACGATCCCGTCCCGAATCCTTTTGTCTTCGCATTATAACTTTTGACTGCGTTCGACTTCGGCGTATAGCCTTTCGTCCGCATCGCACTATGCATCAGGGCACGGGATGCAAAATAACTGCCTCCCCAGTAATAAAAACCAGAATGGGTCGATGTTGCATCATCACAATACCAGACGCCTTCTTCATTATCATATTCATAATCGTCACAATCCGGATCATCCGGACGTTCGGCTTGCGCATCGTCTGCACCGCAACCACTGAGTGTCGTTCCAATCAAAAGCGTCGCCGCAAGTGATGCTTGTTTCATCCATCTCACGATTCATACCCCTTTCTTAACAATTTGTTATTCTAAGTATACGCTTTTTCTCTTAAAAAAGTTTCCTTGTCGTACCGGAACTTTTTTCTGATCGTCCGAGTAGAACATATCATGCCGTTACAAGGAGGAATCACGATGTCACTTGCTTATTATGTCGAAGATCAAGATGAATATAAGTCGATTTATCAATACAGTCGTTTCGCAATTGAACCGGATGAAATCATCGCTCATCAATTATGTGAATTTCATATCATCGAGGGCCAACTGTATGAATTACGCTCCAACGAAATGGAGGGCGAGTACGATCAGCTGATCGTCGATCACGTCGAAGCCTCTCCGCTTGATGCAGAGGACCGGATTTATCCGCCTCATCAAATTCACATCGAGTTTCGCCGGTACATGCCAAGCAGTACATCACCACTTATCAAAACGATGACCGTCCCGAACCACGTCCAAGCGATGCGCTATTTAATTAAGGATAAGGTGACCGTGCCAGAGCATGGAACCTTTGAACGTGACAGCTGCGAAATCGACATCGACCGGAATTGTTATGTCATTTATCTCGGTCAAGTTGTCCGTTAAAGGATGAATTAAGTAGAGTTCGTTTTCAAAAAGCGTTTTTTTTGGCATACTATAAGATAAGAACGAATTAATCGAGGTGAACACACATGAGCGAACAACCAAAAAAATTATCACTTCAAGAAGCGATGATTGAACAATTGAAAGCAAAAAAACAATCACAAACAAAACGTCCGACTGGTCTTCGTGGAACGGAAACGAAACAAATGACGAGCCAGAAGACGAAAAAGACGAACAACCAGAAAAAACGTACAGGTGTCTAATCACAGCGTTGAATTCATGAAATAAGGGAGTAGTTATGAGTATTTTAACGGTATCAAACTTAAGCCATGGCTTTGGTGATCGTGCGATTTTCGAAGATGTCTCGTTCCGCCTGTTAAAAGGGGAACACATCGGCCTCGTCGGAGCAAACGGTGAAGGGAAATCGACCTTCATGAACATCATCACTTCTCAGCTCGAACCGGATGAAGGGAAAGTCGAATGGGCGAAACACGTTCGTGTCGGTTATCTCGATCAACATGCCGTCCTTGCAAAAGGTTTATCGATTCGTGATGCGCTAAAAGGGGCATTCCAATACTTGTTCGATATCGAACAAGAAATCAATGACCTGTATGCGAAGATGGGTGAAGTCGAGCCCGAAGAACTCGAAAAGATGCTTGAGGAAGTCGGTGTCTTACAAGACATTTTAACGAATAATGATTTTTATACGATCGACGCAAAAGTCGAAGAAATCGCCCGCGGACTTGGTCTCGATGAAATCGGCTTAGACCGTGATGTCCATGAATTAAGTGGCGGTCAGCGTACAAAAATCTTGCTTGCGAAGCTCTTACTTGAAAAACCAGATATCTTGTTACTGGATGAGCCGACCAACTATCTTGATGTGCAACACATCGAATGGCTGAAACGGTATCTCAACGATTACGAGAATGCATTCATTTTGATTTCGCATGATATTCCATTCTTAAACAGCGTCATCAACTTGATTTACCATATGGAAAATCAAGGCTTGAGCCGTTATGTTGGTGACTATGATAATTTCTTGACGGTCCATGAAGCGAAAAAGAAACAGCTGGAGTCTGCCTTTAAGCGCCAACAGCAAGAAATTTCTGAACTTAAAGATTTCGTCGCCCGTAACAAGGCGCGTGTCTCAACACGAAACATGGCGATGTCCCGTCAGAAAAAACTCGACAAGATGGATGTCATCGAGCTTGCACAAGAACGTCCGCAACCGGAATTCCATTTCCAGACGGCTCGGACACCAAGCAAGCTGATGTTCGAAGCAAAAGGTCTTGTCATCGGCTACGACGAACCCCTCTCGCGTCCGCTCGATTTAACGATCGAACGGGGGCAGAAAATCGCATTGCATGGTGCGAACGGAATCGGGAAGTCGACGTTACTGAAAAGTTTACTCGGTGAAATCCCCGCTGTTTCAGGGATGGTCGATCGCGGTGAAAACTTGCACATCGGCTATTTCGAACAAGAAATCAAAGAGAAGAATTCGAACACGTGTATCGAAGAAATTTGGGGGACGTTCCCATCCTTGACGCAACAACAAGTCCGGGCGATGCTCGCGAAATGTGGTTTGATGACAAAACACATCGAATCTAAAATCGAAGTACTCAGCGGTGGAGAGAAGGCGAAAGTCCGTCTTTGTAAGCTGATGAACACGGAATCAAACATTCTGGTTCTCGATGAGCCGACGAACCACTTGGACGTCGAAGCGAAAGAGGAATTGAAACGGGCCTTGCAAGAATATAAAGGAACGGTCCTCTTGATTTCACACGAACCTGAATTTTATGAAGCAGTCGCAACTGACTTATGGAATTGTGAATCATGGACGACAAAAGTCTTTTGATTGATTGCCTCTTACTTTTTTAAGAACGATGATTTGAGCCGCCCTGTTGATTGGGGCGGCTCTTTTTGTTTTTTATCGAAAAAGAGAATGGCAGTAATGCGGATTTTGTCAGCTCCTTTGGGTGAACGGTAGTGATTCAAAGCTTCTTCCTTTCCGTTGCTTTCCTCAAGCGCATGACTTGTCAGGTCCCTTGGATGAACGGCACAGTGGTACGTGATTCAAAGCTTCTTCCTTTCCGTTGCTTTCCTCGGACGAGGCGCAAGCCGTTGCTTCTTGTCCCGTAAGGACAAGAAGCAGGGTCTCGCCTGCCTCTGACAGCGCGTTAAAACGCGCCTTATCCCGTAGGAGTCAACGGAAAAGCGAAGCTTTTTTAAGATTTCCCTAAGAAGCACGACATGTAACGCGAATATCTTGAAGCGCATGCCGACTTGGATCGCTTCCGTAGCGAACAGCGGGCGTCCGCGACCCTGCAACGCAGTGAAGCGGCGTGGACGCTCGCCGCTCGGAGACGAGACAAGGTGGAGACGCGCGGCACACTACGCACCTCTTTATCTCAGTATGCTGCAATTCGAAACGGGGCATCTCTGACCTGGAGTCAACAAAAAAAGAAAGCTTTTTTAGTTCTCCCTAAGAAGCACGACATGTAACGCGAATATCTTGAAGCGCATGCCGACTTGGATCGCTTCCGCAGCGAACAGCGGGCGTCCGCGACCCTGCAACGCAGTGAAGCGGCGTGAACGCCCGCCGCTCGGAGACGAGACAAGGTGGAGACGCGCGGCACACTACGCACCTCTTTATCTCAGTATGCTGCAATTCGAAACGGAACATCTCTGACCTGGAGTCAACAAAAAAAGAAAGCTTTTTTTAGTTCTCCCTAAGAAGGGCGACATGTAACGCGAATATCTTGAAGCGCATGCCGACTTGAATCGCTTCCATATCGAAAAGCGGGCACCCGCCGCTCGGAGACGAGACAAGGCGGAAACGCGCAGCAGACTACAAGCTAGTCGATTTCAAGCACACCTCCATCCCGGCTCTCAAACGGCGGGGCGCAAAACGTTCTTTTCCTACTTTATTTTTTGTTCATAGACTTAACGATTGCTTTGCTTCCTAACTTGTATCACACTATGAAACATACGAAACTTTTTAAAGGAGCGAATGAGATGGAAACAATCACGAACAAAGCTAGTCTTTCTTTAATTGCCATACCGAGCGGAGGGAACGAAGCGCTATTTTGCCGTCTGTATTCTCCGGCAAGTACAGGTCCTGCTCCGTTAATCGTCCTCTTCCACGGGTTTCCCGGGAAACAATTGAACATGGACTGGGCGGTCCGTCTCCAAGAAATCGGCTACCATGTCCTCGTGACCTCTTATCGCGGCAGCATCGGCAGCCCGGGTGCGTTCCGTTTTCGTCATGTCCTGGAAGATGCGACAGCGATCATGGAGCACGTCGCTTCTCCGACCTTTACAGAACAGCATGATGTGCTCGGCGACCAAATTACGATTGTCGGTCACAGCATGGGTGGATTTGCTGGTCTACACGCGTTTGCTGCTGTTTCGCACATCAAACACTACATCGGAATTTCTCCGTTCAACTTCGGTCTAATCGGTCAACTGATCCTCGACTACCCGGAACACGAGGACGCCTTACGCGGTGTTCTCAGCCGCGGTGCGTCTTTCCTTACAGCGACTGACGGTGACACGTTACTCGAGGAGTTAAAAGCTAACCATGCGAGTTGGAACCTTCTTGCGCTCAAGGAAGAACTAAAGAACCGCTCGGCATTGCTCGTCACATCTGAACGGGATGAAACATCCGTCAAGGCGCTCCACCACGACCTCCTTCAAAACGCCGGTTATTTCGAAGAACTGGTCGTCGACAGTGATCACAACTACATCGAAAATCGGGAAGACGCTTTTGTCGCGTGGACGAAGTGGCTCGAGCAACAATGAATAAAACCGGAATCCTCTTAAGACGTCGAGGATTCCGGTTTTATTTGTACTTTTGTTTTAGGACGTAGGCGCATCCGGTAAAGAATCAATGTGATAAATGTCAGTGTCGAAGCCACGTACCAGATTGTCGTAAACAACGTTCCCGTATCTGTCCCGATGAAGAGACCATGGAGCGTCATCAATCCCCAAGCTGGTAAGACAAGCCAGTGCGTTAATTTCCATAAGGTTTTTCCGAGCGTCTCTTTTAGGAAGTCCGACGTGATCAGGACAAAACCGAAGAGATAAAGACTGATTGTCCCAAAGGCATTCCACAGTGGTTCGTAAGAAGCGTTGCCTGGTATCAAAATCTCGAGGATGGATAGCGGTGCATACGTATCCACGACAATCAACGTCGCGTGGAGGACAATCGCGAGCAGTCCGGCCCATCCGCCATAGAGGTGGACGTTATGAAGTCGTGCTTTTTGTTTTCGGAGATTCGGAAACGAGCCTAGTAATCCAGCTAATACGGATAATGTCATCAAAAAGTGACCCGCTAGCCCACTGAGACGAATCATCGTCCAGGTCGAAAACATCCATTTCAACCAGTCCATAGTGCACATCCTCCTTTCTTCTCAGATATGATTTCACCTGACGCGTCGAGTAACAATAATCGTCCATTCGGAAACCATCTGAATAACTTCTCTTGCCGTTCCTGTTCTGTCATCTGAAAAGCAAGTTTCGTCATTACTTCTGCTTCATACAGCTGTGGAGCAGAAGCCGTCACTTGAATGAGCGGTGTCTCAATCGGTCGCCCCGTTTTACCGTCAAGTAAGTGATGATTCATCCGTTCGCCGACATGCCAGGAGCGATAAATTCGATTCGAGGTTGCGATTGCCCCTTGTCGAAGGCTGATTTCCGCGATTTCTTCGTCTGTATGCGGATGTGTAATGCCAATCTTCCATGGTGTTTCGTCCGACCAGACGACGACATCACCGCCAGCTTCAATCAATCCGCGTCGTCGTTCTTTCCGAAGCCGTTGCGCCACCATCATTGCGGCTGCGCCTTTCCCGATTCCACCTAAGTCAATTGCTCCTCCACCGACACGTGTCACTTCAAGTCCTTCGAGAATAAATGGTGTAATCTCTGGGGGACCAACCCGTTCCGACTCAGTCGCATAGTGAAACGGAAAGGAATCCCGGTATCCGTTTGCCTGTTGTTGTTCAAGAAGAAACGGAGAAAAATAGTGCTCCGTCTGTTCAAAATAACGAATCGAACGCTTTAGTAACCGAGCGAGTGGTAACGAAATCGATAAGGTTTCACCGATTCGAAGGCGATTCAACCGATTCACTTCACTCGCTTCAGCAAACCGTGACCACTCTCGATCAACATAGCTGAAAAATCGTTCAATCTCCTGCCACTCTTCTTCAGGAATCTGATTTTCCGTCACGAATCGAATCGTATTATGCATCGAATAGAGTTGTCGTTCCATCACTTGACCTCCTATTTCGAGTGACTCGAGCGTCCGTCGCTATTTCCGCTCGGCTGGCTGAATCCGGAAGAATCCTCTCCTGACCATCCCTCATCATCATCATCATAATAATATCCGCCATCATCGTCTGACTCCTCGTCACCATAAGAATCCCCTTGCGTCGGTTGACTCGGGAAATTCGTTTCATTCGAATACGTATCCCCTGTACTGACCGGTGTCGTCGATTGTCCATCTGAGCTGACACTTAATTGACCAATCGCTAGACCGATAAACACCGTACTACTTAAACCGACCATCCATTTTGCAAACGGCTTTGGTTTCATCTTCCTTCATCCTCTCTCGTTTGTTGTTATCTTTACTGTAGCGCTAAAAACTGATAACTAGCTGACGGCAACTATGGGATAATAAGAAAAAATGAACGCGGGGGGAAAATTCATGCGTGTATTGATTGCAGAAGACGATCAGCGGCTCGCAAAAATGCTTCGACTCCATCTCGAACGTGCCGGCTACCAAGTCGATGTCGCACACGATGGTGTCGATGCACTCAATCAATGCCAGACATTTCGTTACGATTTGCTTGTTCTCGATTGGATGATGCCTCATAAAAGTGGGGTTGAGGTCGCAGCTGAACTTAGAAAAAATCGTTTTGAAGGTGGTATTTTAATGTTGACGGCACGTGATACAGAAATCGACCTCGTCCATGGTCTCGATAGTGGTGCCGACGACTATCTCGTCAAACCGTTTCAATCGAATGAATTGCTTGCCCGTCTCCGCGCATTAAGTCGTCGACAAAAAAAGGCCTTCGTCGATACGGTATCTTTTCAAGGACTTGAACTCGATGTTTCATCGCAAATGATTTCCTATAATCATCATCCACTTGAATTGACACGTCGTGAATTTGAATTTCTATCACTCTTATTACGTCGACCGGAACAAGTGATGGGTCGCGAACTGATCATCGAAGTCGTCTGGGGAATTGGTGCCGACGTTACGGACAACGCTCTCGATGCCTTGGTCCGTCTCGTCCGCAAAAAATTAGAGGCGGTTGGCGCTCCACCACTCATCAAGACCGTCCGCGGTTTCGGGTATCGTCTTGGTGACCACCATGCTTGAAGTGATCCGAAAACGGCTGACCCTTTTATTCAGTGGGACCTTCTTACTGTTATTAATCCTCATACTCGTTGGCGTCTACTTTACGACGGCACGGTTACTCGACCAAACAGAGCTCAATCAATTAAAAAACATCTCGAACCGTGACGTCTTCGAACGAATCGAACATGGTGAAGATCGCTTGACACCTAATCCGATTTATTTTCAAGTGCTGGACGAAACGGGTGAAGAACAGTATTCGAGTCTTCCGGATGATTTAACGGAAGAGACCGTTCAGCGTTTCGTATCCTCTGCTCAAGAAACTGAAAAAGTGACTGTCGAGGATCACCATTTTTTATTGTACAAACGCGATACGAACGAAGGCTCCATCGTTCTTTTAAAAGAAACGTCCGCTACACGCGATACACTCCAACGTTTAATCGCTGTCTTATCTGGAATCGCCGTCTTATCGACGTTGATTTTGATGGGACTCAGTTATGTTCTCGCCGGTCGAGCCGTCCAGCCCGTCCAACAAGCTTTCGACCGGCAACGTCGCTTCACGTCGGACGCCTCCCATGAACTGCGCACACCGCTGACGATTTTATATAGCGGAATCGAATTGCTTGAAGCTGAACCGCTCAGTCGTGAGGGACAGACGATTCTCGACGATTTGAAAGCCGAGACGACTTCGATGCAATTACTCGTCGCGGACTTGCTGTTGCTTGCCCGCGGGGGTCAATCCATGACCCTGCAATCCGTTGATTTCAGTACGCTCGTCTCAAAGACCGCTGAACGGTTCGCCCATACATTATCCAACCGGACACTGCGAATCGAGATTGAACCGAACCTCTTAATTAAAGGGGACGCTAACCAATTGACGCGCTTATTAATGGTCTTTCTAGAAAATGCTTCCGTCTACAGTGACGGACCAATCAAGGTCCGCTTGTCAAAAGCCCCTGGCGAAGTTCAGCTGACAATCGCTGATGAGGGGATCGGTATCGCGAAAAGTGATCAGGCAAAAATCTTCGAACGCTTCTATCGCGGGGACCACGCTCGCCACGGAACAGGGACCGGTCTCGGCCTCGCAATCGCTAGCTCGATTGCTGATGCCCATAACGCGAGCATCGAGGTCGACTCCAGTCCAAATGAAGGAACACGGTTTACGATTCATTTCCCTCATTAAATAAAGCCGTCAGCTAACTATCAGGTAGCAGGGGTAAAGTAATGAATAGTCATACACTCATTACTTAAGGAGGATTTATCATGCTATTCGGTGTTCCGCTCCACCCCTTACTCGTCCATGCTCCAATCGGTCTGTTACTGTTCGCTACACTACTATTATTCTTTAGTTTAAAATGGGTTCAATTGAAATTGTTTGCTCTGATTACCCTATTCACCGGTCTCCTCGCAGGGGTCGCTGCGTATCTATCCGGAGATGAGACAAAAGACTATGCCCGTTCGACGTTCAATGCGACACGGGCTGCGATTGAAGATCATGAACACTTTGCGCTTTACAGTCTGATTGCTTTCGGTATTTCCTTTGTATTGTTGATTTTCAATTATCGATCAAATAAAAAAATGCTTCTTATCTTCAGTCTAATCGTCGCTGTGATTGGTAGTGGATTACTTGCTTATGCCGGTCATCTCGGCGGACAGATGGTCTATAAATAACACAGACCAGTAAAGCGTCTCTTCAACGATAAAAAATCCCGTTTCCGATGAATGGAAACGGGATTTTTCTGTAGATTGATTTGTTTACTTCCGGTGTGTCCGTCCTGGGCGACGATTATTCGACCGGCGTGTATTGCCACGGCCTTCCGTTGTCGGCTTTTTCGTGCCTTTACTTTGGTCATGCTGTGCCCGAATCATTTCATCTGACAATTCGACGACGATTGGTGTAACTTCGACCCCAAGTTCACGTTCCATGTCACGGAAACTCCGACCGTCTTTCGGTGTGACGATTGAAATCGCGACGCCGTCGTTCCCGGCACGTCCCGTCCGCCCAATCCGGTGGACATAGCTTTCTGCATCGTCCGGCAAGTCATAGTTGAAGACGTGTGTGACACCTGTGACATCCAGTCCGCGTGACGCAACATCGGTCGCAATCAAGAATGGTGTTTTCCCTTGATAGAACTTCGACATCGCCTTTTCACGTTTTCCTTGCGTCAATCCACCGTGTAACTCGTCCGTCGGATAACCTTGCATTTGCAATTCTTCGTTTAATTTCGTTACGCGACGTTGCGTCCGACAGAAAATGATTGCGGCATACGGGCGCATTTCGTCGAGCATCGTCCGAAGTGTCGCTTGCTTACGACGATCCGTCGTTTCGACGACGAATTGTTCAATCGCATCGACCGTTACTTTTTCAGCTTCGACTTGAATTTCAATCGGGTCACGAAGGTACGTTTTCGCGAGTTGCTCGACTTTTGGTGGCATCGTCGCAGATAACATGACGAATTGACGATCGACCGGTGCTGCTGCGATGATATCTTCGATTTCCGGTAAGAAACCAATTTGAAGCATCTGATCGGCTTCATCTAAGACGAGTGTCTTCAGCGCGCTCAAATCGAGTGTTCCCCGTCCGACATGGTCTAAAATTCGTCCAGGTGTCCCGATGATGATTTGCGGCATCCGTCCGAGACGTTGGATTTGTTTAAAGACATCTTGTCCGCCGTATACAGCCAGTGCCCGAATGTCTTCCATATTCCGAATCAACTTATGTGTTTCGTCGGCAATCTGACGCGCAAGTTCACGTGTCGGTGCGACGATCAATGCTTGGACCGTTTTACTCTCTAAATCGATTTGCTCGAGAATCGGTAACAAGAAGGCAAGTGTCTTCCCTGTACCTGTTTGTGCTTTTCCTATTAAATCACGTCCCGCAAGCAAATGCGGAATAGCTTGTTCTTGAATCGGTGTCGGCTGTTTGATGCCTTGCTTTTGTAGTTTTTTTATCCACAATTCTTGAATGTTTAATGTTTCGAATGTTGACATAGTATCCTCCTAAAAATTATCCACAGAAAAAAGCTGTGGATAACCTGCTTCGCATAGACAAAAACAGTTATCCACAGCCGTGCTTTTACTAGTATACACAATTTACGCGTTTGTTGCTTCCTGTTTTAGCTTTCGATCGAGTACAAACGTACCAAACGGAATGAAGGATGCGATAAAGGCGATACCTGCTTTGACAAACGACCAGCGGTATTTAAATTTAACGACGACAAGCCATAACGCATACATGACAAACAACACACCGTGCATGGCTCCAACGACCGAGACTGCTTCAGGAATTCCTGCCATATATTTTAACGGCATCGCAATCAGCAACAATACTAAAAATGAAATTCCCTCTACAATCGCAATTAACCGAAATTGACCTAACGTAGTTCTTAACATCCCGTCACTCCTTTTCGTGATTCCTTCTTTTAGTATACGGGACGTCGACGTATCTGTGACCCGTGTCACAGGATTGTCAGATTTCGAGTGGACGAAGACGTGCTTCAATCTGCTCACGTTGTGGTTCTAAAAATGGTGGTAGTGCGAGTGTCTCGCCTAACTCCTCAATCGATTCATCTGTCGCAAATCCCGGTGTATCCGTCGAAAGCTCGAATAAAATATGATTCGGTTCCCGGAAGTACAAGGCTTGGAAGTAATGGCGATCAACTTTTCCGGAGTTCGGAAGACGGTAGTGGTTTAAACGCTCGACCCATAGATCATATTCCGCACTGTTCGGTACGCGGAACGCGACATGGTGGACACCGCCGCGACCAAGACGTTCTCGATCGAGATCCGGTCGCGCTTCGAGGTGGACTTCGGCTCCGATTCCTCCTTGCCCCGTTGCATACACTTCAATATCCGCAAACTCACCCGCAAGCGACGGATAACTGTCGATTTTTTTAAAACCGAGGACTTCCGTCAAAACGAGCGCTGTTGGTCCCGGGTCGTTAACGGTCAATGTCACGGCACCTAAGCCGACGATTGCATGTTCTGCTGGAATCTCGTCGTGTTTCCACGGCACGCCACCCGGGACGCCTAGTTCCCCATCTTCTGCGACGAGAATCAGACGTGTTCCTTCTTGATCACGAAAGGCAAGCGTTTGTCGCCCTGCCCGTTCGATGAGTGAATCATGATCAATCTCTTTTTGCTCAAATCGCTGTGCCCAAAACTTGAGTGCTGCCGTTGTCTTAACGCGAAGTGATGTTGAAGAAATACTCGATGCACCAGGTACACCTGTTCCGAGATGCGGAATGTCGAAGAACGTCAGATCAGTCCCCGGATTTCCTTCCGCGTCCCCATAAAATAAATGATACGACGTCGTGTCGTCTTGGTTCACTGTTTTCTTAATTAAGCGCATTCCAAGGACTTGCGTGTAAAATTGATAGTTCCGTTCCGCCATCCCGGTCAAAATTGAAACATGATGAATACCGAGTAATTCCATCTTTGCCACTCCCTTTTGAATTTGATTATATGCAAAGCATAGCGCACAGATATCTTAAATTCAAGATATTAAGACAATAAAAAAACCGCTCTTCCGAAGAAGAGCGATTGAATAGTTGAAATTAAAGTTTTACGACGTTAGCAGCTTGTGCTCCACGTGCGCCTTCAGTGATTTCGAATTCAACTTCTTGACCTTCGTCAAGTGATTTGAAACCTTCACCAGTGATTGCTGAGAAATGTACGAATACGTCTTCTCCGCCTTCAACTTCGATGAAACCGAAACCTTTTTCTGCGTTAAACCATTTTACTTTACCTGTGTTCATGGGAACAACCTCCAAAAATAAATTACTTAATACATATGACGATGCATATGAAAGAAATTCATTATTGTCCCGAAATACATGGAGCGACGAAAAGATTGTTCGTGACGCAATGTGAATCAGTAGTGACAATAACAATATTAAGCTAACGTCAGTATAGTATGGATGCGCTTTAAAAGTCAAGTTGTCTGACCAATATTTTTTCCAATTGATTCCACTTTTCAAAAGAAAAACAGACCTGGTTTCCCAGATCTGTTTTGTTCTTAACGGTGGATCCAGACAGCTCCAGCAGAGTTATCTTTCGCTTCACCGATGACTTGAATTTTAAGACCATTGTTCGGAAGAAGTTTCCCTGCATCCGGGATCAATTGGTTGATATACGATTTAGAATCATCGAATTTCGTTACACCTGAGAGACCTTTGTAGTCGTAAAGACCACGTGTTGGTGAATCGATCAACCAAGAAGGTGCTTTATCGTAGCTGAATGCAGCATCCGCAACTTGGTAACGTGTGCTACCTGATACGACTGGCTTGCCTTTAAGCGTACCGACGATTGCTTCAGGGTGTGAATCGACGACACCGAGGAATCCTTCACCCGGGTGAACACCGACCCAGTTATCTGTGAAGCTAGAATCTGCGTACCAAACGACGAGACCTGTGTTGTATTTCACGCCACGCGCATGCTCAAGTGCTTTATCTGAGCCTGCGTAGTTACGCCATTCGAGGTAGTACGCATTGTCAGCATAGCTGAAGCCGTCAGACGCGATGAACCCGTCGAGTTTAAACTTCGGTGTACCTTCTGCATCATCTTCGAAGACGACTTTACCGTCGACTGTCAATTTCGCGTTATCAAGTGCGAAACCGTCGAGTGCAAGACCAGCATCACCTGTGTAATCAAATTTAAGCGTTACTTTTTTGCCTGCAAATTCGCTGAGGTCGTATGATTTATCGACCCATGCACCTTTTGAAGACTCAGCACGTTGATCACCATCAGTATCTTCGTCACCGATGACGTCGATGACTTTTTCTACTCCACCAGCTGTTGCTGTAACTGTCAAGAAGTCATAATCGAACTCGACATCAAAGTACGCTTTGTAATCAAATTTAGCAGCTTTAGCAGCTGTCAAATCGAATTCTGGTGACGTCATTGACGTATGAAGATCGTTTCCTTTTGTGCTGTAATAGTATTTTTTACCGAACGCCGGTGCAATTCCTTTGACCGGTTTTTTCGGTAAGTCTACTTTGATGATTCCTGGGTTTTTCGATTTTGTAACACTTTGATCGATATAAGAAGCAGTTCCTGCTTTTGATAACGAATCAAAATCGATTGTCTCGATATTCGCCCAGTTTCCACCCATCACGTTTTGGAAGAATTCTTTATTTTGTGGTGAGAAACTTGTTGGTTCTGTTCCGGCAACTTTCCCGTTCCAGCTACCGCCACTCATGATTGACCATGATGCGACCGGCTCGCCTTGACCTGTGTACTGTGTATCGTACTCATCTGGAAGACCTAAGTCATGACCGAATTCGTGTGCGAAAACACCGACCGCGCCGTCTTCAGGTTGAACCGTGTAATCGTAGGCAGCCATTTTACCGCCCCAGTTGCTCGAGTTAGAAGTTGTATTAGCAACTGGATAAACGCCATCAAGCGTCCAGCGGTGTGACCAAATCGCGTCATCTCCGAGCGTTCCGCCACCAGCTTCTTGTCCTGTTCCTGCATGGATGATCATCAAGTGATCGACGAGGCCGTCCGGCTCGTTCAAGTCGCCGTCTCCATCCATATCGTATTGGTCGAATTGATCGTACTCTGCTAAGTTGATGCCTGATTTTACTGCAGCATTTAACGAGTCTTTGACGAGACCACGTGGACCCTTAGCGCCTGGAAGGTTATCGTTTCCGCCCGCTGGATTATCCGAACCGTAGTCTTTGGCTGTACCTGGAACTGTTAACCAGTTCGAGACCTTACCATCAACCGTGTAGCTTCCGCCTGACTGTTCTTCATAATACTGTTTAAACGTCTTGACCTTGTCTCCGTTAAAGAGTTCGAACTCTTTATTACCAAACATTAAATCTTGATAATGCTTTTGGTTGAAGTCATTCGAATACATGTATCCATCTTCTTGCACAACATTGTTATGCTTAAAGTCACTGTACTCAACGAGTAGAACAAGGACTTTATCTGTCCGTGTATCACCGTTGTATTTTGCTTGTTTAGCTTTGTCGACTTTGACAAACCCATCTTTTTTACCTTTTTTATAATTATCGTGCTTCTTGTTCAACTGTTTTGCGAGTTGATCTTTTTGTTTCGTCAAAAAGTCTTTTGTTTTTTGATCGAATTCTTTCGCTTTTTCTGACTCATGTTCAGCTGCTGGTTTACCGTTCGACTTTTTATCCAAATACTTTTGGACAGCCTTTTGTTTCTCAGCTGCAGATGATGCTTTTGAGACGACCCCACGATCCTGCAATACTTTTAAGAGACGTTCCTGATCGACTGTGTTCAAGTCCATCGGCGCTCCTACTGCTGCTTTTTCAGCAGCATCAACAGATTTTACCTTCCCACCAGGTAAAACCGGACTAACTGCGAATGCAGCTGCCGTGATTCCAGATAAAACGGCTAAGCTAAGCTGTTTCTTTTTCCCCACGTGAACTTACCCCCTATGTAGTAGTGAAAAGCACACTTTTAATATACTTTTCTGAATATTCAAATCATATGTTATTTTAGTTCGTTAATCAATTAGTTTTTGTATAATTAGGACTTTATAACTATACCTATTTTTGGAATTTAGTTTAATATTCTTACATCGTGCCGATATTAATAAGATAGACCATTATATAGTACTAGAAAAATTCTTTGCTGCACGCTTGGATTAAGAAGAGGAGGAATTCCATGCAACCTTTAAAACGTTTTGAGCGACAAGTCTTAACGAACTATTTAATCGGCTCATTCGTTGCCGTTTTCGGTGTCGGCAGTTTGTTCATCTTCGAAACACTGACCTTCAGTCCACAAGAGCGGATACTCTTGCTTGGTATCATGGCAGGATCTGTCACCCTGATGTTCAGCTTGGAATACACAATCTATCGCCGACACGTTCGGTCCCTTTACATAGTATTTCAATCAAAACAGCCCACTGCTGACGAATTGACAATTGCTTTTCAGACGACGCATCGCTTCCCGGTTTTGACGATGCAACGTATTCTCGGTCCACACTTTCTCGGATTATCACTTCCTTCTTCTACCTTGACAGCTTTCGCCATATACCGTGGTTGGCTCGACATGCCCTACTATTTGATTGGTCTCGCTTGTTTCGGGGCGATTCTCGTCGCGATTCTTCATGCTCTGATTGAATTTTTCCTCACTTACCGGGTCACGGAACCGATGTTGCTCGAGTTGACGAAACGATCTCAGGCGGCAGGTTACGGCGACATCGTCTTAAAGAAACAACATATGGTCAGCTTGCGCCAAAAAATGTTGATTAGTACACTCGTCATCGGTGTATTTCCAATCTTACTGTTCGTCCTCGCTTCTGCCGTTCAGTTAACGGAAAACGAAAGTCTTCAGTCTTATTGGAGTTGGGCGACGTTAATTTTGATTGTCATCCTCTGCCTTGCGACATTTTGCAGTCTTCTACTATATGAAAACATCAAAAAACCGATTCTTGCTTTGCAAGAAGGGGTTGCTCAAATCGAGTCGGGTCAATTGAATACGATTTCCAATCCCTACTCCGATGAATTCGCACACTTGATTGGCGGATTTAATTTGATGGTTGAAGGAATCGAAGGACGCGATTTAGAAAATGAACGCCTTTTAAATAGTTTATTTACGTTGTTTGCCGCGACTTTAGATGCTCGCGACCCTTATACGGCAGGGCATTCTTTACGGGTAGCGGAATATTCCGTTGAAATCGCCCGTGCCGCTGACTTACCTGATGAACAAATCGAGTTATTACGAAAATCTGCTCTTCTTCACGATATCGGTAAAATCGGTATCCGAGATGCCGTTCTTTTGAAGGAAGGACGGTTAACGGAAGAAGAATTCGATGAAATCAAACGCCATCCGGTAATCGGTGTCCATATTTTATCGCAAGTTGATTTACCAGAGACGTTACAACCGATTCTTCCCGGGGTAAAGTACCATCACGAGCGTTATGATGGCAAAGGCTATCCGGAAGGCTTGACCGGTGACGCGATTCCGCTTTTCGGACGAATCATGGCAATTGCCGACGCCTATGATGCCATGACTTCCGATCGCCCCTATCGAAAGGGGATGCCCGCTGAACGAGCATTGTCGATTCTTGAAGAAGGAAGCGGCACACAGTGGGACGCAACTTTTACTAAACTCTTCTTAGACTTAAAACGACGGAACTTGACTACTGCTTCTTGATTTCTGACGAAAGGAGTCTCAAATGCATCCTAAAATTGTTGAACGTCACGAGCTTTATGTAATCGGACTCAGCATGACGTGCGAAGAAAATGAACTCCATACATTGATGCCTGAACTATGGCGTGAATTTTCACGTCGGGCCCATGAAATTCCGGCAGTCATACCGGACAGTTTTCCGTTAGATGTTTCGCTTGCCCATCGCGGAACGACCTATACGCAATGCGTCGGCTTACCTGTCTCTTCACTCGAACGGGTTCCTAAGGGAATGAAAGGATACCATCTCCCTCCCGCTCGCTATGTCTTTTGGAGACATGAAGGACCAGACATCGAGATTTGGAAGTCGTTTGAAAAGATTCAACGTTTTGCACACAAACAAGGGGTTGAACTTGATCCACTTGATTTTAAAATCGATGAGACACGCGAAGGCACGCATCACTTATATCAACGAATTCTCTAAGGACTACTCAAATGAGTAGTCTTTTCCGCGTGTAGACAAACTCTAGCGTGAACTTACGATATCGAGACGGATTGTGCTCTAAACCGTCTGCATGCCCGGCTTTTCCCTCCTGGTATTACCTACAAAGCGTCACGTTTCGTTGACTGCTACGGGAAAAGACGCTTTATCTACCGATAGTTCGTTGTCTACAGTTTGAGGACTACTCACAGAATTTAAGGCCAGAAAGCCCGTTGCTTCAGGGATGGGAGTGCTAGAAGAGTATTTCTTCACTCGATTTGTCTCAATGACTAAATTGTTCAGTACGGGTACTAAATACCTATTTTCAGAAAATTCTATTTAATCCGAATGCCTTATTCTCGTTCTCTATTTTGTTTGGCATAGTTAGACTCAACCCAAACAAGGAGGCGATTTATTTTGAAAAAGTTTCTCGCTACATCGCTTGTCGCAAGTGTACTTGTCGTTCCTACAGTCGTAGGCGCAGAAGGTCTTCAATCTGGCAAGTTGACGAAAGCATCGTCCGAGCCAGCTGCATCAATCGTTAAAGAGTATGTCGAAGGTAAAGGTGACTTCTCTGTACAAGATGTTCAAAAAGATGGATCATCTCACATCGTACGTCTCCAACAAGAAGTGGATGGCGTCCCGGTCTTCGGTAGTGTCGTCGTCGGTAACGTTGCGAAAGACGGTACTTTAAAAGCAATCGTCAATGATGCAGTCAAGGTCAAAGGGAAACCAGGTCTTGATAAGAAAATTGCAATCTCTGAAAAGAAAGCTTTAAAGTTGTATAAAAAATCAATCAAAGCAACAGAATTCGAAGTGGCTCCAACGAGTGAACTCGTTGTCTATCCAGTCAAAGACGATGCTGTCTATGCTTATAAAATCACATCGACTGTCTTAGCTGGCGACGAGCCGTCACGCTGGACATACTTCATCGATGCAAACTCTGGTAAGGTCATCAACAAATATGACCAACTGGCACATGCGAAACCAGTTACGACAATCACCGGAACAACGACAGTCGGTTCAGGTACGACGGTTCTTGGAACAAGTGCTACATTCAACACAACGAAAAATGGTTCTTACTACTACCTTCAAGATTCAACACGCGGTAAAGGCATCTCGACGTACGATGCAAAAAACCGGACATCACTTCCAGGATCACTTTGGGCGGATGCCGACAACGTTCTCAATGCTACTTACGACCGTGCCGCTGTCAGCGCACAAGTCAATGCAGTGAAAACATATGACTTCTACAAAAACACATATGGCCGCAACAGTTACGATAATGCGGGTGCAGCACTCAATTCAACGGTTCACTATTCTTCACGCTACAACAATGCGTTCTGGGATGGATCAAAAATGGTCTACGGTGACGGAGACGGTTCGACATTCACATATCTTTCTGGCGCACTTGATGTAGTCGCTCACGAATTGACGCACGCTGTCACTGAATACACAGCAGGACTCGTTTACCAAAACGAATCGGGTGCGATCAATGAGGCTGTTTCGGATATCATGGGAACAGTTGCAGAGTACTCAGTCGGATCAAACTTCGACTGGCTCGTCGGTGAAGACATCTACACACCAGGTGTAAGTGGCGATGCTCTTCGTTCAATGTCTAACCCTGCCGCTTACGGAGATCCAGACCACTACTCAAAACGTTACACAGGTACGGCTGATAACGGTGGTGTCCACACGAACTCTGGTATCGTCAACAAAGCCGCTTACCTCTTAGGTAACGGTGGTACACATTACGGTGTCACTGTACCAGGCGTCGGCGTACCGAAACTTGGTGCCATCTACTACCGTGCCCTTAACGTCTACTTGACTCCGACTTCGAACTTCAGCTACCTCCGCGCAGCAGTCGTTCAATCGGCAAAAGACCTTTACGGTTCTTCAAGTGCTGAAGCAGCCGCTGCAGCAAAATCATTTGATGCAGTTGGCGTCTACTAAGAAAACCTCCTCCCAAGGATTTTCTCTTTCCTCTCGAGTCGATGACTCGGGAGGTTTTTATTGTGGAACCAACGCAAAAAAGCACGTTCACTCGACGGAATGAACGTGCTTCAGACTTTAGATAAAATGAAAGACAGGACTGTGCATCTTTGTGAGATGACGATCCTGTCTTTTTTGTCGTTGCGTTCAAATCCAACTCGCCATGTCCGGCTCTTGATTAGAGAAACTGACTAGCTCCAGTCTCAATCGATTCATTTCCCAAGATCACGTGCGAGACGCAAGCGCGTCGAACCGTTATCCGGGAATGCCTTGAGCTGTAATTTCTCACCCTCGTACCATGTGCCGTAATCCGTCTTTACGACCGGATCACCAAGTGCTGTTAAACCTGACGCTGAGACATTCATCCAGTCAATTGCTTCGACTACTCCATCTGATACGACGAGCAAGTACCCGGCGTTCGAGAAATGGTACGTATTGACGGCATCTTTTTGTGTGTTGCCGAGCTTGCCATACTTCGCCTCAAACGTTTCAAGCGGTTTCCCGAGGTATTGTTCCGGCTTGTCAATCGGCTGATTCGCGACGACTTGTCCGAGTGTCGAAAGGAGTTCCTCATCTTTTAGACCAGACGGAGCCTCCATCTGAACATCTGTCTCCGGGATGTAGCCTTCGACCGCATCACTTAACTTCAGATGTACCATGCCGTCTTTTGCGTCGAGGACTTCATAAACATCCCCTAAGTCCGCCTTATAGATGACACTGGTCCGATTTGCATCTTGATAGACATCTGCAAACGGTCGTTTGATCCATGCCGCTGAACTAATCTCAGGTGCTACTTCTTTTTTCGATTTCTTCGGCTCTTTTTTCTTCTCTTGATCGGCCGAATCTTTTTCTTTATCCTTTGATGTTTCTTTGGCAGAAGCATCTGTTTTTGGTGTTTCGACCGTCGATGTCGCTTGCGAAGGATCGTTATGCGCGACCATATAGCCCCATCCGCCGACGATCAAAGCCGTCGCCAAAAGGCCACCGAACGCAATCCCACGCCGGTTGCGCTTTTGTTTTCGACGCATGTGACGCGATTGCCGTGCCTGATCGTGCTCTTGTTCCTGTTGACTCATATTTGGTTCCTCCTGAATTGACCGAGTGATGTTTTATTCACTATACCATCTAATCCAGAACCAAATTGTTTAAATTTCGATGACAGTTCTGCCTTGATGTGTTCCTTCAAGCAACGACTTGACGACTGCCGGAACATCACTCAACGCTTTCATTCGGACCATCTCGGCAATCGATAAATGCCAGTCGTTCGCGAGATGA
The DNA here is from genome assembly GCF_018618725.1 of Exiguobacterium sp. s80. Taxonomy (NCBI): domain Bacteria; kingdom Bacillati; phylum Bacillota; class Bacilli; order Caryophanales; genus Exiguobacterium; species Exiguobacterium sp. s80. The sequence continues at coordinate 134,023 of NZ_JACSMP010000002.1, read as the reverse complement.
TTCCATAAACGCTCACGCTCTGTGATTGGTAACTGAACAGCATCGATTCCAATCAAACGAACACCACGTAAGATGAACGGATAGACGGTCATCGTCAGTTCAGCACCACCGACGTTACCGCACGTCGTGACGAGTCCACCGTATTGGACGTAACGGATGACCGAGGCAAGTAGCGGACCACCGACCGTGTCGATAATACCGGCATACAGTCCTTTTTTCAAAGGTCGCGTTGTTTCTTCCAGAAGTGACTGGCGTGAGATGACTTCTGCGACACCTGCTTGCTTCAAGCGGTCATGCTCTGCTTCTTTCCCGGTCACGGCATGAACCGTGAACCCGAGTTTCACGAGGAGTGCGACCGCGACACTGCCGACGCCACCTGTCGCTCCCGTGACGAGGACCGGACCATCTTGCGGTGCTACACGTTGAACGAGTTCATCAATCGACTGGGCAGCTGTCAGACCGGCTGTTCCGTAACTCATCGCTTCAAGCGTCGTGATGCCGTTCGGTAGCGACGTAATCCAGTCCGCCGGCACGCGGATATACTCTTGAAAACCACCTGATGTATTCATTCCGAAATCAAAGCCGTTGACGACGACCGCTTGTCCTTCGCTGAAGCGTTCATCAGATGATGTTACAACATGACCTGCCGCATCGACGCCTGGTGTATGTGGGTAATTTTTCGTCACCCCTCGATTTCCTGTGACCGATAACGCATCTTTGTAGTTGATGCACGAATAGGCGACACGAATCAACACATCACCTTCTGGTAAGTCGTCGACTTGTTTTTGTTCGAGTGCCCCGACGAATTGTCCTTCTTCCTCACGTACGACGAATGCTTTAAACGTTTGTTCCATCTGTCTACCTCCTAGGAATTAAGCTTAATTGACATGCTTTGACTTAGCGATGCCCCCATGATAGCCCAATTACCCGTACAGTGCACAAATCATGTCTCATGTTCATCCGACTTTTTAAAAAACGTCAAGTGATGACACTTGTGGATTCGAGGATAGTACTTGAGGAAGAAGTGGTTCAAGTATTCGGATGAACTTGTTTTAAGTAAGATCTGAAATCGTGTTCGATTTTTTCGACGGTTTCTTTCGCGACTGTTTTGTCTGCTCCTTCGTCATAACGGATAATGCCATACAGCGTCCGTAATTCCTGCGACGGTAAAAATCCGATTCGTCCGAACCACTCGCTGAACGACTCCGTCTCTCGGCGTTTCAGGCGCGCCGGCAACTGACGATTGAACAAAACGACCTGTTGCCGAACTTGTTCGACCGGCAATGGCGGGAACGTTTCCTCTGAATCCACCTTAGTCTGTCGGTATTGCTGCGGTGGCGTCACTTCGTCTTCGAGTGCATCTTTTCGCCGGCCACGGCGTTTTCGGAAGCGACGGATGAGCAGGACAAGCAACAGGACAGCCGCTGCACTAAACCCGATTAAGAAGTAAGGAAAGCCTCCGTCCTCTTCGACTCCCACACCTTTTTCAGCATGTTTAACTCCGAGTGAAATGAATTTAAATTTATCTTTAGGTTCCCCTCCCCGGTCACTCTTCTCATCCGTATCGTAACCATAAATCACACCCTCAGGTTTCGGTTCTTTCTTCCAAAGTAACTTCAGCCACCACCAGTCGAGCGGCTTGCTTTCACAATCTTCTCTGCACTGTTGCGCCGTTGCCGTCGCCGGAAAAACCTCGACATCACGCAGTGCTTGATAACCCGTCTCGACTAACGGTTTCATGATCCCAAGTGCAAGCAAAACTATACCCATCATCAAGAGTAATCGACTTTGAAATCGCATGCTCCCACCTCTTTAATGTCATTTTTATCCATTATATAACGTCTCAGTCCTAATTAACGGAATTTTTTGATTTTACTTAAAAAGAGCTTGAACAACAGACGGGATGGGAAAAGGAATGTAGTGATTTTTAGAGAGGAGTTCAATCATGGTCATATTAGAAGCTACGCACGATCCCTATCAAAACGGGCGATTGATTGCTGAATATACGGAAAGTAACACGAATCTTGCGGCCGTCATCCGTGCGGAACAATTGATGACCGAAAGCCCGTTCGTCGCACCGCGTCGCGCGCCGCATCCGAGCCGCTACTTACGTTCGTTAATCTCGCCACTTTTTTTAACAGACCGCGATAAACATATCTTGCCCCTGACGAAAGCATTCGTCAGTCAACAGGATGAGGTCCGGCCGAGCTGGTTCGGTCGGCTAACTTATGAATTCGAACAACTGGCCTGTCAGGTCGAAAAAGTCGATGTCCGGACGTATGGAGCCATCGGTGACGGAAAGACCGATGACACGCTTGCCTTCAAGGAAGCACTTGCGGACGGACATCGGCAAGTCCACGTCCCTGCCGGCACATACATCGTCCGCGGGATCCGGCTCCCGAACTTTACGATTTTGACGGGTGACGGGAAAGGCCGGACGATTATAAAATTGCATGATGATGCCCCGAAAGGACGCCGGTTAATCACGAACCAAAATTACTTACTCGGTAATCATCATCTGCTCGTCGAAAAAATGACCCTTGACTGGAACATCGAGCGGATCGGTGATGCTAAAAAGAGCAGCACATGGGGCAACCATTCGAGTTGTCTGACTTACGCCCATGTCACGTACGGCTGGGTCTTCGACGTCGAGGCAGTCGATCCCGGGCTCCATTGTTTCGACATTTCGACACCTTACTACAATTACAACGGGGACGGCGCACGGGCGAATTTAAGTAGTTCCTTCATTTGGTTCGACGGCTTGACGGGATCCGGATTCGGCGACGATGGCATCACGACGCATCATAGCGATCACTTATTCATCTCGAACTGCTTCATGCATGACCCGAGCGGGCGAGCCCACGCCGTCGGCTTTTCGAATTCGAACGGAATCGAAATCGATGATGGCTCGCGCGACGTCTGGTTGTTCAACAATGCGACGTCCCGTTGTTTCGGCGGACTCGAAATCAAGGCGCATGCGACATCGTCCGCTGCTTCGACCGTCAAAATCGTCGGGCACCTCTCCATCGATGACCACCGCTCGTTCAACTTCCGCCATATCGGTCACCATCAAGCAACGGACCCGACGTCACAAACTGCCTATAACATCATCGCGACACGGCTCGTCGCGCAGACGCCTCAATACACACCGCTCTATGCAAACTCAAAACCGCGGGCACTCGTCGTCTCGGCATATCGGAACGTCGTCATCCATGACTTCACCGTCCTCGGTGACCCGAACTATGATTACCAGGAACAGCCGGTAATCGGAATCCAGTACAAGGCGAAAAACGTCACCTTGAGCCAAGTCAAGATGACGGGATTCCGTCAGGCTAAAACGGACATTCAAGTCTTTGGTGGTGAAAACGGGGCAGATGACGTCCGGCTCATTGATGTCCGGATTGAAGATTCCGCACGCCACGGGATTACGATCGGCCCCCACATTGAGCGCATCCGTTTGATGAACGTCGCGATCAAAGGGGACGGGACGGTCGGATTGAATGCTAAATCCGAACCGGAGCTTGAACGCTTCATCGCAACCGGTTATCAAGTGCCTGTCCGGACCCATCCGTCCGCATAAAAGAAGCTCTGCCTGACCTCGGTCAGTGCAGAGCTTTTTCTCATTGGGCGCGGAGATAAGCAAGGACACGTGTATCGATCGTACGGTCCTGATGCTCACGCATCTCGAAATTCTCCGTATGCAGGTACGTCCGGAAAGCTTCTTCGAACGATCCCCGGTAACCGAGTTCGAGTAATTTATCCATCACTTCCGATTCAAGCGCATCATCAATCGGCTTGATTTCTTCCGGTTTACTTGGTTGCAGGTAAAGGGTGTGCAGTTGATAAATCCGCTCGAGCTCCTGAATCGGACTCGGGTGATCGTCGACACGCAAATCGATGTAGCGGTCATTGAAACCACCATATCCACCGTTTTCCTTGACGACGAGGAGCGCAGCCGACTGCATTCCGCGTGAGTCACCGCCTGCCGCTTGTCCGGCAGCGAGGGCACGTAACAACCGTTCACCGAGCGGTCCATCCGTCGCCTCGAACACACGGGCCATCTCCTTGACCGTGTTGCCGTCGACTAAGATATTCCCTTGCGCGGCAAAGTGTTTACCGGCAATTCCGCCTGCCCAGTCGTTACAGGCGTCTCCCGTGAAAGTTGCGCTCCGACCAGTTGCGTCAACGATTCCGACTTGCCGCTCTGCCCGTCCTTCGTCCGCGTCCGTCAACAATTTTAAGACTTCTTCCGCCGACTTCCCTTCAGAAATCATCCGTAATCCTTCTGGACCGTATGTCGTATTCGCGAATGATTGGGTCGCGATTGCTCCGACACCTGCTTTTGCAAACGGGACGGCGCTGCCGACCGCAAGAAACTTCGATTGAACAGCGACTCCCCATGCTTGTTCTTTTTCACAATAGCCAACGATTGAATATGTCATGTTGAAATCCCCCTTATGAACTTATAACTAACGTTCGTCTTAGAAGTTCCCGATTCCTGCACGAAAAAAACCTTCCGCACCCATTGCACGGAAGGTCGGTGTTCATTGAATGCCTAAGGTGACGGCGAGGAGCAAGGCGACGCAGGCAAGTGTCACCCAAATCGCAAACAACTTCCAGACGAATCGTAACCATTTTTCATACGGGATGCCGGCAATTGCAAGGAATGCCATCAAATGGGCACTCGTCGGGAAAATCATATTCGTCAACCCATCTCCATACTGGAAGGCGAGGACTGCGACTTGTCGTTCAATCCCTAATAGATCGGCGAGCGGAGCCATGATGGGCATCGTCGTCGCTGCTTGTCCACTCCCGGATGGAATGAAGAAGTTCGTAATCAACTGGACGATGTACATGCCGATGACGGCAAGCGACGTCGGTAAATGTCCGACGGCGTTCGATAAACCGTAGATGACTGTGTCGATGACACGACCGTCTTCCAAGATGACGACGATTGCACGTGCGAAGCCGACGATTAAGGCACCGAACGTCACTGCTTTCGCCCCGTCAATCAAACTTTCGAACGTCCGATTGATACCGAGCGTCGTGATTCCGGCAAGCATACCGATGATGAGGAACGATGCCGTCAACTCCGTTAAGTACCAGCCCCACTCAAAGATTCCAATGACATTCAGTGTGATGCCACCAATCAAAACGATGAGGACGAACGCATGTTTCTTCGAAAACCGTGAAAATGTTGTCGTTACTTCTTCTTTCCGATGTTTCTCTAAGTCATAGACTAAGCTGCGCTCCGGATTTTTTTTAACCTTTTGGGCATAGTTCATGACATATAAAATCGTCACGAATAAAAAAGCCAAGTAGATTGCAGTCCGGTAACCAATCCCACTGAACAATGGAACTTCGGCAATCGACTGTGCAACACCAACCGTAAACGGATTAAGCATTCCGCCGGCAAATCCAACCGCTGCCCCGAGACTGACGATCGCTGCGCCCGTCATCGCATCGTAACCGAGTGCCCGGGCGAGCATGATACCGATCGGGACGAAAATAATCGTCTCTTCTGCCATGCCGATCGTCGCTCCAGCAATCGAAAAGACAAACATCGTCATCGGAATCATGATATGTCCCTTTTGACCAAATCGATTAATCAATTGATTGATTCCGGATTCGATTGCTCCCGTCTCACGGATAATACCGAAGACACCACCGACGAGAAAGATATAGAAGATGATGCCAGCACCCGCTTCCATGCCTTTTGGTATCGCTTCAAACAACCCAAACAAATTAACGGGTGCCGACTCGACCGCCCGGTATGTACCATCGATGACGACCGTTTGTCCATCTTGTTTCTCACGATCAAATTGACCTGCTGGTAACGTATACGTCAAGATAACTGAAATCAGTAAAATCCCCATGATAATGGCATATGTATGAGGCATTTTAAAGAAAGAGCGTGAAGACGAATCTTCCTGGACTTTACGTTCGTTCATTTAGCTGCCTCCTCTCAAGTCTGAATCTAGCTACTCTTAAGATAATGCCCTATTTTTGGAAAAAGTAACAGGCATTCGAGGTGTTTTAATTTTTTTGTAACAAAAAAGAGAACTTTCGTTCGATTTAAACATAAAAAAAAAGCCTGACATTGCCAGACTTTTCTCCTACTTATGCAGTGAACATTTGAACATCAAGTGGTTTAGCGAGAACAGTTTGTGCAAATGCAACGAACTGTCCGAAATGTGTACTCGTGTTGTGTGATTCAATTGCTGCTTGATCTTCCCATTTCTCAATCATCATGAAGACATTTTCGTCTTCTGTGCTTTGGAACAGGTCATAGCTGACGTTTCCTGCTTCTAAGCGTGAACCTTCGATCAATGCTTTAGTAGCCTCCAAAAAATCAGTACGTTTTGCTGGTTGAACTTCTAATTTTGCTTCGATTGCGATCATGTAAATTCCTCCTTCAACTTTCGTTAACTTACATAGTTTAGCACCTCGATTATGCAAGTGCTATAAAGATGCCTAGACGATTAATTTAATTCGATTTCGGGTAAAAAATGGTATCATTTTTGACACCAGAGAGGAGTACACACGATGAGTATCGAGCTTTTTCGTTTTGAGGACGATGGTGTGATTCCAAATAATCCACGTTACCCGGTCTTAATTTATCGTCATGTCTTCGAAGACCCTTCTGCCATCGAAAAGACCTTCCGTGCGAACAATTGGCAAAACAGCTGGGTCGACAGTATTTTTGATTTCCATCATTACCACAGTGTCGCTCATGAAGTCATCGGTATTCTCGAGGGCCACGCCAGTATCCAGATTGGAGGACCGCTCGGGAAAACGTTTACGCTGACTGCTGGGGATGTCATCGTCTTACCTGCCGGAACCGGACATAAAGCGCTTGATACGAGTCGTCGCTTCAAAGTGGTTGGTGCCTACCCGAATGGTCAAGACTACGATACGTTGACAGGTGAAGCCTGCGAACGACCGGGTAATCTCGAGCGGATTGAACGCGTCGAGCGTCCATCGACCGACCCCGTTTATGGCCAGTCAGGTCCTTTGTTTGAGCATTGGTAAACAAACGATTGACGTTTTTTTCTTATCCATCCGTGGTAAAGCCTATTATTGTGAATTTTGGAGGAGGAGGCGAGAATGAATGAGACAGAACGGACGATTCTACTTGCCGCGTTAAAACAACAGACGGTAGCATTTCCCGATTCAACACACGTTCGGGCATTCGGTCAAGGAACGTGGCACATGGGTGAAGAACCGACAAAACGACAAGCGGAAATCGAAGCTTTGAACGTCGGACTCGACAGTGGAATGGAATTAATTGATACCGCAGAAATGTACGGTGAAGGGGCATCGGAACAATTAATCGGCGAAGCAATCGAAGGACGACGTGAAGAAGTGTTTCTCGTCTCGAAGGTTTATCCTCATAATGCTAGCGGAGACAAGTTACGCGAAGCATGTGAACGTTCGTTACGTAACCTGAAGACGGATTATCTCGATCTTTACTTACTCCACTGGCGCGGTGACATCCCGCTTCAAGAGACGATCGATGGTCTCGAGCAGTTGAAGGCAGAAGGAAAAATTCGCCGCTGGGGTGTCTCGAACTTCGATGTCGCAGATATGAAAGAGTTACTTGCGTTAGAAAACGGCGATCAATGTGCCGTCAACCAAGTACTTTATCACCTTGGCTCACGCGGGATTGAATACGAATTGATGCCGCTTTTAAAAGAGCACGGCATTCCAGTCATGGCGTACTGCCCATTAGCAGAAGGCGGGAGTCTCCGGGAGAAGCTACTTGATCACCCGACCGTTGAACGCCTTGCTGAAACACATGGTGTCGACCCGGCACAAATCCTACTCGCCTTCGTCGTGCGGAGTGGTGATGTCATCGCCATTCCGAAAGCCGGTCAGGCGAAGCACGTCGAAGAAAATGGTCGTGCCGCACTCTTACAACTAACTGATGAAGAATTCGCAGCACTTGATGAAGCATTCCCTGCTCCAACTAAAAAAGAATCGCTCGATATCGTCTAAGGAGGAATTTGCTTATGGATACGAAAGTCAAACTCGGAAAATCAGATCTCATGGTTCACCCGATCGGTCTCGGAACAAATGCCGTCGGGGGGCATAACCTTTACCCGAATCTCGATGAACAAGCAGGACGCGATTTAGTCCGTGTCGCCTTGATGAACGGCATCAACTTTTTAGATACGGCCTTTATTTACGGACCAGAACGTTCAGAAGAACTTGTTGGTGAAACGTGGAGCGAGACGGTCGAACGCAAAGACGTCATCCTCGCAACGAAAGGCGCGCACAAAATCGTCGACGACGAGGTCGTCATCGATAACTCACCCGAGTTTTTGAAACAGTCGGTCGAAGAGAGCCTGAAGCGTTTAAAAACGGATTACATCGACTTGTTCTACATCCACTTCCCAGATGAAGCGACACCAAAAGATCAAGCAGTCGCTGCACTTGCCGAATTAAAGGAACAAGGAAAAATCCGAGCGATCGGTGTCTCGAACTTCTCACTCGAACAATTAAAAGAAGCCAATAAAGACGGGCACGTCGACGTATATCAAGGCGAGTACAACTTGTTCAAGCGGGATGCAGAAAAAGAAATCCTGCCTTATATCCGCGAACACGGGATTTCATTTGTTCCGTACTTCCCGCTCGCTGCCGGATTACTTGCCGGAAAATATGATGAAAATACGAAGTTCGATGATTTACGTGCGAAGGATCCCCTTTTCCAAGAAGATGTCTTCAAAGACAACTTAGCAAAAGTCGAGCTACTTCGCCCGATTGCAAAAGAAAAAGAGGTTGACGTCGCGCATGTCGTCCTCGCTTGGTACCTTGCGCAAGATGGCATCGATGCCATCATTCCTGGTGCAAAACGTGCCGACCAAGTAACAGATACGCTCCGAACGATTGAAGTCGAGCTGACGGATGCAGACATTAAAAAAATCGATCAAATCTTTAGTTAACGCCATGCAAACCCTCGGTCGCAAGATGACCGGGGGCTTGTTCATGAGCAAATAGCGCGAAAATCAAAAAGACAACACGTATGATAACAACAGAGGAGGCGATTTTGAAATGAAACATCATTTTCACTTAACAGCAGACTGGCCGGGAAACCGAAATGACATCGGCGACATCGAGACCGGTGACTTAAAAACGAAGATTTCGATTCCGGAAGCGATGGACGGTCCTGGCGTCGGAACGAATCCGGACGAAATGTTACTTGGCGCAGCCGCGACCTGCTACATCATCACGCTTGCCGCGATGCTCGAGCGCAGCAACATCAAAAAAGTATCGCTGACGATGGAGTCTGAAGGCATCGTCGATGTGACGAACGGCGTCTTTACGTATGATCAAATCATTCATCGTCCCACGTTGATTTTACCTGCCGATACGACAGAGGCAATGGTCAAGATGGCACGTCGCCTCGCGGAAAAAGCGGAAGGTTCGTGCATGATTACCCGTGCGCTTGCAGGAAATGTAAAAGTCTCGCTTGAAGCGGTGATTGAAGTCGAAGCTTAATCGATGACTTTTTCCATATAAAAATAGATTTTTATACTTCGCTCAATTTTGGCAACGTGCTTTCCTACGGGATTCGCGTTGCCCTTTTTCATTAGAAAATCTTTCTCTAAATAAAGAGCGGTCTGAACCTGTCTAAAAAAGATTCTTCCTTTTTTCGTGCTTTCCTCGGGCGAGGCGCAAGCCGAGGCTCCTTATTCTGACGAATAATGAACCTGGTCTCGCTTGCCTCTGTCAGCGCGAAAACGCGCTTCTTCCCGTAGGAGTCACGAAAAGGTAATCTTTTTTTACATCATCGTTTCAGGAAAATAAGAAAAGAAAAAAATTCCAATTATTTTTGAACAATTGCAGAGTAATTTTCATTTGGAATTAGATTGTTGCTGCACGATTTCCAATTACTTCGTATACTGAATTTAGTTTGGAATTTATTGGAGGTAATCAGATGTCTTCGTTTCAGGAACAATTACAGAATCAACACTCTACAACAGATCCTTCTACAAAAAGCTCACCTATTCAAACAGCAGATTATACAACAGAGCTCTTAACTCATTTAAATGAGCTTTTTTATAAATCGATTGTCGATCTTCAACAAAATCAATTGACTGAAGAAATGATCGAAACGACGAATCGCTGGCTATCCGCATTAAATGAACCAAGCTTGACGGTTCCATTACAACGACAGTTAACAGCGTCTTCAACACCGCTCCCACTTCAATATGAAAAATCATTAAGAGCTTGGGATTTAATCGCACCCGGTCAGGAAAATCAGGAAAAGTTATTACACCATTTGATTGATGAGTTGGCTACTGCTCAATCGGCGGACTGGATGGTGAGTTTCACTCGACATTCTGGTATTCAAGCGTTAGTCCCAGCACTTCAAGAAGCGGAACGATTAAATAAACCAATTCGTGTTCTCACTTCATTTTATATGAATATCACTGAAGCGAAAGCACTTCGTACACTGATGCAATTCCGTAATGTTGAGATTAAAATTTATGAACCGATCAAAAAGAATCAAGCGTTCCATCCAAAAGCCTATTTATTTACACGAGAAACTGATTTACATAGTGCCATTATCGGTTCGTCTAATTTATCAAAATCAGCACTTACAAATGGCCTTGAATGGAATGTCCGAATTCCTCATTCTCCGCTTACTTCTCTTGTCTCTCAAGCACAGACGTTGTTTACTAATTTATGGACGAGCGACGAAGCAATCACATGTACAACAGAAATTTTAGAACAGTATGAACAACATCATTTAAATACGCCAAAGATCAAACAGTTTGTTGTAAACGACCGTGTTGCTGAAGACTCTGTGGACTATGACACGATCCACCCTAATGAGATGCAGCTCCCGGCCTTAGAACAGCTTCACCGGTTGCGCTTAAAAAAACAAACTAAAGCCATGGTGATCGCTGCGACAGGAACAGGTAAAACATATTTAGCTGCTTTTGATGTAAAACAATTTGAAGCTAAACGTGTACTCTTTATTGCACATCGCGGGAAGTTACTGACCCAGGCAGAACAAACATTTAAAAAGATCTTTACCGATTCAGGGTCTACTTTCGGTCGCTACCAAGCAGATCAAAAAGAAATGGATAAGCAATTTACCTTTGCTACCGTTCAAACTTTTTCCAAAGAAATTCATTTAGCACAATTTCCCCCTTCAACATTCGACTATATTATTATCGATGAGTTTCATCATGCAGCATCAGAATCGTATCAAAAGGTTCTGAATCACTTTACACCGAAGTTTTTACTCGGTATCACAGCAACTCCAGAACGAATGGACGGACTAAATATCTTTAAATTAGTCGATCATAACATCGCGTATGAAATTCGTCTCTATGATGCACTGGCTCAAGATTTATTAACTCCATTCCATTACTTCGGGATTCAAGATGATGAAGAGATCGACTATGAAATGATTCCCCAAAAAAATGGACTTTATATTGAGAAAGATTTAGTTCAAGCACTTGAACGGTCTTCCCGAACGGAATATATCCTCGAGATGATCAATAAGTTCGGCAATAGTGGTTCTACCCAAGTCGGTCTTGGATTTTGTGTCAATATCAATCATGCTGAATTTATGGCTGCAGAATTCAATAAGCACCACATCGAAGCATTGGCAATCACAAGTAATCAAAGTGAAGTAGAACGAGAACAAGCCATTCAGCGATTAGAAGATGAATATGATCCACTGTCCTTCATTTTCACAGTCGATTTATTTAATGAAGGGGTCGATATTCCTAAAATTAACTTGATGCTTTTCTTACGTCCGACGGAATCACCAACAATTTTCATTCAACAGCTTGGGCGTGGATTACGGAAGCATGATTCGAAAGAATATGTAACGATTTTAGACTTTATCGGGAACAGTCAACGTGCTTTTGTAGCCCCACTCGTTTTATCCGGACAACAATCGTTCCATTCCATTGATCGTTATCATGTAGCAAACGCTGTCCAAAATCACTTCCCGATCCTACCAGAAGGATCACTTGCGATTCTCGATCGTGTAACCGAAAACTTTATTATCGAGCAAATGAAGAAAATTGAGTTTTCTACAAGTAAACAGCTACGTGAAAGTTATCAGCGCCTTACGACAATGATTGGTGATACACCATCACTCAATGACTTAGTGACACACCGTGATGCTCCCGCCATTGAAGCAATCATTCAACAATGGAAAAGTGTACTGCGCTTAAAGCAACTTGAGAAAGTCGCAACGGATGAAGAACTCTCCCTTTTACTTAATCCGGATGCACGAAAAGTCATTGAACATATCGAAAGTTGGTTCCCGATTCGTGAACCCTTTAGTTTATTGATGGTCGAGCTACTGTTACACCAAGAAACGATTTCAGTCGATGATATCATTCAGGCAGCTGCAAACCGCTTTGCGATTCCAACTTCTGCATTGTCCCATCGTTCGTCTCTGATTCAGCATTTATTCAAACGATGGTCGACACCACTTAAAAATGACCGTCTACCGTTACTTGTTGTATTAGACGATGGACGATTCCAGCTTTCAACGCAAATGACAGAAGCGTTATCATCCAATGAACACTTAGCTTCATACTTAAATGAATTGATTCAGGCTGGACTGCATGCTTTTGAACAACTATCGGGAGGTGAAGTCTGGTTAGCAAGTGATCAATCATTGATTTCACGAATGACGTATAGCCGCTCTGTCATACAGCGTTTACTTGAGTCACCACATCAAGAAGGTTCATGGCGGGAAGGTGTCGCGCAAGCAGGGGAAGATTATGTACTGTTCGTTAACCTACACAAAAACGAATCAATTGAAGATCAACTGAATTACCAAGATTACTTCATTGATAAAAATCATTTCCATTGGCAATCTCAAAGCATTGCGACTGCACATGGAAAAGCAGGAGAACTCTATCGTCACCATCAGGAGCGTGGCATTAAAGTTCACCTATTTATTCGTAAAGCAGAAAAAGAACAAGGCCGTTCATTACCCTTTACGTATTTTGGTGAGTTGATTCATAAAAGTAGTCATGGTTCTAAACCAATCAACGTAGAGTGGATCTTAAAAGAGCCTTTGACGGCGGAAGAATTTATTTCGTGGAAAAAACTTTCATAATTTTTTCAACAGCCGGAATATCTGCCGGCGCCCACTCTAACTGTTGTAAATCTTGAACGCGTAACCATCTAAGTTCCGCATGTTCTAACGCTTTAGGTGTACCTGCAACAATTTCCGCATAATATGTCGACAGCTCAACAATGATTTTTTCGTATTCATAAAGTGTTGTTTCAATATGTTCTTTCACTTGAATCGTACAATTTAATTCTTCGTTGATTTCACGGGAGAGCGACTGTTCTGGTCGTTCTCCTTGTTCGATTTTCCCGCCAGGAAACTCCCACAAGTTCGGTAACGACATCGCTTCACTTCGTAAGGCACAGAGTACTTCATTGCTTGAATTAAATATTACAGCACCGACAACTTGGATTGTTTTTTTCAAAATAACGTCCACCCTTTCTTTAAATCTTGTCTACAGCATTCAATATAAGTATAGAAGATGATTGATTTTATACCTGAGTTAAAAGAAGATCATCTTCGTAATTACGAAGGCGGTCTTTTTTCGAAGCAGAACCTTCGTTTCCACTCGACTCCTATGGGAAAAGAAAACATGACCGGTCATGTTTTCGTCAGAGCTGAACAAGACCCGAATCGGGACAAGCATTGGACCACTTCGCGGCTTGTTGCTCGCCCATGGAAAGCGAGTGGAAAGAGATGGTTCGTTGAAGAACGTTCACTTAAGAACGTTCACTTAAATTATCTCCACCTGGATCATCTTAACTTATCCACAGAAACCGACGAAGGACATGTTAAATATCTATCGATTTGAATTATCCACATGTGGACAACTTTTCCTATGCTATAATTTGACTACTTATCCACAACTAGAAATGAGGAACTCACGTGCCACGCGAAATCTATCCTGTCGTCGTCAAAGCGACGGCTATCGAACAAATCAAAAATGGTCAGCCTTTACTTTATAAAGAACTGTTCCAAAAAAGTAACCACCTCAAAGAAGCCGGTGCGCTACTTCGACTGACTACAGAAGATAAAGAATACCTTGCGACCGGCTATTTTGGCAAGCAAGAAAAAGGACTCGGCTGGTTGCTCTCGACGGACGAGATTCAAGAAATCGATGACGTCTTCTTTAAAGAAAAAATCGAGGTTGCTCTCGACCGGCGCGATGCTTTTTTTGAGAACGAACTCATCGATACGTTCCGTGTCTTCAATGGTTCAGGTGACGGCATCGGTGGTTTGACAATCGATTGTTTTGATCACCACTACTTGATCACGTTCGAAAATGAAGGCATCTATTCATTTAAGCAGGAAATCGTCTCTGCCCTTGAGTCGTTAATCCACTTTAAGAGCATCTACGAAAAACGTGCCTTCCAAGTCGATGGTCAGCCCGTCAAAGGCGATGATTTCTTAGCCGGTGAACGGGGAGATTTCCCGGAAGTCCTCGAGGAGAACAGTCTTCCGCTTCTCTATCACCTGGACGCCGGCATGCGGACGGGTCTCGACATTAACCAACGCGACCTTCGTGCCACCGTCAAACAACATGCGACAGGACAAAATGTCTTGAACCTATTTTCCGATACAGGGACGTTGACAGCCGCTGCGCTGCTTGGTGGAGCGCTTGAGACGACGAGCGTCGATTTCTCGACCCGGAGCCGGAACAAGACGATTGAACAACTTGAACTGCATCAGCTTGATCCAGCGGCGCAAACGATCCTCGTCCAAGATGCGTTTGATTACATCGATCAAGCTGATAAGAAAACACGTTTTGATTTTGTCATCGTCCATCCACCGGCACTCGTCAAAACACAAGTACGCCATTTCCGTGCCGAAGTCGATTTACCCGCTTTAATCCAACAAACGATTCATATGACCCATCGCGGTGGACTGTTGTTGATCACGACGGATTGTCAGCTATTTGATCAACAGCGCTTCATGAAAATGGTCGAACAAGCTTTCAAGAAACTTCGTCAAACGTACGAAATCGTTTGGGAAAGTTCCTCGCTTGAAGACTTTCCGGAGCATCCTTCGATGAAAGAAGCGGAACGTAAAGCCGTTCTTGTCCGCCGTAAATAAGCTCAAAACAAATAATTCTGCTAATCTTCTATCGATTAGCAGAATTATTTTTTGTATTAAAAGGAAAAATAAACCAAACGCCGAATCTTTTAGGTTAGTCGACATTCTGATTACACATCATATACGCTGACCTTTCCGAAATGCGAGTGTTGGTCGAAGGTTTTATACGCTTCGTTTAACGCTTCCACTTGGCGCGGGACACGCGAATCGATTCGAAGTTCAATCGTTCCGTCTGCGACTAAACCGGCGACTTTCGTAAGGTGTTCTTGTTGGCGGCGCATCTCATCTGCTTTTCCTTTTAACAACGGCAATGCGACGAATAAGGCTTCAAGCGTCAATGCCTTACTATGCATTTGCGTCAAATCTTGTGTCGTCCGTGTCGCGATTGAGATGATTTTCCCGCGTTCCTTCGCTAAGACGAACGACTCTTGTAAATGATCACCGCCCACCGTATCGATGACGACGTCGAAACCGTCAGGCGCAACACGTTCGAGTAGCGCTTCACTCGTTTCGTCGCGATACCGATGGACTTGTATCCCATGTCCTTCTAGCCAGTTCGCTTTTTCATCATTCGCGGCACTCGCCGTCACGTCGCATCCATAATGTTTTGCAAGCTGAACGACGAGATGACCAACCCCACCTGTTCCACCGACGACATACAGTCGCATCCCGTGTTGAACCATAGCCCGTTCTTTTAAAGCCTCCATCGCCGTTAAACCAATCACGGGCAGGCATCCGGCAATTTCCGAACGCAGTGCTGCTGGTTTTAAGACGGCCATGCTTTCCGGGACAAGCATCTCTTCCGCGAGTGCACCGGATCGTTCGCCTAATCCGCCTCCGAAGGCGATGACGTGATCGCCGACAGAAAAAGTCGTCACACTCGATCCAATTTCGATGATTTCCCCCGTTACATCGCCCTGGAGAATTCCAGTTGTCGGAGCTGCTGCCACATGACCGAAAAACATCTTCGTATCAAGTGGATTTAAGCTCGTCCCCGTAACACGAACGCGTAAATCGTAATGCCCCGTTTCAGCGAGTGTGACGTCTTTTTCTGTTAACGTAGCGTCTGTCCCATACTGATCGACAACAAATGCTTTCATCTGTACTCCCCCTTTTTTCTTTCCCATTTTAGCATGGTTCAGAATACTCGAATATTATCGCTTCATGATATGATGAACGTAACTCAACTCAGAAAGGACGTTTTTTCATTGAAACAAGATTTGATTCGTCGATTGACTACATATGCAAAAATCGACACACAATCCAGCTATGAAAGCACGACCGTCCCGACGACGGAAGGACAGTGGACACTCGCTCGTCTTCTCGTCGAAGAATTAAAAGAAATCGGCATGACGGATGTCACGGTCGACGCCAATGGTTACGTCATGGCGACACTCCCTGCGAATACAGACGCCGACATTCCGACGATCGGTTTTCTCGCCCATCTCGATACGGCGACGGATTTTACAGGAACGAACGTCAATCCGCAGCTCGTCGATGCATATGATGGAGGACCGATTGTCTTAAATGACGCGATTCCCGTCGTACTGTCACCGAACGATTTCCCATCCTTGACGAACTACGTCGGGCATACTCTGATGACAACGGACGGGACGACATTACTCGGCGCCGACAATAAAGCCGGGATTGCCGAAATCATGACGGCGATGGCTTACTTGATTGCCCATCCGGAAGTGAAACACGGACGGATACGTGTCGCCTTCACGCCTGACGAAGAAATCGGTCGCGGACCGCATCATTTTGATGTCGAAGCATTTGATGCCCAGTTTGCTTATACCGTCGACGGTGGACCACTCGGTGAACTCGAA
Organism: Exiguobacterium sp. s80; assembly: GCF_018618725.1. Taxonomy (NCBI): domain Bacteria; kingdom Bacillati; phylum Bacillota; class Bacilli; order Caryophanales; genus Exiguobacterium; species Exiguobacterium sp. s80. The sequence goes on along the minus strand of NZ_JACSMP010000002.1, from coordinate 117,064 downwards.
TATGAGAGTTTCAACGCGGCAGGTGCTAAAATCACGTTCCATGGAACGAACGTCCATCCAGGTACAGCAAAAGATAAGATGGTCAATTCACAAAAACACGCGATGGCCTTCCAAAACCGCTTACCGGGTGATGAAGCGCCCGAGTTCACGGAAGGGTTCGAGGGTTTCTATCATTTAATTTCCTTTGATGGATCCGTCGAAAAGACGATCGTCCACTACATCGTCCGTGACTTCGATCGCCATAACTTCGAGGCACGAAAACACTTCTTAACGGCGCTCGTCGAGGAATGGAACAAAAAGTACGGCGCCGGTAGTGTCGAAATGGAATTAAATGATCAATACTACAACATGCGGGAGAAAATCGAACCGCACATGCACATCATTGACATCGCGCATGCTGCAATGGAGTCGCGTGGTATCACACCAATCATCAAGCCGATCCGTGGCGGAACGGACGGTTCGCAGCTGTCCTACATGGGATTACCGACACCGAACATCTTCACAGGTGGCGAAAATTATCACGGGAAATTCGAATTCATTTCTGTCGACAACATGGTGAAGGCGACAGAAGTCATCGTCGCCATCGCAAACGGGTTCGCCGAAAAAAAATAAGTACCTTCACACGTGCGGCCCTGCTGAATCAGCAGGGCCGCTTGTTTATCATTCGGAAGATGCTTTTCGTTTCAAGTGATAAATGTAACCGAGTAAAAGAACGATGATAGAAAACGAAACGATCATCAACATTTTCGATGTGTCTCCAAGGAACGAATTCGGATGTTGTTCGACGTCAGGAACCGTTTTTTTCATCTGTTCCACTTGTTTTTCACTAATTGTAAAATCATCCTGCCACGTCCAGTTTTTTTCTTTCCCGATTACTTTAACATCGAGTTGATATGTTCCCGGCTTCAAAATTCCCATTGATGTAAGTGGGAACGTCATGTATGTCGTCGGAGCGAATTGAGCCGTCATTTCTTTACGAACGATGACCTTTCCACCTTTTTTGACGACAGCTTCCACCTGAAATTTTTCACTGATGGCAGGTGCTTGGTTCGCGAGGGTGACGAGGACGCTCGGACGAGACAGATAGGAAGTTGCTTTTACTCCCTCGAACAGCAAATCCGGTTCAATCTCCCGGATTGATGATCGAACCTTTACACCAATGACGTACGCTTGACGACTTTGAACACCGACTTCTGCGGATGCCTCTTCTGGTTTGTCCTGTTTCTTGATTTCAATACCTGCGAGCAGGACCCCTTCAATCGCTCGTTTCGGCAAAGTCAGCTTCAACGAAACGATTTTCGACTCTCCTGCTTTAATTGTAATTGGCTTTTCCGACACGCGAGCTAACTCGGATAGGGACACTTCCGCGAGCGTCAATGGTCCTTTCTCTTCATATACAATCAACCCGTTCCCGTTCGTCGTCGCATTTCGGAGCGAGACAAGATAGGACTGATCGTCTGATCCGTGATTATAAATCCGAATTTTCATATCAGTTCGTTGTTCCGGAGGTATCCTTAAATCGAAATACGTGACACCAGAATCCACTTGAAATTCATTCGGTATCGCTTCAACCGAAAAATTGACGTTACTCTCGGCACTGACGACTACTCCGGTCATGAGTAGATAGATGACTCCACTGAATCCAACAAGATACTGTATACCACGTTTAATCAACTCATCCCCTCCTTAATCAAGGAATCGAATCCGTTAATACCCAGTCGATTGTCGCGACGTGGGTTCCTTTGATTTGTTGATTTAATGGAACATTCAATGTAATGTTGTCATTCGACCAAAGTGATCCGTCCGTCTCAGGTGATACATCAGTACCCAACCAAGATAGTAACCAAGAGTAAGGCGATCCAGCTGTCGACGTTAAAATATCTACTGCTTCACCACCCGCAAGCAATTCAATCGCGCTTGTCACGGGTGCCGTCGCCCCGACGTTATAGGTAGGTGTATTCACGATGCCTTCCGCTATCGATAATGATGCTCCAGGCAACGTGTTTTCCCCTCCACTCGTGAACGTATTCAGCTTGGCAGTAACCGTCCATTCAGACAACACGACACGCCGGTCTGTCACTTGTAAAAAGGGTTTTTCGTCAGTCGATTCAAAAATAGCATCACTTCCAAGAATTTCATGTGTCCCAAAGTTAAAATTCGGTGCATAATCTAATGTCAACGGTCCTGTATTACCGGTCGGTGTGTTTTCACCCTTACCTGGGTCAGGTGTGTACGAATCATCGGGATTGGCTGGATCCAGAATGTCAGGTGCTTTATTCGTCTCAAAAGTGATGGTCGCGGTTGAACTTCCTGACGACGTTTCTGCAAATACGAGGGACGGTCCACCTAGTAGTAGTGCACTAGCAAACAATGAAGTAACGGTTGACTGTTTTTTCATTCAAATCTCCCCTTCTCATGGTGCATTAACTAATGTCCATTGAATTTGCGTCTGATACGTAGTAGCTCGTGGTCGTTTCCCTGTCAAATCGAGAATGATTCCTTCACTTGGTCCATACGTCAAAATTGTTGATGTCGCTCCCATTTTCCCGGATGCAATTTCGCTATCAATGGTTTGTAACGTTTGATTTGTCGCACCGACTTTAAAGAGCAGCACGTCATCTAGTACATCACCTCCCTCGCTCGAGAGTGGTGCCGTCAACCTAGCGCGAAGTTTCCAATCATAATTCAAAGCATTTTGATGCGAGATTTCAATCGTCATCGCTGTTTTTCGATTGATTACACCTTCTCTCCCTTTGATTTCCTGTGTTCCAAAATCGAGAACTTCAGGTACTTTAAGGTTAAATACGGGACCGATTGTTAAAGTCGCCATTCCAAAACCACTATTTAAAACATCCAAATCGACTACACTACTCGTCAATGAACTTTCAAATGTATACACTGAATTTGTTCCGACCGGAAGTGGATTGACTTTGAAACTTAACGTAAAGATATCTTTTGATAAAAGTGAGAGTGCAAGCAAAGAACCGACTTTTGCATAAATTTGATTACCGTTTTGTTGAATCGAACTGGCCGGTACATTTGCAACCTTCGCGCCCAGCAATCCTGTATAGGAATAACTCAAACTGATTGTCCCTGCCTGAATCGATTGCATCACTTCCTGTGGGAGTTGAAAAATCACGTATTTGCTTCCTAATCCTAAACTCAAAACGGATTGCATATCCGCAGTCAACGTAATTTTCCTTTGCGCTGCTTCATAGGCGGCGGTCAGGTTGACCGATCCTACCAACGCGACATCGAGTGCTCCTCTTTGTTCTGCTTTTTCCGCTCCTTCGTCGACAGGTATTTCCTTATCCTCTAATGCAGGATTTTGTGACTTTGATGCAGTTGATGATTCATCCTCGGATTCTAGTGATTCTTTCTCTTCAGGTACTTGAGGATCTAGTGTCAGGGGTATGTCAGTCTCGGGTGTTGGGGACTCTTCCTCTTCTGGTGCTTGAAGTTCTGGTGTCGGGGGTATCTCAGTCTCGGGTGTTGGGGACTCTTCCTCTTCTGGTGCTTGAGGTTCTGGTGTCAGGGGTATTTCACTCTCGGGTGTTGGGGACTCTTCCTCTTCTGGTGCTTGAGGTTCTGGTGTCAGGGGTATTTCACTCTCGGGTGTTGAAGATGCTTCCGGTGACGCAGGCTCTGCGTGATCAAGTTCGTCGTTTTCTGGTGGCACGACCGCTTGATCCTCACCTTTTGCCCTATCGTCTTCTTCCTTTTTTGCTTCTTCGTTGGATTCATTTTCTGCTTCATTCAAGGTGTTTTCACAATAATCGACTACATCGATTGCATTTTGGTCAGGTGGCGGTTGTGCTTCGAGAATGCTTACACATTCTTTTAACGTCGGATTACCTTTAATCGTAATCGAAGTTGCATTCGCTAAAGCGTGTGTGCCTGACAAGAAAATAATAAGCACTAATATTGTTGGGATAGATTGGATTGGAGATTTTTTTATCAACCACTACCTCCCCCTCCTAACGACCGATTACGATTAACTCATTCACGACTTACTTCAACAATTACCTTATAAACACTAAAATAAACCAATTATTTTACAATTTAAAAGATGTATCTTTCTTATTTTTTTCCTGAAATATGTTTATATGCTTGATATAACTCATTTATTCTCTCGTATCACTTTATCAAAATTATAATTTACTGTTTAAAATCTTCAAAAAAATACACCTTCCCATCGGAAGGTGTATTCCATTACTTATTCCTTCTCTGTTTCCTGATCCGGAAGCGGCAACTGCACCATGCTGCCCGATCCACTCACAAGTGGTGACTTTCCGTCCCACTTCTTGACAGCTTCATATTGAATCATTTCGGCAGTCAACGTTTTTTGAAGTTCCTTCTGTGCTTTCGCCAAACCTTGCGCTTCAATCAAACGCGCATCTGCTTCCCCTTGTGCCTCGACACGAAGTCGTTCTGCTTCAGCTTTGGCAATCGCGAGATCCGTTTTCTTCTTATCTAGCTCTTGTGAAGCTTTAACACGAGAATCGATGGCTTCTTGTGTTTTTTCATCTGGTTTCGGAGCACCGAGTGCAACGTCCTCAATGATGAAACCGATTTTTTTAACGTCTTCTGCAAATTGCGTTTGGATGCTCGTTGAAACATTTCCTGACTCTTCACCGAACAATTCGAGTACCGTTACTTTCGAAATTTGCTCTCGTGACGCATCATATAAACGTTGTTTCAAATAGCCATCTGCGATTTCATCGATATCGATCGGTCCGAACTTATTGAATACTTTCGTGACTTGATCGGGAGAGACTGCAAAACTGTACGTAAAGTCGACAACAATGTTCTTCCCGTCTTTTGTCGCGAGTGTCATATTGTCGAGCGACTTCGTTTGTGTCCGAATCGGATACTCCGTCACACGTGTGATCGGTGAAACGACGTGCCACCCTTGCGAAAGTGTTTCGTCCTGGACACCGCTTGACGGTTTGTAGACGACACCGACTTGCCCCGGTTCAATCTGTTCGACGATGAACGGTGTCATGGCAAGGAGTGCAACGACGATGACACCGGCGATGATCATCGCTGGGTTAATTCTTTTCTTTGGTTTGATTTCTCTCATTATGAGTCCCCTTTGTCAATTTTGTCTTGGATATATTTATACAGTTCGATTCCTAACAAGGCGATGAGTGCGAAAAACAGTAAGGTAAACAATGTTGCCATGATTTCTCATCCCTCCTTCATCCTGCCTCTTTAACTTATACGGTTGATTTCAGAAAATGTTTCATGACCATGGTTGCTTATTTTTAGAATCTGTCTTAACATGTAAAGAACTTTGTCCTTGAAACGAGCCGTATCATTTTGTGGTACACTCGTAACAGCACATCACACACTAGAAACGAGGGTTCATCTCTATATGATTACAGTACAAAACGTCGGCCTCCGCTTTGCGGACCGCAAATTATTCGAAGACGTCAACATCAAGTTCACACCAGGTAACTGTTACGGTCTGATTGGTGCGAACGGCGCCGGTAAATCGACTTTCCTCAAAATTCTTGCAGGAGACATCGAAGCACAACAAGGCGATGTCATCATCACACCGGGTGAGCGTCTTGGCGTACTCCGTCAGAACCACTATGAATATGAAGAGTTCCAAGTCATCGAAACCGTCATGATGGGACACAAACGTCTGTATGAAGTCATGAAAGAAAAAGATGCAATTTATATGAAAGAAAACTTCTCGGATGAAGACGGCATGCGTGCCGCTGAACTCGAAGGAGAATTCGCAGAAATGAATGGTTGGGAAGCTGAGTCTGAAGCTGCGATGCTCCTTCAAGGTCTCGGAATCAAAGAAAGCCTGCACACAAAAACAATGGCTGAATTAACAGGTGGAGAAAAAGTTAAAGTCTTGCTCGCGCAAGCGTTGTTCGGTAAGCCGGATATTCTGTTACTCGATGAGCCGACCAATGGTCTTGATTTGAAAGCCGTCAAATGGCTCGAAGAATTCCTGATCGGGTTTGAGAACACGGTCATCGTTATTTCCCACGACCGTCACTTCCTCAACAACGTCTGTACGCACATGGCCGATCTCGACTACGGGAAAATTCAACTCTATATCGGGAACTATGATTTCTGGTATGAGTCAAGCCAACTCGCTTCACGGATGGCTGGCGACCAAAACAAGAAAAAAGAAGAAAAAATTAAAGAACTTCAAGCCTTCATCGCGCGTTTCAGCTCGAATGCTTCAAAAGCGAAACAAGCGACGTCACGGAAGAAGTTGCTCGATAAAATCACACTTGACGACATCCGTCCGTCATCACGCCGCTATCCGTTCGTCGGTTTCTCACCGGAACGTGAAATCGGAAACGATTTGTTGACGGTTGAAGGTCTCTCGAAGACAATCGATGGCGTCAAAGTCCTCGACAACGTCCGTTTCTCATTAAATAAAACAGACAAAGTGGCATTCATCAGCCAAAGCGATATCGCCATCACAACACTGTTTAAAATTTTAATGGGTGAAATGGAAGCAGACAGCGGGACATTCAAATGGGGTGTTACGACGTCACAATCGTACTTGCCAAAAGACAACTCGGAGTTCTTCGAAGGGTCTGACAAAACGATTCTCGATTGGTTGCGCCAATACTCACCAGCTGATGAAAGTGACACATTCCTCCGTGGTTTCCTCGGTCGGATGCTCTTCTCCGGAGAAGAAGTCATGAAAAAAGCGTCAGTCCTCTCTGGGGGAGAAAAAGTCCGTTGTATGTTATCGAAAGCGATGCTCAGTGGTTCAAACGTCCTCGTCCTTGACGATCCGACGAATCACTTAGACCTCGAATCAATCACAGCACTCAACGATGGCTTGATTGCTTACAAAGGTGCGATGCTCTTCAGCTCGCATGACCATCAGTTCGTCGAAACAATTGCGAACCGGATCATCGAACTCACACCAAACGGAATCGTCGATAAAGAAACGACGTACGATGAGTACCTCAACAACGATTCAATCCAACAACAATTGACTGCGTTATACGCACATTGATTTGTCGACTGTCCTCGTTAATCGGGGGCAGTTTTTTGTAAATACGTTTATATTTTTTTGTTAAGTATCATCTTCCTTACTTAAAAAGGTACGCCTATTCTCGCAGTAATCGAGAGTAAGCGTACCTTTTTATTCTTGGATTTGCTTCACTTCTTTTTCGAGCCGCTCGAGAAATCCTTTGACGATTTTCTCGTTTTCACGTTCTCCGCCTAACGATAAGAGACTGCGACCGACGAAGTTGACGCCTTCATTTTTCCCCGTGTAAATCAAACGGCAGCTCGTCGCATCGATTCGCTTCAGCGCAAACGACATCTCAAGGCGAAACATCTTCGCTAACGTAAAACCAATCGTATTTTGTTTATAGTCCGGTTCATTCGTATAAGCGAGATCGGTCACGATGTAGGTTTCAAGACGATTCCCTTGCATGTAGGTTTGCCGGTACGTCGATCCGACGACGCCCGGCTTACGTTCAATCACCTCATGCTGGACGACACCCGGAATGAGTCGTTGCAGTCGATCGTGATCAAACAGATGCCACGCCTGTTCAATTGGAATCGCAAGTACTTTTTCTTCACGCCACGTCACCATGACACCACCTCCTTTTAGTTTAAAAATACCCTGATGTCCGTCGTTCTAACGCTCGACTCCGGCACAATCAGGGTATTTTTCTTACTTCAAGTGGTTTTTGATGTTCACTTCACGGTTTGACGTTCTAACGCATGACCAAGGAATGTTGCGAGTTCCAGCATCCCGAACTTCCCAGCTGCCGCTTCAGCGTCCGAATTGTAATTCGTATTCGTATTGACGTCGTACGTATAAATCGTCCCGTCTGCATCCTTGATGAACTCAATCCCGGCGACCGCGATTTTATTTTCTTGCAGGAACGCTTCATACTGGGCGATGATCGGGTCATCGAACCCGTCGACAATTTGGAATTTCATCGGTGTCTCTGCCGCCTCTTCTCCGACCGGGCAGAACAAATCATCGATGACACAAGCATCCGCGGGGCAGAGCTCGAATCCTTCCGACGTATCGACACGGACCGCATAGACGAACTTACCACCGACGAATTCACAACGCGTAATGTAGGGTTCAGGTGCTTGAATGTACTCTTGAATCAACGTGATGCCGTCGACCGGCTCATCGAATGTCGGTCCGTCAAGATACGTCTCGAGTGCTTCAATCGAGTGGAACAATTGAACGCCGAGTCCTTTACCGGCACGATTGTGTTTCGTGATGAACGACGATACTCCGATGTTTTGAGCGGCTTGGACGATTTGATCACGTCCGACGGCTGCCGTCGTTTTCGGAACACGGATACCTGCTTTTCGTAAGGCGGTGTATTGGTTGACCTTACTGACCTCGAGTCGTAACGCACGGGTTCCGTTGAAAACGGTCCGGTCATGTTCTTCGAGCCAAGCGAGGACCCCTTCCGTCAATTCTGGTGCATAGCGGTGCCCGCGCGTATGGGACGAGGCACTCATCCGGCTGTAAAAAACGCCTTCCGGTGGTGTTTCATCGAGTGGGACGACCCCTTCGTTGAGGTGCCACTGTTCATACGGTAAGTTGAGTTCCTCGAGTCGCTTGATTAAATGATCCGTCCATTCCTGATTTTCGTGTAAGATATGAATTTTCGTCATTTTAGTTGACCTACCTTTCGTTTCGCTTCGACGCGTGGCATGACCTCGCGGGCAAAGCGTTCCATTTCTTCGAGTTGCGGAGAAAATTGAAGCAAGAGCAATGTCACGCCGACTGCTTCAAATTCAAGAATCCGTTCTGCGATTTGATCCGGCGTCCCAATCAAGTTCGGACGCAGTCCCCGGTTTGAGACGGAGTAATCATTTCGTTTGACCTGTTGTTCGAGTTGCGATTTACTGACGAAGTCGTCATACCCGGCATATCCGGCACCGTCTTCTTTAACGTTCGTAATCCGGTGCCATTCTTCGAGCGCTGCTTCTTCCGTCTCGCGACAGATGATGTAGGCCGCCAGTCCGAAACTCGCAAGCGGCTGCTTCCCGGTCGCCGCGCGGCGGGTTTTCATATCCGTAATTTTCGTCGCGACTTCATCGACCGTTCCTCCATGCATGACATAGGCATCACAGTGATTGACGATCGTCTGTTTCCCCGTCTCACTCTCACCACCAGCGTAGAGCTTGATTCCGGGACGCTGAACGGGTTTCGGGTGAAGCTCTGCCCGTTCCAGCTGATAGTAGTCCCCATCAAAACTATAGGGTGATGCGTCCGTCCATAATCCTTTCATGACCGTCACGAATTCTTCCGTCCGGGCATATCGTTCGTCATGGGCTGTAAATATCCCATTGTACTGACGGGCTTCTTCCTCCCACCAGGCCGAGACGACGTTGAGCGTGAAGCGTCCATTACTCAGCTGATCGATGTTCGCCGCCATCTTTGCTGTCGTCGCCGGATTATGAAAACCGGGCCGGACGGCTGTCATGATTTCCAACCGTTCCGTTGTCGCCGCGATGGCCGCTGCCGTCGTCCACGCCTCAAGACTCGGTTCGGCTATTCCTTTAATGTCGTTTAAGTTCAATTCTGCAATCAATGTCGTAGAAAAGCCAACCCGTTCTGCCGTCTGTGCGACTTGTTTCGCATAATCGAATGTCGCTGGCATTTGTTCATCCTCGACGTTTCGTAACCAACCCCCGAAGATTGGTAACCAAAATCCGTATTCCATCCCCTGTGCCCCCTTTTTGCATAAAAAATCGCTCTTTTCGTTTAGAAAAGAGCGACGAATGTCTACTGTCGGCTCTTATCTTCAAAGGAATAAATTCCTCTTGGAAGTAGCACCTTCCGCTCATGCGGGGTTGCTGAAGTGTCGTCGGGCCAGTCCCTCGACTTCTCGTGATAAGAATAATTGAAATTAGCGTACATCTTTTAGCAGAGTAAAGCAACCTTTAAACCTTCTTTTCCTATCGGAATTAAAAAACATTTGGAAAATCACTCTGTTTCTTGATACTTCTTTGTCTAGAAGCTAAAAACAGGAATTGCACATCGGTTTAAGATGGCAATCCCTGCTTTGTATGGTGCTGTTCAAAATCAATTCATTCTGGTGATACGAACGGTGAGTCGTTGTGATTTGCATCCATCATGGCTGTCCGGTGACCAGTCGTCGAAACTTCTTCCCCACGCACGCGATCGTAGAACTTCGCGATTGTGACGCTGAAGTACGGGCCAATCCAGAGGAAACCGATTCCGATCGTAACAATTCCGAGCAAGAACCAACCGATGAACGAAAGGACGAGGAAAAACGCCTCTTTTTTATGTCCATCCATCATTTGGCGTGAACGCGTAATGGCATCAAGGATGCCAATCGATGGTTCGTCCCGAATGATGTAATACGTCAACATGTAAGAGAATGACTTAATGATTCCTGGAATGATGAAAAGTAAGAACCATAGCCCTAAGAAAAAGGTTTGGACGATTGACACTCCAATGGCTTTCAAGAACATTTTGTACGGCTCAAACAAATCGGCGACTTTCGTCTGCTCGTCTCGGGCGACAGATAGGGTGAGCCATGACCATCCCATTGCAACCGGTAAGGTCAACACCGTCAAGAGCATACCAATCAAGTCGATAAATTGGAAATCCTCTTCGGGTGAGGACGCAAATCCGTTCGGAACGCCTTGAATGATTAAGAACAACAACATCATTAATGCCATGAAGCCCCATCGTCCCTGCAACGACTCGCGCGCTGCTAATTTTAATTGTTTTGACATCGAAAGATCCTCCTCAAAAATAAGTGCTACCTTTCTTTACGGTTTATTTTTGAGGAGGTTTCACTTTTTAACGCTCGTCTTTTAGTAAACGTTGGACCATTGCTTTTTCAAGTTGTTGCTGGCACGCCGTATACAAAGAGCGTCGTCCATCGAGTCGTTCAATCGCAAACGGAATATCGTGCTTTTTTGCTTGCACGAGAACATGTGCCGCTGCTGCGTGAGAAACCCGACTTTTGACGACGACGATCGCGTCCGTCTTTTTCGCGAGACAGGCGATTTTTTTCGCGGCTTGGGCGTCACCGCCAAGATGGATTAATTCGACTCCCGTCTCCGCAAAGAAGTCGCGGTAGACGGCGCGCTGTTGCTCATTACCGACGATGACGAGACGCATGCCGTCGTAGGAAGCAAAATCGAGTGCCGTTTTATCGACGAATTCGATTGGTTGACCTGGTAATGTCGTCGTATCGAGACGTTCGAGTTGCTGGACTTTCTTTTCCCGGAGGCGCCGCTCTTTTTTGACTTTCTTCGCCTTCGGTTTCCGTTGCATCATCTTGTCGTAGCGTCCTGTTTTCGCCTGTTTGTTTGCAGGTGACGCAGTGGCGGACTCGGGCGAACCACTCGATACGTCGCGTGCCGGTAATTCCGTCATGGTCGGTACTTCGTAATGAAATGCGTGTTTCCAGACAATCGTCAATGTCTCCGGATGACCTTTCCACATGACGAGGTCGACGAGTTGACCTGCTTTCAGTTGGAAGAACCGCATGTCTTCGAGTGGTGTCGTGTAATAGAACGGTTTTCCCGTCTCATCTTGCAGTGGACCGTCAATCGTCGCTTCGATGATGCCATGGTTCTTGACGATACACTTTTCAAAAACGATTCGCTCTGCAAGTGGTTTTACTTGATCCGTCGCGACGACGGCTAAGATTTCAAGCGACGTCCGGCGCTCATCTTGATGTAGGACTTGGACACGGACTTCCATCCCATGCTCCAGGTTCCAGTCACGGATTTCTGTTTCTGAGACATGACTGTTTGGCCATTCCCGTAACGAGCCGCCCTTTAATTGCCGTTCGAACGTATAGGAATACCGTTGTTCGACAGTCCGTTCAACTTCTTCCTTCCGTTCCTGGATCATTTTGATCGGGAGGCTAGATGGTGTTTCCGGACATTCTACTAGTTTCGTCGTTGTTTGACGTGGCGCGTAGTACTGCGACAGCTGGACCCATTCATCGATTCCGTTGATTTCTTCAAGTAACAAACCCCAGTCGTCTGCTGTCTCGACGATGTTCAGTTTGCTTGTAACTAACGCCTTCGCTCGTTCGATTACGTGATGCATCATGTTAAAAACCCCTTTGCTATTTTTTCCAACTATAGCAAGGTCAAGATGCTTCACCCGTGTAAAAAAACAACCGGGTATTTTTTTATTACGGGTTACGATTTAACTTCGACTGCGGAGTCGCCACTTCGGTATTTTTCGACGACGACAATCAAGACGGTAATGATGACGAGTAAGAACCAAGACGATAATTTGCCAAAATCGACAAGTGCCCACCCCTCTTGCTGATGCGGATAGACCCAGCCCTTAAAAAAGGTGACGATGTTTTCCGCCAGCCAAATGAACCAGGCAATTAGTAAAAATGATAAGACAAGCGGGAGACGGTAAATCGTATCCTCTAGTCGGAAGTAGACCCACGATTTAAAGAAGACGACGATGACGAGTCCCATCAAGAACCACCGTAAATCGAGCATCCAGTGGTGCGTAAAAAAGTTTAAGTAAATCAAACTCCCGACAGCAAGTGCGAGGGTCGGACGTGGAAAGGACGTAAACCGAAGATCAAGTCGCCGAAACGCCTGACAGATGTAACTCGCGACACTGGCATACATGAAACCTGCGTAGAGCGGAACACCAAACACTTTCGAAACAGCGTCTTCCGGATAACTCCACGAGCCGACGTGGACTTTAAACAGCTCAAGTCCTAATCCGATGACGTGAAAAATAAGAATCAGCTTGAACTCTTCTTTCGTTTCATAACGAGTCACGAGTAAGGCGACTTGGACGAACAGACACCACAGTAACAGGATGTCATAACGGGCAATCGGTTCACTCGGCAAATAACGTGATAAGGCGAGTGCAGCAAAGATGGCTACTGGAAAGATACAACAGAGCGCTTCAAGATATGTAAAACGGATGAGATGGCGGATCAATCGCATCGACGTCCCTCCTCTTCTTTCTTTAAGTATACGAGACGTTCGCCGTACCTCCCTCCTTCTCAAGTTGGACATTCGACAATTTGTTGCTTCTGCTTTAGTCCACGAACGTGATACAGTTAACGAATACGTATCTTATTGAATCGAGGTGACACGCAACGATGTTCAAACGTTTCCATACGTCCTGGTTGCTGCGCGCAACGTTGAAGTGGTTCTTATTTTTAAGCGGTCTCTTTTTACTCGCCGTCGGTTCCTCCATCATGATCACCGCTAACCTCGGTGTCTCGACTTGGGATGTCCTGCATCTCGGTCTTCAAAACAAAACACCTTTGTCAGTCGGGACGGTCATTCTTCTCGTCGGTCTGCTGCTCGTCCTCGTCAAATACTTACTCGACCGGATTCGACCGCAAGTCGGGACACTCGTCAATGCAATTTTCGTCGGTGTCTTCATGAACCTCGTACTTGGTTCTCATTTGCTTCCGTCGTTCTCAACTGTCTGGTTGAACGCCTTATGGCTCATCTTCGGTATTTTCATCATCGGCATGGGGGCAGGGCTATACGTCGCCGTCGGATACGGCGCCGGTCCACGTGACGGATTGACCTTGACGTTAGCCGAACGCTTCGGAACCTCAATCCGGATGATGCGGACAATCATGGAGATAACGGCATGTGGTCTTGGTTGGTTACTCGGTGGTCCCGTCTTTTTCGGGACGATTCTATCGATTTTTTTGATTGGACCGTTTCTTCAATTTTGGTTAGTCTATTTCCGCCGGATGATTGCCGCAATCGATGCTGGGGTCGTTCGACCGAACGAACAAAAAATCAGCTGAGCCGCTTGACTCGATATCGTTTCGAAAGAAATGGTATCTTTTTTTTGTGGATGAAGCAGATTAGTTGCACCTGTAAAAAATACACGTTATATTCGTTTACATATCAATCTTTGATACGTCAAAGGTTTCTTGGGACGAAGGGAAGGATGTGATGATTTGAGTATTTCTTGTACGGAAAAAGGACGCCTCATTTATGCGCTCGTCTCGGTCAATAAGACGATTGCGCAAAAATTTGATTTATGTACAGATGGCTTCAGTCAGACTCGGATGGACTTACTAGCCCAACTCGAGGTCGGAAAGACAATTAGTCAAAAAGAATTGCAGCAACGCGTCAATGTCGACAACGCTGCCGTGACGCGACATTTAAAACATCTCGAAACGAACGGAATGATTCAACGTGTCCGTTCGGAGAGCGATAACCGTGTCATCCTCGTCTCATTAACTGCAGAGGGTGCCACGCGTATCACACAATTGCGCCAGCAAAAAGATGACTTCTTGGAAAGTCTGTTAACCGGCTTTACTGAAGAAGAACAAGATCAACTCGCACAAATGATTCAGCGCATTGAAGATAACGCGTTAACATTACCTAAAACTACTGCACGATAAAAAAGGAGAGCTTACTCATGACAACACAAACATCTACTGACTTTATGGAAATCGTAAAAGGCCGTCGTTCAATCCGCAACTACGACACGGACGTAAAAATCTCAAAAGAAGAAATGACACAAATTCTTGAAGAAGCAACACTCGCACCGTCTTCCGTCAACATGCAACCATGGCGTTTCCTCGTCATCGACAGCGAAGAAGGAAAAGCGACGCTCGCTCCACTCGCGAAGTTCAACCAAGTCCAAGTCGAGACATCATCTGCTGTCATCGCTGTCTTCGGTGACATGAATGCCATCGATCAACTTGAAAACATTTACGATACGGCCGTCGCACAAGGACTTATGCCGCAAGAAGTCCGCGACCGTCAAGTTCCGGCAATCAAAGGTATGTATGAAAACGTTCCTGCTAGTGCACTTAAAGACAGCATCTTGATCGACTCAGGTCTTGCTTCCATGCAATTGATGCTCGTCGCTCGCGCACACGGTTACGATACGAACCCGATCGGTGGATACGAAAAAGATCAAATCGCTGAAGCTTTCGGCATGGATAAAGATCGTTATGTACCAGTCATGCTCCTTTCAATCGGGAAAGCTGTTGATGCAGGATACCCATCAGTCCGTCTTCCAATCAACGATATCGCAGACTGGAAATAAGTTCGATTCGCTTCATCAAAAAATAGAGAACACAACAAGGGAGATTGAATACTATGACAACTCAAACAACTACTGACTTTATGGAAATCGTAAAAGGCCGTCGCTCAATCCGCAACTACGACACGGACGTAAAAATCTCAAAAGAAGAAATGACACAAATTCTTGAAGAAGCAACACTCGCACCGTCTTCCGTCAACATGCAACCATGGCGTTTCCTCGTCATCGACAGCGAAGAAGGAAAAGCGACACTCGCTCCACTCGCGAAGTTCAACCAAGTCCAAGTCGAGACATCATCTGCTGTCATCGCTGTGTTCGGCGACATGAATGCGGTTGATAGCATCGATACAATCTACGACATGGCTGTTGAAAAAGGGCTTATGCCGCAAGAAGTCCGCGATCGCCAAGTACCAGCAATTAAAGGATTCTACAGCCCAGAAGATACAGACACACTTCGTGACAGCATCTTGATCGACTCCGGTCTTGTTTCCATGCAATTGATGCTCGTCGCTCGTGCGCACGGTTACGATACGAACCCAATCGGTGGGTACGAAAAAGATCAAATCGCTGAAGCTTTCGGCATGGATAAAGATCGTTACCTCCCTGTCATGCTCCTTTCAATCGGGAAAGCCGTTGACGCAGGATATCCATCAGTCCGTCTTCCAATCAACGACATTACAGATTGGAAATAAGTAATCCGCACGACGAAGAGAGCACCTCGTTTTAACGGGGTGCTTCGACTGTAGACAAAGTTCTATCGGGAGATAAAAGCGTCTTTTTTCGTTGCTTTCCTCGGGCGAGGCGTGACAGGGAAGCGCAAACGGATTGCCTCTCGATATAACATGTTCACGCTTCATAAGCGTTTGTCTTCACGCTGAGCACCTCGTTTTACGGGGTGCTTTTTGCTATATCTCCTGTCCCTCCTTTGCATTTAAATTCAGTTCCAGTCAATCCTTTTGTATACTGAACGAAAAAGGAGCGGATGCAGGTGTATGACGTAACGATCATCGGCGCAGGTGTCGCCGGAATTTTTCTGGCACACGAACTCGTACAGGACGGACAATCCGTCTTAGTGATTGACGCCGGAAAACCGTTAGCCGAAAGAACCGTGACAGACGCTTACCTCGGCTTTGGCGGACTCGGTAAATCAGAAGGAAAATACAATTATTCAACAGAGTTCGGGGGCGAACTGGAACAAAAGTTAGGTCCGGAAGCGACACTTCGCTTAATGCAACAAGTCGATGCTGTCCTGTGTCAGTACGGAGCACTGGAGGTCCCTTTGTATTCCACTCATAATGCGTCATTTGCGGCGCGTGCTGAAGACGCTGGTTTACATACAATCGAGACGTCCGTCCGTCATCTCGGAACTTCACTTACGAAACAGGTGCTCGCCCGACTGGAGGACATGTTGATGCAGACGGTCACGTTCCGCTTTTCGACGCAAGTCGAACAGATACAGAAACAAGCGGATACTACATTCACACTCAAAACAGCGTCAGAGACGTTCTCGAGCCGACGAGTCGTGCTTGCGACCGGACGTTCCGGAACGGACTGGATGCGCCAGCAGCTAAAGCAGCTCGGTCTGGTGCAAACGAAAACACGACTCGACCTCGGGATTCGGATTGAAATGGATGAAGCGCCTTTTCGGACTGTATTACAGGACACGTTCGAAACGAAACTGGCATACGCATCTGACGCTGGAACGGCCGTCACCTACTGCATGAATCCGACCGGTCGGATCATCCGCAAATATCAAGAAGGTCTCGTCATGCCGGACGGACAAAATTTCCGCGAACAGACGACGGGGACGGCAAATGTAAACTTCACGTTGTTTTTACCACGCTATTTCGATACGTTGACCGCAGCGAATCAATTTGCGACTTCAGTCATCGGACAAATCAACCAGGGGTCGGACCGGATTGTCGTCCAACGTCTCGGTGACTTGCTTGCCGGTGTAGCTTCTACAGCAACCGGAATCGCTCACAATCAAGTCGTCCCGACGCTCGAAGCAACACCAGGAAACCTGCTCGACGAGGTCCCGGACACAGATCTCACCGTGTTACTCGGATTTTTCGAGCGGCTCGAACGTTTGCTCGAAACTCCGCTCTCCCCTGATACATTGCTTTACGGAATGGACGGGAAGTTTTACGCTCCGGTCCTCGCGACCTCCCGCGACTTCGAAACAGACATCACGGGACTGTATGCAATCGGGGATTGTTCCGGCGCGACCCATTCGCTTTCGCAAGCAGCGGCGAGCGGTCTCCACCTCGGACAAGTCTTACAGCAAAAAACAGCCGTTTCGGGAGAGTAAAGCTCTCTCAAAACGGCTGTTTTTCATTCAGTTCTTATTTTTTAAACGCTTCATATACTTTCAGTTGTTTCCCTTTGACCTTCGTCGTCTTCATCGCGCGTAAGACGAGTGGTCCTTTACCGTTCAGAATCTCGACATACGTTACCGTATCTTGAATCGTGATGATCCCGATATCCTGAGCAGTCATCCCTTCGATTTTCGCAATCGTTCCGACAAAATCAACGGCCCGAAGTTTCTTTTTCTTCCCGCCATTGAAATAGAGCTTCATGATGTCAGCGTTCAGTTGTTGTGTTTTTGATGTGCGGACATCCGTCGTCGTGATTTTCTCTTCGAACGCATCTGCCGTCCGAATCAATTCACGTTCCGTCGGTGCTTGACGTTTTTCGATTGCTTCGCCACGGTACTGTTCGACTTCACGAAGACGGCGCATATCCGCTTCCGTCACGAGGCTGATTGCTTTCCCCATTGCGCCCGCACGCCCTGTCCGACCCGTCCGGTGCACATAACTTTCTTTTTCGACCGGCATGTCGTACTGGATGACGTGGGTGATGTTTTCGATGTCAATTCCACGTGCTGCGACGTCTGTCGCGACCAAGTAACGGAATTCGCCTGCACGGAATGCCTTCATGACCGCAAGGCGCTCGTCCTGTTCCATCCCGCCGTGAATTTTCTCGACCGGGTACTCCATCGCCGTCAGTCCTTGGGCGACAAAATCGACATGTTCTTTCGTCCGGCAGAAAATCATACAACGGTCCGGATTTTCGACGACCGTGACGTCTTTCAGGATTGCAAATTTCGTCTTATCGGTTACAGAAATATAACTGTGATCGATTTGAGCGATTTCGGTTGCATTTGTCGTGATTTCGACCTCTTTCGGCGACTGCATGTAACGTTCGCTCAGCTTGTGAATGTCTTGCGGGAACGTCGCTGAGAACAACATCGTCGTCCGTTGTGTCGGCAGTTGTTTTAAAATCGTATCGACTTGCTCGAGGAAGCCCATGTTCAGCATCTCATCCGCTTCATCCAGGACAAGGTATTTGACCTTTTCAAGCGAAAGTGTCCCTCGCTCGAGGTGATCGAGCACACGACCTGGTGTTCCGACGACGATATGGGTCTTCTGTTTTAATTCCGTGACCTGACCACGGAACGGCTGTTTCCCGAAAACGGCTGTCGCTTTAATCCGCTTGTAACGCCCGATGTTCATCACGTCTTCCGTGACTTGCAGCGCCAGTTCACGTGTCGGTGTCAAAATTAGCGCTTGTGGTTTATTTTCTTCCCACTCGACGAGTTCACAGAGTGGAATGCCGAACGATGCCGTTTTCCCGCTTCCTGTGCGTGATTTGACGATGATATCTTTTTCAGACAAGGCGACCGGAATGACGGCTTGTTGGACATCCGTCGGAGTATGGTAACCAAGTTGTTCAATCGCTTTTAAAATTGGTGAACTGAGTTGAAAATCAGTGAATGGTTTTTTTTGCATGTGAATCCCTCATTTATTATATAGTTTCGAATTGACCGTACATCTCATGACCTCTCATTATGCGCTACTTTCCGCAGGACGTCAAAAGAGCTTCCCGTCAGAGTGACAGGAAGCTCCACTTGCTTATTTTGCTGCGACTTTATCTTTTTTGATTTGTTTACTGCGTAACTGTCCACATGCTGCATCGATGTCTGTCCCGTGCTCGAGACGAACACCACAGTTGAGACCGTTCTTTTTCAACGTATCGTAGAATGTCGAGATATCTTCTGACGTACTCCGTTGATATTGACCATGCTCATCAACCGGGTTGTACGGAATCAAGTTGACATACGTCAAGTGACGTTTGTCTTCGAATAATTTCGCAAGTTCGATTGCTTGTGCTTTTTGGTCATTGACTCCACGAAGTAAGATGTACTCGATCGTAATTTTACGATTCGTCGTCTTCACGTAATAATCGATGGCAGGCATCAATTTTTCGAGTGGAATCGCACGGTTGATTTTCATGATTTGTGTGCGCAACTCGTTGTTTGGTGCGTGCAATGAAATCGCCAAGTTCACTTGAAGTTTTAAATCTGCGAATTTGTAGATTTTATCAGCAAGACCACTTGTCGAAACAGTGATGTGACGTGCACCGATCGCAAGACCGTTGTGATCTTTGATGACGTTCAAGAAGTCGACCATGTTGTCGAAGTTATCAAACGGCTCACCGATACCCATGACGACGACGTGGCTGACACGTTCTTCTTTACCGACAGCATCGAGGTGATGTTGGACGTTCATGATTTGTTCGACGATTTCACCAGCTGACAAATCGCGGCTCTTCTTAATCAATCCACTCGCGCAGAAGCTGCAGCCGATGTTACAACCGACTTGTGTCGTCACACAGACAGAGAGTCCGTATTTGTGACGCATGAGGACTGTTTCAATCAAACTGCCGTCATACAACTTGAAGAGGAACTTGATTGTTCCGTCCGCTGATTCTTGTTTAACTGATTCTGTCATCGAGCCAATCGCAAAACTCTGATCTAACAACTCAAGGCAATCCTTGTTGACATTCGTCATTTCAGCGAAAGTAGTGACACGTTTACGATAAAGCCAATCCCAAACCTGCTTCGCACGGAACGGCTTGTGACCTTGATGCGATAACCAGTCTGTCATCTGCTCAATTGTTAATCCATAAATGGATGGTTTATTCATTAGTGAGACCTCATTTCTTTTTCCAGAACTATAACATTCCTTTATCTTAGTAAAAATCGGGCACTTACGCAACGTTCAAATCCTAAATGTTCACTTTCTGTAGATTTCGAAAGGCTGTTTCGCTTTGTTTTGTCAAAAAAATGCCTCAAATCGATAAATTCCGTTTTCGAAAACTGATAAAAGCAAAACTACTGAACATCAGACAGATTAGCACAAGTAGAAGGATGTGCAACAGTAAATGTTCTGTCCCCGCCAGCAATCGTCAAGTATCAAACAAACTGAAGATCGATCCATAACGCATCCAGTCCGTTTTTTCACTTAAGCCCGCTCCAATCGTCAAGACAATCGAGAAGACGAGGACACCGGCAGCGACGGAAAAGGCACGACGCTCATCGTCAAAGAGTGTCGTGATAAACAACGTGAAACCAGCAACCGCATACAGCAAAAACAAAGCATTGACTTGCAGTCGCAATAAAGTCATACCATCAATCGAGATACCAGACATCGTCCAGTCCGCCATCAGTAAAACGAGCCCATTCAATAGAATGAGACAGGTACTCGCAATCAGCATGACGATGAGCGCTGCTGCCGTATATTGAATCCGCGTGATCGGGGATGCTAGATATAAAATCAATTCGCCATTGTCGATCGGACGGGCAAGTAACCGTGCCGCGAGGGACAACATATAAAACGTCGCAATAACTTGAAAAATCAAGCCGTAATAATTGCCGGCTAAGAGATCGAGCAGATTATTGAACGTCACCTTGTCATATTGGAATGCCTGTAACAATTCTTTTGGGAGAGCTTCGAGTTTTGCCTCGAGCAGACCGGTCTTCATCATCGATGGATACAAGGCGGCGAGCAACAATAAGTACAAACTGGTACCAAGTGAATAGGCAACGATCGGTTTGACGTTCTGCTTGAGTAAAGACCAGACGACCACGCTCATGATTCGTCACCCTCCCCGTAATAGTGCAAAAAGACATGCTCCAAATCATCAGCCGCCGTCTGAATCGAACGAATATCGTACGCAGTCAGAAGACGGAGAACTTGATTCAGTGTCAATTGGTCACTTGTCAAAAAGGAGACACGTTGTTGTTTTTGCGTCGCCCCGACTTGAATCGCAAATTGTTCCGCCTGTGCAGCAAGACCGAATTCGACCGTATACTGTTTCCGGCTCAACCGGATCAGTTCATGGATATCGGATTCAACGATGATTCGTCCGTCTTTTATCAACGCTGCCCGGTCGCACGACTTCTCCATCTCCGGGAAGTGGTGCGAACTCATCAAGATTGCTTTTCCGAGGCGACGTTCTTCCTCTAACCACGTCAGAAATCGTTCCTGCATCAATGGATCGAGTCCACTCGTCGGCTCATCAAGGAGATAGACCGGTGCGTCCTTCATGAAACATCCGACGAGTGCGAGTTTTTGTTTTGTACCTTTAGACATCTTCCGCACCTTCGTTTTCGGATCGAACGGAAAGCGCTCAAGTAAATCCGCTTGACGCTTCCGGTCCCCACCATGCAATTGTTGCATCAACTGTAAGATGTGGTCTCCCGTAAAGTCTCCCGGCAAACTGATTTCTCCCGGCAGATAACCGACGAGTCGTTTCACTTCTTTTGTTTCAACCCAGCAATCAAATCCACCAATCGTCGCATGACCGGAGTCAGCAGCAATCAAGCCCATCAATTGACGAAGTGCCGTTGATTTCCCTGCCCCATTCGGACCAATGAAACCAAAGACCATTCCTGGCTCGACAGAAAAACTGACATCGAATATTCCTTTACCCGACGCGAACGCTTTCGTGACATGTTCGAGATGAATCACTTCAACCGCCTCATTTCTTTTTTAGGAAATGGCTACAGTTAGTTATACCTGTTCTGTCATCGTGTCGGACGTAGCGAATCGATAAATCACAAACCGTTCATCATGATTTTTTTCGAATAAATCGCGTAACCGGACTTCCTCGATTTGTTCGAACGCCGTCTGGTTCTCTAAAAAATACCGGTATTCATCTGCCGGATAATAAAGAATCAAATCGATGGTCCGGGGCGCCTGCTCGACCGACTGTAAGATGTGGTTGACGACCTTGATAAAAATTTGAACGGAAAAAGGGTTAAAAAAATAAAATTTTGTCGCTTCTACCGGAATCGGATAACTTTCTGCATAGACATGTTCAAATTGAAGACTCCCGCGCCGTTTTTTAACTTTTTTTAAGTAATTCATCTGATTCGTCAGTGCATCCTCATAAAACTGACCGTTCATCTCGATTCCGATGACGGAACAGTCAAACCGATCGTGAAGATAAAAGTTCAGTCGTCCCTTCCCGCACCCAAAATCAATCACCGTATCCTCAGGATGAAACGGATAGACCGCGCATAGCTCATCCAGGGCTGCATATGGGGTCGGTTCATAACGGTTATAGTGACTGAAGGCATTGTAGAGGTGCTGGACATCAATCGTTTTAATGTGGAGCCGCGTTTCATATTCTTGTTCATTCATAGTTCAACTTCCTTCTTTCAAGCATTGTTTTCTCCATCGTACTATACTAAAGAGGTACGTAATTCGATAAAAGGGGATGTTTTTATGATCGTCGTAACGAACCGGATTAAAGTCAAAAAAGGGATGGCTGCTGCACTAGCACCTCGCTTCACACGCCCGAGTGGTCTCGACTCGATGGACGGATTCATTCGTGTCGAAGTTCTATTAACGCAAAATATCGAAGAACATGACGAAATGAACGTCAACATGTACTGGGAAGACATGAAGCACTTCGAAGCATGGCGGAACAGTGATGACTTCAAGGAATCGCATAAGCGTCCTGCGCAGCAAGAAGGCGAGGCACAGGAGTCACCGATGCTCGGCAGTGAAATCATCACCTATGAAGTCGCTTCTGTAAAAGAAAGTACACGTTAATCGATACGACTTAAATCCCCGAATCCTTAAATCGATTCGGGGATTTAATTTTTCAAACGTTATTTTGCAATTAACCTCGCACAATATTTAACAAGGGTTAAATTGTATATCGTTCCATTTATTGTTATTATATGTCCAATACTAGAGAGAGAAGACATATTATGATTGATTCCTTAACGATTTTTGAACAAGTCATTCGAGATTTGCCTGTCGACCGGTCGTTGACACGAGAAGATATTTGTACAGAAGATTTTTTATTGCAAACGGAACATGAGTTATCGGTCTATTATTCCCCAATCGGTGACTACATCAATCCTTTCGCAAAAGTCATTATCGTCGGAATTACGCCAGGACTTGAACAGATGCGAATCGCGTTCGAAGAGATGGCCGATGCCTTACACCATGGTGTTTCGTTAGAGGAAGCGGCAAAAATCGCCAATTATTCAGCTAGCTTTTTCCGGTGTGATGCGTCGAAATCTCGTAACGATGCTGGACGAACTTGATTTTGCGACAATGCTGTCGATTCCGACGACCGCTACTTTATTTAATGAACACCAGGAATTACTCCATGCGACCTCCATCTTAAAACATCCTGTTTTCTATCGCGGGAAAAACTACAGTGGTCATCAACCGAAGATAGATCGTATCCCTTTACTCCGACACTATGCGTATGAACACTTCGCAGCAGAATTGAATCAATTAAACGAACCTGCCCTGATTATTCCGCTCGGCCGAATCGTTGAGGCGACGGTTCGGACCTTACTTCATCAAGGACGGATTCGAAAACATTTTCTTTTATCGGGTTTTCCTCATCCCTCTGGTGTTAATGGCCATCGTAAACGTCAATTCGAAGACAACCGTTCCTACCTCAACCAACAATTGATTCACTACTTCACGCGTTCGGATTAAATCAAAAAAAGAGTCCCTGTCGTACCAGCTTCGCGCTGAGACGTCAGGGACTTCTTATCGACCGATATGCACAGATGTGAACACGAATTTGTCATACCGGTGCCGCGAAAATGAATATTCAAATGGTTTTCCGTTCCCTAAAAAAACGACTTGTTCCACTTCGATGACAGGATCGGTTTCGAGATTTCCAAGATATTTTTGATCCCATTCATTCGGTTTATCTGCACGGATCATTTTGTGCGAGCTCGTAATCGTATAACCAAGTTCTTCTTGAATATAGCGGTAAATCGATTGATCGAG
The DNA here is from genome assembly GCF_018618725.1 of Exiguobacterium sp. s80. NCBI lineage: Bacteria > Bacillati > Bacillota > Bacilli > Caryophanales > Exiguobacterium > Exiguobacterium sp. s80. Next base: position 92,923 of record NZ_JACSMP010000002.1, on the reverse strand, counting down.
AATCGCCTTCGTTAAACCTGTAATCAAGGAGGAAGGCATAAATGTATGCTCAATCACGTAAGCCTCTCCTTCGACGTAGCGGACACGTCTAATTTCATAGACCGGATCCGTTTGCTCAATCATCAAATGTCGTGCGACTTCCTTCTCCGGAAAGCGCACCTCAAATTGAAGTACTTCGCTTTTAACAGCCCGTTCCCCAAGCAATTTGGTCAATCCTTGCGATTCTTTGTTCAGAACGTTAATACGTCCTTGTGAAAAATTCGATGGTAAAATAAACGTCCCTTGTCCCCGTTGTCGGTAAATAATTCCTTCTAAGACGAGAATCTCAAGTGCTCTCTTCATCGTCATCCGGCTGACTTCGAATTCTTCTGCTAAGTTGATTTCGTCCGGCATCGCCTGATCGACATCATATCCCCCATTTAGGATTCGTTTGCGAAGTTCATCAGCAATTTTCTCATATTTCGGTTGTTTCTTTATAGACATGACTTCACCCCATGTATAGACATATAAAAATAATATAACAAAAAAAGATGATCAGGACTAGACATCCTAATCATCTTTTCAATTATTTCGTAAATCCTTGCTCTTCAATCAATTGTTTGAACCAATGGCCGCTTTTCTTGACCGTTCGTTTTTGGGTCGCGAGATCGAGTCCGACAAAACCGTAACGGTTTTTATAGGCATTGCTCCAAGACCAGTTATCCATGAACGTCCATAAGTGATAACCTTTGACGTTTGATCCTTCCTTCAGCGCACGATGCATCCATTGCAAGTGAGAGGCGATGAAATCGATGCGATAATCGTCCTGAACACTGCCGTCCTCGTCCCGGTAACGTTCCTCCCCTTCTACACCCATTCCATTTTCAGAAACAAAACACTTGATGTTCCCGTAATTCTCTCGCAGGTTCGTCAAAATATCGTAAATTCCCTTTTCGTAGATTTCCCAGCCACGATATGGATTCATTTTTCTTCCCGGCATCTCGTAATAATCGAACAGATGCTCCGGCATGAAAGGTGCATCTGGATGCGGAAGGTGCTCTTTTACTTTGATGCGTCGTGGTTGATAGTAATTAATTCCGAGTAAATCAACGGTATTTTTCGCGATGAGTTCCAGGTCACCTTGAACGACCTCGGGCAAAGCACCTTGTTGTTCCAATAAATCGACCAATTCGGCCGGGAACGTTCCGAGTACGGAAGGATCCAAGAAGGAACGATTGAACAATACGTCGGCTACTTGGGCCGCTTTCACATCCCCAGCATTTTGGCTTCGAGGATAAGATGGCGTTAAATTCAAGATGATGCCAATTTCACCCGTCTGCTCTGTTTCTTTATAGGCCTGTATTGCAAGTGCACTCGATAAAATCGAATGATAGGCCACTTGAACGGCACGCTTGAAATCAACAACGTTCGGGTAGTGGAAGTCGTATAAATAGCCACCTTCTACCGGGACGATTGGCTCATTATGCGTAAACCATTTACTGACACGATCTCCGAATAGTGAAAAGCACGTTTTAGCATATTCTGTATAGGCGGTGACGACGGCACGACTTTCCCAGCCACCGATGTTTTGCAGTGCAAGCGGCATATCAAAGTGATATAGATTTACGAACGGTTCGATGTCCGCTGCAATCAATTCGTCAATCACACGATTATAGAAATCAATGGCAATCGGATTCATTTCCCCCTGCCCCTCAGGAAAAAGACGTGACCAGGAAATCGAGATTCGAAACGAGTTGTGTCCGAGTTCTTTCATCAACGCAATATCTTCTTCATAACGATAATAAAAATCAGAGGCTACCGTTGCATTTACACCATCGAAAAAGCGATTCGGTTCTTGTTCGTACCAATGATCCCAAATGTTCGGTCCTTTTCCACCCTCAAATGCTGCCCCTTCCGTTTGTGTCGCTGAAGCTGCTGTTCCCCACCAAAAATCTGCAGGGAATGTATACTTTTGTTCTTTTGCCGTCGTAACTTCCGTTTGATTCATCTCATCCACGTCCTATCTCTATTTTTGAATTCAACCTACATGTTGATTTTCATCTCCGGCAACATTCGCTTCTTCTCGTTCTTTTTTCATATTCAAGCGGTCAATGAAGACTAGGAATGGGAACCACACTGCCATGATAATGGCGAAGTTGACGAGTTGTAACAATCCGCCCGCCAGTGAATTCGTTGCCATCATGCCACTGATAAACATCGGCACCGTCCAAGGCACAGCAACTCCTGTTGGCGGCGGAACGATTCCTGTCGACATCGCAAAATAAGTAACGGTTACGGTAATCAACGGTGCAAAAATCCAGGGAATCATGATGAGGGGGTTCATGACGATTGGTAACCCGAAAATGATTGGTTCATTGACGTTAAAGATTCCGGGTCCGATCGATAACTTACCGATTTGCTTCAACTGTTTTGAGCGCATGAAAAGGAGGATTGCGACGACGACAGCCAGTGTCGAACCGGAACCACCAATTCCAACTGTATAAATTTCAATGAATTGTTTACTGATGATATTCGGGAGTTCTCCATTCGCCGTATAGGCGTTTAAGTTTTCAAGTGACAAAGTGTTCCAGATCGGATCCATGACCGAATTGACGATAACTTGACCATGCAGGCCGAAAAACCAAAACAATTGAACAAAAAAGATGGCGATTAATGTCGGAACCAAACCGTTCCCAAGATTCACGAGTGGTTTTTGAACTAAATTAAAGATTAAATCGTGGAGATTCGTGTCTAAAAGCGAGGTGATAGCGATGTTAATGCCAAGGAAAATGGAAAGTGTCAAAAGTGCAGGCACAAGAGCTGAAAATGACTTAGCCACAGCAGTCGGCACACCAGCCGGCATTTTAATCGTCCAGTTTTTTTGAACGACAAATCGATAAATTTCTCCTGCTAAGAACCCTGTCATCATTGCAAGGAACATGCCTTTTGCACCGAGACGGTCAAGTGGAATGACATTTCCGACAGGATCAGCAACATTTTCGACTGCTACAAAGAAAGGTGTTAAAAGTAAAAAAGAAACAAGGGCGATTACACCACCAAAAACAGCTTCTACATCATAGCTTTTCGAAAGATAATATCCGATACCGAAGACGACGAATAGTGACATGATTCCCATCGTCGCCGAGGGGGCGTTTCCTAATGAAGTTTTAAAAGCATCCAATACTCCAGGCGACATAAATTTATCTAAGAATGGTAAATTCGCAATAACAACGATTAATGAACCGAACATCGTAATCGGAAAAGCGAGCATGAACGCGTCACGTAACGTCTGAAGATAGCGGCTATTGTTTAAATATGCCGCAATCGGCATCAGAAAACGACTCAACAAATCGAACCACTTACTATTACCAGCCATTTCAATCCCTCCTCTTATTTTTGAGAAAATTTATGTTCCATCATTTCAACTAATCCTGACGTCAAATCAAGCATCGTTTGTGTCGACATCAAATGATCTTCTGCATGCAAAAGCAGTAAAGACAATGTCGTCGGCTCACCGCTCGCTTCTTTTTGGACTTGACCGAAATGAATCTGGTGCGCTTCTTGCAACTGTTCTCGGGCATCTGTTAATAACCGCTCAAATGCCTCAAATGATTCTTCCTTGTACACTTCGATTGCTTCACGAATCGTACTTCGCGCATTTCCACTATGCAAAATCATCATGAATGCTACTTGTTCCATCGTCTGTTCATTTGTTTTCATTTCTTCACCCCATCAACTTAACGGCTTGTTCATAGGCCGCTTTTCCGTCGGCCATTCCGTACGCCATCATATCGATGACTTCGACTGGTTTATCTGTCGCTTGTTGAAATTTTGATAATAAAAAGCGCATTTGTGGACCAATCAATACAACATCTGCTCCATCCATTTCTTTTAAAGCTTGGTCTTGACCGACTGCCCAAATTGTCGCCTCTTCACCAAGTGATTGGGCATGTTCCTGCATCTTAGTGACGAGAATACTCGTCGACATTCCTGAACTACACGCCAACATGATTTTTTTCATTTCAACCATTCCTTCCGCGTTTTGGAATCGCTTACAACTTTGATTATACGGATTTTAACATCCATGTCTATACTTGATTTTTATTTTGTTTATTTTTATTTTTAAAAAGTGTAGTGTTGTAATCGAAAACAACTTGGAGGAGGAACAATCATGGAAGAACTGATTTGTTTTGAGCCGATTTTACAGGAGCGGATATGGGGTGGATGTAAGCTTGGTGCATATGGATTTGATACGTTAGGCAAACAAAACATCGGTGAAGCTTGGACCTTGGCTGATCACCAAAACGGGCAAACCAAAGTGAATGCCGGACGTTTTTCCGGTGATGCACTACGGGATTTATGGTCAAATCACCCTGAAATCTTTGGGATGGACACAACGGAAGCTTTTCCTTTACTCATTAAGTGGATTGACGCTGCGGATGATTTATCCGTTCAAGTCCATCCTGACGATCATGATGCCTGTCGCCTAGAAGGACAGCCTTACGGGAAAAATGAATGCTGGTATATCGTCGATTGTCCGGCAGACGCCACCATTATTTATGGGCATGACTTCAAAACAAAAGCTGATTTGTTGCGCGCTGTCCGTGAAGACGATTTAACTTCCGGCTTAATTGATTTGCCTGTTTCACCCGGCGATTTTTTTTACGTTCCAGCAGGTACTGTTCATGCTTTAACCGAAGGGTGTCTTGTCATCGAAATCCAGCAGAACTCTGATACCACGTACCGGTTGTACGATTACGATCGAATTGACCATTCGACCAACAAACCGCGTCAACTCCACCTTAAAGAAGCACTCGAAGTCATTCAATTTCCTCATTTCCAGTACGAGGAGCCTTATGTACCGACCTCTTTTTGTTCAAGACTACTGACAACCAACGCCTATTTTTTTGTCGAGGAATGGGCCATCCATGACATGATTACGATTGCACCACGAACTTCCTTCCAAGTCATCACTATCATCAGTGGCACGCTGATCATCAACCAATTGCGTTATACCGCCGGAGACACGGTTCTGATTCCGGCAAAAGTAACTTGTACCGTTTCTGGAAAGGGGAAACTTCTATTGACTGGTCCAAATCCAACACCGAAACAACGACTTCACATCGGAATTGATCTTGGTGGGACTCACACGCGTGTTGCCGCAATCAATCAGCACCATGTCGTAAAACAATATCGATTTTTGACAGAGGCGGCTGCTGGCCCGGACTATACAATTAAACATTTAAGACAAGCCATCCAAAAGCTACTTGAAGAATTTGAAGTCGAACGAATTGGTATCGCAGCGCCTGGTCCGCTTGATGCAGCAACGGGTCGGCTATTGTCACCTCCAAACCTGCCGGGTTGGGACGATGTAAATTTAGTTCGCCCGTTAGAAGAGTTCTTCAACATCCCGGTTTCCCTTGAAAATGATGCAAATGCCGCCGCGCTCGGCGAAGCATTGTTCGGGGCAGGACAAGACTATACATCCATCTATTACATGACAGTCAGTACAGGAATCGGTGGTGGATATGTCTATCAAAAGACGTTGATTCGAGGCGCACACGGATATGCTGGTGAAATCGGAAATACGATCATCGATGCTTCTGGACCGGAACATCACGTCTTGAACAAAGGCTCACTCGAAGGATTAGCAAGCGGTACGGCTCTTCAGACGCGGGCTGATTCATTAAATGAATCTTCTATTGCACAACTTCTTGGCAATACACAGGAAAGGCTTCGTTTCGTAAATCATTTAGCAACAGGCGTAGCGAACATCATTCACACACTTGATCCGGAAGCCGTCATCATCGGTGGCGGTGTTACGGCTTCCGCCGATTTATTTTGGGAAGAGCTCTTACAAGCCGTCAATGCCCGTCTCTACCCGACGTTACGTCAAAAAACAATCATTCGCTCAGCTGCATTGGAAGGAAATGCCGGTGTCATCGGTGCTGCCCATTTAAATCGGATGAACGCCGAATAACTTCATTGTTCCTTTTGAACAGACTTTACTACTTTTTTTAAAAACAGACTTGAAACTTTTTTCTGAAATATGATAAGGTTTTCTTATTAAAAGAATATGACTATTCTATCGATGAGGTAGAGGCGCGGTCTTAATGAGTATTTGATCTGAGGATGACAACGAGGACGATCAAGGAAAGGTAATGCTGCCGAAGTATCGTCAAGTGTCTGACTTGATGGTACTGGTCGAATTGGGAAATACCCGTTCGATTGCCATACGTGTTTTGTATGGAGCGCTCCAATTCGGCTAAGAAAGACGCATCCAGCAAGGGTGTCGGCTTTGTTGCCGGTGCCCTTGCTTTTTTATATGCAATGGGTCTCATCTTCTAAAAAAAGAGGAGGAACCACACAATGGTCAATTATTCAGATTCAATCGTTGCGCTCATTCCAGCTGTCATTGCAATCGCACTTGCAATCGTGACGCGCAAAGTCGTTATTTCACTTGGTGTCGGTATTTTGATTGGTGCTTTATTGCTGCATAGCTTTAATCCAATCGATACGGTCGTCTATCTCGGCAAAAACATCTTTAGTCTATTTTGGGCGGATGGGGCGTTAAATGAATGGAACGTCTTATTACTCATCTTCTTACTATTACTCGGTGTTCTATCGACGCTTATCCAAACATCGGGCGGTGCACATGCCTTCGGTGAATGGGCAACAACACACGTCAAGACAGCGCGCGGCGCTCGCCTCGCAGCATTTGGTTTAGGTATTTTAATCTTCATCGATGATTACTTCAACAGTCTTGCTGTCGGGAATGTCAGTCGTCCGTTAACGGACCGTCGTGGCGTCTCGCGTGCAAAACTTGCTTATATTATTGACTCGACGGCTGCTCCAGTCTGTGTCATCAGCCCGCTTTCAAGTTGGGGAGCGTTCATCATCTCAATCATCGCGGGTATCTTGACGACACATTCGATTACGGAGTATTCCGCATTCAGTGCTTTCATGATGATCGTGCCACTCAACTTCTATGCGATTTTCGCTCTATTGCTGACGCTTTACATCGCGTACACAGGGATTGCGGTCGGACCGATGCGGACGCATGAACTTCGTGCATTAAAAGGTGAACTTTTCGACGCAAGTAAAGGAACACCGATGGGGATGGCAGAGGAAGTCAAAGAACACGAAGGTGGAAAAGTACGTGACCTCGTCGTTCCGATTATCGTTCTCGTCATTGCAACGGTTTCCGCATTACTCTTTACCGGTGCTCAGGCACTCGCTGCTGACAATCGTGCATTTACGTTGATTGGTGCATTTGAAGCGACAGACGTAACACGTTCACTCGTTGCTGGTGTCGTCATCAGTTTAGTCGTTGCTTTCCTGATGTTGATTGGTCGGAAAATCCCGGCGCGCGAATACGGACACAGCATCTGGGCTGGGATGAAATCCATGTGGCCTGCTGTCGTCATCTTATTATTCGCTTGGACAATCATCGCTGTTATCGGTGACATGAAAACAGGTGAGTACTTAGCAAGCTTCGTCAGTAAGTCGATTTCTGCTTCGTACCTCCCCTTCTTATTGTTCTTGATTGCAAGCTTAATGGCATTCTCGACAGGTACAAGTTGGGGAACATTCGGTATCATGCTGCCGATCGGTGCTGACCTCATCATGGCGGTCGAACCGAATCTCTTACTTCCGACGCTCGCTGCCGTTCTTGCCGGATCCGTCTTCGGAGACCACTGTTCACCAATTTCCGATACGACGATTCTCAGTTCGACAGGTGCCGGTTCGCATCATATCGATCACGTCACGACACAACTTCCGTATGCGTTGGTTGGTGCGGCGACATCGGCAGTCGGCTACCTTGTGCTCGGTTTAACCGATTCATCAATCATCGGCTTCATCGGTGCACTTATCGCCTTCTTACTCGCACTCGTCGTCCTGAATGTCGTCTCGAAGCGCGGTAAAGTACCAACTGAACTTCGCGCTGAATAATAAAAAATAACGCTCAGCTTAGCCTAGACGAGAAAAAAAGAAGGGATTGCCATCTACCGTGATGTGCAATCCCTTTTTTTAAGTTGTAGACAACATGGTATGGAGAAATAAAAAGCGTCTTTTTTTCGTTGCTTTCTTCGGGCGAGGCGCAAGCCGTTGCTCCTTGATCCTTACGGACAACGAGCAGGGTCTTGCCTGCCTCTGAAAGTGCGTTAAAAACGCACTTTTCCCCGTAGGAGTCAACGAAACGTGATGCTTTTTAGGTAATACCGTGAGAGAAATACAGGAAAGCACGAACGAATTGCAATTCGATATCGCATGTTCACGCTTCATAAGCGTTTGTCTACACGCTGAAGCGATCATTCTTACACCATCAAGGCACACACTTCATTTGCAAACGCAACTGGATCTTCGATTGGCAAGCCTTCCATGAGCAACGCTTGTTGGTACATTAATTTCGTATAGCGTTCAAATTTCGGACGGTCTTCTTTAAAGGCCGTTTCAATGGCTTGGAAGACGTCATGTGACGTGTTCAACTCCAAAATTTTCACGGCTGAAACATCTTGGTTGTTCGGCATCGACTTAAGAATTTTCTCCATTTCAATCGAAACGGCACCATCCGTCGCGAAGCAGACCGGATGTGATTTTAAGCGTGACGAAGCTTTGACTTCTTTGACTTGCCCAGCGAGCACTTCCTGCATTGCTGTAAACATCTCGACTTGTGTTTCGGTCGTTTCTGCTTGATCCGCTTGCTCGATTCCAAGATCACTGCTCGTAACCGATTTAAATTCTTTTCCTTCATAGTTGAGCAACATTTGAATCGCGAACTCATCGATTTCTTCCGTAAAGTACAGAATGTCGAACCCTTTGTCTTTGACAAGCTCCGACTGTGGCAACTTATCTAAACGGTCCGTACTTTCCCCTGAAGCATAGTAAATGTATTTTTGATCTTCCGGCATCGCCGCGACGTATTCAGCGAGCGTGACCAGCTTCTTCTCTTTTGCCGAGTGGAACAGGACAAGATCTTTGACCGTCTCTTTATGCATGCCGTAATCATTGTAGATTCCAAACTTCAATTGACGACCAAAGGCTTGATAAAAGGCTTCATACTTCTCGCGATCGTCACGAAGCAGTCCTTCAAGTTGCGTCTTAATCTTACTTTGAATGTTTTTTGCAATCAATTTGAGTTGGCGGTCGTGCTGCAACAACTCACGTGAAATATTGAGTGACAAGTCTTCCGAGTCGACCATCCCTTTGACGAAGCTAAAGTGGTCCGGCAAGAGGTCACTGCATTTTTCCATGATCAAGACGCCGTTCGCATACAGTTCAAGCCCTTTCTCGAACTCTTTCGAATAATAGTCGAAGGACGGTTGCTCCGGAATGAATAAAATCGATTGATAACGGACGGCACCATCTGCACTGATATGGATGTGCTTGACTGGTGTATCAAATCCATATCGTTTTTCTTGATAGAAGTTCGTGTAATCCTCGTCCGTCAACTCCCGTTTATTTTTCCGCCAAATCGGCACCATGCTGTTGATTGTCTTGACGACCTTCACTTCTTCCATCTCGTCCGATCCTTCAATCGGTTGACGTTCCGTCTCTTCCATCTCAATCGGATAGCGGATGAAGTCGGAATACTTTTTGACGATCGTCCGCAAACGATGTGTATCTAAATACTCATCATAATTTTCATCTTCTTCGTTCGCTTTGATGTGCAGCGTGATTTCCGTCCCGACTACAGCTTTTTCGACTTCTTCAATCGTATAACCGTCGACACCGTGCGACTCCCACTTGTACGCTGTTTCGCTACCGAATGGTTTCGTGATGACCGTGACCACATCCGCGACCATGAATGCCGAATAAAAGCCGACACCGAACTGTCCGATGATGTCGTGTCCGTCTTGCGCGGCATTCTCCGCCTTAAAGGCAAGTGACCCACTCTTCGCGATTGTTCCGAGATTCGCTTCGAGCTCGTCTTTCGTCATCCCGATTCCCGTATCACGAATGACGAGCTGTCGTGTCGTTTGGTTTGGTTCAATCGTAATCTTATAGGCATCCTTTTCGAATGTCAGTGTCTCGTCCGTCAATGCTTTGTAATAAATCTTGTCTATCGCGTCACTAGCGTTCGAAATCAACTCACGTAAAAAGATTTCCTTATGTGTGTAGATGGAATGAATCATCATTTCGAGTAAACGTTTCGACTCTGCCTTGAACTGTTTCGTTTCCATTTCCGATGCCCCCTAGTTCTTCTTTAGCACTCTAACAATAAGAGTGCTAATACAAATCTATTATTACGGATTGGAAAAATAGTGTCAATCCCCTTCTTCGAGTCGGCTGCGGATATATTTTCCGATTTTACGTAAGCTTTCCGCCGACCCGTATGTGCCATGACTGACACCATGGCAGTCCGGCCGATTCCCGAGTCCGATGAACTGCTCACTCGGTTTAAAGTGAAGACCGATGATTGGAACGGAAAATTGTTCCGAATACCCGAGTTCGAAGACGGCATCCGGATACCCCGGGACCGGCTCGGGCGCTTGCCATGTAGCCGTCTGATCGATTGTCCGGTAACGTTCCGTATGTTCCCGTCCGAGGAGAATGATGCCGCGTAACGAAAAGAGACGAATCAATTTCAAAAGGAACGTCTGACCAAATACGGTTTCTTCCAGTTCATGTCGCTGAGCAATCGTTCCCATGTACCGTTTCGTCGGAAAGGGAAAGAAGTCCGTATGGATGACCGGCTCTCCGGTTCCGTAAAAAGAAGCTTCGAATCCATTCAGAAAACCTTCCAATTTTCCTCCCCCCTCTCGTCCGAACCACGATTTATAAATGTCCGGCTGTTTGAAATAACGATTATAGGAATCAATCATTTGATTAAATCGTTGGTCCGTCCGGTACTCCGTAAGCGGCGCATCGACTTCTCTTAGGACGAATGGTCCTGTCGTCTCATAGCGTAACGTGCCATCCCGGTTCAAAAACTGGCCTGCCGACGGATTCGTCGCAATCGTAAGCCAGCTACGCTCGCTTACGTCACCAAACCATAAGACCGGTGTCGTCCGGTCAATCAACTCATTCTTAAATACATCTTTCTCTAACTCGATTTGGTACAGAATCGCTTCATCGAGTAATTTTTTTGCATATTCACGTTGTTCGGATGTCAGCGTTCTCATTCCTTTCCTGTCGGGTTTTCACTTTTCATCTGTTCCCGTTCTCATGGATTGCTAGACAGTTCAGTAGGTTTATCCTCCAAAGTCAAGGGAATGATTCATAAGGTGAACAACATTCGGAGCAAGAGTACTTAGAAGGAGGAAATTACACATGGGTCGATTAGAGAATAAAGTAGCAGTTATTACAGGTTCAGCTACAGGAATTGGTCAAGCAACGGCACTCGTCTTTGCCGAACAAGGGGCGAAAGTCGTCTGTGCTGACGTCAATCTTGAAAAAGCACAGGAGACGGTCGAAAAAATCAAACAGGCTGGTGGACAAGCGGAAGCGATTCACGTCGACGTCACGCAAGTCGATAGTGTCGAACAGCTCGCGACACAGCTGAAAGACACGTACGGAACGATTGACGTTCTGTTCAACAATGCCGGGATTGATCAGCAAGGCGGAAAAGTCCATGAATATCCGATTGAACTGTTTGACCAAATCATCGCGGTCGACTTACGTGGTACATTCTTGACGAGTAAATTCTTGATTCCTTTAATGCTTGAGAAGGGCGGATCGATCATCAATACGTCATCGATGTCAGGTCGCGCTGCCGACTTAAACCGCTCAGGTTACAACGCAGCAAAAGGTGGAATCACGAACTTTACACGGGCGATGGCAATCGATTATGCGCGTGAGGGCATTCGTGTCAACTCGCTCTCACCAGGTACGATCGAAACACCACTCATCGACACGCTCGTCGGTGGAAAAGACGAAGACCAAGGAAAACAATTCCGTGATGCCAATGCATGGATCACACCAATGGGTCGTCTCGGGAAACCACGTGAGATGGCAACGGTTGCCCTCTTCCTCGCTTCCGACGACAGCTCTTACGTGACAGGTGAAGACATCACAGCAGACGGCGGGATCATGGCCTACACATGGCCTGGCGAGATGTTGATTGATGATAAATGGAAAACGGATGCTGAATAACGATCCATTTGACGCATGAAACATCGCAACATCTAAATAAAGAGGAGGACGATTTCGAATCGTCCTCCTCTTTTTCGTATGTCCTTCGACTTATTAAATCAACAATCTGCGCCTTTTGACCACAGTCCTTTGACGCATCCTCTTAAAAACGGCCCATTTGATTCTAAGAAATACCGCGATTTTAAATTTTCTCCTCGCTTGTTTATCTCTCGGATAGCTTTTTTTCGGGGAATACTCTAGTGAATGTAAATCAAGGAGGAATCAGCATGACGCAACAACAACAAATCGAATCACTGCAACACTGCCTGCAAATTCCGAGTGTCAATCCGCTCGACGGGGAACGAGACGTCGCGACTTTTGTCTATGACTACTTGACCACTCACGAAATCGAAACCGAATGGATTGAGGTCGCGCCAAAACGAATCTGTCTCGTCGCGACCCTTCCGGCAAGCGAGGTAGCCACCGAACCAAAAACAATCGGTTTCTCGGGTCATCTTGATACCGTACCTGTCCAAACGACCGGTTGGACAAAACAACCTTTTGGTGGTGAAATCAGCGACGGACGGATTTACGGTCGCGGGGCATCCGATATGAAGTCTGGTGTGATGGCAATGGTCAATGCGATGATTGAGTTAAAGGACTGTGCGGACCGCCCGAATCATCTCAAACTACTTATTACATCTGATGAAGAAAATGGTATGACAGGCGCGAAGTATTTGACGGAACGTGGTGACGCCGACGATTTAGATGCGCTGTTGATCACGGAGCCGACAAGCGGAATGATTGGGTATGCTCAAAAAGGTGTCGTCGGAATCGAAGTGACGTGCGTCGGTAAAGGGGCTCATAGTTCCGCGCCGCAACTCGGAAAAAATGCCATCGATGATCTGTATCGTGTCATTCAGGAAGTGAAGTCGGACCGTTTCACGATCACCGACAATCGCCACCCGCAACTCGGTCCTGTCGTCGCCTCGATCACGTCGATCCAAGGCGGAGAAGGTCCGAATGTCATCCCGAGTAACGCTTCCTTTTACATGGACATCCGGACGATTCCCGGATTCGGACGCCTCGAGATTTTAGAAGCTTTTGCGCAGATCGAACAACGGCTGCGTAAGGAAGATCCGACGTTCGCGATGACCCTGCGTGTCATCAAAGAGATTCCTTCATGTGAGACGGATGCGAATGCACCGTTCCTCGAAACGGTTGCACGACACATGGAAACCATCACGGGTCATCCGGCGCGGCGCGTTGCGATTCCGGGTGGGACGGACGGAGCCATGTTCAGCCAAGCCAACCGGACCTTCCCGATTGCCGTCGCTTCGTTCCACGACTTCCGTTTCGCCCATCAAGTCGATGAATCGATTCCCTTGTCGGAGTATTTCCAGACGATTGCGTTATGTAAGCAACTCGCACTTGAACCCCTAGCCTGAACGAAAAAAACCGCTCAAGCCTTCTCTTTCGAAGACTCGAGCGGTTTTTACGTATAGACTCCGATACTCGCAAGCGCTTGTCCGAGATAACTCTGATCACTTTGCAACGCTATTGTCTGTTGACCCTTCCATCCGATTTCAATCGTGACGTGACCGAGACGATGATAGGTCAACGTCATGTGAAAATCTGCTTGCGTATAGGTCGCAGATCCACGAAGTTGCTCATGGACCGTTAAAAAATCATGCGCAAAGGAATCATATTCAGCGAACGACATATTTAATCGATGACTGGTCTGGTTGTCCGATTGCGATAGGACGACATCGATTTCCAGTATTTCTTCCAGACGATTGACCTGTAAAATACGCCATTCGACCTTCTCTTCATAACCGATGAAAGCAATCGTATGTTCCAATCGTTTCCTCCATTCTGTTTCCTATCATCGTAAGCGACAATCGTCTTTTTTGTCGACCTAACCAAAAACATCCTTTCTTCCGCTTCTGCAGAAGAAAGGATGTTCGTTTACATCAATGCCCGCTATCGATTGTATCGATGTGACGGATGTGCTTAAGATTGACCCCGATGATGACGACAGAGAGTAAGACAAATCCGCTCCCGACGTAAAACGGCAAGTTTGCGTTAAAGATTTCAGCCAATTTACCGGCCATGAATGGCGCGATGGCTGCCCCAAGGAAACGTAAAAAGCTGTATGCAGCAGATGCGGTCGAACGTTCGACCGGTGCCGCGTCCATGACGGCTGTCGTAATGAGTGTGTTGTTATTACCAAGTACCGCCCCGGCAAGAATCACACAGACGATGACGACAGCTGGTGTTTCCGTAAAGATCCCCATCAATAGTAAGAGAACGGCGAACAGTAACAGCATCAATACCATCGCTTTAATCGTTCCAAGCCATTGTTTTAACTTCGGCGCTGTCAAGACAGACGTGATTGCGAGCAACATCCCCCAACCCAGGAAGACGAAACCGAGACCTTGTGCCGGCAGTTTCATGACGAACGGCGCATAGGCCATGATTGTAAAGAAACCGACGTTATAAAGTGCTGCAACAATCCCAAGTGTCAACAGTGAACGATGTTTCATCGCTTGGAAAGGTGCGAGCAAGGAAATCTTTTGCCGTGGTGCCGTCGTTGTTGCGACCGGTTTCGGCATCAAGAACAACAGGACAAGGAAGGCGATGACCATGATTGTCGCGACACCCATGAAAGGTGCGCGCCATGTGATCGAACCGAGTGTCCCTCCGAGAAGCGGCCCAATTGAAATCCCGAGACCGACGGCTGCTTCATATAAGATGATCGCTTTTGCTGTCCCGCCTGACGAAAGGGAGACGATGGCTGCAAGTGCCGTTGCGACGAACAAGGCATTTCCAAGCCCCCAGCCGCCACGTAAGGCGACAAGCGTCCAAATGCTATCGGCTTGCGCTGCAAATCCAGCGACGAGCGCGATGACGGCAATTCCTAACATCAATGTTCCCTTTTGACCGATCCGTGATGAAATCGCACCTGTGATCAGCATCGCGAATGCCATGACGGCATTATAACTTGTAAATAAGAGCGTAACTTCACTTTTTGAGGCTTCTAAATTATCAGCGATCGTCGGTAAAACCGGGTTGACGAGCCCCATCCCCATGAATGCCGTGATACTCGCAAAAAATACTGCCCAAACAGCAATCGGTTGGTGGAATAATCCATGCTTGCTTTCTTCTAACACCGTTTCCGGCGCAAGCGTCGTTGTTTTATTGGCAAGTGCCATATCGTCCCTTCTTTCTCTTATAAGAACCGTTTAAAGGAGTGACGGATGACGTCGCCCCGACTGATGATTCCGACAAGCTTTCCTTGTTTTAAAATCGGTAATTTTTTAATCCGTTTCGAACCGAGCGTCGCTGCGATTTCTTCCATCTCCGTTTCAACATCTGCCGTGACGACTTTCCGGCGTGCCATCTCCATGACCGGACGGTTCAGAATGTGACGCACCCGCGCGTCATAATCTTCTTCATCCCCTTTGATGACATCTACATATAAAAACGTATCGACGATGATGTCTTTGTGCTTTCCAATCGCCCGCATGATGTCACCATCACTGATGTACCCAACGACTTCGCTCTCGTCATTGATGACGGGAACACCGCTGATTCCGGATTGGATGAAACGTTCGACGACATGGCGGATGACGTCTGTTTCGTGGACTGTGATCACTTCTTGTTTCATCGATTCATAAGCTTTCATCGGAATTCTCCTTTTGTGTGTGTTCTGAATAAATAAGTTGTATGATGCAATTAAATAACAGAAATGATTGTATAATACAACTAATGGACTGTCAAGTTTCCTGACCTCTCATTGACAGGGGCTAAGTCCTTGCGTAATGATGGGAAACATGAAGCACTTAGGAAAAGAGGGGATTAACATGTCTGATCAGGCACTCGAAGTGATTGAACTAGAACTTGCGATTCTGATTCGTCGTTTGACGACAGCGACGGCCGATAACCGAAATTTAGATCGCGCGTCGTATTTGTTACTGCGTCAACTGTCCGAGTCTGGTCCAGTCGGGGTGAAGACATTGGCACGCGAATTGCAACTTGACGTCTCTACCGTCAGCCGGCAAGCGGCAGCACTCGATCAAAAGAAATTGGTCGAAAAAGTACGCGATGAAGCAGATGGCCGTGCTTTCTTCTATCACATCACTTCACTCGGACAGGAAGAACTGACGATTTACCGGACGGCACGCCTCGCGAGCATCGAACGCTTACTGACAGACTGGTCAGGTGACGATGCGGAAGCATTTGGACGCCTGCTCCAACAATTTAACCGTGAACTGCGGGAACGGTGATCCAATCGTCTTAAGACGTCATGAACGAGAAGAATAGGGATAAAAAACGCCGATGATTCCGTATGAAAAACGGGATCATCGGCGTTTCTTGCGCAGAGGGCGGAACCGTCCGGCACTGCGATTGATTTCAGCTCGATTTTTGCAACCTTACGTTCCTTCGATGGCGGCATGAATCCGTTCAATTTGTTCCGGTGTCGTCCGGCAACAACCGCCGATCAGGCGTGCCCCTGCCGCATACCACTCACTGGCAACTTCATCAAAAGCTGTACACACCGATTCACCAGACCATGTTTTCTTGACGGGATCATACTGTTCCCCCGAATTCGGATAGACGATGATCGGCACGTCCGTCAGTCGCTTCAATCCCGTTACGAAATCTGTCGTAATCGACGCCGGAAAGCAATTTGCACCGAGCGCAGCGAGTTGCGGATGGCGGCCGACTGCTGCGACACAATCCGCAATCGTCGTCCCTTCACTGATGTGTTCCGCATCGCGAAGGGAAAAAGCGAGCCAGGCCGAGTGTTCCGGAAATTCTTCTAATATCCGAAACAAGACGGTTGCTTCTTGAAGCGACGGAATCGTTTCGAAGGCCAGTAAATCTGCTCCTGCCGCAATCAACGCCTCGATTCGGGGACGATGAAAGTTCTCAAGGGTCGCATCATCGACACCGTAGTGTCCGATATATTCTGATCCATCGGCCAAATACGCCCCGTACGGACCGACTGATCCGGCAATCAACGATCGTGTCCCTGCTCCGGCGACTTCTTGACGTGCATGTTGCGCCAAGTAGACCGTCTGCTTGATCAGTTCGATCGCTGCATCCGTCCCGATTCCCCGTTGTTTAAACCCTTGCAAACTTGCTTGATAACTCGAGGTGATGGCACAGTCCGCACCGATTCGAAAATAGTCAGCATGGACGCGGTGAATCTGTTCCGGCTCTTCGACCAAGACCCGTGCCGACCAGAGAGGATCGGCGAGATCACTCCCATGCCGCTCCAGTTCTGTCGCAAGTGCTCCATCAAGTAAAATAAACGGTTTTTCGTTAAGTAAGGCTTCAACTGGATTTTTCTGTTTTGACATCTTCCACACTCCGTTTCTGTGATTTTTTCGTCAGGTAATGCACGAGATAACAAAGTCCGATAAAGGGAATTCCAAAATATAAGGCAACACGCTGCGTAGGATCAAAGGCAATCCCGATCAGCGACAATAGGCAAATCAAAAAGGAGACAATCGGGACGACTGGATAAAATGGTGTCCGGTACACCAAGTCTTGCAAATCGTGTCCTTCTCTCAGGTAACGCCGCCGAAAGAAGTATTGCGAAGCACTGATGCTCATCCAGACAACGACGACAGCAAGTCCTGAAATCGAGACGAGTGCGATATAGACGCTTTCTGCTGCGTAGACACTTGATAGCAGTGCAAACAATCCGCCGAGCATACTGAACATGACAGCGCGTGTCGGAACACCGTTTTGACTCAATTTAGCAAAGAACGGTGAAATCATCCGTTGATCAGACAACGACCACAACATCCGTGACGCGGCGTACAACCCGGAGTTCGCTGCGGAAAGGATCGCCGTCAAGATGACGAAGTTCATGATGTCCGCCGCAAATTGAATCCCGATCCGTTCGAAGACGGCAACGAACGGACTCTCGAGCACACCGTTCGCATCCGTCGGTAGTAAAATCGCCAGGACGATGATCGTGCCGACAAAAAACACGACCAGCCGGACAATCGTCGTCCGGATGGCAAGAGGAATCGTCCGCTTCGGATCAACCGCCTCGCCTGCCGCAACACCAATCAGTTCTGTCCCCGAATAGGCAAAGTTGACGGCGAGCATCGTCATCAAAATCGCAAAGGCCCCGTTCGGGAAGAGTTCCCCTTCCGTCAGCGGTCCGAACAACGGAGCTGCTTCTCCTGACGCCAGTGGAATAAAGCCGACGATTGCTGCTGCCCCTAAGACGATGAAGGCGATGATCGTCATGATTTTCACGGCAGAAAACCAAAATTCGACTTCGGCGAACACGCGCACTGTCAGTACATTAATCACTAAAATGATGATGACGAACAATCCGCTGAACAACCAGACCGGCACGTCAGGGAACCAGCGTTGCATCAATAAACCGGCTGCCGTAAACTCGGAACCGAGCGCCACCGTCCAGGTCAGCCAGTAGAGCCAGGCGACCGTATAGCCGGTTCCCGGTCCAATGTACTTTGTCCATAACTATGAAAGGCACCGGTTTCCGGCATATGTACAGCGAGTTCCCCTAAACAAAGCATCACGAGATAGACGACGAGTGCTCCGAGTAAGTAGGATACAATCGTTCCGATCCGCCCTGCTTGCTCCAATGTGTACCCCGTACTCAGGAACAGCCCCGTCCCGATGACGCCACCTAACGACAGCATGACGATATGACGGGATTCCATCTTTCGTCGAAATGTTGTTTTTTGCTCCATCCTCCACCACTCCTCTTTCTCACTCAATAAAAAAAACGCACTCCTGTACAGACAGGGTGCGTCGGTCGACAACATGAAGAGCGCTTATCGATCGGGTACAACACCCGCAGGAATTAGCACAGTATCTTTCGACCTGTTGCTGAGGCTTCAAAGGGCCAGTCCCTCCACCTCTCTGGATAAGAATGTAATTTTTCATAACAGTAGCAGTCCTTTTTTGAATTGTCAACACAATTCAGATAATAGAATTCAAAAAAACGTCTCCTACCGCATTGGCATGAGACGTCTTATTGTTATTTTTTTACGAAGAGATTAGCTGTCTTAAGGGCCACCCGAACCGCTTTACGGTTCAATGTACCTTCTTGATGTTTAACCACCTTCGTCTGCTTGTTGAGTTTATCTTGTAACGTTTTAATCTTTTTGTCTTTATCTTTATCATGTTTTTGAATCGCAGCAATTTTTTTCTCTTCTTCCGGGAAGAATGATTCAAAACGTGCGATTGCTTCTTCCATACTGATTCCTGTAATCGGTTTAACCGCTGGGAGGAGTTCTGTTTTCGCCATTTCACGATCAAACGGCACGTTCTCTGGATAGTTCGTGTCTTGATAGATATGCTCCAAGTCGTTCGTGTTCAAGAAGTCAAGAAAGTTGTCGAAGTTTTTCACTTGAATCCGCGCCGGGCTTTGGAAGTCTGCTGTTTCGACGACGTCCGAAAGCCGTGTGTCTGCCGTGATGTCATTTGCCCAGATGTGAGTCAATTGATGGTAATCTGTTAATTCACGCATCCTTGCATCTTTAGGAATCAAAATACTTGGTGTTCCAGCGAGTGTCGCTGTGATGTTTCCGTGGAGACGTGCACCAAAGCTCAAGTCAGCTTCTTTGAGGAAGTCGAACCACGTTTGAGCGTTTAAGAAGAAACGAACACGGTCATTCATATACACCGGGTGTGACATTCTAGCTGCATAATTCATATCTGAAAGGTCTCCAAACGGATGAGTTCCAGTGTACGTCAACTTCAATTCTTTCATCCATTGTGGGATGAAATAGTGATTTGGATACTCTTCCATTCCACGTGTGATAAAATCAAGGACATTTTTGGGTGAAAAACGTGATGAATTGACACTAACCATCGAATCTTTCGTGATGTTTGTCTCACGAATGTGAAGATTACGACCGAATGCATACATCGATGGGCAACCGATGACTTTATGATCGATGCCTTCACGGAAACCAAGGCGTGTCAGGTATTTCGACGTGATTTCACCACGAAGTCCAATGATGCTTGAACGTTCGAGGACTGCGCTGACGAATGCTTTAACATCCTCGTCGAACGGGAATCCGCCTTTTAAGTCCGGCTCGAATGGTGCGCGTAGACCAACACCGATGACGACGACCGGAATTTTCAATTTTTTAATCAATCGTGTGTATTTTCGAAGGGACGATGCGAACTCTTGACGGAATGCATCTGCAAGTGGAATGACGTAAAGATCAAATTTTTCGTTGATCTCATCTGCACGTTCTTCATCATAGTAGTAATAGTCAGGCGTGATCGTCGTTCCTTCCGTCATCAATGTTCGGAAGATACTGTACTGATAGATCAAATTCCCAACGTTCCCTCCGATTGAATTTTCTCTCATTATATACTCAGCATCAAACTGTTCAAAGGGTGTCATACCTGCACGAATAATAATACGCTTCATGTCAAATTATCCCCTCTCACAAATCCAAAAAAACATTAACAACTTATATTTTAGAGATATCTAAATCATATCCCTTACTTATACTTAAGTCTATTTTAATTAAAGAGATAGAGTATCATTTAAAAGAATATTCTTATCATTTAAATTTTATTTAATATTTTCCCCACTTGTAATCAGAGTCAGTCAAGAAAAATTTACGAACATAACATTTTCTAGCTACATAAATAGCTTCTCTTAAGATAAACGATAGAGTCACCTTGGAGAAGCTATTTGTAATTCTCGATTTCGAAGCCCTTCAACAGCTTAAATAGTAATTGATAGCTGTTCATATACCTTTAAATTCGTAAGAATCATCCGTAACGTCGGGTACACCGCTGGCTCCGTTCCTTCTATTAAACTGCCAAACAGATGGTCTGCTTCGACCATGCCTTGTTTTTCCATATCCCGTTGCAACGACGACTTCATATCCGGTGCCATTTGGTGAATCCGTTTTTCCTGCTCCTGTTCGATATGTTGCACGAACGTTGCCCCTTGACTTTCCATGGCTTGTTTTGCTTCTTGTAAGACATTCCGGATGACACGATCCCCGGCTGCGTCGTCGCGAATCGGACCGATCGGTGCCCGAAATAGCGAAGTCACTCCGGAAAAAGTCGTAATGAAGAGATACTTTTGCCACATATCTTGCATGATGTGGTCTGATGCTTTAATCGATGCTTTCGTCCCTGCAAGTGCTTCCTTCACCTCAAACAAGCGATCCGTCCAGTCCCCTGTTCTTGGACCAAACACGAGTTGATGGGCAGGACTCGTCTGAATGACGCGTCCATTCGTGTCAAGCGTCGATTCAATGAAGCATAAGCCTCCGAGGACACGCGTCTCGCCAAATTTAGCGACGAGTTGTTCGATATGCCGCATCCCGTTCAAGACAGGTAACACATATGTATCAGGTCCGACGAACCCTTCGAGATCCCCGATGACATGCTCCAGGTGGTACGCTTTCGTCGACACGATGACTAGGTCAAACGTCTCTTTTGTTCCAACTTGGATTAAACGCGGCGTCAACGACACGTCTCCGTGCGGACTGTCAATCTCAAGACCTGTTCGCTCTAACTCCTTTGCCCGACGCTCACGGACAAGAAACGTCACGTCTTCCCCTTTTTCTGCTAGGCGTCCCCCGAAGTACCCTCCGACAGCTCCTGCACCCACGACTAAAATCTTCATCATATATCCTCCTTTGTCTTAAAGATCAACATGTTTTTCTCAGAAAATTGTTTTCTACATCCTATCATACTGAAGGTAATGCGAATGTAAACCAAACGAAATAAAGCGTTTTCATTAAAGCGCTTGCATTTTATATTCAGTCGTTTATACTACTTGTATACAAGTATACTCATAAAACAAAGCAGGTGATTTTTATGTCTGATTTTTTATACCCGATTAAATGGTTATCAAAAGCATCAACTGGAGATCGTGTCGCCCACGAACTCCGGATGCGTATCATTTCCGGAAAGATTGAGCAAGGGACCGTCCTTTCTGAAAATAAATTAGCGACGGATTTTTCCGTCAGTCGCTCGCCCGTTCGCGACGCTCTAAAAGTTCTCGCTGCTGAACGGATCATCCGGCTTGAGCGGATGGGTGCCGTCGTCGTTGGTTTGTCGGAAAAAGACATCCGCGAGATTTATGACGTCCGCCTGTTAATCGAAACGTTCGTCTTCGAACGAATCGTCCGGATGGACCGTCAAGAACTCGTCCGTGAACTGAGCAAGATCCTTGAGATGATGAAAGTCGCGATCAAGTTTAATGATGCCGACGAATTTTCGTATCAAGATGTTCTGTTCCACGAGACGATCATCCGGTCGATTGATCACAGTTATGTCAGCATGATTTGGCAAAACTTAAAACCGGTCATGGAAAGCTTCATCCTTTTATCGATGCGGACTCGCTTCGAAGGACAGATGGAGGATTTCGACCGGATCATCGCCAACCACGCACTTTATATCGAAGCCATCGAAACAGGAGACCGTGAACGGATGGTCACGTCTCTCCACCAGAATTTCGACGATGTCCAAGAAGTCGAAGATTTATGGCAATCGCAACAGATGATGACGAAAGGAGTCGAACCACATGACTGAATACATGCTAGGAATCGATATCGGGACGACGAGCACGAAAGCTGTCCTCTTTACGACAAAAGGAGAAGTTGTCGGCCAGACGAACGTCGGCTATCCGCTCCACACGCCAAACCGCTCGACTGCTGAACAGGATCCGGAAGAAATTTTCCACGCCGCTCTTGAAACAATCCGTCTGCTGACGAAGCAGTATCCGGACCAAAAACCGAAATTCGTCGCTTTCAGTAGTGCGATGCACAGCTTGATTGCCATCGACGAGGACGACCAGCCTTTGACTGCCTGCATCACCTGGGCGGACAGTCGGAGCGAAGCCTGGTCGAACCGGATTAAGGAAGAGTACGGAAATGATGTCTACCACCGGACCGGTACACCGATTCACCCGATGTCCCCTCTCGCGAAAATCTTTTGGCTCGTCGAAGACCGGCCGGAGATTGCCGAGCGGACGAAAAAATACATCGGAATCAAGGAATTCGTCTTCCAGCGTCTGTTCGGACGTTACGTGATTGATCATTCGCTCGCATCGGCGACAGGATTGTTCAATATCCACGACATGAAGTGGGACTCGAAAGCCTTAGAGATCGCCGGCATCGATGCTTCAAAATTGTCGGAACCTGTCTCGACGACGACACAGTATTCGGACATTAATCCTGAATATGCAAAACAAATCGGACTTGATCCGGCAACACCTTTCATGATCGGTGCCAGTGACGGGGTCCTGTCAAACCTCGGTGTCAACGCCATCCGTAAGGGCGAGATTGCCATCACGATCGGGACGAGCGGTGCGATCCGGACTATCATTGACCGGCCGCAGACGGACGAAAAGGGACGGACATTCTGTTACGCACTGACTGAAAAGCACTGGGTCATCGGTGGTCCGGTCAACAATGGCGGGATGGTCTTACGCTGGATTCGTGATGAGCTCGCATCGGCTGAAGTCGAAACAGCGAAACGACTCGGGATTGATCCGTATGCGGTGTTGACGAAAATCGCTGAACGGGTCCGTCCGGGTTCAGACGGACTGTTGTTCCATCCGTATCTATCGGGCGAACGGGCACCTCTTTGGAATCCGGACGTCAGTGGCTCATTCTTCGGATTGACGTTGTCACATAAAAAAGAACATATGATTCGTGCCGCGTTAGAAGGTGTCATCTACAACCTGTACACTGTCTTCCTGGCATTGATTGAATGTATGGATGGTCCTGTCACACGGATTCAAGCAACCGGGGGGTTCGCGCGATCTGAAGTGTGGCGTCAGATGATGGCCGACATCTTTGAGTCGGAAGTCGTCATTCCAGAAAGTTTTGAAAGTTCATGTCTCGGGGCTTGTATTCTCGGATTGTATGCGACTGGGGAAGTCGATTCATTCGAAGTAGCTGCTGAGATGATTGGGGAAACACATCGTCATGTACCGAATGAAGAAGCGATGCACGAATACCGTCAATTGCTACCGATCTTCATCAGCTTGGCACGGACGCTTTCAGCCGACCATCGGCGGATCGCAGAGTATCAACGTAGCTTGATTCAGCAAGAAAACTAATTTATCTTTTGGGGGAAGTCACATGCCGTTAGTCATCGTTGCCATTGGGATCATCACATTACTCGTTTTAATCATGGGGTTGAAATTAAACACGTTTGTTTCATTAATCATCGTCTCGTTCGTCGTCGCTATACTACTTGGAATGCCGCTCGACCAAATCGTCACGACGATTGAAGCCGGTCTCGGCGGAACACTCGGTCACCTTGCGCTGATCTTCGGACTCGGTGCAATGCTCGGGAAATTAATTGCTGACGCCGGTGGTGCACAGCGGATCGCGATGACACTCGTCGCGAAATTCGGGGAAAAGAACATTCAATGGGCAGTCGTCGTCGCTTCATTCATCATCGGGATCGCGTTATTCTTCGAAGTCGGACTCGTTCTATTAATTCCAATCGTCTTTGCGATTTCACGTCAGCTTCGCGTCTCGATTCTCTATCTCGGGATTCCGATGGTCGCAGCACTTTCTGTTACACACGGCTTTTTACCACCTCACCCCGGTCCAACTGTCATCGCGGGTGAATACGGGGCAGATTTAGGGCAAGTCTTACTTTACGGTTTCTTAGTCGCTGTTCCGACGGTCATCATCGCCGGACCGCTCTTTACGAAAGTCGCAAAACGTCTTGTGCCGGAATCATTCAAAAAAACAGGTAACATCGCCTCACTCGGCGAACAAAAAGAATTTGATTTAAGCGAAACACCTGGATTCGGAATCAGTGTGTTCACAGCAATGCTACCGGTACTCTTGATGTCGATCGCCACGATTTTGACATTGTTACAAAAAACACTCGGCTGGGATGGCAATGCGGTCCTTTCTGCCATCCAGTTCATCGGGAATGCTTCCACAGCAATGTTGATTTCGTTACTCGTCGCAGTCTATACGATGGGACTTGCACGTAATATCCCAATCAAGACCGTCATGGATTCATGTACGACAGCGATCACACAAATCGGAATGATGTTACTCATCATCGGTGGTGGCGGTGCCTTCAAACAAGTCTTAATCGATGGAGGCGTCGGTAAATATGTCGCTGAACTCTTTGCTGACACAACACTTTCACCGATTTTACTCGCGTGGTTGATTGCCGCGATCTTACGGATTTCACTCGGTTCGGCGACGGTCGCTTCACTGACGACAGCTGGACTCGTCATCCCGCTCCTCGGTCAATCAGACGTCAACCTCGCCCTCGTCGTGCTTGCGACTGGTGCTGGTAGCTTAATCGCTTCGCACGTCAACGATGCCGGGTTCTGGATGTTCAAAGAATACTTTGGTTTAACTATGAAAGAAACTTTCGCGACGTGGACGCTGCTTGAGACAATCATTTCCGTCTTCGGACTTGGATTCGTCCTCCTCCTCAGTCTCGTCGTCTAAAAAAAGGAGTCGTTACACTATGCTAAATTCAATCGGAGTCATCGGCCTTGGTGTCATGGGACGCAACATCGCCATGAACATGGCGAGCCATGATGAAAACGTCGCTATCTATAACTACACGCCAGACTTAACGGAACAACTCGTCGCAAACCGCGAAGGATTACCGCTTCATCCGTACTATGACGTCGAAGCCTTCGTCCGCTCACTCGAGCGTCCACGCAAGATTTTTGTCATGGTCACGGCGGGAAGTGCCATCGATTCCGTCATCGATTCGCTTATCCCGCACCTTGAGAAGGGCGATATCATCATGGACGGTGGGAACTCCCACTTCCTCGATACGGAACGTCGCTTCGACCAACTAAACGAGCATGGCATCGAGTACATCGGTGTCGGTGTCTCGGGTGGGGAAGTCGGGGCCCGGACCGGTCCTGCCATCATGCCGGGCGGAACAAAAGAGGCGTACGATCAAGTCGCGCCGATTTTGACAAAAATTGCAGCACAAGTGAACGGCGACCCATGTTGTGTCTACATCGGACCTAAAGGGGCCGGACACTTCGTCAAGATGGTCCATAACGGAATCGAGTACGCTGACATGCAGTTGATTGCAGAAGCTTACAGTTTCCTCCGTGTCCGTCTCGGACTCGATGTCGAAGAAATTGCGGACATCTTCTCCTCATGGAACGACGGCGAGTTAAAAAGTTATCTGATTGAAATCACGGCTGAGATTTTACGGAAAAAAGATGACGAGACGGGTCTTCCCTTGATCGACGTCATTCTCGATCAAGCCGGTCAAAAAGGAACGGGCAAATGGACGAGCTTGCAGTCCATTGATAATGGGATCGCTTCCTCTATCATTACGGAGGCACTCTTCGCCCGTTATCTCTCTGCCGTCAAAGCAGAACGTGTCGCTGCCGCCTCTGTCCTCGGTGGACCGGAAGCCCGTGCAGCGCTCGACAAAGACGTCTGGATCGAACGCATCCGCCAAGCACTCTACATGGGTAAAATCGCTGCTTACGCACAAGGCTTCACCCAGTACCGGACTTCATCCGAACTGTATGACTGGAACTTACGTCTTGAAGAGATTGCCTTGATTTTCCGTGGCGGTTGTATCATCCGCGCCGAGTTCCTCAATGTCATCAGCGAGGCTTTTGCAACGGACGCATCACTCGACAACTTAATGCTCGCACCGTACTTCGCAGACAAGGTACAGGCGTATCAAACGTCGCTCCGCCAAGTCGTCGCAGAAGGTGCGCTCACAGGTCTTGCGTCACCGTGTCTCAGCACGTCACTGACGTATTACGACAGTTACCGGACAGCGAATTCAAATGCCAACATCCTGCAAGCACAACGTGATTATTTCGGAGCCCATACGTATGCCCGGACCGATCGCGAAGGAATGTTCCATACTGAATGGCAATGACTTATACAGCTCTATCTCCCTGTTTCATTCAGGGAGATAGAGCTCTTTTTTTGTTCACAATTCATTTCTTGAAATAAGAATTTACAGGTTAAACCTTGACAAAAGAGACGCTTTATATGAAATTAGTATTAGATTAGAATTATTCTAGTGTGATAAGTACAGTTATTCTTAACGACTAGAACAGATTCTTAAATAGAACCCAACAGGAGGATTTTTATCATGTCTTTAATCGGAAGTGAAGTAAAACCATTTAGTGCATCAGCATTCCACAACGGAGAGTTCGTCGATCTTACAGACGCTAACCTTCGTGGAAAATGGAGTGTCGTTTGTTTCTACCCAGCAGACTTTACATTCGTTTGCCCGACTGAGCTCGAAGATCTTCAAAACCAATACGCAGCACTCAAAGCGCTTGACGTTGAAGTGTACTCCGTTTCAACAGATACGCACTTTACACATAAAGCTTGGCACGAAACTTCAGAAACAATCGGTAAAATCGAGTACGTCATGATTGGTGACCCGTCACACGTCATCTCACGTAACTTCGAAGTCTTAAACGAACAAGATGGACTTGCTGATCGCGGGACGTTCATCATCGATCCGGACGGCGTCATCCAGACTGTTGAAATCAACGCTGGTGGAATCGGCCGTGATGCAAGTACACTCGTCAACAAAATCAAAGCAGCACAATACGTGCGCAACAACCCAGGTGAAGTTTGCCCGGCGAAATGGGAAGAGGGTTCTGCAACACTCACACCTAGCCTTGACCTCGTAGGGAAAATTTAAGGAGCGGATTTGAGATGGCTTTAGCAGCAGATATTAAAGCACAACTCGCTCAATACCTTGATTTGTTAGAAGGAGACATCGTCCTCGCCGTCAGCGCCGGGACGGACTCCGTCTCACTCGAGATGAGCGAACTCGTCGAAGAAATCGCGAGTATGTCACCACGCATCAGCATCGAACAGGCGACGCTCGCCCGGACACCGAGCTTCAGCGTCAACCGCGCTGGTGAAGTAAGTGGAATTACGTTCGCCGGGATTCCGCTCGGTCACGAGTTCACGTCACTCGTCTTGGCTTTGCTCCAAGTCAGTGGTCGTGCGCCGAAGATCGATGCGCCTGTCATCGAACAAATTAAAGGCATCAAAGAGACGTATCACTTCGAGTCGTACATCAGCCTCAGCTGTCACAACTGCCCGGATGTCGTCCAAGCCTTGAACGTCATGAGCGTCCTCAACCCGAACATCAGTCACACGATGATTGACGGTGGAGCGTTCAAAGAAGAAGTCGAGCAAAAAGAAATCATGGCTGTCCCGACGGTCTTCGTCAACGGCGAAGCATTCGGGAACGGACGGATGTCACTCGAAGAGATTCTTGCGAAGCTCGGTACGGGTACAGATGCAGCCGATTTCGCTGACAAAGATCCGTACGACGTCCTCGTCGTCGGTGGCGGTCCTGCCGGTTCAAGTGCCGCGATTTACGCAGCACGTAAAGGCATCCGGACCGGGATTGTCGCAGAACGTTTCGGCGGACAAGTCATGGATACGATGAGCATCGAAAACTTCATCAGCATGAAGTACACGGAAGGTCCGAAACTCGTCGCGAGTCTTGAAGAGCACGTCAAGGAGTATGGCATCGATGTCATGAACCTGCAACGGGCTACTCGCCTTGAGAAAAAAGACCTCGTTGAGCTGGAACTTGAGAATGGTGCGGTCCTCAAAACGAAAACGTTGATTTTGTCGACAGGTGCACGCTGGCGTAACGTCGGTGTCCCAGGCGAACTTGAGTTCAAGAACAAAGGTGTCGCGTACTGTCCACACTGTGATGGTCCACTCTTCGAAGGAAAACGCGTTGCGGTCATCGGCGGCGGAAATTCCGGTGTTGAAGCGGCCATCGACCTCGCAGGTCTCGTCAAACACGTCACGGTCCTTGAGTTCGCACCTGAACTGAAGGCAGATGCAGTTTTACAAAACCGACTCGCAAGTCTTCCGAACGTCACGGTCGTCGCAAACGCCCAGACGAAGGAAATCACGGGGACGGATAAAGTAAACGGCATCACGTATGTCGAGCGTGAAACAGGCGTTGAACAACACGTTGAGCTGGAAGGCGTCTTCGTCCAAATCGGTCTCGTGCCGAACACGGACTGGCTTGGTGATACAGTGGAACGCAACAAATTCGGTGAAATCCTCGTCGACCGTCATGGTGCGACGAATGTCCCTGGTGTGTTCGCAGCAGGTGACTGTACCGACAGTGTGTATAAACAAATCATCATCTCGATGGGCTCAGGTGCGACAGCTGCACTTGGTGCCTTCGATCATATGATTCGCAATTAATCGTTTAAACGTCTTGCTTCGGCAAGGCGTTTTTTTAATTTAAATATTATGTTTTCATCGATGTACGATTCTTATTTCCATTGCTTTCCTCGGGCATTGCTCCTTGCCTAGCGGACAATGAGTAGGGTCTCGCCTGCCTCTGGCAAGTCGCGTTAATAACGCACTTCAGACTGTAGACAAAGTCATATCGGGAGATCAAGCGTCTTTTTTTCATTGCTTTCCTCGGGCGAGGCGCAAGCCGTTGCTCCTTGGTCCTAGCGGACAATGAGCAGGGTCTTGCCTGCCTCTGAAAGTGCGTTAAAAACGCACTTTTCCCCGCAGGAGTCAACGAAACGTGACACTTTTTAGGTAATACCGTGAGGGAAATCCAGGCATGCAGACGGCTTAGAGCGCAATCCGTCTCGAATCGCTTTTAAAGCGAAAAGCAATCGATCGCGACCCTGCAGCTTTGCTGTAGCGGCGTGACCGAATGCCGCTTTGAAGACGAGGCGAGACAGGGGAGCGCGAACAGATTGCCTCTCGTTATCGCATGTTCACGCTTCATAAGCGTTTGTCTACACGCTGAGTGCGTTAATAACGCACTGTTCCCGTAGGAATCAATGGAAAATAAATCTTTTCCGAGACCATTTGGCTGAAGCACTATGTGAAACACAGATCTTTTAACGCGTATCCTGAATGGTATTGCTCCAACGCGAAAAACAAGCAGAAGCGAATTTGAACGAATACATACGCCGTCTTCCCTCTTCAGTATAAAAAGCAACGGTTCAACTGACCCCTATAAATTGTTCGATATTGACACTTTTAGCTAGTCCAGTATTTTGATAGATTTAAGCTATTCAAAATCTATCATAAAGAAGGTCTGACTCATGCAAAACGCAACACCGTATTCAAGCACTCGTACCCGGCAACTCGTCATCACGTCGATGTCGATTGCACTTGTTTTTGTCGCAACATTCTTTATTAATATTAAATTGCCAATCGCAGCGAACGGCGGACTTGTCCATATGGGGACGGCCATGTTGTTCATTATCGCCCTCTTGTTCGGACCGCGAACTGCCATGATCGCCGGAGCAGTCGGAATGGGACTCTTCGATATCGTATCAGGCTGGACACTTTGGGCTCCGTTCTCGTTCGTCGGACGTGGTCTGCAAGGTTTCGTTGTCGGTTATATTGCCTGGACATATGGTCGTAAAGCAACGAATGTCAGCGTCAACGTACTCGCAATGATTGCTTCTGTTCCATTTATGCTTGGCGTTTACTATATCTGTGAAGGGATTCTTTATAGTAACTGGATCGCTCCTGTTGCTTCAATCCTAGGTAACCTCGTTCAAAACGTCGTCGGAATCCTCGTTGCGATTCCGGTCAGCGCAGCTTTAAAGAAAACAGCATTTTTCCGCCAGCGCGGATAATCCATATGAAAAGCCCTGTCTCCTAACGATTAGGAAACAGGGCTTTTTCATTTTGTCGTTTTTAATGAATCGGTTGTGCGGCTGTTAGTTTAAGTGTTTCGGTTGTTTCCGCATGGATTTCGTCAAACAGATCCGGGTGCGCAACAAGCGATGTTCCGTATGACGGAATCATCTCCTTGATTTTAGCTGTCCAACCGTCGATTTGATCCGGGAAACATTTTTCGAGCACTTCGAGCATGACCGGTACAGCGGTCGAAGCTCCCGGTGACGCACCGAGTAAGGCCGCAACGGACCCATCCGCCGCACTGACGACTTCCGTTCCGAACTGGAGCGTCCCTTTTCCTTGTGGTGTATCTTTGATGACCTGAACGCGTTGTCCCGCGACGACGACATCCCAGTCTTCAGTTTTTGCGTTCGGAATGAATTCACGTAGCTCGTTCATCCGTTGTTCTGTCGAAAGCAGCACTTGTTCAATCAAATATTTCGTTAAGCCCATTTCTTTTGCTCCGGCAGCAAGCATCGTCAAGACATTGTTCGGTTTGACGGACGCGAGCAAATCGAGATTCGAACCGGTCTTAAGGAATTTCGGTGAGAACCCGGCAAACGGTCCGAATAACAGTGATTTCTGCCCGTCGATGTATCGTGTATCCAAATGCGGGACCGACATCGGAGGTGCTCCGACTTTCGCTTTCCCGTACACTTTTGCATGGTGCCGTTCCGCGATGTCCGGATTTTTACAGACGAGGAACAGACCGCTGACCGGAAATCCGCCGATTTGTTTTGATTCGGGAATCCCTGTTTTTTGGAGCAATGGCAGACTGCCGCCACCGCCGCCGATAAAGAGGAACTTCGCCGTATGATGTTCAATCCGGTTGTCCTGTTCGTTTTTGACTTTGACTTCCCAGCCGCCGTCGACTCGTTTCAAGTCTTCGACGCCGTGCCCATAATTGATTTCAACGCCCTGTCCTGCGAGGTGCGTGAATAAAATCCGTGTCAGCGCACCGAAGTTGACGTCTGTCCCCGAATCAATTTTTGTTGCAGCGATCGGTTCCGGTGACGTCCGCCCTTCCATGATGAGCGGAATCCATTGCTTCAGCTGCTCCGGATCATCAGAAAATTCCATCCCTTTAAAGAGTGGATTCGCTGATAGCGCTTCCAATCGTTTTTTCAGAAACTCGACGTTTTCCGCTCCTTCGACCATACTCATATGCGGAATCGGCATAATGAATTCTTCTGGATTCGGTAAGACGTTTTCTTTGACGAGATGCGACCAAAACTGGCGTGACAGTTGGAATTGTTCATTTACTTTCACGGCCTTACTGATATCGATCGTTCCGTCTGCATTCTCTGTCGTATAGTTGAGCTCACATAACGCGGCATGACCCGTGCCCGCATTGTTCCACTCATTCGAACTTTCTTCCCCTGCGTTCGGTAACTTCTCGAACACTTTAATTGTCATGTCAGGCGCGAGCTCTTTTAATAAGACCCCTAGCGTCGCACTCATGACTCCTGCACCAATCAATATTACGTCTGTTTGTTTAGGCATACTGCTCATGATATCCTTCCTATCCCCGTTGATATTATGGACCTGCCATGAAAAATAGAGCGCTCTCATGACGACAACTTACCTTTCCATTATAACCCTATCACAGGTCGTTCATATATTAAAATATTGGGTGTTTCCGACTTAAAATAGATGCACTTTCCCTGAATCGCACGCGCACATCCTGAGACATACTTTCAGAGAAAGCGGATATATACTCTAGTAGAAGAAAAAGGGGGAATGATTCATGGCGACACGCTGGATTTTTGGCAATCAGCTGAACCACACGTTACCGCTTCTGCAGGAAGCGGATCCGAAACACGATGTCATCCTGATGGTCGAAGCAACGTCCCGCTCGACCTGGAAAATGTACCACAAACAAAAACTGGTGCTGATTTTTTCAGCGATGCGTCATTTCGCAGACGAACTCCGGAATAAAGGGTTTACGGTCGATTACCGGGAAGCGGATTCGTTTGACGAAGCATGGAAGCAGCACCAGCAACAATACAAACCGACGCACCTGCTCTATACAGCCATCACAGACGAACCGATGCGCCGTGCCATGAAAAAATTCCAGGAAAGTCTTCCGAAGACAATCACCGTCGATGTCTGTTCCGACGTTCCGCTCTTTTTGCTGACACAGGACGAAGCCGTCGCCATGCTCGGGGACAAACCGTGGAAGATGGACCGGTTCTATCGTCAACTCCGAAAAGACCGCCTCCTGTTAATGAACGGAACCAAACCGCTCGGCGGAAAATGGTCGTTTGACGCCGATAACCGAAAACCGGCGAAGGACGGCGTCGATTTTAAAGCACCGATCCGGTTCCGGCCGGATCAGATTACGCGTGACGTCATCAACAAAGTCGAGACGACGTTTGCCGATCATCCGGGGCAGCTCGATGCGTTCCACTGGCCGGTCACACGACAGGAAGCACAGCGGGCACTCGCCCGTTTCATCGACGAACGGCTTGAGACATTCGGAACCTATCAGGACGCGATGCTGACAGGAGAGGATACGTTATCACACTCTCTCCTTTCCTCGTCGATCAATATCGGGTTGCTGTCACCGGACGAAGTCATCAAAGCCGTTGCCGCTGCGCTTGAAGAACAGGAGGCGCCGCTCAATGCCGTCGAAGGGTTCATCCGCCAGATTCTCGGGTGGCGTGAGTACATGCGGGCCGTCTATCTGAGTGAGATGCCCGGTTATGAACAGGTCAATGTCCTCAAACACGATCGTGACTTGCCGGACTTCTTCTGGGACGGTCAGACGACGATGACCTGCGTCGCCGAGTCGCTCCGCCCTGTCATCGAAACGGCGCACAATCATCATATCCAGCGGCTGATGGTGCTCGGAAACTTTGCCAATCTGTTTGAGATTTCGCCGCAACAAACGGCGGACTGGTTTAATGAAATGTACATCGACGCCTATGACTGGGTTGTCCTTCCGAATGTACTCGGCATGGCCTTGCATGCCGACGGTGGTCTCCTCTCGACGAAACCGTACATCGCGTCGGCGAACTACATCCATAAGATGAGCGACTACTGCGGGAACTGTCCCTTTAATCAGAAGGAGGCCCTAAGTGACGAGGCCTGTCCGTTCAATGCCTTGTACTGGGACTTCATCGCGAGGCACGAGGAACGCTTCTCCGGCAATCAACGGATGACGATGATGTACCGGCAGTGGGCCAAGCGGGACAAAGCGGATCAGCAGGCCATCCGTAAAAAAGCGACGGCATTGAAGAAACAGTTGGCGGACGGACAGTTTCATCGCTGAGTCTGCCACTGCGACAGCTCGACAAAGACCCGACTCCCTGTCTTCTTCGGCAGGCAATCGGGTCTTTGTCTTTCAGCTCAGGAGCGCGGGTGAAAAAAAGTGAGCGCGCCTTTGTCAGACGCTGCTCTGTTTTTTTCATCACGCACTGTGCCGTTCTGCTTTTTGATGTTTTTTCGTCCGCAACTGATACAGGACAAACAATCCGATGAACCAGACCGGTGTCAGGAGTAAGGCCGGACGGGTTTCATCCGCGACGAGCATGACGACGAGGATCAGTCCGAACAATCCGAGGACGAGGTAGTTGACGAACGGTGTCCACGGTGCCTTGAACGTTGACGCCGCATGCAGTTCCGGTTGTGTTTTCTTATATTTCAAGTGACAGACGAGAATCACACCCCAGACCCAGATAAAACAGATCGCACTGATTGTCGTGACGATGCTGAAGGCTTGTCCCGGGATCAATTTACTGAGTAACGCACCGCCCGACACGACGAGTGTCGAAATGAACAAAGCATTCGCCGGGACATGGTTTTTATTGAGCTTCGAAAAATTAGCCGGTGCCTGTTTTTGATTTCCGAGATTATAGAGAATCCGGCTTGTCGAGAACATTCCGCTGTTACAGGCTGAGGCAGCAGACGTCAAGACAACGAAGTTGATGACGCCGGCAGCAAGCGGGATTCCAATCAAGCTGAACGTTTTAACGAACGGACTTTCCGTCGCATTTAGTCCCGTCCACGGATTGATCATCAGGAGAACCAGTAACGCCCCGACGTAGAAGAACAGAATCCGTAACGGAATCTTGTTGATGGCAGATGGAATGTTCTTTTTCGGATCGGCTGTTTCCGCTGCTGAGACCCCGATTAATTCAACTCCGACATAGGCGAAGACGACCATCTGGAAGGACAACAGGAAGCCGGTCACACCGTTCGGGAACATTCCGCCGTGTTGCCACAAATTACTGACGGTTACAGGACCTGAATCGGTTTGGAAACCGATGATCAGTAAGACGATCCCGACACCAATTAAACCTAAAATCGTAATGACCTTAATCAAGGCGAACCAAAATTCAAGTTCCCCAAACAGTTTGACTGTCAGTAAATTAAAGCCGAGTAAAATCAGGAGCGAGATCACAGCCGGAATCCACTGCGGAATATCGAACCAGTATTTCACGTACACGCCGACCGCAATGACGTCCGCCATCGCCGTCATGATCCAGCAGAACCAATACGTCCAGCCGGTCACGAACGCGGCACGTGGACCGAGATAATCTTCTGCGATATCCGTTAATGATCCGTATCCGGCTTTTGACAATAACAATTCTCCCAGTGCCCGCATGACGAAGAAAATCGCAATCCCGACGAGTAAATACGCAAAGACGATCGATGGTCCCGCGAGTTGAATCGCTTTCCCAGATCCTAAAAACAATCCTGTCCCAATCGTTCCCCCAATCGCAATCAACTGGACGTGCCGATTCGATAAATCCCGTTTCAATCCTTCTTGTTGTTCCAAACCTGAACTCCTCCTTGAATGCTTTCTCTAGTTCCCCGGTCGGACTGTTCTGTCAGTCCAACAAAAAAAGAGACTGGACGGGTGTCCAATCTCAAAAAAATCATCAGAATAGCAAATAATCATCCCTTGACTGGCGACGCCAATTCAAAGAATCAAGATTTAGTACTCTTCTGTCCTTTTGCCTGAGATTGTGAACCCTTCGGCGCCGCATCATGCGGTCTCTCCAGAAGCTGCTCCTGCCATAGTGTGACCCATGACAATCATAGCTTTCTCTTTTATTCGGTTGCTGAGGTGACATAATCACCTGAATTGTTTTTAATACTAGTAATCTTATGATTGTTTGTCAACCGTTTTAGTTTATTCTTTCATTTCTTCTTTCATAGACTGAAACAGGAATCGATGTTGATTTTCTAGAAAAAGTAAATCACTACAGTCAATTAGGAGGATTATCATGAAAAAAATTTACTTGATTCGCCACTGCGAAGCATCCGGACAAGAACCGGACGCTCCGTTGACGAAGAACGGCTATAGACAAGCTAAAGGATTGGCTTCCTTTTTTGAATCGCTCCCTATTAATCGCATCCTATCGAGTCCTTTTCGCCGAGCAATTGAATCAATCGAAGCTGTTGCTTTTCAGAAAAATTGTCCCATTGAAATCCAAGATGATTTGCGCGAACGTGTCCTAAGTCGTCAACCACTGACCGATTGGCAGGAGCATCTCCAAAGAACGTTTACTGATTTTGATTATGCGTGTCCGGGCGGAGAAACGAGTGCAGAAGCGACGCGGCGAATCCAAGACGTCCTGAATGACGTTTGGTCACATTCTGCTGAGACAACTCTTCTTGTCACGCATGGCAATCTACTTGCGCTATACCTCCACTCACTCGATGCCTCTTTTGGTTTTGAACAAGGACAACAACTTCGCAATCCCGATGTATTTCTCGTGACAGAAGTTGACGATGCTCTCGTTTTCGACCAGTTAGATCTCTTCTGATTCCACTGATTGGTTGCACCGACCGTAACGTTCGAGTTCAAAAACGGTTTTCTCGAAATCGAGTAAGCCGTTTTCGATACGTATACCGAACTGAACGGCTCACTCGTCAATCTGCTTGTCTCC
This sequence comes from Exiguobacterium sp. s80, assembly GCF_018618725.1. Lineage (NCBI taxonomy): Bacteria > Bacillati > Bacillota > Bacilli > Caryophanales > Exiguobacterium > Exiguobacterium sp. s80. Next base: position 56,295 of record NZ_JACSMP010000002.1, on the reverse strand, counting down.
GGTGCCGGAATCATCGGAACTTTGTTGGTCTGAAAATCGGCAGTCGCAGAACACCGCGAAAACCGATTCTCCTGACCAGCGGACTCATCATGATTGGCAGTTTCATCGTTACGGTTGCGTTCGGCAACATCTCGCCACTCGTTTCGTACATCTTTGCCTTCATTTCCGGTTTTGCGATGTACATCCAGTATCCGATTTTCATGAACTTGGCACATGAGATGAAAGGGATGACACCGCAAAAAATCACCGTCCTCTTCGGTCTGTTTTGGGCAATCGCTTATGCGACACAGACGATTTTCACCATCATTTGGAGCTATGCCCTCGGTCATATGGGCTATACCGTCTCGATGGTCGTCTTTTTCGTCAGCTGTTCGACTTATCTGCTGTTCAGCTTTTTCTTACCTGAAACAAAACCGAAGCAGACGCAACCCGCTTCGAAAAAAACGGCGTAACATTGCAAAAACCCATCGTGTTTCCTGACGAAAATACGATGGGTTTTTAGTTACAATAACGCGTATGATGTGATGTTGCCGCGTTGTTTACGTAACGCAAACAGCATCGGAATTAAACCTTCATGATACGGAATGAACGTCCCTGCTTGAATCCGGGCGATGATTTCCTCCTCCGTCGCCCAGGCGACAGCTTGCACTTCTTCCTGTTGTAAGACGAGTGTCGACAAATCGATATCTGCCTCAATTAAGTAAACATCATCGAACCCTTCATCAAAATGCGACGTCAAATGCGGGCGCATGCCCTCAAAATCATAGCGCAGGCCAATCTCTTCAAACAGCTCCCGTGCTGCCGCCTGCTGGCTCGTGTCTCCCGCGACCGCACTTCCCCCGACGGTCAAGTCCCACAAGTTGGACCAGCCTTCTTTGAAAGGTTGCCGTTGCTGAATCAACATTTCGCCGCTTGAGTTAAACAGACAGACGTGCACGACTAGATGATAATCGCCGCCTTGTAACTTCTTTCCCCGTGTCCATGTCCGTCCTGTTTTCTCGCGGTCCGCGGTATAGATATCCCATTGTTCCATTTACTTCTTCCCCCCTGCCCAATTGTCCGCAAACAGCGTCGAGACCGTTTTGTCTGCTTTCGCCCGGTCGAGTCCGAGCACGACACTTAAAAACAGTGTCTCCGCCGTCTCGTCGAACAGTGTCAGTTCGTACTGTTTGCTGAGACGAACCCACCGTCTTTTGCCTTGACCGATTTTGTTTCCTTGATACGTGACACTAAACGTCATCGTCGCCCAGTTGATGTCGATCTGCAGGTCCCGGCTGTCAATCCGGTAATCCGCAAACATCAAAAACCCGGTTTTTTGAATGGTCGCAACGACACGCCCGTCCACTTCCACAAGGATATGCGGCAGCATGCTGAACGTCTGTTTCGTCACGCGGCCGACCTCGGCTGTTTCTTGTACGACTTGCCAATTTTTCTGCATTTGCAACAACTGCCCCGTCACTTCATGCGTGACGTGTCCGGCTTCATCTTCAATCGTAAAACGACGGTTCAAATCCATCGTCTGGTTCATCAAAAGTGCTTTCATCGGTTCCTCCCTGAGTTCGGTTTATGAACTAGCCTCTTCGTCCTCTTTGACACAGTCAATTGCGACGACCAGCGCAATCAACACCTTCTCGACATCCGGGTCAAAGACTTGAATCTCGTAACTGTCACCAAACGTGAACCATTTTTTCTCGACGCTCCCGACGACTTCCCCATGACGTTTGATTTGAAAATCCATGTCCCACCAATCGCCGTCGATTTCTAAATCTGCCGCGTCAATCGTGTAACGGTCTTTAAAGAATGTAAATGATTTTTCGATCGTCAGTGTTTCGCCATCGACCTCAACAAAAAACTTCGGCAACAGGCTGAATACTTTCTTCGTGATGGTGGCGACTTCTTCCCCGTCGACGCTCGAAATCGAAAAGGTCTTCGGAATTTGCATGAAGCTCCCTTCGACAAGATAGACATCCTGTTCCTGCTGATCTTGAATCGAAAAACGCCCCCGTAAACTGAATATTTTCTGTTTCATGTAAAGTGTGTGCATGGCTCTTCATCCTTTCGAAATTCAGAAGTTTTATTATCCTACGCACCACACTAGTATTTAGTTTCAACACAATACGAATATTTCACATAGTTAGTTAGGTTTGTTAGCGTCTCGTGAGTGGTATCGGATTAAGACTACAGTTCGCTTAGGAGGTCCACTCATGCCCATCCATACCGTCATCTTGATTACCTTACTTCTGCTCGTTGCGCTCGTCTTCATCGTCCCGCTTATTGTCGTTCTCTACTTATGGGCGACCGATTCACGTCAAAAAGAACATGCCGTCCTCCGAAATTTTCCCGTCCTCGGTAAAATGCGTTATATCTTAGAAAAGATGGGTCCGGAACTTCGGCAATACCTGTTCTTGAACAACAATGAAGGAAAACCATTTTCCCGAAACGATTACAAATCAGCCGTCATCGCCGGTAAATACAATTCACGGATTCTCGGTTTTGGATCAGAACGTGACTTCGATGAAGCCGGTTTTTATATCCAGAATGCCCTCTTTCCGACGAACCGCGATGAACTCCGGGTCGCGAACGATAACAAAGTTCCAACCTACTTATATGAACTCGATCAAGATAATTTATTCACCCGGAAAGAACATCTCGTCGAAAAACAAGTCGCGCCCTTTTTATTACAGGACGACGACGCCCCCATCATCGGTGAAGCGACGTGCCGCCAGCCGTTTCAAGTCCGCGGACTGATTGGACAATCGGCGATGAGCTTCGGTGCACTTGGAGACCGAGCGATCACTGCGCTGTCGATTGGCCTCGGACGCGCTCAAGGTGCCTGGATGAACACAGGCGAAGGCGGTCTGTCCGACCATCATTTAAAAGGCGACGTCGATATCATTTGCCAAATCGGTCCCGGACTGTTTGGCGTCCGGACGGAAGACGGTGACTTTTCATTCGAAGAATTTGAACAGAAAAGTCAAATTCCCCAAGTCAAAGCATTCGAATTAAAACTTGCCCAAGGTGCAAAAACGCGTGGTGGTCACCTCGAAGGTGAAAAGGTCACACCGGAGATCGCCAAAGTCCGGAAAGTCAAAGCCGGTGTCGGCATCGATAGTCCGAACCGCTTTAATGAGTTCAAGACGAACGCCGAGATGCTGGCATTCGTCGAGAAGTTACGCGACATCGGTGGGAAGCCGGTCGGCCTCAAAATCGTCGTCGGGAAAGTCGATGATATCAAGGATCTTGTCGCCTATATGGCGGAGTCCGGCAAACATCCCGATTTCATTACGATTGACGGCGGCGAAGGCGGGACCGGGGCGTCGTTCCAGGAGCTCGCCGACGCGGCGGGTCTTCCGATCAAATCGGCGCTCCCCTATGTCCATCAGCTCCTCGTCGCATACGGGATTCGCGACCGGATTAAACTGTTTGCGTCCGGTAAGTTGATCAGTGCCGATAAGATTGCCGTCGCCTTAGGGCTCGGTGCTGATTTCGTCAACATCGCCCGCGGCCTGATGTTCAACGTCGGTTGCATTCAGGCGCAAGTCTGTCACACAAACCATTGTCCGGTCGGTGTCGCGACGACGGATCCGAAACTGCAAAAGGCCCTCATCGTCGACGAGAAGAGCTTCCGGGTGACGAACTACATCATCTCGCTTCGGGAAGGGCTCTATAATTTGACGGCAGCGGCCGGACTTGAAAGCCCGACGCAGCTAACGGCTGAACACATCATCTACAAGGATCAAAATGGTCATGTCACGAAAGCAACGGCGCTGAACTACAATCCATTGAAATGATTGACGTGTGCAAGCAGCTGACTCCTACGATCTGTGGAGTCAGCTGCTTGCACTTTTTCTGCAATACGCTTAAAGTATATAGTTGATGAAATTTTAATTGAACAAAACGAATTACCTTAAGGAAAGGGTTTTATATACGATGAAAAACAACTTTTGGCAGGACCTGCCACGACCATTTTTTGTACTTGCACCAATGGAAGATGTCACCGACGTCGTCTTCCGTCACGTCGTCGCGAAAGCAGCGCGGCCGGATGTCTTCTTCACTGAATTTACGAACACCGAGAGTTACTGTCATCCGAAAGGCAAACAGAGTGTCCGCGGACGCCTCGAGTTCACGGAAGATGAACAGCCGATGGTTGCCCACATTTGGGGCGACAAGCCGGAATATTTCCGTGAGATGAGTATCGGGATGGCGGAAATGGGCTTTAAAGGCATCGATATCAACATGGGTTGCCCGGTCCAGAACGTCGCCGTCAACGGAAAAGGATCAGGCTTGATCAACCGTCCCGACGTTGCGGCCGAACTGATTCAAGCAGCGAAAGCCGGCGGTCTGCCGGTCAGCGTCAAGACGCGTCTCGGCTATTCGAAAATCGAGGAGTGGCACGACTGGTTACGCCACATTCTCGAGCAGGACATCGCCAATCTGTCGATTCACCTGCGGACGCGTAAAGAAATGAGTGCCGTCCCGGCGCACTTCGAACTGATTCCGGAAATCAAGAAACTCCGCGATGAAATCGCGCCGCAAACGCTCCTGACAATCAACGGAGACATCAACGACCGGCAGCACGGTCTGGAACTCGTCGAGCAGTACGGTGTCGACGGTGTCATGATCGGTCGCGGGATTTTCCATAACCCGTTTGCGTTCGAAGTCGAAAAGAAAGAGCACTCGAGCGAAGAGTTACTAGGCTTGTTACGTCTGCAACTCGACCTGCATGATCAGTATTCAGCGGAATTCGAACCCCGTCTGTTCAAACCGCTCCGTCGGTTCTTTAAGATTTATGTCCGCGGTTTCCGCGGGGCGAGCGAATTGCGCGCCCGTTTGATGGAAACGAATTCAACGGACGACGTCCGGGCGCTGCTCGACGAATTCGTCGAACAGGAAGGCATTCACGCCGTCAATTCGTTTTCGATTTAATGTAATCATGTGAAAGAGCAAGGCCACGCGCCTTGCTCTTTTTGTCGTCAGTTCGCTACCGCTTCCAGTCGAATCTTTAAACAGGTGAATTCAAATGGTGTGTCGCAGGTCACCCGTTCAAGCCGCCGCTTTCCGACACGCCGGTCGAGCAAGGCAAAGCCGCGGATAAAGGCATGGGGATGCGTCAACGCTTCTTCAATTGATAGTGTCGGGTACAACAGAAAATCCTGTTGGACGGCATAATTGGCATGCCATCCCTCTTGTTCCAACTCCCGTTCGATTTGCTGGTCTAATTCACTTGATGCCTTATACCAGTCTGATTGAAAGATTTCCAACGTAATCTGTTCCGGCTTTTCCGGCAAGCGGTTCTTCACCAACGCATAACGACGATCTGACTCTAATGTAAAACGTAAATCTTCGGCCTTAAAAAAGGGTTTTCCATCCAGTGTCATCCAGACTCGAGCTTCGCCGTCATGAAAATGACGATCGACTGTTGCATAGAGATTTATACGTGTCTGAAGCGATGGTGCGACAAACGACAACATCTGTTTTTTTATTTTTGAGAATTGCATCGGGTCCTCCTTTTACACACATCAAACACCAGGCAGCAACTGACTGCCTGGTGTTTAGTTTACCCGTTCTTCATATCGAACGACTCCGTCAACGTGAAAGTAATTTGCTTCACATCAAGACCCCCGAGCGTAAAGTAGAGCTTGAAGTAATTATGCGGATTAAAGACGAAAACGTCTTTCGTTTGCGTCACCCATTCGCCGTTCGTCCCGTTGAATGTAAAGGTCGCGACCGGCATATTGTTCGCAAACAGCGTCACCGGCATCTGCGCCAGCTCACCGGCAAACGAACGTACTTCTAGCGAAACATGATACATACCTGTCTCTTCTGCAGTCACAGCAAAAACATGACTGTTCCCAGTTGACGTAACAAGTTCATCGAAGACCAGTGGCACACCACTGATGAGTGGTTGATGCGTCATGGCTTGTTCGTTTGTATCCATTGTTTCTTCTGGTAATCCTATCACTTCAACTGTCGCTTCTTGACCAAGCGCCCGTTCCATGACCGGTGAGCGGAGAATGAAGCGGCAAATGTTTGATGCACTCCGGAGTAGCTCCGCCCGTGTCAATGTGCCGTCAGTGATTGATGTTAATGTATCATCCTCAAACGGATTGGCACCCGATTCACCGACGACCATGTATAAATCGTTTTGCGAACGGACCATCGCTGCCGTTTGTTGACGGTTCGCGTCCGTTCCTTCAGCATTGATCTTCGCCCACCAGTCGGTCATGACAACACCGTCAAAGCCCCACTCGTCACGCAGAATCCGTGTATTCTGATCGTAGAGTCCTGCGGTCCAAAGGCCATTGACGGCACCATACGTCGTCATGATCGCATAGGCCTGTCCGCGTTTGACAGCATGCTCAAATCCTTTGAGATAAATCTCCCGTAAGGCCCGTTCCGAGACAATCGAATCGAGATCATGGCGATGGAATTCCTGGTTGTTGGCGCTTAAATGTTTAAGTGTTCCCGTCACGCCGACCCGGTGCATCCCGTCCAGTTCAGCGACCGCCATCATCCCCGTCAGGTGCGGATCTTCCGAGAAGTACTCGAAATTTCGCCCGTTGAGCGGATGACGGTGAATGTTCATGCCCGGTCCGAGCAAGGTATCGACGCCGTTTTTCCGAAGTTCAAGACCTGTCATCTCAAACAAGTCCGCCACGAGCTCGACGTTAAAGGTCGAGGCGACAAGCGTCCCGTTCGGAAGTGAAAAGGCTTTTGTTCCGATATCCATCCGGATGCCGGACGGACCGTCGGCACAGCAGGCTGCCGGGATCCCGAACGCCGTCAGCCGGTCGGTCACGCCGCCAAACGCCGCCGCTGTTCCCGGTGTGACACGCGGTGAATTCATCCCTTCACCGCGCACGATTGCGGCGAGATCCTCATCCGTCAACTGATCGAGGAACACGTCGAGTGATGTGTTGCCTTCGTAAACGTCCTGCAATGTCAGTCCTTGATCGTCCGAGTAGATCCGCTCTACGGGACGTTCCGCTAAGCGACGGGCTTCCGGATCAATCGTCCGCAGCGGTGTTGCTTCGTACGACACGTCGTAACCGGTCTCCGTCTGTTGCGGCTTCAAGCGGTCGAATGCCGTGACCGGTGCCATGTTTTCGCTTAACGTCTCGATCACCTGTAACTGCCCGATCGTTTGCGTGGCCACGTGCGCCGCCGTCCGGACATCTGTTCCGACGTACAGATGATATGCTCCCGCTTCGATGACGTAAGACGATTTATGACCGGTCAGACCGGAGTCATCGTAGCTCGCGTATTCCGTCAGTGGAACCGTTAACGTCAGCGTTTCACTTTGACCCGCTTCAAGGAGTTGGGTCTTCGCGAACGTCACAAGTCCGCGCGCCGGATTGCCGAGCTTCCCTTGTGGTTTCTCAAGATAGACCTGGACGACTTCTTTTCCGCTGTGCTCTCCTGTATTCGTGACGGTGACGGTGACGGTTAACGTCACCTGTTGATCCGTCATATCGACCGTCTCCGTCGCGACGTCAAACGTCGTATACGATAAGCCGAATCCGAACGGATAGAGAACGTCGTCTTTCGCAAACGTCTCGAAGTAACGGTACCCGACATAGATGTCTTCTTTGTAAATCGCCCGGTCTTCGTGACCGAAGTACGGTGTCGACGGATACGCATCAAGTGAACGGGCAATCGTATCCGGCAGTTTCCCGGATGGTGTGACAGCGCCCGTCAAGAGATCGACCAAAGCATTGCCGCCTTCCATCCCGCCTTGCCATCCGTACAGAATCGCACTCGGATTGAAATCGACTGCCCACTGCATATCGATGACGTTCCCGACGTTCAGTAAAACAACCGTCTTCGGGAAGGTCTGCGAGACTTTTTCGATCAACGTCAACTCGACGTCCGTCAGCAGATAACTGCCCGGGTCCGCCGTGTTATCCCGGTCTTCACCGGCTGTCCGGCCGATCATGACGATGGCGACATCTGACTGTTCCGCTGCGGCTGCGACCAACTCATCGCTAACCGGCATTTCTTCCTGTGACCATGTTTCTGCCGCCCAACCTTCCCCTTTATCAAACGGGTGATCTTCGAGCCATGCTTCATAGACGTCGAGTAACGACTGGTTCAGTGTCAAATCCGGATGACGTTGCAGGGCTTCGAGCGGACTGACTACGTATGAGACGTTGACCATTCCACCTGATCCTGTTCCACTTTTATAATAATTGAACTGATTGCGTCCAAAAACAGAAATCGTTGTCCCGGTAGCAAGTGGTAACGTCTGATTATCATTTTTTAACAGGACCGCGCCTTCTGCGGCCGTCTTTCGTGCAAGTGCTGTATAAGCGTCCCAATCTAGCGTGTATGTCGTCATCTGCTCATCCCCCTATGGTGTTTGTATCAGATTTTATCTCAGCAAACCGTTTCTGAAGACCGTTCGCGATTTCCGTGATGCAGTCTTCCGCTTGCGGGTATTGCCCGAGTTTTTCAATGAAGGCATGATCCATGCCGTTGTACTGAATCCGTTTTGTTTTGACGCCGGCCCGCGCGAGTTTCCGTCCGTACGCTTCGCCTTCAAGACGGAGGTAATCGTACTCTGCCGTGATGATTAACGTTTCCGGTAATTCTGCCAGCTTGTCACTGAAGAGTGGTGAGACGTGCGGATCCTGTACGTCCGTCGTCCCTTGCAGGTACAAGCGGTTTAACAAGCCATCCGTGTCTTCAAGTGCTGTGACAATCCCTTCAAGTAACTCACGATTTTCGTTCATCTCGTACGCGTCAAGACGCCACTCGAAGTCGTCCGTCGGCAAGGCGGCAAGATTAACGACCGGATAGAGCAGGACTTGGTACTGGATCATCTCTGTCTGTTGTTCGCGGTCAAGCAGGGCACAGACGGTCGCCAGGTTGCCGCCGGCACTGTCGCCGGCGACAGCCAGCTGCTCGCGGTTGATGCCGAGCTCATGCGCCTGTTCATAGACCCATCTGACGGCCGTAAAACAATCGTTCAGACCGCTCGGGAAAGGATGTTCCGGTGCGAGCCGGTAATCAATCGAAATGACGACGACGTGCGCCCGTTCTGCCAACAACTTACACGGGTGCTCGACCGGTTCAAGTGTCCCGCCGAAAAAGCCGCCGCCGTGGAAATAGACAACCGCCGGTAACGGTTCCGTCGACCGGGGACGATAGATTCGTGCCGGAATCGGTTGTTCCCTACTTGGAATCATGATGTCTTCCGTCGTGATGTCTGTCGTCGTCAGATCAGTATTGATCCAACCCATCCCGGCCCGTGCCGCTTCGAGTGAAAACGGGATGGGTTCCGGTGAATGTACTTGCTGCTGCATCACGTCCATGACCCGTGGATCGAGCACACCTTTTTCTTGACGGTCCGGCACCGATTTGGTGACAACTTCGACACCTGCCTGTCGTACCCCCGTCGTTTCTGTCGTTAGTTTCTGAACAAGGTTGCTGTAATCGCTCATACATCTTCCTCCTGCAACTGGATTTTTTATCATGTTTATAAGAGAAACATCATTTGTAAAAATAAGTATCGAAACCGCTTTCGTAAATCTCCAAAAAATTTTCGGTATCCCCTTTATCAATAAAAAGATACCGCTTACAAAACCAATCATACGCATCTTTATCCGATTAATCAATCATTCTGGATGATTCCAAAAAAGCCACTCATCTTTCGCGTGCTTCCCTTACCGGAATGACGTGAAATGAATGGCTTTTTGACTTAACTTAAAATATTTTCTTCGGAAACAAGCTTAAAGCCGTCAATGATTGTATCTTCCTCGACTTCAATCAACAGACACTGTTTACCGTTGTAATTGACCTGTTTGATGTACTTCAAGTCTTGCGGACTGACCGTGATGTTTGCGACTTTCGTATTAATTTTAATCGACTTCGCTTCATAATTCGGGATGATGTTGCTCGCTTTCATCTCGTATGCCGTATCATCGATGACTGTCTTAAACGCCCGCTCGACCTGTTCCGTGTCGACGTCTTCGATGCCGCTCGCTTTTAAGACCCGTTCGACTTCTTTGACGTCAAGCATCGGAATCTCTTCCGGCTCGTCTTCTTTTTCATCCTCAAGCACAAGCAGGTGATTGACTTCCTCATAGACGCCGGCAAGCGTTTTGGAATCGACTTCTTCGCCGATGACGAGTTTGACGATTTCTTCAAAGACCGCTTTATCTTCTTCCGCCGTCACGATATGGTCCCCGTTCAGGACATTTTCGATGAAGGCAAGGTCCGGTTTATTCGGCTTGCTTGCTGTGTAAAGGACACGGTTGACGTCCGCCGCATTATCGGTAAAGCACGGGAATAAAAAACCGCCGATCGGTGACGCGAGTTTAATGACCGGATTGATCAGCAGGTTCGATTTGAATTCGAGATCAACGTAGTCGAAGACGAGCGACTGTTTCGGCAGTTCCGTCTGATTGAGACTGCTGAGAATGAACGGTGTCGTATAGACTTCATCGTTCTTATCAACTTCCGTCTCGTCTGCCTGCCGTTTCGTCGTCTTGTAATACTGCCCACGGATGAACGTGACGACGATATCGTTTTCGTACTGCACGTCCTGCACCATCTTCAGCGCAATCTGTTGCATCTGCTCCGTCCAGTCTTCCGTTTCTTCCGTGTACAATCCTTCATACAGCAACTGTTGCGTATGTCCGGTCGCGCCTTCTTCCGGCTGCTGGAACTTGACCTCAAACAGCTTGATGTCGAGCTTACCGGTTAAAACTTTCTTGAAGTTCGCGAGGAATAGTTCCTGTTGCTCGAGTTCGAGAAAAGCGAACGGTCGGCTTTCTTCATAGAAAATTTCACTCGTTTCCTTGCGGATATATACATTATAAATTTCGTTGATTTTAAGTAGTTCCGAGTCGACCTTAAAATGGCGACGGATATCACTGATGTCTTGTTTGTTCACGGTACAGCTTCAGCTCCTTGGCGTTTGAATTCCTGATGGCTCTTAAAAAAAGAGTGCCTCCTGTCCGAATCGAACAGAGGTACCCCTTTACTATACAAGATTTGAATCAAATTCGCTGACAGAGTTCAATTCTTCGCCCGGGAACTGAATAAATAATGTCTAATTAGATAACCGACCAGAAAAATCAGCAACGCGATGGAAAAGTAGACGATGAAATTCAGCGCGACCGGCAGAAAAATCGAGACGACATAAATGATCATCACCGTAACGGCATAAAACAGTAAAAACTGGCTGATGGCTTTCAATGGATTTCTCCTTTGACGGAATTCGTATCAATCCTGTTCGAAGGCTCTAAAACTGTAAGAGTTCGTAATTGGTTCATGGATCACCAATTCGTAGCCGAGACCTCGTTCATCCGCTTGCTCGACAATCGACTCAATCTGAACCGTATTAAGGTGGCGTTGGACGAAGACGAGTGAAATGGCTACCGCGAACGCTAAACCAGTTAAAAGAACGATAGATGTAATAGATGAATGTAACCTTTTTTTCATGGTCTCAGCCCCTTTTTCAATTAATACGTTTTATTTCATCGAAAGTTCCTAGTTTTATTATTATGGCAGTTTTATAAATCTACTTTCTTTGTGTCTTCATATTGTCCATGTCAATACCATTTAATTTTTGTAATTTTTACATGATTTCAACCCTTTTAAAAAAATTCAATGGCATACTGAAAAGTGTAAGAGGATTCTCTCATCATAACCTACATAAGAGGAGGCAGTTCATGTTCCAGAAACTCAAGTTACTCGCCGTATCCGTTGTCTTGTTCCTCACTGCATTTCAGTTCGACCTTTCACCCGTCTCGGCACTCCCGTCCGGACTTCCGTCAAAAGCAACCGCTCAGTCTGAATTAAATGCACTAACGGTTAAGACCGAGGGCACGATGACCGGTTACTCCCGTGATCTCTTCCCGCATTGGAGCAGCCAAGGTGGTGGATGTGACACACGCCAAGTCGTCTTGAAACGCGATGCGGATTCCTACGTCGGCAATTGTCCGGTCACGTCCGGCTCATGGTACAGTTATTATGACGGGCTGACGTTCACGAACCCGTCCGATCTCGACATCGACCACGTCGTACCGCTCGCTGAAGCCTGGCGTTCAGGGGCCAGCAGTTGGACGACGACGACCCGTCAAGCATTCGCAAACGATCTGACAGGTCCGCAACTGATTGCGATCTCCGCAAGCTCGAACCGTTCAAAAGGAGACCAGGATCCATCAACATGGCAACCGACACGCTCGGGTGCAAGCTGTGGTTACTCGAAGATGTGGATCCATACAAAAAGTCGCTGGGGCTTAAGTCTCCAAGCAGCCGAAAAAACAGCATTACAAACGATGTTAAACACATGTTATTACTAAAAGAAGCACACATTCCCCATAAATCAAGTTATCCGGAAGGACTGATTCGATGGAAACGAAAACCTCTACTTTCACCGCCACGCATGGTGTGATGACAAATGAAGTCGGCGTCATCAGCGGCGAGCTGGAATTACGGACGACATGCCAGGAGGACGGCATGCTGGAGCTTGCGATTTTATATGCCGGGGCAACAGACGTCTATACCTTACCAGGGAAAGATTATCAGTTATATGATGCCCGCGATCATGACGTGGTACACCGGATGTTAGCAACTGTGCTTGAACGTACTTAAGAAGAGAAAAAGCAGCCATGGCGAAGGTTCTCGTCTTGGCTGCTTTTAAATGTTTTATCGTCCGATGCGACGAAAGGCAACAATCACACCGACTGAACTCATTAAGAATGCAAACAGAATATACGCATCGCTTTTCGTATAGTCTCCACTCGTTTCGTCACTGTCTGCATTGTTACTCGCTTCATTATTTAAGGGTTGATTGTTATTTGGATTTTCTCCATCAGCATTTTGAGGCGGTCCTTGTCCTTGTCCTTGTCCGCCCCCCATATTTTCATTGAGGTACGTCTTTTTCTCTTCAATCGTCATCGTCTCAAAATCATCTGGTAAGGCGATTGGCAGATTTCCAGATTGAATCTGTTCGACAAATTGATTAAATTCTTCATCTGTCATCGAGTTAATGTCGGGTCTTGGCCCCATATTCCCTCCTGGTTGTGCTGGTGCACCTTCTTCATTCGTAGTTTGTTTATTATTGTCTGGGGTTTGATTTGCAGCTGAATTGTTTTCAGCTACCTCGTCAGCGTCAACCACGAGTTCACCCGATAATTGAGCTAATATTGATTCACTGCGTTGTTTAGCAAACTCTGGGAGACTGTTTTCACCACTGACACCTTCTAAAAATTCTTCCGTTGTAAAGAATTTAGAAGGATCGCTGTCGACGTAGGGTTCTAATAAGATACCGAGCTTCGACGTAATAGACTCCACGTTTTCTTCAGTTAAAATTTCAGTCGCAATTTCTTCTAGATACTCCTCGTATTGCTTCGATAAGGTTTCGTCACTTAATAGTACGTTCAACAAAGGACGTTCAGATAAAGTTGTATCAGAAACGGGCTGATCTATGCTGAAGTTGATCGTGTCTTCACTTAATAATTCTCCAGCCTGCGTTCCGCCACCTTGATTCCCTCCACCTGCTTGAGGAGTTACCGGTTCTGCATCTGTATCAGACTCCTGCGTGGGCGGGACTTGTTCCGGTCTAGTTTCAGGAGCTGTTACTTCTTCACCTTGTGTGTCTGCACCATTTTGTGTAGCTTCTTCGCCCGGTCCGCCTTGACCACCGGGTCCACCCTGACCGCCACCACCCATGTTAAATCCACCAAACGACATATTATAATCCCAAGGTAAAATTGAAAATTCACCGTCTGCATCTTCGTAGAGATAATAATTATGCTTCAGTTGGCCTTGATAACTATCTAAGCTGACTAAAGACGTGTTCAGGGCAAAATAGCGGAGCATCTCATCCGTATTCAGGTAATCCTCATACCCCTCCCCTTCATTGATGGCTTTCAGCATCGAGATCAGTTCAGACTCGTCTACACTTTCTTCATTCATTTCAACTTCGATACCGTCATAATCTTCAAGTGAATCACTTATATAAACCAAATCACTACCTGTACCGTCCGGCTTATACAAGTACCCTTCCGTCGTATTATAATTTTGGGCGATAAACGTCTCGTCAATTGCTTCTACACCGAGCATCAGTCCATAGTATTCTCCATTCACCATGACCTTCATGTAGGCATGCTCCGGTGTCTCTATTCCCATTTGCTCCATCAATTCATAAGAAACAAACTCTTTCATTTGTGTCGTGTCACTAAAGTTGTTATTTAAATTGAGTTTGGATAGACCATAATAACTTTGATTGGAATCGTAATAGTTAAAATCTACTTTTAAGCTATACCGGTCTGAATCTTCATCACGAGCAACTGATGTTAATGAGGAGTTTCCTTTTGTACGGATGGCTACATTCGAAACTTCTTCTCCATTAATCGTGATAGAAGCTTCTTTATACTCCTCCTCAAGCGGATTTTCAATCAAATCCTCCCATTCATCGTCATCCATTGAAATCTCAATAGTAGAAACTTCATCTTTATTAAACATGGTTTCGTCATACGAATACGCAGAATTTACTTTTTGTAGTTGAAACTCTTGAACCGTATAAAGGCTCCCCACTGTAAAGAAAATCGCAACGAGCATTAACGCGATAATCCATCTTTTTTTTATTAACATTTCCACCCCTCCATTACGTAAATCTTAAGTGATCTGTTTAGTTGAAACAGCGGTGGCAGCAAGAGTTTTCTTGCTGCCACTTGAGGTTCTCTCTTTTAATTAGGCAGTAAAGTTCCCGTCGTAACTGATCATGACCGCTGATTGAACACCTTTCATATCTGAAAGTGTGTTTAAAAATTCCATATCGTCTTCTTTAACACGAATTTCGTAAGTTACCTCAAACTGATTACCGGGTAACACAGACTTTGATTTGACTGTATGTTTCTTCGCATAATTCTTGACGACGTGATCTACTAATTCAATGACTGAATTTTCGTTATATTTGATAACAAGTAAATAAGGATTTTCGATTTTGATTTTATTCACGAACAAAATTAAAACTAGACCAATGGCGATAGAACCTAATACTGCCAGAGGAACGAATCCTGCTCCACATAAAATCCCGACTACGATTGCCCAGAAAAGATAAACAATGTCCATCGGATCTTTAATCGGTGTCCGGAAACGGACGATCGATAGCGCACCAACCATACCAAGAGACAACAAGACATTTGACGAAATCCCCATGATAATGAGTGAAGTCGCCATCGTCATGATAATCAGCGAGATGTTGAACGTATGAGAATAAATCACGCCGGCAAATGTCTTTTTATATACCGTGTAAATCAATAAACCTAAAATAAACGCTGCCACTAAACCGATCAAAGAATCAACAATTGAAAAGCTCGTTGTTTTCTCTAAAATATTGGACTTGAAAATATCATCAAAAGTTACATTTTCCATTTCTATTCCTCCAAATGACTAATCTTTTATACGTTAGTCTTTTTTATTATCCGTACATTCGACTCATTTGATATTTTGAATACGTTCCTTTTCGTCTGTTACCAATCTGAAGAAGTTTTTTTATGACATCCGGTAGAAATTCGTCATACTTAATTTCTAAAATGACGACATCCGGATTCGTTTCAATCATCGGCAAATCAAAATTGAGAACGTCATTATTTCGAAAACTGGTTTTGATATCACTGTCAAACGTGACCCGGACATTCCCGTAATGATAAATGAACACTTCACGTTCATAATCCACTACGGTCATTGGTTTGATGTGATACATCTTCATTTCAATATAGAGTTCACGAATCAACATTCGTTCATCATGTTCCATCCAAGAAATCTCGCCATTTCGCATGTCTTCATACTCTTCAATGCGAATGCGACATTTTTGCTTGTACGTGAAATTATTACGCTTACTTTTCTTCTCCAAATGGAGAAGACTGATACGATGGTCATACAACCGCACACGAAATTTATCACGGTCGTAGTAGCCTTCTTTTTTTTGCGTTAGCACTTTATTATCGATGTTATCGAAATACACGCTTCGAATATGATATTTGCCTTCCTCGTTTGCATGAGGATCGACCTCCATAACGTGCTTCAATCGATGGCGAAGCAGGTAACAATCCATTTTTGATAGCTCGTGCTTAAGCTCCGTCCGCCCTTGTACACCATTCAACGTCTTTGCCTGCATAGCGTTCAACTCCCTTTTAATAACTTCCTCATGCCTTGATTATTAAAGATGAACCTTAAAAATTGCTTAAAGTTTTACGCGATTTGAACAAAAAAAAAAGGAAATCACAAATGCGTGATTTCCTTTTTAGGCAATTTAATTTGAAAAATACTTCCTTTTGATTCACCAGTATCGACTACTTTAATTGTGCCGCCATGACTAACGACAATCCAGTGGGCGATTGCTAAACCTAGACCGGTCCCACCGGTATCTCGTGTCCTCGCTTTATCTTCTCTAAAGAATCTTTCAAAAATTCGTTTTCTATTTTCCGGACTTATTCCAATGCCTGTATCACTTATTTCTATGATTATCTTATGTCCTTCCAGATATGTTTTCACCCCGATACTTCCATTTTCCGCGGTAAACTTTAATGCATTATCCAACAGGATGACGAACAGTTGATGCATCCTGCTCTTATCTGCTTCAATTTCTATCGGAGTATTTACATGAAGCCACATCGTTTTATCTTGCATTTCAGCAATTTCAAGATAGGGCTGACAGACACGTCGTACAAAATCATCTAAGTGGAACGTTTCTGTACTTAACAGGGTTTCCAATGAATCTGCACGGGCAAGCGTTAGCAAGTCGGTCGTCAGCTTCGACATGCGTCTTGTTTCAGATAAACTGAGTGCAATGCTCTCAAAAGAGTCTACAATTTTTTCATTAGGCTGGACCAATAACAATTCAAGCTTATTTTGAATGATCGTCAACGGGGTTCTTAACTCATGCGAAGCATTTTCCACAAATTCAGCCTGGCGATCCCAGGACTTAATGATTGGTTGCATTGTTTTTTTGGATAGTAAATAACTAATCGTAAGAGAAAGAACAATGCTTACAATTGAACAAATCAGTAAAATCCATCTGAAGTTTTCGGTTAGACTTTCTTCAGCATCTGTATTAATTAACAGTTGGGTGTAGGAAAAATCATCACTCTCATCATTCTCGTAAGACAAAGACCGAAAAGTATATTCATCCTTTAAGCGAACCTTCGTGACTTCATTCAAGGACTCTTCGTTAAAGCTTTGGTCTTCAAAATAATTTTGATAGAACTGCGTACCAATCTGATCTTCATTTACATTTTCGCCCTTACTATTCCACCGTAAGACAATGATTCGTGGATTTAACGGGGGCGCCAGCTGGTCCGGTTGTCCACGGTCAGCCGGCAGATTTTCTTGCTGATCTAAGTCTTCACGTTGTATTTTTTGTTTGAAATTATATAACTCCTCATCCGCTTTTTTATAAAGCGTACTTTGAACGAGTGTAAAAATAATCACGCTGAATATCGCAAAAATCAGCGTAAATGCAATAAAGTTCAACGACATAAACGTAAATTGCTGCTTGCTTATTATCTTGTTTTTATTCATGCGTCCTGACCTTCCTCGGATAACATATAACCTAATCCACGAAATGTCTTAATGTAACGATCGTAATCATATGCCTTTAATATTTTACGAAGATGACTTGTATAGACTTCGACGACTGTATTCGTCGTATCTGATTGAAAGCCCCAAATCCGGTCAAATATTTGTTCTTTCGTCACAATCGTTTCTTTGTTGTTAATGAGATACTCAAGTAGTTCAAATTGCTTTCGATTTAACTTAATCGACTCTCCGTTTAAAGTGGCAGTTTTAGTTTTTACATTCAGAATAAGCTCTTTAAACGAAATATTATTTTCTTTGAAATGCCCAATTGTCCTTCGAACGATTGCCTCTAACCGTAACAATAATTCTTCCCGGTGAAAGGGTTTCACTAAATAATCATCTGCACCTAGACGAAGACCCTGTATTTTATCATCAATCGCATCTTTAGCTGTTAAAATAATTACGGGTGTCGTGATGTCCTTTGACCGTAATGCCTGTAATACTTCGTATCCGTTCATAAGCGGCAACATCAAGTCTAAAATAATAATGTCATGGATGTTTTGCTCAGCTAAATAAAGCCCTTCTTCTCCGTCAAAGGCTTGAGAAGTTTCATATAATGTATTCGTAGACTCGACAATTGTATTGGACAGCATCACATCATCTTCAATAATTAGTATTTTCATAAGATCCTCACTTTTCAATTTAAACTTTATTCTGCACCACTGAGATTAGAGAAGAAACAATCTATTTCGCACGTGTAAAGTTTACCGTAAAAAAGATTGTATCAGACTAAAGATTAGACGGTATCATGATCCGATTAGAGTCGCTAAGTATGCTGATTTTAACTAAACCTTACATCCTTTATTTGATGTGTCTAACACCTTCTTAAAGGTTTGCAATTTTTTCATCTAGCGTAACACAATGAAATGCCATACAAATCAATTGCTTATTTTAATTTTGTAGACACAGAAAAAGGAGTTGTTTATTTGCACCCATATACCAAAAAAAGACCATCTGAAACGCTTCTTAACGTTTGAAATGGTCTTTCTTATCAACTCTATTCACTTATGATACGGCTCATTCCGATTAATCCGATATGCCCGATAAATCTGCTCACACAGAATCATCTTCATCAATTGATGGGGAAACGTCATCTTCGAGAAGGAAATCGTATCGTTCGCCCGCTGCATGACTTCCGGTGCGAGACCAAGCGATCCGCCGATGACAAACGCGATTTTGCTCTTGCCGTACGTCGCCAGTCGGTCGAGTTCTGTTGCAAACTGTTCACTTGTCCGTTGCTTTCCTTCGATAGCAAGTGCGTAGACATGAACGTCCGGTCCAATCTTCGCTAAAATCCGTTCGCCCTCTTTTTTCTTCACTTGCTGCATCTCGGCGTCACTCAATTGTTCCGGTGCTTTTTCGTCCGGGACCTCGATTTCTTGAATCGAACAATAGGCGCCAAGCCGTTTTGTATATTCGGCAATCCCTTGCTTCAAGTACTTCTCTTTCAGCTTTCCGACCGTGATAATGGTAATTTGCATCATTTTTCTCGCTTTCTGACAGAAAATTCAGGAGTTATCCACAGAGTTATCCACATGTCCACATGTTGATAATTATTTTTTGCTTGACACAAGATATGTTGCGGGCTGATCACAGTACTCACAAGTGACCGTTTTTTCTGAATTCACTTCTTCCAAAATCGGGTATTCTTCTGTTTCATCGACGACTTCGTCAAGTGCTAACTCGACATGTTCCAAACAGACATATTTATCCACAGGTCTTCTCCTCCTTTTCAGTTATCCACAGTTATCCGCTACCAGTATAACAAAAATCGGCTTCTTCAACCGCTTAAAAGTTATCCACATGCGTGGTATTCTCGCTTCTTTTCGTTCCATGATTAACCTGCTGCTCATCGTGTCGGCTGCACGCGACTCCTACAGGAAAAAGCACGGATCGTCCGTGCTGTCAGAGGAAAACGAGACCCTGGCATCTGCCGTCAGGCAAGAAGCCAACGGCTCGTTCCTCGCCTGAGGAAAGCGCGTGACAGCACATCACGATGACTCTTTCTCTTTCTTTCATATGCCCATTCATATCCCCAAACAAAAAAACTACCCGTACATGTACGAGTAGTTAATCTGAATCTGTTATTGCACCGTCGCCGCTTGTGCCGACAACTTCACATCAAGGGACTGTTTATCCCCATTCCGGTAGAACGTCACTTTGACGGTCTGTCCGACTTTCGCATCACGGTACAGGACACTCTTGAGATCTGCGAATGAATTAATCTTTGTCCCGTCGATTTCGACGATGACATCATTTGCTTTCATCCCTGCTTTTTCTGCTCCACTGTTGTTTGTCAGACCGACGACGACGATTCCTTTCGTCACGTCACTCGGCAGTTTCAGGCGGTCCTCACGGTAGCCGCTCGGGAACTCCTGGACGTCCCGAATCTGAATCCCGAGTTGCGGGCGAATGACTTCACCGTTCTGTTCGAGGTCACGCATGATCGGTAACGCTTCGTTGATCGGAATCGCAAAACCGACGCCTTCGACGCTTGCTTCCGCAATCTTCATCGAGTTGATGCCGATTAATTGACCGGATGTATTGATCAGTGCCCCGCCTGAGTTACCGGGATTGATCGCCGCGTCCGTCTGAATGACTTCCGTGTTGAAGTCCTGCTGCCCATCCTTGTTCGTATCGACCGGCACCGTCCGTTCCTGGGCACTGATGACACCACGCGTGACCGAGTTTGCGAAGATCCCGAGCGGGTTGCCGATCGCGAGGACCGTTTCACCGGCACGTAACGTATCGGAGTCACCGATTTTCGCGACCTGTGTCACTTTTGCTGCATCGATGGATAAGACGGCTAAATCATACGTCGGATCTTCGCCGAGGACTTTCGCTTCGAGCGCCGTTCCGTCTGATAACGTGACCGACAAGCTGCTTGCCCCTTCAACGACGTGATAGTTCGTCACGACATAGGCTTTATTGCCATCTTTTTTATAGATGACGCCGGATCCTGATCCTGTCTCTTGATCCGCACCGCGGAATGAACTTTGTAAGTTCGTCACACTGACGACGGCTTCTTTCGTTTTACTGACGGCACCGACGATATCATTCTCGGCTTCCGTCGCTGTCGTCGCTGCCTGTTCCGTCGTCACCGTCGAGGCTGGTGCCGGACTCGTCATTTGATCACGGGCAAATGGCCAGGCGATCAAGGCAATCAGTAAGGCGCCGATGACGCCGCCGATTAAACCGACAAAAAATGCTTTACCACCGCCACCACGCTTACGTGGAGGTTCGTCTGTTTCTTCATATGGTTCACGATAAGGACTGACCGGTTCTTCTTCAGTCGGTCGGCGCGGTGGAAATCCGCTCTCCTCATCGGTCGATTGATTGATCTGTTCCGATTCATTCCGTGGTTCTTCAGGTCGATCCATCGGCACATGCCTCCTTCATAAACTCTCTTTACACAAGTATACCCCCATCACCTGGCAAGTTAGCCAAATGTGGGGGTCTTTTGAGCATATTCAGTAATTTCCCATAATCAGAGCTTCAGGAGTGGTGTCGGAATGACGGGATCGGTATCAAGCAAATGAATCTTGCTGAGGTCGACATCCCGGCTCGCCAGTGTCTGGGAGACACTCATCCGGGCCAGTTCCTTCATGTTGTTGTCCTTGCTCAAATGGGCCATATGGATCCGTTTCGTCCGCTCGTCGAGCACCTCGCTCATCGCGACCGCCGCGTCTTCGTTCGAGACGTGACCGTAGTCGCCAAGGATTCGGCGTTTAACGCTCCACGGGTAGTGTCCCATCTGGAGCATCCCGATATCATGATTCGCTTCGAAGATGTAGGCATCGGCACCACGAATCGTCCCTTTCATCCGGTCCGAGACGTAGCCGGTATCCGTGATATGGGCGAGTCGTTTCCCTTCATGGGCGAACTGGAAGAACATCGGATCGGCTGCGTCATGGCTGACGTTAAACGATTCGACTTCGATATCGCCGAACTGTTTCACTTCGCCGACTTCCCAGAGGAACTTCAAGGCGGGATCAATCTTGCCGATTTTTGCTTCCATCGCGTCCCATGTCTTTTGGTTCGCATAGAGCGGGATGTTGTACTTGCGGGCTAAGATGCCGACCCCTTTAATATGATCCGAGTGTTCATGGGTGACGAACAGCCCATCGATGCCTTCCGGTGACCGGTGAATCTGGTCGAACAATGCAAGCATCGCTTTTCCTGTCAATCCGGCATCGACGAGCAGCCGGCTTTGTTCACTTTCGATGTAGAGGGCATTTCCCGTCGAGCCGCTCGCAAGAACGCTATAGTGTAGGCTCATCGTGTATTCCTCATTTCTCTGAAACTGTATCGAGGCGTTCGATCGTCTGAACACCCCCGTCAATCGCGTTGACGAAATAAAGTTCTTCCCCGTCGAGTTCGATCTGCCACGTCGGCGGTAAAATCTGGACCGATTTTGTCCCTTCCGTCACGAGACAGAAATAGCCAAGCTTATGGCCTGTCATTTTTTTCGAGGCCGGGAAAAGACCTTGCTCCGACAATTGGATGACGGCTTCGCTCGCTGACAACAACGTCACGTCCTGTGCTTGGCGGACGACTTCGTTCAAGTGACGTTGCTTATAGCTGACGATTTCCTTGTCATCGTTCAGCTGCAGGACGAGCAGGGACGGACCAATCATCGCCTCATCATCCCGTGATTGCTCCGGTGTCGAATACAGCGGTTGTCCTTTATACGTCTGCACGAACGTCATTTCATTTTGTTTATTATCAAACTTCCAAAACGTGTAGTCTGAACCGTGATTAACGGACGACTGGACGAATGAAGTCGCCGAGTCGCGCATCGCTTTTGCGTCGAGCGGTGACGGCTTCGACAACCGAACAGACCATTCGACCTGATTTTTGACTGATGTGATTGCATCTTTAATCGGTGAGCTCTCTTTTGGTGCCAGTGAGCTCGAATCGACTTCTGCCGTCAAATAACCGATGTCGCGAGACGCGGTCTGCAGTTGTTTTTCGTCAATCTTCCGATCTTTCAAAATCGTCTTTCCGGACGCCGTCGTCGCGACGATCCGTGGTTCAATCATCCGATCCATCAATTGAACGACCAGGTAGACGTTCAGGATGAGGAAAGTCAGAATCAACAACGTCTTTGCTTTACTCCAATCCATTCAACATTACCCCTCATTTCCAATTGCTTGATCGACTGTGCTCCATTCTCCATCCCGTTTGACGAACCATGCCGGTTCAAACAGGGCGTAGCGACTCGTCGCGATTTTGTATGTCATGCTGTAGCCGACTCGAATTCCGGTGATGTCCTGCATAAGGTCTGCTTGCTCCAGCTCTTTCACCGTCTGTTCAATCGTCGGTAACGTCGTTTCCTTTAACAAAAGTTTGCGGTCTGCCCGTAACATGCTCCGGCTGATCGACCGGATTTGATTTTCTTCGAACGTCATCTTGATCGTCGCTAAATCAAATTCTGGTTGTTCGAGCAACGGGCCAATTTCGCCGAAGACCGGATAACGATTCAAATAGAGACGGAAGATTGCCGTTTGTTGCTCTTCTTGACTACTCATTTGATCGAAGTAATAACGGAAGCCACTGCGTTGTGTGACTTGGTCGAGCCAGCCCCCATGAATATTGATGTAGCTGACGAGCGTACTGTAATCGACTGCCGTACTTTGTGTATTCGGTGACAGCGTGTTGAAACGATAGGCATTGTAATCCCGGTCGTACGTCGAGACGCTGACCCCATCCGTCAACACGTCGAGTCCGTCTCGTCCCTTGATTTGCTGCACATTCGTATTCGCTGTGAAGAACGCACTGCGAATCCGGTCGAGTGGTTTCGGGTCCTGTCCGACTTCGTCATAGACAAACACTTCTTCAAGACGAGGGGTCGCTGTTGCGACGTACGTGTAGTCACCACCTTTAAGCTCGACCTTCGTCATCGGTTTTTTCTTATCGTAGGCAAAGAGGCGTTTTAAGACTGTCTCGTCGCCGACCAATTGAAAGTCTTTAAAGCGACCAGTCGCTGACTCGAGCCGAAGAATCGGTCCGTCATAATCGAGCAGATAGAGCCGTTTAATCGGTTCAGCCATCGCAATCTCTTTTTCACCGAGTAGTTCTTCAAGCATCGCTGCCGTGACCGGTGTCGGGAAAATCATCTCGACACTCCGTTTGCTGAGCGGGATGTTTGAGGCTTTATCCGTCAAGACGAGGACACCGATATCAAACGAAGCACCAATCCGGTTCAAAATCGTCCGCCCGATGATTTGTGTCTGATAGGCTTCCACACCATTCGAATAGACGACGAGTTCGGGATTGACGAGCTGATTACTCTCAACCGTCTTTGAAGCATCAATCTCATTAAACGATACTTGTTCCTGCTCAATCGATTCACTACTTGGATGATATGTCCAAAGCATTGCCGTCTGAAAAATAGAACCACATACAAGTAGAATCAGCAGGGTCGTTTTCAGTCGTTGCTTCATCATCCGGCATCCACCTCTTCAATCACTTCATAAGGAAGGGTAAAGTAAATCGTCGTACCACGTCCCCATTCACTTTCTGCCCAAATGTCGCCGCCATGTGCCGAAACGACATCTTTCGCGATCGAGAGACCGAGACCTGTCCCACCAATCTTCCGTGCCCGTGCCTTATCGACACGATAGAAACGTTCGAAGATTTTTTGCAGGTTCGCTTTCGGAATCCCGACTCCCTCATCCTTGATGCTGATGACGATCCGTTTCGCCCGTAACATCGTCCGGACGGTAATCGTTCCGCCTTCCGGTGAATACTTGATCGCATTCGTCAAAATGTTATCGGCAACTTGAATCAACTTATCCTGGTCCCCACGAATATAAACTTTCCGTTTCATGATTTTCCGGCGGAAGCGAATCCGCTCCGGTTTTGTCATGTCATGACGATCGAGAATTTCATTAATGAACTGGATATAGTCGAAGCGCACTTTATTCATCTTGTATTCCTTACTATCCATTTTCGACAGTTGCAGGAGGTCTGTGACGAGACGAATCATCCGCTCCGTCTCATTTTGTGTCGTCTCAAGGAAGCGTGGTGCAAGTTCTTCGTCTTGATAGGCCCCTTCTGCGAGTGCTTCGAGATAACTCCGCATCGTCGTCAATGGAGTCCGGAGTTCGTGACTGACGTTCGCGACGAACTCGCGGCGGTCCTGTTCGACTTGCTCTTGTTCCGTGACGTCATGCAAGACGATGATCATTCCGGTAATCGGTCCACTGTGTTTCTTGACGGGCGAGAAGAATGCCCGGACGAGGAACAGTTCATCCTCACTACTGAAATCAAGCAAGCGTGGTGGCATTGTTCCGTCTTCCGGAATCATGAAGTCATCCCCGAGTGCGAGTAAATCCTTCAGATTCGTTCCGACCATGCCTGCCTCTTCGACGCCGACGATGTCTTTTGCCTGATCGTTCATCAAGATGACACGGAGCGTCCGGTCCGTTGCGATCACACCGTCCGTCATGTTTTCGAGGACGCTCGTCAACTTCCGTCGTTCCGCTTCCGTCGTCGCGTTTGCTTCGAGCAACTCGTCGGTCAATTCGTTGAACGACCGGGCCAGCTGTCCGATTTCGTCATCGGAATAGACTTTTACTTTCCGGGAGAAGTTCCCCCGGCGCATCTCAATCGCTTGCCGACGCATGTCGGAAATCGGTCGCGTGATCGTTCGAGATAACAGCACCCCGAGAATCGACGTGATGACAAGTGCAATCACTGTTCCCGTCGCTAGAATGCGGGTGACCTGTTGCATCTGTGAATAGATCGACTCCATCGATGCCCGGACATAAATCATCCCGATCGTCGAACCATCACCTTCTGACGTGACAGGTACGGCGAAGATTCGGATTTTATCTTCATTCGGATCAAGGACGGTATCGATTCGGGTCGAACTCGTCGCCTGTGCTTTTTTGATTAACGAGTTTGTCGCCCGTTGCCCCACCGCCGACTGGTTGTCCTCATCCGACGTCGCTTGAATGACAGAATCCTGATCGATGATTTGGACTTCGAGAATGTCGTTCCTTGAAGTGGAGCCACTACTAAACTCAGACAGCAGCTGCCCAAGAGACTCAGACAACTGCCGTTTAGAGGCTTCATCATCGCCTGCCTTATCAAATTCCTTCCCGACATTGTAAGCTACAAGTCCGGCTCGGTCCTCGACAGATTTTGAGAAGTTTGTAATGTACTGCTTTTCAAGGGAACGAACGAAATAGACTCCAATGACTTGCATCGCGACTAAAATCAGTAACGCGTAAATGACGACAAGCTTCCACTGGATGGATTTAAAGAAGTTCGTTCCTTTTAACATAGTTATTCATTCTCCCCATCTTGGAGATAATAACCGACACCACGGCGGGTCATGATATAGATCGGTGTACTCGGGTTGTCTTCGACTTTCTCACGTAGACGGCGTACCGTCACATCGACCGTCCGAACGTCGCCGAAGTAATCATAGCCCCAGACTGTCTGAAGAAGATGTTCGCGCGTCATGACTTGTCCGATGTTCTTCGCTAAATAATGCAACAGTTCGAATTCACGTTGTGTGAGTTCGATTTTTTCTTCACGCTTCGTGACCGTATGCGAATTCAAATGAATCGTCAACTCACCAATCGTAATATCATCAGGGTCATCACTGACTGGTTTTTCATCACGTCCTCGTTTTCGCATGTTCGCTTTGACACGTGCGAGTAGCTCGCGTGAACTAAACGGTTTCGTTACGTAATCATCCGCACCGAGTTCCAGTCCGAGTACTTTATCGATTTCTGAGTCTTTTGCCGTCAACATGATGATTGGTGTCTCAAGTGTTTTTCGGACTTCACGACAGACTTCCATCCCATCCATTAAAGGCAGCATGATGTCGAGCAAGATCAAGTCTGGTTTGAATTCCTCGACCTTCTCAAGTGCTTCAACGCCATCATTGGCAACAGCGACGCTGTAACCTTCTTTTTCAAGTTTAAATTTTAATATATCCGCAATCGGTTGTTCGTCGTCGACGACGAGTATTCTACGTTCCGTCAATGGGTGTTCCCCCTTAAAAAATTTCTATTCAATCTATTTTACCTGTTTTTTCGGCATATAGAAAGGTGGCGACGGAAACTACCGACGCCACACCCCTACCATTCAACCGATTTCATGTGGAACGTTCCACGTGAAACATTACTTTTAGTATACGCTCTTATCCTTTTGTTTGTGAATTATTTCGCTTATCAAAAGATATAAAAAAACAGGTGCGGCACCGATTGATGCCACGCCTGTTTGTATTCGACTTATGCTTCTTCGTAAAGATCACGAAGGACGACTGTCTGCTCGCGACCTGGTCCGACCGAGAACGTGACGAGTGAAATGTTCGTCAAATCTGCGATCCGTTTTACGTAGTTTTGAGCATTGATTGGAAGGTCTTCAAACTTACGAATCCCTGTAATATCTTCTTTCCAACCCGGTGACTCTTCGTAGACCGGGACACACGCTTCAAGATCACGGAAGCTTGCCGGGTACTCATCGATTTGTTTTCCGTTGAATTCGTATGATGTACAAATCTTCAACGTTTCAATCCCGGTCAAGACATCGATCGAGTTCAAGGACAGGTCTGTCAAACCACTCGTCCGACGTGAGTGACGAACGACAACCGAGTCGAACCAACCGACGCGACGCGGACGACCTGTCGTCGTACCATATTCGCGACCGACTTCACGGATGTGATGACCGATTTCATCGAACAATTCCGTTGGGAACGGACCATCACCAACACGTGACGTATAGGCCTTACAGACACCGACGACGTGGTCGATACGAGCAGGACCGACACCGACACCTGACGCGACGCCACCCGCTGAAGCATTTGATGATGTGACGAACGGATACGTTCCGTGGTCGAGATCGAGCAAGACACCTTGCGCTCCTTCGAACAACACTTTTTCCCCTTTATCGAGGCTATCGTTGACGACGACTGATGTATCGCAGACATACTTCGCGAATTCTTGACCATACGCGTAGTATTCTTCAAAGATATCATCAAAGGCAATCGGCTCTGCGTCGTACATTTTCGTAAACATCCGGTTCTTCTGTTCAAGCACGATTTGAAGTTTTTCAGCGAACGTTTCTTTATCGAGTAAGTCTGCCATCCGGATCCCGATCCGTGCTGCTTTATCCATGTAGCACGGTCCGATTCCTTTCAGCGTCGTTCCGACTTTCGCGTCGCCTTTTGCTTCTTCTTCGAGCTGATCTTGCAATTGATGGTATGGCAAGATAACATGAGCACGATTTGAAATTAATAAGTTATCCGTAGAAACACCACGATCGTGCAGATACTTTAATTCCTTGACGAGCGATTTCGGATTGACGACTAGGCCATTTCCGATGACACATTTCTTGTCTGAGTAAAAGATCCCTGAAGGAATCAAGTGTAACTTATACGTCTCATTATTGAATACGATTGTATGTCCTGCATTGTCCCCACCTTGATAACGAGCGACGACATCGGCTTTTTTCGAAAGGAAATCGGTAATTTTACCTTTCCCTTCGTCGCCCCACTGTGTTCCGACTACTACTACTGATGACATATTCTCATCCACCTCCACGTACGATTCAAAACCACGACTAAGTGTAACGCGGAAAAAAACAGAAGTCAATCAAATACCGAACAATTAATTAATGTATTTCTGTTTCGTTCGTTTAATTACTCCTTTCTGCTTCCTTTTTTCCTTTACTTTCAAGATATCGAAACATAATGATTCTTCCCGATGACTTCGTTTGTCCAAATCGTTATGCTTCCTTTATGTGCTTTACTCTCGTCTTGTTTATCAAAATCGGGGAGCTAGGCTACAGACAAGCTCATATCGAAACCTTTTACATACGCCTGCCGCGCTTTTCCTCTCCGAATCGACTTCTGAGCGGCAATCCCTTGCGCCGCTTCGCTTCGCTGCAGGGTCGCGCCTGATTGCTGTTCGTTCGAAAGCGATTCAATTCGGAACGCGCGACTCAACAAATCGATCCCCAATGATCCATACGACCCGCTACACAAGCCAACCGTTTCGCTTTTCGTGACTCCTACGGGAAAAAGTGCAAGATTTCTTGCACTGTCAGAGGCAGGCAAGACCCTGCTCCGTGTTCGTCAGAACAAAGGGGCAACGGCTTGCGCCTCGCCCGAGGAAAGCACGAGAAGAAAGAAACGGTTGTCAGCTCACCTCGTTCATAAAACACGCTACCCACATGCTTCGCTTTTCGTGACTCCTACGGGAAAAAGCACAAGACGTCTTGTGCTGTCAGAGGCAGGCAAGACCCTGCTTCGTGTTCGTCAGAACGAAGGAGCAACGGCTTGCGCCTCGCCCGAGGAAAGCACGAGAAGAAAGACACGGTTGTCAGAAAGCAGAAAGCAAAAAGCCCCGTTCACAACATTGAATTTATCTTGTCCACACGTGAACTAAACTAACACCCTAGTCATGATTTTCTACAAACAAAAACACCCCGACCTGGTTAGATCGAGGTGTTGCTTGTTACGCCGGTGGAGCATACGAATTACTCGGCTCAAGATCGACGAATTTATTAAATTCTTTCCGGAAAGCGAGTTTAACCGTACCGGTCGGACCATTCCGCTGTTTCGCGATGATGATCTCGATCGTATTCGCATCTTCCGTTTCTTTGTTGTAGTAATCGTCCCGGTATAAGAAAGCGACGATATCAGCATCTTGCTCAATCGCCCCTGATTCCCGAATATCCGACATCATCGGTCGTTTATCTTGACGACTCTCCACACCACGCGAGAGCTGTGATAAGGCGATGACGGGCACTTCGAGTTCACGTGCGAGCGACTTCAAGGAACGGGAAATCTCCGAGACTTCTTGTTGACGGTTATCGCTTGAGCGACCGTTCCCTTGAATCAGCTGCAAGTAATCAATCATGATCATGCCGAGTCCGTGCTCTTGCTTTAAGCGACGACACTTCGCCCGGATATCATTGACACGAATCCCTGGCGTATCATCGATGTAAATCCCTGCTTGCGACAAACTACTCATCGCGAGCGACAGTTTACCCCAATCTTCATCTTCGAGTTGCCCCGTCCGGAGACGTTGCGCATCGACGTTGCCTTCTGCACACAACATCCGCATGACGAGTTGTTCCGCACCCATCTCAAGACTAAAGATGGCAACATTCTCGTCGGCACGGGTGGCAACGTTTTGCGAGATGTTCAAGGCGAATGCCGTCTTCCCGACAGACGGACGGGCGGCGACGATGATTAAATCGTTACGCTGGAACCCGGCCGTCACTTGATCGAGGTCGCGGAAGCCGGTCGGAATCCCGGTCGTTTCACCGCTTTGCTTATGCAATTTATCAATCGTCGCATACGCGCTCGTCAAGACGTCAGAAATCGGGATAAAGCTTGCGCTCCCCTTGCCTTGCGATACTTCAAGAATCTTCCGTTCTGCCTCATTCAGCAGCACATCGACTTCATTTTGTCGTTCGTACCCGTCTGTGACGATTTCATTCGCTGTCCGGATTAAACGGCGGAGCGTTGATTTTTGGTCGACGACATTGACGTAATAATTGATATTCGCTGCTGTCGGGACACCTTCCGCAAGCTCACCGAGATAGGCAAGCCCGCCGATTTCTTCTAAGACACCGAGCGTACTCAGTTCCGCCGTGACTGTGACAAGATCGATTGCTTCGCCACGGTCCGACAACACGAGCATCGCTTCAAAAATCCGTTGGTGTGCCGCCCGATAAAAATCGTGTGGCAATAATCGTTCGGACGCACTGATCAATCGATCAGCATCAATCATGATCGCCCCAAGGACGGCTTGTTCCGCCTCGATACTTTGGGGTGGCGTATTTTGCATTACATCACTCATCACCGATCCCCTTTTCTCATCACGCTTCTTTGACCTGAACGTTTAGCGTCGCTGTGACTTCATTGTGCAGTTTTAACGGCACTTTCGTGAATCCGAGGGCTTTGATCGGGTGTTCAAGCTCGATTTTACGTTTGTCGATTTTGTAACCCATGCTCTTCAATGCTTCTGCAATTTGTTTACTCGTGACTGAACCGAAGACACGACCGCCTTCGCCCGCTTTCGTCGAAACGACAATCGTTTCTTTTTCAATCTTCTCTTTTAAAGCTTCTGCATCAAGCAATGCTTGTTTCGCTTGCTCTGCTGCTTTACGTTCATGTGCTTCATGTTGTTTTAAGTTCCCTGTTGTCGCGGGACGCGCTAATTTCTTTTTGAATAACACGTTATTTGCATATGCATCTGCGACTTCTTTCACGTCTCCTGCTTTACCTTGTCCTTTAACGTCTTGCAATAAAATAACTTTCATTCGATTTCCTCTCCTTTTGTTTCATCTTCTAGATAACGATCGATTGCTTGTCTTAATTCATCCGCGACCGTGATGATCGATTCCGCCATCTGCGTCGCCGCATTCGTTAAGTGACCACCGCCACCTAACGTCTCCATGATTAACTGGACATTGACCTCACCGAGCGACCGGGCACTGATTGCCGTCCGGCCATCTTGGAGCTCAGCGATGACGAAGGCGGCACGGATTCCTTGTAAGGATAACAGTTGATCCGCCGTTTGGGCGATCAAGACTTGATCATGGATGACCCCCGGCTCCGCTGTCGCGATCGCCATACCTGCTTTATAGATTTCCGTCCGCTCGAGAATATGCGACTGTTCGACATACGTCTCGAGGTTTTGACTAAGGAACTCTTGGACGAGGACCGTGTCTGCGCCTTGCGAACGCAAGTAGGAGGCCGCATCAAACGTCCGCGAGCCTGTCCGGATCGTAAAGCCTTTCGTGTCGACGATGATTCCTGCAAGTAACGCCGTCGCTTCAAGCATTGACAGCTTTTCGTTCGTCGGTTGGTATTCAATCAACTCTGTGACGAGTTCTGACGTCGAAGATGCATATGGTTCAAGATAGACGAGCACTGGCTCCTCGATGAAATCTTCTCCGCGACGATGATGATCGATGACGACCATTCGTTCGAACTGATCCAGTAATGCCGGAACGACGACAAGCGACGGTTTATGCGTGTCGACGATAATCAATAACGCTTGATCGTCGACGAGTTGCTCAGCTTGGAACGAATTGATGAAACGCGACTCCAGTTTCTCGTCTTCACTGATTTCCGACATCATCCGTCGAATCCCTTGACCGATTTCTGCATCCGGTAATACGATATGCGCTTCCTTATCGTTCATCTCGGCAAGCTTGAGAATACCAATCGATGCTCCAAGTGAATCCATGTCAGGGTTTCGATGACCCATGACGAGGATTCGACTCGATTCCTGCATCAAGTCACGCAACGAATTGGCGATGACCCGTGCCCGGACACGCGTCCGTTTTTCTGTCGGATTCGTTTTCCCACCATAAAAGCGGACTTTCCCGTCACGTTTGATGACGACCTGGTCACCCCCGCGTCCGAGTGCTAAGTCAAGACTCGACTGCGCCATCTGACCGAGAACAGGTATCGCGTCACTGCCACAGCCAATTCCGATTGACAGCGTTAATTGCACCCCACGTTGACTCGTCTCGTCTCGGACAATGTCTAAGATGGAAAACTTCGTCCGCTCAAGAATCCGTAGATTCTCTTCTGTCGTCACGACAAAGTATCGGTCTGAGGCGGTACGTTTTATATAGGTGCCGTGATCCGCCGCCCAATGATTCAATAACTGGGTGACCCGACTATTTAATTCACTTCTTAATTGATCTTCAATCCCTTGCGTCATCTCATCATAGTTATCGAGATAAATGACGCCGATGACGGTTTGATTGTCGACGAGTTGTTGTTCAACTTGCGCCTCTTCTGTCATATCAAATAGATAGAACGTCCGATTTTCACGATTCGAGAAGACACGATAGACGGACTCACCAATCTCAAGTGTCGCTTGATCTTCATCCGTCGCCATCATTTCAACGAACAAGGGATCGAGATCGAGTAACAGATGCCCCATTGCCAAGTCGTCAAAGATTTCACGCATCGGATCATTGAACCATGTGACGTGCGTTTCCTCATCATATAGTAAGATTCCAATCGGCATATTCGTCAAAGCATCTTGCCCTGTATCCTCGACTTGAATCGATATTCTTTCGACATATGCTTCCCAGGACTTTCGTGCCCGCTGCTCTTCTAATAGATGAAGGACAAAAAGAACAGTCGTCACGAACGCACCAATTGCTGCGATGATTGGATTACTAATTGCGACGACGAGAAGTAGACCGACGATTAATAGATACGGAACGAAGCGAACAACCCGCCGTTCCCGTTCTGATGATACTTGTTGACCTGACTCCATCGCGTCCTCCTTAAATACTTCTAATTAAAAATTCGTTAACTTGTTTATTATAACCGAAAAATAGGACCGGTTGAAAGCGAAGCGAAAAAAAGCGCCCTTCCTTCGAAAAGGAAAAGCGCTTCACCGTAATCAGTCAGCTACGTATGGGATTAAAGCCATTTGACGTGAACGTTTGATTGCGATTGTAAGTGGACGTTGGTATTTCGCTGAAGTACCAGTCACACGACGTGGAAGAATCTTACCGCGTTCCGAAATGAAACGTTTGAGAAGTTCTACGTCTTTATAATCGATATGAGTGATGTGGTTCGACGTGAAGTAACATACTTTACGACGACGTTTTCCACCTGGACGACGTGCCATGTGATTAACCTCCTTTTTAGAGTAAATTTTTCAGTCCAACGTTCCCATTAGAATGGGAGATCGTCGTCTGAAAGATCGATCGAACTTCCACCGCTGAACGGATCAGCGCCGAAGCCCGAGTTCGATGAAGATGAAGCGGGTGCTGGCGAGGAAGAGTTGTTCTGCTGTTGCTGTGAACCCCATCCTGCAGCATTCCCGTTTCCACCTGTATTTGAATTCGAAGAATAGCTGTCACTATCTGAAGAACGGCTTGCATTGCGTGATTCTAGGAATCGAACACTATCCGCGACGACTTCAGCACGATATCGACGTTGACCCTCTTTATCGTCATAACTGCTAATCTGTAGGCGACCCTCGACACCTGCGAGACTACCTTTTTTCAAATACTGAGCAACGTTCTCTGCTTGCTTGCGCCATACGACGCAATCGATGAAATCAGCTTCTCGCTTCCCATCTTGTCCCGTAAATGGACGGTCACATGCGAGTGTGAATCGCGTTACCGCAATCCCGCTCTGCGTATAACGCATTTCAGGGTCACGAGTTAACCGACCGACTAAAACGACGCGGTTAATCATCAGAATCACTCTCCTGTTTCAGCTTATTTCTCGTCTTTTGTGATCATTAAGCGAACGATATCGTCACTGATCTTCATGAGACGGTCAAGTTCTTTAGTAGCTGCTGGTTCAGCAGTCACGTTAAGAAGAACATAGAATCCTTCACGCATATCATTGATTTCGTAAGCGAAACGACGTTTACCCATTTCAGTTGTTTTTTCAACTGTACCACCGTTGTCAGTGAGGACTTTGTTGAAACGCTCAACTAGAGCTTTTCGTGCTTCCTCATCAACTTCCGGACGGATGATGTAAAGTACTTCGTATTTACGCATATCTGTCACCTCCTCTTGGACTGGCGGCTCGATTCATCGAGCAAGGAGCAATAATTCATTACTCACATTTGTTAATACTATCAAAGTATTTTGGTTTATGCAATAACGATTCGTTCGCTCTGCTTAAACGTTGAAGCGGAATGTGACAACATCGCCATCTTGGAAGACATATTCTTTACCTTCAGAACGGTAACGTCCTTGTTCTTTGACTGTCGCCATGTTTCCAGCTGCTGCTAAGTCATCGTATGCGACAACTTCAGCACGGATGAATCCACGTTCGAAGTCAGAGTGGATGACACCGGCACATTGTGGTGCTTTCATCCCTTTTTTGAACGTCCAGGCACGAACTTCTTTTTCGCCCGCTGTGAAGTATGTCGCGAGACCGAGCGTGTTATAAGCTGCATGGATCAATTGATCGAGACCTGACTCTTCGATTCCGAGGTCAACGAGGAACTCTTGACGTTCTTCCGGTTCGAGTTCAGCGATTTCTTCTTCGATCCGGGCACAGATGATGATGACTTCCGCCCCTTCTTTTGCTGCGAACTCACGCACGAGACGAACGTTTTCGTTACTGTCTGCATCCGCGACTTCATCTTCACCGACGTTTGCGACATAAAGCATCGGTTTCATTGTCAACAATTGGAAGTGTTTCACGATTGCCGCTTGATCTTCGTTTAATTCTGCAAGACGTGCTGGTTTTTCGTCTTCGAGCAATGCGAGGACGATTTCAAGTGCTTCGAGTTCGCCTGCTGCGTTTTTATCACGTGACTTAACTTGTTTTTGGACACGTTGGATCCGTTTTTCAACCAATTCGAGATCGGCCAAAATCAACTCGAGGTTGATTGTTTCGATATCATCGATCGGTGATACTTTACCTGAGACGTGTGTGATGTTTTCGTCGACGAAGCAACGGACGACCTGACAAATCGCATCGACTTCACGAATGTTTGCTAAGAATTTATTTCCTAATCCTTCACCCTTTGACGCGCCTTTAACGATTCCGGCGATATCCGTGAATTCGAATGCTGTCGGGATGGTCTTCTTCGGGTTGACGAGTTCTGTCAATTTACGAAGACGTGCATCGGGTACTTCGACGACACCTACGTTCGGATCGATTGTTGCGAACGGATAGTTCGCCGCCTCGACACCTGCTTGAGTAATTGCGTTAAAAAGTGTTGATTTTCCTACGTTTGGTAAGCCAACGATTCCTGCTGTTAATCCCACTTGGAATTCCTCCTTTTCGGTATTTCCTAGGAAATCCGTGCTAGCGGCCGCAGTGGGTAGATTGATTACACCACGTCAGCACATCTTTCACAATTATAGATAGTTCAATTTTTTTAAGCAAGGAGATGGGAATTCTTTTTTAAAGAGTTTGCTAATTCACCTAGCCGCTTAATCAAAACTTAGACTTCTCCTTAACCTTTTTTCCACCATTAGCGTTCTGCTTTGTAATTAAAAAAGACCGAAGCACCTATTAAGCGCTTCGGTCGTATTTGATAAAACTCATTCTGGTAAGACTTTTTTTAACCGCTTATCAAAATCGCGCCGTGGCATTAAGATGCTTGCCCCGCAACCTTGACATTTGATGCGGATGTCCATGCCGACACGAATGATTTGCCACCGGTTCGTTCCGCATGGATGTTGTTTCTTCATTTCGACATAATCATGGAGATTGTACGTTTTTGGCATCATTGATTTGTTCACCATTCCCTTGATCTGTAGTGTTCATCATGACCATATGCGGGTACGGAATCTGGATTCCTTCCGCTTCGAGACCTTGTTTGAATTCTTTACGCATCAAACGGCCCGCTTGAAAATGTTGCATCGGTGGTACTTCTGCCATCATGCGGTACGCAACGCCAGAAGAATCAAGCATTTGGACACCGAGTATTTGAATCGGTTCAACGAACATATCGGCATATTTCTTCGTCGTCGCTTCCGAGATGTCGTTCAGGATCGTCTCGACCCGATCGAGATCCTCTTCATACGGAACTTGGACATCGACTAAGGCAAAACTGTTATCGACCGAGAAGTTCGTCACTTGCAGGATTTGCCCGTTCGGAACGATATGAATCTCGCCCGTCAGACCTTTCAGCTTCGTCGTCCGAATACCAAGCTCGATGACAATCCCTTCAATCACGCCGACGCGGACATAATCACCGACTTTGAACTGCCGTTCGAAGATGATGAAGGCACCTGTGATGATATCTTGAACCAGGTTTTTCGCACCAAACGAAATGGCGAGACCGGCAATCCCTGCACTGGCGACGAGCCCTGTGATGTTGATTCCGAATTGACTGAGCACGGTCAGTAACATGACAATTCCGAGGACGTAGCGAATCGCATTTTGTAACAATTTGAGTAACGTCTCGTTTTGTCGTTGCGCTAAATAATCATGCTCGTTGATTTTTCGAATCGTAAACAAACGGGCGACTGCTCCCGTCATGATCCGTGTCAGGATATAAAATCCGGCAATGATGATTAACGCAATTGTCACCTTGAGTCCAAACCGAATCCACATTTCTGTGTCCGTCACTTGCGCAATTAACTTATCGACCTGGGCGACTGATTCTTTCACATCTTGATTGGTAGCCATTCTCTTCATCCTTTCATTTCTCTCTATTACGACAGTATACGTGATTTTAAATCAGTTTCAACTTAAAGAACCGATTTCGACGTTAGTTTTCTTGAAAAACCGGGAAAGGAAAATCATTACAGAACACCTTCACTCTCGCCAATACACCATGACGTAGACACCTAGAGAAGAAAGGATGATCTAGAGATGAACTTCCGCTTTCATTCACATGAGCCAAAGCCCTATTCTTTCTTTTTAGAGCATACAGAGCCGTTTGCGAAAGAACGATTAGCTGAACAATTACACGAGCAAGTCGCTGCGACGAAAGAAACACGTCCTGTCGTTCTCGTTTGTATCGGTTCCGATCGTTCGACGGGGGATTCCCTCGGTCCACTCGTCGGTACATTTCTCGAAAAATCCCGTCCCGCTCATATGCATGTGTATGGCACATTAGCCAAACCGGTTCATGCCTTAAATTTAGCTGAAACACTTCACTCGATTCAAACGACCCATTACAAACCACTCGTCATCGCCATCGATGCTTGTCTCGGACGCTTATCGAGCGTCGGTCATGTCTTTTTCTCGGAAGGTCCTCTCGCACCCGGAGCCGGTGTCCAAAAAGAATTGCCTGCTGTTGGTGACTTCAACATCAAAGCCGTCGTCAACGTCAGTGGATTCATGGAAATGATGATTTTGCAAAATACCCGACTCCATCTCGTCTATGAATTAGCTGAACTTGTTGCCGACAGCTTCGCCTTACTCGATGCGAAACTGGCAGCGGAAACAAAACGAACGACGATTTCCTTTACGCCCCGTTCAATCTAAACAGCACACACTACAATTAAAATAAGGACAAGCGAATCCTTACGACTCGCTTGTCCTTATTTTTTGTCATTCTTCTTCCGGCAACAAAATCTCAAGTATCCGAGTTAAATCCTCTTCGTCCATAAAATCGATTTCTAGTTTCCCTGCCTGCTTCGTCGTCTTGATTCGAACACTGGCCCCGATCCGCTCCCGTAACGCGTCTTCAATAAAATGAAGTTCAGTCGTCTGTTCAGAAACATGCCGCTTTTGCTTACGTTCGCGGAGCTCTTGCTCAAGACGACGGACATTCCAATTCTCCGTGATGACGCGTTCCGCCATCCGCTCGATTTTTTGCGGGTTTTTTAAAGCGAGCAAGGCACGTGCATGCCCCATCGATAAACGTTCTTCCATGACTGCTTGTTGGACGAGTGGCGGTAACTGCAACAAGCGTAGACTGTTCGTGATGTGCGAACGGCTTTTTCCGACACGGCTCGCAAGTTCTGCTTGCGTCACCTCAAACTCTTCCAACATTTCGGCATACGCCATCGCTTCTTCAATCGCACTTAAATCAGCGCGCTGAATGTTTTCAATCAAGGCAAGCTCCATCATCCGCGTATCATTGGCCTCGATGATTAAGACGGGTACATGAACGAATCCGACTTGTTTTGCTGCCTGATACCGGCGTTCCCCGGCGACGATTTCGTAAAATCCATCACGTGGTCGAACGACGATCGGTTGAATCATCCCGTGCTGCCGTAAAGAATGTGCTAATTCTTGTAATGCTTTTTCATTAAACTGTTTGCGCGGCTGACCTGGATTCGGTCGAATCGCCCGCAGGGGTATCTCATTCACATAAATCTCTCCTAAACGTAGCGGAAGGCACGACCGCAGTTTACGGACGTGCCTTCACGATGCGAATTCGCACCTCGACATATTCTTCACAATCTACTTCTTCTTTTTCGACGGTCAATCCTGTCCGCTCAATCATGTCGACTGAATCACGTAGTGTATTCAACGCAATCCGTGTATCCCGTGCAAAACTTTTATGTCGCTTCTTCGGCTTTTTCGGTGTCAGTAGACGCTCGACACGCTGTTCCGTTTCTTTGACATTCCATTCGCGTTCCATGATTTCCGCTAAGACTGAGATTTGAAGATCTGCATCCTTTAAAGGCAACAAGGCGCGCGCGTGACGTTCCGTGATTGTCCGTTGCTTCAATGCCTCGCGAATTTCAGCTGGCAAACGCAACAGACGTAACTTGTTCGCAATCGTCGACTGACTGCGTCCTAGTTTACGTGCTAAGACTTCTTGCGTAATGTGTTGCATCGCAAGCAATCGTTCATATGCTTCTGCTTCTTCGATTGGAGTCAGTTCTTCCCGTTGTAGATTCTCAATCAATGCGAGTGCAGCTGTCGTTTCATCGGTCATTTCCTTGATAATTGCGGGAATCGTTTCCCACCCAAGTGATTGAACCGCTCGAAAACGACGCTCACCTGCGATGATTTCATAACCTAGCCCCTGTTTTCGTACTACGATTGGCTGTAGTAACCCATGTTCTTCAATCGTCATCGCCAATTCTTCAATCCGCTCCCCATCAAAAATCGTTCGGGGTTGGAATTGATTGGCAACAAGCTCTGTCAGCTTTAGCTCCTGAAGCGTGTCTCGGGGATCAAGCTCAAGCGGGACAGGCTGTCCCCCTTTACCAAGCAGTTTAGCAATTGCATTTTTCACGTTCGCGCACCTCACCTTTATCAGTCATCGTTTCACGTGAAACGGTGTTTAACTCAGTGGATCTTTAGCCGGTGTTCCCGCCTTACGCGGATATTTCCCGGGTGTTAATCGTTTTTTATCTACAATAACGATATTACGCTCACTTTCCTCACCTGGCAATTGGAACTGGAAACTTTCCCGTAAATTACCACCAAGTACTTTGAGTGCCGTTGCGCCTTCTTCTAACTCTTGCCCTAACTTCGCTGCCTTCAAGGCAACAAATTGTCCGCCGACTTTCGCGAGTGGCAAACAGTATTCTGCAAGGACTGACATGCGGGCGACGGCGCGTGCCGTCACGACATCAAAGTGTTCCCGGAACTGTTTGTTTTTACCGAACTCTTCGGCCCGACCATGATGGAACGCGACACCTTCAAGTTCAAGTTCTGTCGCGAGCATGTTCAAGAAGCCGATTCGTTTATTCAGTGAATCGATGATCGTGACTTTTAAGTGCGGGAACATGATTTTAATCGGGAGGCTCGGGAAACCGGCACCGGCTCCGACATCACAAACGGTTTCGACTTCTGTGAAATCAAAGTAGAAAGCCGCTGTGATCGAATCATAAAAGTGTTTCAAGTAAACATCTTCTTTATCCGTGATCGCCGTCAGGTTCATTTTTTCATTCCATTCGACGAGCAGTTCATAGTAGCGTTTGAACTGGTGTAATTGTTGTTCTGAGACGTCGAGACCTTGCTCGGCTAAAGCCGTTACGAATTGCTGTTCGTTCATGTTATCACTCCGCAGTCAATGCGTATTGGCCTTGCTCGATATAAATTAGCAAAATCGAGATATCTGACGGGTTAACCCCAGAAATCCGTGATGCTTGTCCAATCGAGAGCGGACGCACTTGGTTTAGTTTCTGTTTTGCTTCAATCGCGAGACCATTGATGACATCGTAATCGAGTCGATCCGGAATTCGTTTTTGTTCCATCCGCATCATACGTTCGACTTGGTCGAGTTGTTTGTCGATATAACCTGCGTACTTGACTTGGATTTCGACTTGCTCGGCCGCTTCCGCTGACAATGCGACAGGTGGCTCTGTCATGTCTGCAATCATTGCGTACGTGATTTCCGGACGTTTCAATAACGTAATTGCGTGCAACGCTTCTTTCAACGGTGAGACACCGATTGCTGTCAGTTTTTCGTTGACGTCTGGTGTCGCTTTGATGACGACTTTTTCAAGACGTTTCATTTCGCGACTGATTTCGTCTTTTTTCAGTTCGAGTTTCGCATGACGCGTGTCATTGATCAGACCGAGTTCATGCCCGATTTCAGATAAGCGAAGATCGGCATTGTCATGACGGAGTAAGAGACGGTATTCAGCACGTGACGTCAAGAGGCGATACGGTTCGTTCGTCCCTTTTGTGACGAGATCATCAATCATGACACCGATATACCCTTGCGAACGCGACAAAATCAATGGCTCTTTGCCTTGAACTTTAAGCGACGCATTGATTCCAGCCATGATGCCTTGTCCGGCAGCTTCTTCGTAGCCGCTCGTACCGTTAATTTGTCCTGCTGTGAATAACCCTTCGACCCGTTTCGTTTCAAGTGTCGGCCACAGTTGTGTCGGAATGACCGCATCGTATTCGATTGCATAACCGGGACGCATCATTTCTGATTTTTCAAGACCGGGAATCGAACGTAAGATATCATGTTGGACATCTTCCGGTAAGCTTGTTGATAACCCTTGGACATAGACTTCTTCCGTATCGCGACCTTCCGGCTCGAGGAAGATTTGGTGACGCGGTTTATCATTGAACCGGACGACTTTGTCCTCGATTGAAGGACAGTAGCGTGGGCCTGTTCCTTTAATCATGCCTGAGAACATCGGTGAACGGTGTAAGTTCGCGTCAATCAATTGGTGTGTGTACTCTGTCGTATACGTTAACCAACATGGAATCTGCTCCGTGATCATCTGAGTCGTTTCATGGCTGAACGGTAAAGCAACCGCATCCCCTGGTTGGATTTCGGTTTTTGAATAATCAATTGTTTTTCCATCGATTCGGGGTGGTGTCCCTGTTTTGAAGCGCGCGAGCTCGAACCCGAGTTCCTCGAGATGCTTCGATAGGTTGACGGACGGCATCTGATTGTTCGGACCACTCTCGTATGAGAGTTCGCCGATGATGATTTTCCCACGCATGAACGTTCCTGTCGTAATGACGACAGCATTCGCCCGGTACTCTGCTCCCGTATTCGTCACGACACCGACACAGCGTCCATCTTCAATCAATAGACGTTCGACGAGTGCTTGACGTAACAAGAGGTTCGGTTCATCCTCAAGGGCTTTTTTCATTCGATTTTGATACTCAAATTTATCTGCCTGCGCCCGGAGTGCACGGACGGCCGGACCTTTTGATGTATTGAGCATTTTCATTTGGATATAAGTCGCGTCGATCGCCCGTGCCATCTCGCCACCTAATGCATCAATTTCCCGGACGACAATCCCTTTTGCGGGACCACCAATCGACGGGTTACAGTACATGAATCCGACCATGTCGGGATTCATCGTTAACATCACCGTTTTCGAACCCATTCGCGCTGATGCGAGTGACGCTTCGATTCCAGCATGTCCGGCTCCGACGACGATGACGTCGAATTCACCTGCTTGATAAGCCATAATTTCGGTTCCTCCTTTTATGAATCAACAACCTGACAGTGCAATTATTTCCCTAAACAAAACTGGGAGAAAAGTTTATCGAGTAGACTATCTTGCGCCGTATCCCCATTGATTTCGCCAAGCGTATCCCATGCCCGGCGTAAATCGATTTGGACCATGTCGATCGGCATCGCTGCTTCTGCCGCCCCGAGCGCATCTTCAATCATCTGACTCGCTTGTTTAATCAATTGAATATGACGTGCATTCGAGACGTACGTCATGTCTTGGCTTTCAACACCTTGTTCGAAGAAGAGGGCTGCGATTGCTGCTTCGAGGTCGTTGACGCCTGCTTCTTCAAGCAAGGATGTCGTGACGACCGGGCGTCCTGCAGCCAGTTCTTCAACACGTGTTAAGTCGATTTGTTGCGCAAGGTCACTCTTGTTGACGATGATGATCGCGTTCATATCGCGAATCGCTTCAAACAACAAAATATCTTCTTGCGTCAATTCGTCATTCCCGTTTAAGACGAGTAAAATCAAATCCGCCGAATTGAGTGCCTGGCGTGATTTTTCGACACCCATTCGTTCGACGATATCTTCCGTTTCCCGAATCCCTGCCGTATCGATCAACTTGAGCGGTACACCGCGGACATTCACATATTCCTCAATCGTATCACGGGTCGTCCCTGCGATATCCGTGACGATTGCTTTTGCTTCTTGCACCAATGTGTTGAGCAAAGATGATTTCCCGACGTTCGGTCGCCCGATGATTGCTGTCGACAGGCCTTCACGTAGAATTTTTCCTTGGCGCGCCGTCCGGAGCAGTTCCGTCAGGATGCGGCGGACTTCCCCAGCATCTTTTTGGACGATTTGTTGCGTCATTTCTTCCGCATCGTATTCCGGGTAGTCGATGTTGACTTCAATCGAAGCGATCGTCTGTAACAGCTGTTCGCGCAATTCTTGGACAAGCTTCGAGAGCCGCCCTTCGATTTGACCGATTGCAACCGTCATCGCCCGGTCCGTTTTCGCACGGATTAAGTCCATCACGGCTTCAGCTTGTGATAAGTCGATGCGCCCGTTCAAAAAGGCGCGTTTCGTGAATTCACCTGGTTCTGCTAGACGAACATCAGGTTGTGCCAGAATGAGTTCGAGTACACGATTGACCGCGACGACTCCACCATGGCAATTCAATTCGACGACATCTTCGCGCGTAAACGTCTTCGGCGCCCGCATGACACTGACCATTACTTCATCGACGACCTGCTCCGTCTCGTGGTCGACTAATTTCCCGTAATGAATCGTGTGGGTTGGTACTTCCGTTAACTGACTCGCACCTCGGTACACTCGGTTTGCCGTTGCTACTGCTTGCGGACCTGATAAGCGGACGATTGCAATCGCCCCTTCGCCCATCGGTGTCGAAATCGCGGCTATCGTATCAAATTCCATCATTCGTCATTCACACCTCGTTTTCTTCTATCGTTTCTATGATTAATTGATGAGTTAGTTATAAATGGGTATAACGTGACAACTATACACGAAAATGACTCAAAGAAAAAGAGCGACACTCTGTAAAAACGGAGTATCGCCCTCATTTGTGATTAACGTTTCTTTTTCGGCTTTTTCGGAGCAGGAGCTGCTTCGGCCGCTTCTTTTTCACGTTTTGAAGCAATCGTTGCTTCAGTCTGTAATTTGATCTTCTCACGCATCGGCTTCATGATCACGATCGTCACGATGATCGAGAAGATATAACCAACGACCCAGTAAAGTGACAAGGCAGAGGGTAACGTCACACCCATGACGAAGATCATGACCGGGAAGATGTACAACATGATTTTCATCTGCGGATTATCTTCTTGCC
Source organism: Exiguobacterium sp. s80 (assembly GCF_018618725.1). Taxonomy (NCBI): domain Bacteria; kingdom Bacillati; phylum Bacillota; class Bacilli; order Caryophanales; genus Exiguobacterium; species Exiguobacterium sp. s80. The sequence continues at coordinate 12,579 of NZ_JACSMP010000002.1, read as the reverse complement.
CTGCCATCGAGAGTTTCTGTTGCAGGTACGTAAAGACCGCTGAAAGAATCGGTAAGATAAAATATGGATCTGGCTTTCCAAGATCGAACCAAAGGAACGTATGCTTGAAAATATCCGGCGTGTAAATGATTGCGTTATAGAAGGCAATCAGGATTGGCATTTGAATTAAGATCGGTAAACAACCTGCAAGTGGATTGACGTTATGCTCCTGATAAAGCTTCATCATTTCCTGTTGCAATTTCTGTTGTGTTTCCTGATCTTTTGAACTGTATTTCTCACGCAGTTTCATCATTTCTGGCTGGATGACTTGCATACCACCCATACTCTTCGTCTGTTTAATCATCAACGGTAAAATGACGAGACGAACAATCAATGTCGTAATCACGATTGCAATCCCGTAATCCCCGTTAAAGTATTCTGCAATTTTTCCAATCAACCAAGCCATCGGCCAAACAAAATAATGTTTCCAGAAACCTTCTGTGTCAGCAGTAATCGGTTCACCTGTTCCGTATGTTCCAGGTGTACAACCCGATAGAACAACCGCGAGTACTGACATCAGTCCAAGTGTCAACCAAATCTTAGTTCTCTTGTTCATAATTCCTCCTAATGATGTTTACCCTTTGTCGGTCAGACTCCTTCTATAGATAGAATCAGGAAAGACCGTTACAAATCAAACAGAATATATTACGTATTTATTTAACTTGCCGCTTCCAGACGCCGGAACGCTTTAATACATGCCGCAAACTATCTGCGACTTCTTGCGCAGTCATCTTCGCAGCTGGATTGCGGGCGATGATTACAAGATCATAATCTGGTGCAATCGAAGCTTCATGTAACAAAAATGCTTCACGAAGGTACCGTTTTACCTGATTACGTACGACAGCATTTCCGATTTTCTTACTCACTGATAAACCAATCCGAAAATGAGCTTGCTGGTCTTTTTTTAGTGCGTATACGACAAATTGCCGATTGGCGACAGAGGCTCCTCGAGTAAACACCGCTTGGAACTCCTTGTCTTTCTTGACGCGGTATTCCTTCTTCACCTTGATCACACTCCATCCTGACATCACGAAAATTCGTCGTCTTTCATCATATCATAGAATAATCCTGCTTCGCGAGAGGGGGTTGTGACAAAAGCACGAACACCCTTAAAAAAAAGCAAAAAAAAGATCACCTCAGGCATCGCCAGAAGTGATCTCATCATCGCTCGATTATACAGTCAAGGCTTTGCGGCCTTTAAGACGGCGAGCAGCCAAGATCCGGCGGCCACTCTTCGTTGCCATGCGAGCACGGAATCCGTGAACTTTTTTGCGCTTACGGTTGTTTGGGTTGAAAGTTGGTTTCATTTTAGTCTGCACCTCCTTTAAAAATTACTCTATTAAAAAACATCGTTTTCTACTTTAAGGCAGTCTTGTACATTATATAAATCAAAAGGGACCTTGTCAATGAAAGTTCGTAAGAATTATCTCGTTCGATTCTATACGATTCGTTACGATAGAAATCTGGATGAGGGTTCGTATTACAAGATAGGAATCCGATCTGCATGAACACTAGGAAATTCCCCAAATTAAAACTATCCACAGACTTATCCACACTATCCACACTTTCCGTGGATAACTCTTCACTTTGTCTACAATAGTATTTTTTAAAATCAACGTCAAGGTTTGATTTTCGACTCGATTCTCCAACTATTTTTGATTTTGTGTATAACTATTTTTTTACGCTTCCTCTTTCAAAAAGTTATGCACACGTTATCCACACCTTATCCACACTATCCACAGCCTGTGGGTAACTACCTGTGTATATCTTTATTTACTTGTGGATAAATCACTCTAGGCATTGCCAGGGCTCATTTCATTTGATACACTAATTGTGCATAACAACGACACTAACCAAATTGAATTTTCAAGTTATACACACCCTGTGGATAACTTTATACACAGTTTTACTTGCCTGTGGATAACGTTATCCACAGTTTTTATGTTGTGGGGATAAGTCGAGTTTCTTCATTAACTTTGTCCTGTGCATAAACCTGTGTATAGTTTTTTATATCATGATAGAAAAAGGGGGGTATTTATGAAAAACGCTGCCGAACTTTGGCATAATGTATTGTCTGTGATCGAGGAAGAAGAACGGACACCTAAGGCAAGTTATGACATGTGGTTAAAATCCACTGAAGGCGTCACGCTGAATGGAACGACATTGATCATCTCAGCACCAGCTGCATTTACCGTTACTTGGCTGGAACGTCAATACTTATCGTTACTCGAAGATACGGTTGAAGAAGTGACAGGGAGTCGACTTGATATTCAATTTATCGAGGAAGGCCAAGCAAAGAAGATGCTCGATCGTCAAAATGAGGAAGCGTCTGAGACGGTACCACCGTCTAAAACATCAAATCGTGCACAATCGTCACGAAAACCGACCGATGAGCTGGTCATGAGTGAACTCGGTCAATTGAATACAAAATACACGTTCGATACGTTTGTCATTGGATCAGGTAACCGTTTTGCCCATGCCGCTTCCTTGGCTGTAGCAGAAGCACCTGCAAAAGCCTATAATCCTTTATTCATCTATGGAGGAGTCGGACTTGGTAAAACCCATTTGATGCACGCGATTGGCCAGTACGTCCAAGATCAAAACCTTGGGACGCGGATTGCCTATGTCTCCTCGGAACGTTTTACAAATGACTTCATTAACTCGATTCGGGACAATAAAACCGTTGAGTTTCGGAACAAATACCGGAATATCGATGTTCTATTAATAGATGACATTCAATTTCTCGCAGGAAAAGAACAGACGCAAGAGGAGTTTTTCCACACATTCAATGCCCTGCACAATGATCAAAAACAAATCATCATCTCGAGTGATCGACCACCAAAAGAAATTCCGACACTTGAAGATCGGCTTCGCTCTAGGTTCGAGTGGGGATTGATAACAGACATCACACCTCCTGACCTTGAGACACGGATTGCGATTTTGCGGAAAAAAGCCAATGCCGAGCAACTTGATGTTTCTAATGAAGTCATGCTCTATATCGCGAGTCAAATCGACACGAACATCCGCGAGCTCGAAGGGGCGCTGACGCGTGTCATCGCTTATGCGAACCTGGTCGGACGGACGATTGACCCGAATGTTGCGGCAGAAGCGCTGCATAACATCATGCCGGTCACGGAGCCGCGAAAAGTCACAATCCGCGATATCCAGGAGTCCGTCAGTAAACACTTCAACTTACCGTTTGACGACTTAAAGGCTAAAAAACGAACAAAATCGATTGCCTTTCCCCGCCAGATCGCGATGTACCTCTCGCGAGAGATGACGGAAAGCTCTTTACCGAAGATTGGTGAGGAATTTGGTGGACGGGATCACACGACAGTCATCCATGCACATGAGAAAATCAGTATGCTCGTTAAATCGGATGGAGAAACAGGAAAAGTCATCGAACAAATTAAGCATGAATTGAAACATTCCTGAACCTGTGGATAAGCTGTGGATAAAAGAGGCTAGTTATCCACAAGTTATCCACACGCACTTTGGCTCTATACCAAGTTATCCACCGACTTATCCACACTATCCACAGCCCCTAATACTATTATTAAAAAAATATATTATTATGTTATGATGATGTAACGCCCATTTTGAGAGGAGCTTAACGACAATATGCATATTACAATTCAACGCGATACTTTAATCCAAGCCATCCAGGACGTAGCGAAAGCTGTCTCATCAAGAACGACGATTCCAATCTTAACGGGAATCAAACTTGAAGCGCATGGTGACGGAATGACGTTAACAGGAAGCGATACCGAGATTTCAATTGAACGGACAATCTATGCGGAAGAGAATGGTACTTCTTATGTAACCGTCCACCGCGCCGGTAGTGTCGTCCTCAATGCCCGTTTCTTTGGTGATATCGTTAAAAAGTTACCAACAGACGAAGTCATCATCGAAGTCTCTCCAAACTTCATGACACGGATTCAATCCGGGACAGCTGAATTTCATCTGAACGGTCTTGATTCAGACGAGTTTCCGCGTCTTCCACAAGTCGATGGGGGACAACAGTTCCGTTTACCCGCAGATTTATTACGTTCAATGATCCGTCAGACGAGTTTTGCCGTCGCGGTCCAAGAAACACGTCCTGTTTTGACAGGGGTTAACTTCTCAGCAGATAAAGGCATTTTGACATGCGTATCGACGGATAGTCATCGCCTTGCACTACGTCGGGCACAGTTTGAGACAGAGAACGAGATTTCGTTCCAAAATGTCATCGTGCCGGGTAAGAGCTTAAACGAATTATCGAAACTGTTAGGTGATGGTCATGTCGATGTCACGATCACGAACCAGCAAATCCTCTTTAAAATGAAACATGTCCTATTCTTCTCTCGCTTACTCGACGGGAACTATCCGGATACGTCGCGTTTAATTCCGGAAGAGTACCGGACTGCTGTCCGTATGAATGCGAAGGAATTGCTTCAGGCAATCGACCGGGCATCACTTCTTGCACGTGAAGACCGCAACAACGTCATCAAGTTCGCAGCAGAAGGTACGACAGCTGTCGAAATTTCATCGCACTCACCAGAAGTTGGGAAAGTTTCGGAACAAGTGAGCATCTTGTCGCTTGAAGGCGAAGAGCTGAAGATTTCTTTCAACTCGAAATACATGATGGATGCCTTAAAAGCACTCGATGCGACGGATATTGAAATTCAATTCACGGGATCGATTCGACCATTCATTCTCCATCCGGTCGACCAAGATAACGTCTTGCAATTGATTTTACCTGTCCGTACGGCTTGATTCCCTCCCCGAGAAACCGACTTGGTTTCTTGGGTTTTTTTTGTAATCCGTATATATGTTCGTTCATTTTGCTAAATCATGAGTTTTTTAGTACAATAAAGAGTATGTCATTTATAATATGTAGGTAGGAGGAGTCAATCCATGAATCAAATCAAAATCACGTCGGAATATGTCACATTAGGTCAGTTCTTGAAGCTGTCTGATATTATCTCGAGCGGAGGACAAGCAAAACCATTTCTAGCGGAGGTACCTATTCTCGTCAACGGTGAGGTCGATCAGCGACGTGGTCGTAAGTTGCGGGATGGAGATGTTATTGACGTAGAAGACTACGGTCAATTCGTCATCAAGAACGAGGCGAACTAACGTGCGACTAGATTCGGTACGACTCAGTCATTATCGCAACTATGAGTCGCTGGAATTGTTCTTTTCTGAAAAGACGAACGTCTTAATCGGGGAAAATGCTCAAGGCAAGACGAACTTGCTCGAAGCGATCCACGTATTGGCGCTCGCGAAATCGCACCGGACGACACACGATAAGGAACTGATCCAGTGGGATGCGGAAGCAGCGCGCGTCGAAGGACGTGTCATGAAGCGGATGGGTCCCCATTCGCAGGAAATCCAGATTTCGAGTCGTGGGAAAAAGGCGAAGCTCAATCATCTCGAACAGCGGCGCCTCAGTGATTATATCGGGGCGCTCAATATCGTGTTGTTCGCACCAGAGGATTTGCACATCGTCAAAGGCAGTCCACAAGTACGGCGTCGCTTTTTAGATATGGAGATTGGTCAAGTCAGTCCGGTCTACCTGCATGAATTAAGTCAATACCTGAAAGTGTTGAAACAACGAAATGCGTTGTTGAAGCAGTTGTCAATTAAAGGGGGGGACGAGACGTTCCTCGACATTTTGACGGAACAGATGATTACGCTTGCCGTTAAAATCGTTCAACGCCGTCATCATTTCATTGCCCAGCTCGAAAAGTGGGCGCGACCGATTCATGATGGAATCAGTCGTGGACAGGAAGAACTCGTTCTACGCTATCGATCCGATACATTTAGTGATGATTCGCTGGATGTCGAAGGAATGACTGCTTCTTATACGCAGAAGTTTGGTAAAATAAAAGAAAATGAAATTAGACGAGGCGTGACGTTATTTGGTCCACACCGTGATGACTTCGAAATGGAGGTCAATGGACGAAATGTCCAGACATACGGTTCACAAGGACAGCAACGGACGGCTGCGCTCTCGTTGAAGCTAGCAGAGATTGAGTTGATTCATGAGGAGGTTGGGGAATACCCGCTACTTCTTCTAGACGATGTGTTATCGGAACTCGATGATCATCGTCAAACCCATTTACTCGATACGATGCAACAAAAGGTTCAGACGATCCTGACGACGACGAGTGTCGAGGGAATCGCACATGAAACGATTAGACAAGCGAAGTTGTTCCACGTGAAACAAGGAGCAGTTATTTTGGAAGAGACATCCTATAAAGAAACAGTAGGTGAGAAAACCGATGAGTAATCATGAAGATATGGAATTGGAACAAGGGTACGGTGCCGATCAGATTCAGGTACTTGAAGGTCTTGAAGCCGTTCGAAAACGTCCAGGTATGTATATTGGATCAACCGCGTCGAAAGGGCTCCACCATTTAGTTTGGGAAATCGTCGATAACTCGATTGATGAAGCACTGGCTGGATACTGTGACACGATTAAAGTCACGATTGAACCAGGGAACTCGATTCTAGTTGAGGATAACGGTCGGGGGATTCCGATTGATATTCAAGAAAAAATGGGACGTCCTGCAGTCGAAGTCATTTTAACGGTCCTCCATGCCGGCGGTAAGTTTGGTGGCGGAGGCTACAAAGTATCAGGTGGTCTTCACGGTGTCGGGGCTTCGGTCGTCAATGCGTTGTCGACGAAGCTTGAAGTATTCGTTAAGCGGAACGAGAAGCTCTATTATCAATCGTATCATCGTGGTGTTCCAACACAAGATCTCGAAATCATCGGGACTTCAGAAGAGACAGGGACAATGATTCGTTTCTTCCCGGACAGTGAAATCTTCCAGGAAACACTCGAATACGATTACGATTTACTTGCGACACGTTTACGTGAACTCGCTTTCTTGAATAAAGGTCTGAACATCGTCATTACGGACGATCGTGCAGAAGAACCGATTACGCGGCACTTCCATTACGAAGGTGGGATCAAGTCGTACGTTGAACACTTGAACCGCTCGAAAGAAGTTGTTCACCCGGAACCGGTCTACGTCCACGGAACGAAGCATGGCATCGAAGTCGAAGTTGCGCTTCAATACAACGATGGCTTTGCAGCCAACATTTATTCGTTTACGAACAACATTCCGACGCATGAAGGCGGTACGCATGAAACGGGCTTTAAGACGGCGTTGACGCGTGTCATCAATGACTATGCGAAGAAGTTCGGTTTGATGAAAGAAGCAGACGGTACGTTGTCCGGAGAAGACGTCCGTGAAGGAATGACGGCAATCGTCTCGATCAAACACCCGAACCCCCAATTCGAAGGACAAACGAAAACGAAGCTCGGTAACTCGGATGCTCGAACAGCGACCGATACGTTATTCTCTTCCATCTTTGAACAGTTCATGATGGAAAACCCGACGAATGCTCGTGCAATCGTCGAAAAAGGAATGATGGCCTCGCGTGCCCGGATGGCAGCGAAACGCGCGCGTGAATTGACACGTCGTAAAGGTGTCCTTGAAGTAAGTTCACTTCCTGGTAAATTGGCCGACTGTTCATCGCGGGATGCAACGATTTCAGAAATTTATATCGTTGAGGGTGACTCAGCGGGTGGTTCTGCGAAATCAGGTCGTGACCGTCACTTCCAAGCGATTTTACCGATCCGTGGTAAAATTTTGAACGTTGAAAAAGCCCGTCTCGATAAAATTCTCGGCAGTAACGAGATCCGGACGATCATTACCGCACTCGGAACGAGTATCGGTTCAGAATTCAACATCGAAAAAGCACGGTATCATAAAGTCATCATCATGACCGATGCCGACGTCGATGGTGCCCACATCCGGACACTCCTGTTGACGTTCTTCTACCGGTATATGCGTCCGCTCGTCGAGCATGGTTATGTCTATATCGCACAACCGCCGCTATACGGAATCAAGCAAGGGAAAAACATCACGTATGTTCATAACGAACGTGAGCTGAACGAGGCCTTAGCCGCACTTCCAGAAAACGCGCGTTACGACATTCAGCGTTACAAAGGTCTCGGTGAGATGGATCCAGAGCAACTTTGGGAAACGACGATGGATCCGAGTGGTCGTCAAATGCTTCGGGTTGAACTTCAAGATGCCATCGAAGCGGATGAAGTATTCGATATCTTGATGGGAGATCAGGTAGAACCACGTCGTGACTTTATCCAGTCGCACGCGCATTACGTGAAGAACTTGGATATTTAACGTTGAATAGAGAGGGTGGCCAGACGAATGTCCGATCAACAAGGAATCATTAAAGATATAAATATTAGTCAAGAAATGCGTACATCCTTCATGGATTACGCGATGAGCGTCATCGTCGCACGTGCACTTCCTGACGTACGTGACGGTCTGAAGCCAGGACATCGTCGTATTCTTTATGCGATGAACGATCTCGGTATCCGCGCAGATAAGCCACATAAAAAATCTGCCCGTATCGTCGGTGAAGTTATCGGTAAGTACCACCCACACGGTGATTCTGCTGTTTACGACACGATGGTTCGGATGGCACAGGACTTCAGCTACCGGTATGAGCTCGTGGATGGACACGGAAACTTCGGTTCTGTCGACGGCGACTCTGCCGCTGCAATGCGATATACGGAAGCCCGTATGTCAAAAATCGCGATGGAAATCGTTCGCGATATCAATAAAAATACCGTTGATTTCAAAGATAACTATGATGGATCAGAGCGCGAACCAGAAGTCTTACCGTCGCGTTTTCCGAACTTGCTCGTCAATGGATCAAGCGGGATCGCGGTCGGGATGGCAACAAACATTCCGCCGCACCAATTAGGTGAAGTCATCGATGGCGTACTTGCGCTAACGCATAACCCGGAGATTACGATTTCCGAGTTGATGCAACACATTCCAGGTCCTGATTTCCCGACAGCCGGTGAAATCTTAGGTCGGAGCGGGATTCGCCGTGCCTATGAAACGGGACGTGGGTCAATCATCGTTCGTGCGAAAGCAGAAATCGAACAAGCTAAAAAAGACCGCGAACGGATCATCGTGACGGAACTGCCATATCAAGTCAACAAGGCGCGTCTCGTAGAAAAAATCGCCGATCTCGTCCGTGAGAAGAAAATTGAAGGCATTACGGACTTACGTGACGAATCCGATCGTCGTGGTATGCGGATCGTCATGGAAATTCGTCGTGATGCGAACGCAAGTGTCATCCTAAATAACTTATATAAACAGACATCGATGCAAACGACGTTTGGTGTCAACATGCTTGCGATCGTGGGTGGTCGTCCGAAAACGCTGACACTCAAAGAGATGCTCTATCATTACCTCGAGCACCAAAAAGAAATCGTCCGTCGCCGGACACAGTTCGACCTTGAGAAGGCGGAAGCACGGGAACATCTTCTTGCGGGTCTTCGCATCGCACTCGATCACTTGGATGAAGTCATCAAAATCATCCGAGCGAACCGAACGGCTGATGCGGCACGCGAACAGTTGATGGATCGGTTTGCTTTGTCTGAGAAACAATCGCAAGCGATTCTTGATATGCGTCTTCAACGTCTAACAGGACTCGAACGTGAGAAAATCGATGCTGAATATGATGAAATCATGCAGCTGATCACGGAACTCAAAAAAATTCTCGAAAGCGATGAAGAATTGCTTGAATTGATTCGGACGGAACTCGAAGAAGTGAAAGAACGCTTCAACGACAGACGCCGGACTGAAATTCGGATGGACCACATCGAATTCGAAGATGAAGATTTGATTCCTGAAAAAGATATCATCATCACATTGACGAGCAGTGGATACATTAAACGTCTCACGACGGATTCGTATCGTGCACAACGTCGTGGTGGTCGTGGTGTCCAAGGAATCGGTACGAATGATGCGGATTATGTAACACGTCTCTTATCGTGTTCGACGCATGATACGATCCTGTTCTTTACAAACCGCGGGAAAGTCTACCGCATCCGTGGGTATGAAGTACCTGAGATGAGCCGGACTTCAAAAGGTGTGCCGATCATCAACCTGATTCAGATTGAACGGGGTGAAAAGGTCGAGACGATGATTCCAGTTAACTTTAAACGATACCTGGAAGAGCAAAATGTCGTCGAAGAATCCATCATCGAAGCGACAATCGAATCGGATGACGACGTAACACCGGAAGAAGAAGCGGAAGAGGTACTTGATGCAGAAGAAGTCATGCAGGATGAGCAAAAATCATTAATCTTCATGACACGTAAAGGACGCGTTAAACGTTCGCCACTCTCTGCTTATGCTCGGATTAATAAAAACGGTCTGATTGCGATTCGTCTGTTCGAAGACGACGAATTGACATCTGTCCGTCTCGCATCGACAGACGATGAAGTCTTTACCGTTTCAAACCGTGGTAAGGCGATTCGTTTCCCGATCACAAACGTTCGTTCAATGGGACGTGGTGCGCGTGGTGTCAAAGCGATGAAACTAGCAGAAGAAGATATCGTCATCGGCATGGAGCTTGCGCGTGACGAACAAGATGTCCTCGTCATCACGGAAAAAGGATTCGGGAAGCGGACACCAATGACTGAGTTCCGAAGCCAGACGCGTGGTGGTAAAGGATTGATTGCAAGTAAAGTGAACGACCGGATTGGTCAAATCGCTGCCCTACGGATTGTTGACGTCGATGACGACATCATGATCATGACAGAAGGCGGCATCGTCATTCGGACCGATTCACAAAACATTTCACGTGTCGGACGGAACACACAAGGCGTCAAAGTCATCCGGATTGAAGAAGGTGACCGTGTCGCTACCGTCGCGAAACTGAAAAAAGAAGAAAACGAAGAAGCGATCGTTGATGAGCTGTCGACTGTCGTAGACGAAGAAAACGTTTCTCCGGCTGTTGAAGCAGAAACAGTAATCGAAGAAACAGAAGAATAACATCAGTATGGAATAAAGAGGTACAGCAGAGTCGGACGGTAGATGTCCCTACTCTGCTGTTTTTCTACAAATAAAACTGATGAGAGAAAGGGACGAGGTAAGATGCGTATCGCAAGCGAGCGACTCATCATCGGAGATCGGGTAACGGAGTCAGTCTTTTTACATACCGATATACCGATTGTCGAAGCTGGAAAAAAACTAGGGACAGACGAACTAAGACGCCTGAAACGGTTTTTGATTAAGGAAATCGATATTGAGGAACGACCAGAAGGTCTAGTCGAAGAAAGTCAACAAGAGATGGTTCGTCTTCAAGAAGTGAGTGAAAATCCATTCGAACCACTTGTTGGTTCCTATAACCAAGTTTTCACCTCATGGGAACAAGGTTTCACCCCGAATACATATGAAGCTTTGAAATGGGTTAAAAACTCGATGCCAGATACAGTTCGTCGGGAAGACATTTTACCGTTTTTCCTTGAACGGGGAACGGAAGCATATACAGTTCGCCATGCGATTTATCGAGGGGCACTCGCTCAGTTGTTAGCGGAAGCAGTCAGAAAAGAACGAAAGATGATTCAAGACTTATGGACAGCCTCTTACTTTGCAGACTATGGACTTGCACGCATCATGGAGTGGCGACATACAAAACGATATGAAGCGATGCAACAAGAGATTTTCCATCGACATCCGGCGATGGCTTATCAAGCCTTACAAAACGATACGGTCATTTCAGATACGGTCAAACGTTTAATCGTCCAACACCATGAACGTCTAGACGGATCCGGTTACCCATTAAAAGCCACGGGTGATAAAATCATGGATCATACACGTCTTTTCATCGTAGCAGATGTTTTTGCGGCAATGACAAGCTGGCGTCCATACCGGGAGGCTTATACGGCATACGATGCATACGTTCACCTAAAAGCGCGGCCGATGCAGTACGATTCGAAGTACGTTACATTACTCGGACAACTCTTATTGCCGATTGGAATCGGAGATCGTGTTTTGATGAGTAACGGAAAAATTGCAACTGTCGTGCGGAAGAATGTCATCTTTGATCGTCCTGTCATCGTCTATGATGAGCAGAACCAGCAAGTCGTGAAAGACTTAATGGAAGACCGGCAGTTGAACATCATGCAGCTGATGGATTAAAGCAAACTTACTATATAGAAGAAACGCGCAGTTTAATCAGTCTGTAGATCAACTTTTATGAAGAGGGAAGCATTTAGGTGGATCTGCTAGGAATAGGTTAGTTTTCTGTTTGAGCCGTATGTGACAAGTGTCCTGAAAAAGGTGAATGCTAAAAGTCGAAAGGTACGGCTCAAAAACAGGAAGACGTGGCAAAAGCCACTTATACCAACAAAAAATGAAAGTCTAGTCAAAAGCTATAAAACAATTTTTAATGAAATTAAAATTAATTATCAAAAATGCTTGCACAATAATAAATCGCATGGTATATTATTTCATGTCCTAAAGAGGACGCACGCTTGAAACGAACGAAAAAACTTCTTTTAAAAAGTTGTTGACTTATCGTTCCAGACTTGGTATTCTAATTGAGTCGCCAAAACAGGCGCGGACGAACTTTGAAAACTGAACGATGAGGCAAAAAACGTATCTTCGGATACAAACAATGAATGAAGCGCAAGCTTCGTCAACGTGACTTTTAGTC